>JAZRHC010000015.1:0-18333 GCA_045644545.1 Candidatus Scatosoma sp. | reverse complement strand
TATGAACCGTGAGGAATTACGGATTATATAACCATAGCGGTGACGATGGCAAAGAGGATCCACCTGTTCCCATTCCGAACACAGAAGTTAAGCTCTTTTACGCCGAAAGTACTTACGGTTAACCGTTGGGAGGATAGGTAGCCGCCGCTTTTCAAATAAAACAGCTCTGTTCATTTCGAACAGAGCTGTTTTATTATCACAATTGTTAAGTTGGCAGCTCCCTTTGCGCAAGGGAGCTTCGTTTTCGTAAAATCAAATTACAACGATATCCATCGCTTTGAATTTTTCTTTCAGCGTTTCGGGGAAGGCTTCGTCGGTGATCAAAACGTTGATATCTTCCGCGCGGGCGAAGGTGTAGGGCATAATTTTACCGATCTTCGAGCTGTCGAGCATCATATATAAAAACCTCGCTTTTTTTCTGACGAGCTTTAATAAATCCGCTTCCACCTGCGAATTGCACGAAAATCCGCTTTCGGGCGTGAACGCCGTTGCGGAAATAATCGCAAGCTCGAAATTCGTGTCCTGAAAGTAAATCGCCGATAGGGAAGAAGCCGTTGACAGATTGTCCTTTAAAAGCTGACCGCCCAAAAGGTTGATCGTCACGTTCTTTTTTTGCGCGAGCTCGCTCGCCACCGCGATCCCGTTCGTAAAAATATTACAATTCATATCGGGCAGTTCTTTGGCGAGATATAAAGCCGTCGTACCGCCGTCGATAAAGATAGACGAGCCCTCGTCCACGAGCCCCGCCGCTTTTTGCGCGATCTCGATTTTTTCGTCGGTGTGAATGGTGGTTTTTTTCGTGTACGGCTCGCCCGAGGTTTTTTGCACCTCTTTCACCGACATCGCGCCGCCGCGAATACGAATAATTCTGCCTTCTTCTTCGAGCTGGAATAAGTCCCTGCGCAAGGTCATTTGCGACACGCGCGGGAAATATTCTTCGAGCTGTTCCAAGGTCAATTTGCCTCTTTTGTCTAATAATTCTGCGATTTTTTCAATGCGTTCCCTTTTCATACTTTCCTCCAAAATTTTCTTTTTTCTCAAAACATACATATAAAATCTATCATATTTTTGAAAAAAAATCAAGTATTTTGCAATAAAATTTCAAAAAATGCCAAATTTTTCACAGCCAAAAAAGAAAAAACTCAAATAATTTTCCTTTTTTGAAACGGTTGCGTTTTTGCTTTGAGTATGGTATAATAAATGTAGGGGAAAACTTACCCAACGGAGTTTTTTATGAATTTTGAATTTATGTCCGATCTGGACGAATATTTCTGCGAAAAATACGCGCACTACGATAAGCTTTGCACTCTGCCCGGCTACCGTATGCCGAAAATGCAGGACTCGAAAACGGACGAGTTCGGAAGAACGTACGCCTACACCCTGCCCGCGGAGAATATGCGGCTTGCGTTGCAAGAGAAAAAGGCGGAGCTTTTGGCTAAGCTCAAAGAACAAATGACGGACAAGAGCTTTTCGTTTTCTTTCCGTCCGCTCGGGTTTTTCGCGCGGATCGGGGATAATTTTTCCAAGAATTCCTTCCGCAAATGGAAAAAAGCGGTGTTTGCAAAATACGGATTGACGGACGAAGCGGCGATCGAAGGGATCGAAATTTCCCCTAAGATCTGGAAGAAAATTTGCGGCGGCGCGTATTATCCGACGAAAAACCTTATTTTCTCGATCGCGCTGTTGCACGGGTTTTCGGTGGCGGACACGAGCGATCTTTTAGCCGTTTGCGGGTATCGCTTCGACGATACGGAAGTGCGCGACGTGGTGATTTCCTATCTTTTGAATAAAAAAATTACGAACGCGGCGTTGCGCGAAGCGGCGTTTGAGGAATACGCGGTTTCCAACCTATTTATCAAAGGTTAACGCAGGCTACGCCTTTACGGATTCGTAAGGGCGTTTTTCTTTTTCGCACCCCTTTCGCGGGCGCGACAATATATCGTTACGAGGTGTTTTATGAAAATTTATAATTCTTTAACGAGGAGAAAAGAAGAATTTGTCCCCTTGGAAGAAGGGAAAGTGAAAATGTACGCCTGCGGCATCACCGTTTCGGGCGAGGCGCATATCGGGCACGGCTATCAGGCGCTTATCTACGATATTATGCGCAAATATTTGGAAAAAATCGGCTATGTGGTGACCTATGCGAGAAATTATACCGACGTGGACGATAAAATTATCGCCAAATCCAAGGAAACGGGAATCCCTGCGGACGAATACGCGGCGAAAATGATCGAAAATATCAACGCCGTAATGAAAAAGCTCGACGTGGACGATCCCACCGTGTGGCTCAAAGCCACCGAAAATATCGGGAATATTATCGATTTCGTGCAGACCTTGATCGACAAAGGCCACGCGTACGCGACCAAAAGCGGGGACGTGTATTTCGACGTTCAATCCTTCCCTGCCTACGGGCAATTATCTAATCGCAACCTCGAAGACGCCCTCGACGGGGTGCGCGTGGACAACGACGAGGAGAAGAAAAACGCCTACGATTTCGCGCTTTGGAAGAGCGCGAAGGAAGGGGAGATTTGCTGGGATTCCGTTTGGGGCAAGGGCAGACCGGGCTGGCATATCGAGTGCTCGGCGATGAACCGCGCGGCGTTCGGCGATCAGATCGACATTCACGGCGGCGGTAGGGATTTGATTTTCCCGCACCACGAAAACGAGATCGCGCAGACGGAAGCGCTCACGGGCAAACGGTTCGTGAAATACTGGACGCATAACGGGCTTATCAAGGTGAACGGTCAAAAAATGAGTAAATCGCTCGGCAACAGCTTGCTTTTGAGCGAGCTTTTGGAAAAATATTCCGACGAGGCGATCAAGTTCGCCCTTTTGCAAACCAACTACCGCAACGATATCAATATCACCGACGACTTATTCCCCGAAGCGGAAAAGCATTTAGTGGAGTTTTACGGCGTACTTGCCGAAATAGAGCAAGCGGGGCTGACGGCAACCGCCGAGCAAAAAGCGCAATCGAAAAAAATCGACGAAGAATTTAACGGATGTATGAGCGACGACTTTAACACCGCGCTTGCCCTGTCGAATTTATTCGGATATTTTAAGGAAATAAAAAAACGCCTTGTAGCGGGCGACGGCTTGGCAACGGCTTACGCCGAACAAATTCGCGAAACCTACGGACTTTTGGGGCTGTTCAAAAAGAACGCGAAAGACTATCTTGCTTGGGTTGACAGCCAAACCGCGAGCGATATTCCCGCCGAAGTGAAAGCGCTTGCCGAGGCGCGTTGGGCGGCGCGCCAAAACCGCGACTGGGCGAAAAGCGACGAGCTCCGCGCGGAGCTGTTAAAGCTCGGTTACGCCGTGAAGGATTCCAAAACGGGCTACGCGCTCACGAAAGCGTAAACGAACAAAAGAGTAAGAAAAAATCGTTTGACAAACGCGAACGAGAACGCTATAATATTGCTATAAAAAACGAGAAAACGCCGCAAACGGCAAAGGAACGACCATTGTTATGAAAACTTACACGAGTCAGAGTTTGAGAGAAACGTATTTAAACTTTTTCAAGGAACGCGGGCATAAGGTGATCCCGTCCGCTTCCCTGATCCCCGAAAACGACCCCACCGTTTTGTTCACGACGGCGGGTATGCACCCGCTCGTGCCCTATCTTTTGGGCGAAAAACACCCCGCGGGAAACCGCCTTACCGACGTGCAAAAGTGCGTGCGCACGGGAGATATCGACGACGTGGGCGACGAACGGCATTGTACCTTTTTCGAAATGCTCGGGAACTGGTCGCTCGGCGATTATTTCAAAAAGGAAATGATCCCTTGGAGCTACGAATTTTTAACGGACGAGAAGTATTTGGGGATTCCTTCCGATAAGCTCGCCGTAACGGTATTCGGCGGCGACGAGAGTATCCCCCGCGACGACGAGGCGGCGGCGCTTTGGGAAAAAGCGGGAATCAAAAAAGAAAATATCTATTATATGCCCCGCGAGAACAACTGGTGGGGGCCCGCGGGCTTGACCGGTCCTTGCGGTACGGACACGGAAATGTTCGTCATCAGAAAGCCCAAGTGCTCGCCCGAATGTAATCCCGATTGCAATTGCGGCGCGTTCCTCGAAATTTGGAACGACGTGTTTATGCGCTTTAATAAAACGGCGGACGGGAAATTCGAAGAGCTTTCGCAAAAGAACGTGGACACGGGTATGGGCTTAGAGCGCGCGCTGTGCGTGTTAAGCGGTAAGTCCAGCGTGTACGAAACGGATATTTTCGAAAACGCGATCAAGGAGATCACCGCGCTCACGGGCAAGACCTACGGCGAAAGCGAGGAGATCACCCGCGCCTTCCGCGTGCTTTTGGACCATACGCGCACGGCGACCTTTATGCTCGGCGACGAAAAGGGTATCGTGCCTTCGAACACCGACCAAGGGTATATTTTGCGCCGTATTATCCGCAGAGCGGTGCGGTTCGGGCGCAAGATCGACCTGCCCGAAGGCAGCCTTGCAAAAATTTCCGCAACCTTTATCGAGCAGTATAAAACGGTATATCCCGAGCTTTCCGTCAACGCGGAAAAGATCGCGGACGAGCTGAACAAGGAGGAAGCGAAGTTCTCCAAAACCCTGCAACAGGGCTTGAAGGAATTCGAAAAATGTATCGGCGGGATCGAGCGCAAGAACGCGTTTATGAAAGAAAAAGACCCCGCGTACGTTCCCGAAACGGTGATCGCGGGCAAGGCGGCGTTCCGCCTTTACGACACCTACGGCTTCCCCGTGGAGATCACGGCGGAAATGGCGAAGGAGCGCGGGTTCGGCGTGGATATCGAGGGGTATAACGCGGCGTTCGAGGAGCACCAAAACAAATCCAAGGCGGGTAGCGAACAGAAATTCGCTTGCGGGCTTGCCGATCATAAGGAAGAAACGACCAACCTGCACACGGCGACCCACCTGTTGCACGCGGCGCTCAAAGTCGTTTGCTCGCCCGATATCAACCAAAAAGGCTCGAATATCACCGAAGAACGGCTTCGTTTCGACTTCAATTATCCCCAGCCATTAACGGCGGAGCAGATCAAGGCGGTGGAGGATCTCGTAAACGAAAAAATTTGCGAGGATATTCCCGTCGTAATGAAGGAAATCACCCTCGACGAAGCGAAAGCGGAGGGCTTTACGGGGCTGTTCGAAAGCAAATACGGCGAACGCGTGAAAACGTACACGATCGGCAATTTCTCGAAGGAAATTTGCGGCGGACCGCACGCGGAAACGACGGGCAAGCTCGGTAGATTCAAGATTCAAAAAGAACAAAGCTCTTCGGCGGGAATCCGCAGAATCAAAGCGGTTTTGATCCACGAATAAGGCTATGAATGAAAAGGAACTGGAAATCGAAAGGCAATTCAAAACGCTTTTTTCTTGGGCGATAGACGGCGGTTTTTCGTATGAATACACCTACGAAAAGGGCGGGGATTCTTCCTGCTCGTATATCTACCGTTTCAAAAAAGGCAAAGACTTTTTCGACCTTCGGGAGCTTTCGGGCGGCGAGGAGCTGAATTTCGTCGTCTATAAAGACGGGCAATACCGATTCCCGAGCCTAAAAGCCCGTTATAAAAAGGAATTTCGTTCGTTCGGGTTTAAACACCTGTTCAAAAAAGCGACGAAAGAAGAAAAGAGAGCGTTTTTCGCCGAGCTACTAAAAAAAGAATGGGAAAATACGGACTTTTTCGGATTCAAGAAATGAGAAAAAACGCGGTGAAACCGCGTTTTTTAAGTGAATTTTTTCACTTCGTGAAAAGTTAATTTTGCCTGACGGCAAGTGAAGTTTTTGCTTTTGCAAAAGTGAATTTGCTTCGCAATTGCGGTAAAAATTTTATACCTTTACTTGCGCCGTAGGCGCAAACTTCACTTTCACCCTTTGGGTGAAAAATTCACTTGATTTATCAAACTTCACTTTTTCCCCAAGGAAAAACTTCACTTTTTCTTAATCCTCTTCGCTCGTTCGTCGTGCGCCGCGCAAAAATCCACGAACGGGTTGTTCGTCGGCGCTTCGGTTGGCGGGGGAGTTAAGGACGGGGGAATCCCTTCGGACGGCGAATCGTCCTCGGGCGTTTTTGCGGGGGCTTGCGGGGGATTCCCGCCTTGATCGAGTACGGATTTGATAAAATTGAGAAGTCCGAAAGGTTGCATAGCCGAAAAAAATCTCCAAAAATTAAAATTTCACAGAAAATAGCAAAAAAAACGGGGCGTTTTCGTTTGCTTTAATTGCCAAATTGATATATAATAGAATATGCGTTAATAGAATCGGAAAATGCACTTTTTGCGCTTTCTTTCTAATAAACAACAAAAAGGAGTCCTTACAAGATGAAGGATAAAGCAAAAAAAATAATCAGTATTCTCGCGGCGACGACCGTACTTTCCTCCGTCCTCGCGTTTGCCGCCTGCGGCGACGAAAGCTATACGGGGAAAAAGCTCGACGGCTACGACGGGACTAAAACCGCCGTCGCTTCCAACGGTGGGTTCGCCGTGCAAAAAGGCGATTTCGTCTACTATATCAACGGCGCGGAGGATTACGCGGCGTCCAACGAATACGGCAAGGTGAAAAAAGGCGCGTTGATGCGCATTTCCAACGCCGACCTTTCGGCAGGTAGCTACGAAAAGGCGCAAACCGTCGTTCCGATGCTCCTCGTTTCGCAGGACTACGACAGCGGCATTTATCTCTACGGCGACTACGTGTACTACGCGACCCCCACGACGGACAAGGACGTTGAGAGCGGGCAAACGCGTACCGACTATATCGATTTCAAGCGCGCGAAGCTGGACGGCTCGTGGGCGATGAAGGATTATTATTTCCGTCTGGACGACAACTCCACTTCCTATCGTTTCGTCGAAGAGGGCGAGGGGGAAAATAAAACCGTCTACTGCCTCTATGAAGAAGACGGCGCGCTCAAATCCTTTAACACCAAAACGGAAAAAACCGCCGTTCTCGTCGAAGGCGCGACGGAATACGTTTACGATATGACCGACCTCACGAACGGCACGGTGTATTATACGATGGGCGTGACCTATAATATCGACTCGGCGCAATCTTCAAGCGCGCCTTATAACCAGCTTTATAAGGTCAACGCTTCCGCGACGGCGACGGCGATTAAAAACGGCTATAAAACTTCGAGTGGCAGAGAATATACCTTCGATACCAATTATTTGGAAGACAACGAAAAGGACTTTAAAAAGAGCGATTATAAAACGTATCCCTACGTAAACCTCGGCGAGCTTGTGCTCGACGGCGTGGGATCGAACTACGTGGACAGACTCACCCACTATAACGACAAAGACGCAGGCACGCCCGCGGAAATTTCGGGCTATACCTACGATTTGGAAAGATACGAACAGGTCGGCGTTTATTTCACTCGCACGGCGGTGAACGACTCCCCCGACGTAAAGCCTTTGTATTTCTTGGCGGATAAGGCGACGGAAGCTGAAACTTGGAAAACCGTTTCGGGCAACGAATCGGTGCAAACGGCGGCGAAAAATTCCACGGTTTTAACCAACGGCGCGGTGTTCTTCGGCGTGGACGATTACGTGTATTACGCAAAGGACGACACCACCCTTTATAAGGTCGAAAACGGCGTTGAGATTCCGATGGCGTACGGGATTGCGGATATCACGCTTTGGAAAACGGAAGGGGATTATCTGTATTATTACGCGTCTGGCACGAACGGCTATAAGCTCTCGAGAATCCATTATAAGGGCACGAAAGCCGACTATTCGTTCGCGGGCGGCGAGGAATACGATCCGATTGATTTCGATTATATCGATTTTAATTCCTCTTGGTACAAGCCCGAATTCTTTGAAGGAAAAATTCTCTATTCGGGAGCGCAAAACCTCGGCTCGACCGCGTATAAATATATCTACGCGGCGGACGTTCCCGCAACCAACGCGGAGCTGACCGAGCTCAACGAGAAATATAACGAAGTTCTCACTTATATCGAGGACTTTGAGGACGACGTTTTGGAAAACGCGCTCACTTATATCTTCCACACGGGCGAAAGAAGCTTGCTTAACGAAGTGGAAACGCTCTACGACGATATCCATATCAACGAATATAAAGCGTTTGCGGACTCGACGAAGAGCGCGAACGAAAGCGCGACCGATTACGCGACCAAATTCGTAGATGGAGAAAATAAACATTACGACCGTATCACTTATTATATCCGCTTGCTCGGCGGCAAGAGCGCGATTAAGAGCGCGGATATCGACGCGATCGAAAGCTCGTGGGCGGGCACGCTGGAAGAAGAAACGGCGACGGCGAGCGACGATAGCTTCCCCGTTTGGGCAATCGTTTTGATCGTGATCGGCAGCGTACTCGTAGTCGGCGCGGCGGTTGCCGTTCCCGTAACGATTCACCTTAAAAAGAAAGCGGCGCGCCAAAAGGCGATCGAATCGACGAGAGTGAGAAAGAACCGTCTCGACACGACGGACGATAAATCCATCGACGTATACGCCGACGAAGAAGAAACTTCGGAAGAAAACGCGGAAACGGCGCAGGAAACCCCCGCAGAAGCCGAAAAAACGGACGAAACGGCGGCGGTTGAGGAAGTAAACGCGCCCGCGGAAGAAAGCGCGGAAACGGCGCAAGAAACGCCTGTGGAAGAAGCTTCCGAGCAGGTAGAAACGCAAGGCGAAAATCAAGCGGAAACGCAAGGCGAAAAGGCAGAATAAACCAAAAGGAAGTCGTTTTATAGAAAAACGGCTTCCTTTTTTGTGAAAATTAAAAAAATTTTTTTAAAATCTTGAAAAACGGCTAAAAAACAGTTTACAAATTGCATAAATACTAATATAATATAGCAAAATCAACTTATAAGAAACGAGGGAAAATAACTATGGCAAACTACGTGATCTGTCCGAGATGCGAACTTAATTATATCGACGCGGACGAACAGGAATACTGCGAGGTGTGTTTAAAAGAGCTCAGCGGCGCAAAGACCTTTGCCGACGATTTCGAAGAGGAATCGGAAGAGGAAATGGAGCTCTGCCCCATCTGCGGGGATAACTATATGCGTTCGGGCGAGAAAATGTGCGACGAATGTAAGGCAAAGAGCGAATACGAAGAAGAACCCGTCGACGATCCCGAGGAAGACGACGCTTGGCGAAGCTACCTCGACGACGAGGACGAACCCGAGGAGCTCGATCTGCAACTTTCCGACGAGGATTTCGAGGACGAAGATTTCGAAGAAGAGGAAGAAGAGGAAGAAGAAGCCGAGGAGGAAGAATTCGAATACGTTTCCGCCGACGATTATTACGATTACGACGACGATGACGACGAGGACGACGAAGACGACGATGATGACGACGAGGATTTCTAATTCCGCGCAAATAAAAAGCAAAAACGACCGTTTTAAACGGTCGTTTTCCTGTTTATAAATCGTCGGCGTCCTGCATCGGCTTTTCGCCCTTTTCGGGCGTACCCGTATAGCTCCCGTTGAAGTCGCCTTCCGACCTCATATCCGTAAGAGCCATAGCCTTTTTCGTGGGGGCAGGTACGCGTTTAGACTTATTTGCAGTCGTTTTCATAGTTTGCGCCGTTTTGCTTGTTCTTGTTGGAAGAACAGTTTCTGCCGCAAGCGTTGTTCTGTTTGTTCTTGTTGTTGTTCTGGTTGTTCTGATTGTTTTGGTTTTTCTGATTTTTCATTACTTTTTCCTCCTTTTCAAAATCAAAATACGTTGAAGACGAAACGCCGTTTATTTTCTAACGCCTTCGAAAGGCAAATGCAAATCCACGTAGCCTTGCTCGGCTTTGCAAAGAGGGCAAACCTGCCACGCTTCCGTTCCGACGTGCATATACCCGCATTCGCTACATATCCACAGCATCGGCGTTTCGCTTTTATAAAGCGTTCCGTTTTTCACCGCTTCGGCAAGATATTTAAAAACCGCCTCGTGCTGGCTTTCCACTTCCGCAATCTGTTTGAAGAGCAAAGCGATATCCTTAAACCCTTCTTTCTCCGCCGTAACGGCGAAAGCGGGGTAAATATCCTCCGATTCGCTCTTTTCGTCCGTCTTGGCGAACGTCAAGCTTTCGACGAGCGTACCCTTGTGGAAGGGGTAACCTGCGTCCCCGAGGCAAATATTTTCTTGGCTTCCCGCGTGTTCGATAATCTTATTGAAAAACTGCGTCGCGTGGACCGTTTCGTTTTTCGCGATCACGCGAATGGCGTCGGACAACGTCTTTAATTTTTCTTGCATCGCCTGCTTGGCGATCATCTGATAGCGCATACCCGCCTGACATTCGCCGGCAAAGCTACGCGCTAAGTTGATAAAGGTCTGTGTTTTTTCAAATTGCATAAAATCCTCCCGAAGGGTTCGCCTTCAAGGTGTATTTTGCGTAAAACGCTCCCGTTTATGCGGGCGACGGACTGTTAATCTATGGAAAAGGGTCGAAAAGCGCTCAAAAACGCTTGCCAAAACCCGCGCGGGCGTGTACAATATAAAGTACGCGAAAACCGCGAAAAGGAGTGAAAAAATGTTCCATATCGTTCTGGTCGAACCCGAGATCCCGCAAAACGCGGGCAATATCGCGCGCACCTGCGCCGCGACGGGTACTTCGTTGCATCTCATTCGCCCGTTGGGATTTGAGGTGACGGACAAATACTTAAAGCGCGCGGGGCTGGATTACTGGCACTTGGTGGATATTTCTTACCACGACAGCTTCGAGGAGCTGAAAGCGCAATTCGAGGGCGCGCGGTTTTTCTATTTCACGACGAAAGCCCGTCGCCGTCATAGCGACGTGAAATTCCAAGACGGAGATTTTTTGGTTTTTGGCAAGGAAACGAAAGGCTTACCCGAAGAGCTTTTACTTAAAAACGAGCCGACCTGCGTGCGAATCCCGATGTTTTCGGAGGCTCGTTCGTTGAACCTTTCCAACTCCGCGGCGATCGCGGTGTACGAGGCGTTGCGCCAAACGGACTATCAAGGTCTGTTGGAAGCGGGCGAGCTCCACGAACGTAGCTGGTCGGAGCTCGAATAAGCTCAAAGACGGGAAGTCCAGAAATAAATACTTTATCAGCGTATAAAATCATAAAATGTGGGCAATAACTTTCGTGTAGATTCACGGAGGTTATTTTTTTATGAAAAAATTTTGCATAATTTTTCTTTTGTCAATCATAATAAGTTTAACGGCGGTCGGGCTTTCGGGCGGCTTGGGCGAAACCCAAACCCAAAACGCGGAATATATCCGTATTCATATCCGCGCCAACTCCAACGATTCCGTCGATCAGGCGGTGAAATACCTCGTAAAAGACGAAATCGTTGAGTATCTCACCTCCGTCGTCGCCGAGTGTACGAGCAAAGAAAAAGCCCGAAAAAGCGTTGAAAACAGCCTTTCGGGAATAGAACGGGTCGCCAACGCCGTGTTAAAGTCGCAGGGATTTGACTACGGCGCGAGCGCGGCGGTGAAAACCGAAAGCTTTCCCACCCGCGTTTATGGGGAGTTCGTGCTCGAAGAAGGGGAATATCTCGCGCTCGTTATAAATTTGGGCGAGGGCGAGGGAAATAACTGGTGGTGCGTGATCTACCCGCCCTTGTGCTTTTCGGGGAACACGAAAACGGAAGTTATTTATAAAAGCAAGATCGCGGAAATTATACAAAACTGGAAGAAAAACCGCGGCTGAACCGAGCGGCAAAAACGGCGTACATAGGAGGAAAAAAGATGAAAAAAACATTTAAAAAAGGCGCGTTGGCGCTGTCTTTGCTCGGTCTTTGTCTTTTGACTCCCGCGCTCGTGACGGGCGGCGGGGCAAAGGATACCGCGGCAGTTCGCTTAGAGCGCACCATATCGCTCGGCAAAAATAAAAACGACCGTCGTGGGGGCAAGCCTAAAAACCTGCCCGCGCCCAAAACGGAAGACGAGGATCAGCCTACCGCGTTTACCGCGGCGGTGCTTCGCCAAGGCTCTAAGGGCGGCGAGGTGAAGGAAGTCCAGCGCAGGCTGAAAAATTGGGGCTATTATACGGGCAGCGTAGACGGCGTGTTCGGCGCAGGCACGAAAAAAGCCGTGATCGCCTTCCAAAAAAAGAACGGACTCACGGCGGACGGGGTCGTGGGAAAAGCGACCTATCAGGCGCTCGGAATGAATTCGTCGTATAACGTACTCGCGGGCGGCGGCTCTTCAAGCGGCTCGAACGATTTGTCGAATTCCGATTTATATTTGCTCGCAAAAACCATCTACGCGGAAGGGCGCGGCGAACCGTACACGGGTCAGGTTGCGATCGGCGCGGTGGTTATGAACCGCATTCGCAGTCCTCAGTTCCCGAACACGGTCGCGGGCGTGGTGTATCAAAAGCACGCGTTCACGGCGGTTTCCGACGGGCAGATCAACTTAACGCCCAACGATACCGCGATGCGCGCCGCAAGGGACGCAATGAACGGCTGGGATCCCACGGGCGGGGCGTTATACTATTATAATCCCGCCGTGGCGACGAGCGCGTGGATCTTCGACAGACAGACGGTAACCGTGATTGGAAAACACGTCTTTGCTATTTAAGGGTAAGGGGGAAAGAGTATGAAAAAGAATACCGAAATCGCGACAAACCTTTCTTCGGGCGCGGAAAAAGTAGAAACCATCGAAAAGAAAACTACGCAGTCGGGCGAAAATAAAACGCAGACCGTGAAAAAGACGACGGCGAAAAAAACGTCGGGGCAGACCGCGAAGAAATCCGCGCAAAAAACGCTTACGAACGCGCAGGTGGAACGCACCGAAGCGCTTGCCAAAAAGGAAAGCGAACGTGCGAAAAAGCGGGTAGAGCTCGCGCTTGCGAAAAAGAAGGCACAAGCGGAAAAGGCGGAAAAGCGTAAGGCGGAAAAGGAAGCCCGCCGCAAGAAAGCGGAAGCGGCGAAAGCCGAACGCAAAAAGAAAGCCGCCGAGAAAAAAGCCGCGAAAGCCGAAAAGAGAAAACAGGCTTTGGAAAAGCGGAAGGCGCTTGCTAAGCAGCGCAAAGAACAAGCGCAAAAGCGCAAGGAAGCGAGAAAAGCTCGCGCGAATAATAAAAACAAAACGACTAAGAAAAATAACGGCGAACGCAAACGCCACGCACCCGGGTACGGCGGTTGGCTCGCGGCGGTGATCTCCTTGGGCGCAGTCACCCTCGCGCTGACCACCGTGGTCACGCTCGGCGCGGTGGATATGGCGGGAATGAGGCGCGGCGCGGCAACGAACTATCGCGGTACGATCTACGAGTTCGTGGGCGTGATGGAAAACCTCGACGACGATCTCGACCGCGTGAGAATTTCCGCAACCCCCGCGCAACAGAGCCGAATCCTCACCGATCTTTTGGTGCAGGCGCGCGTAGCGGAAGCCGACCTTGAAAAATTGCCTATGGACGCGGAAGCCGACCGCAACCTGACGAGCTTTATCAACCGCACCGCAGAGGCGGCGGAAGGAATGCTTGCGAAAATCAGAAACGGCGAACAGCTTTCGTCGCGCGATAGAGAGATTTTAGAAGGGCTGTATCAAACCAACCACACGGTGCGCACGACGCTCGATAAGATTTCCGCAGAAATGACCGATAACGACCTGCAAGACTTTATCAAAGGCGCGAAAAACAAGATCGGCGACGCGATGGAAAATATCGAAAACGCCACTTTGCCCGAAAACGGGAAACTGCTTCCGTCCTTCAACGAATGGAAAACGACGGGGGCAGGTATGAGCCGAACGACCACCGACGAAAAGAAAAAGGATACTAAGATCGCTTCGGAAACCGCCGAAGAAAAGGTCAAAGGGTATTTCTCCGATTATCAGATCAAAAAGGTGGAATTTGCAGGCGAAACGCTCGCAAAGGGTATGGACGCGTATAACTTTATCTTGACGGATAAAGACGGCGTGCAGATCTACGCGCAGGCGTCCGAATTCGACGGCAGACTCATCAGATTCGATTATTATAAAGACTGCAAAAAACAGATTCTCGACGCGGACAACGCGAAAGACGTCGCGGAGGATTTCTTGGAAAAACTCGGCTACGACGATATGACCGTCGTGAAAATGGACGAAAGCGGCTCGACCGCCGAATTTACCTTCGTCTACGAAGAGGACGATTTCGTTTACTATCCCGATATGGTCAAGGTCAAGGTCTGCGAGGAGCGCGGCGTGGTGTCCGGCTTCGACGCGTCCAAATATATCCGCAATTCGCATAAGCGCATACAGCCGAGCGCCAAGCTGAGTTTAAACGAAGCGAAAAATAACCTTCACGACAGCCTCACCGTCGAGCATTCGCGCGGCTGTGTGATCGAGGTCAAAGGCGGCGAACGCACGGCGTACGAGTTCCTTTGCTCCTACGGCGACGGCCGATATCTTATCTATATCGACGCGAACACGGGAAGCGAGATCAGTATTCTCAACACCCAAAGCCTTCGCTAAAAGCTTCTTGCCCGATTTTTTCGGGCAAGATTTTTTTGTAAAATTTCTTAAATTCCCTTGACGAACGGAAAAAAGTATGCTATAATCAAACTATAAATGATATTCAATCCCATTAAGGAGAGGCAAATGCAAGAACGGCAGACCAAGCAAAAGTCCATTATTTACGAAGCGTTAAAAACGCTCGATCATCCGACGGCGACGGAGGTGTACGGGTATATCCACGAAATTTACCCGTCGGTTTCGCGCGCGACGGTGTTTCGCGTGCTTTCGGGGTTTGCGACGAGCAGCCGAGCGTTGGAGCTGAAAGTGGCGGGGAGCGACGTGCGCTACGATTACAACACGCACCCGCACTATCACGTGCATTGCAGGGAATGCGGGAAGGTGGCGGATATTGAGGCGGAAGCGCTTTCGGTGATTGAAAAGGGCGTGCCGAAGGAAGTAGACGGCTTCTCGGTGGAGAGATTCAGCGTGGAATTTTTTGGGATTTGCCCTGAATGTAGAGGAATGAAGGCGTAGAGAAAATTTTTTATAAAAGGCAAGAAAAAAGCGTTGACATTTTATTGAAAAAGCGATATAATGAAAGCGCTTAAAGATAAGCAGGTGTCGCCTAGCGGTATGGCGGCAGCTTCCCAAGCTGTTCCCGGCGAGTTCGACTCTCGTCACCTGCTCCAACCAAGCACACTTCCACCACCTTGAATTGTAAGGTATATGGAAGTGTGTTTTGCTTTTTATCCCCGTTTTCCCCTGTGGAATTAGGAATAGCCCGAAACACATTAAGAAACTCTATCGTGTTTTGGGCAAAAATGCCGTTTTTTTGAAAAATCGCGACCCTTAACCTTAAACATTTTTGTATAAACATAGACTATATAGAAAATTATTTAGAGAAATATAGTAAAAATAGTTGACATATGTTTTTAATTGTGCTATACTGACTAAGCTATGAGTAGCAAATAAACTATCGAAGGTGCAAAATGCAAACCACAGAAATTACTTTTATCGTGTCGGAAAAAACCAAACGTGCTTTTGAACTCGCTCTTTGTTTCTCGGATAAGGATAAAAACGAAGTTTTTGAAAGTCTTGTTAGAGAGTATGCGGCAAGAGTATTAAGAGAATACGGAGCAGAACCTTGCGCTCCCCCTTTGGAAAGTGATTTTCTCGACGAACCCAAAAATGTGAAAGAATACAAATCCAAAGCTCTGGCAAAAATTCCTGTGTGGGCAACAAGTAGAAAGGGGCAAATTGGGGCGCAAATTGTTAAAGCGTTCTTTTTGTGTGAATCTAGCGGGGTGGCAAGTCGCGATTTAATGCGGGAAGTATTCTTAAAGAATAATCCCGATAAAACTGCGTGGAGTTTCGATAATAATTTTGCGTCAATGTGTACGGAAAAAGGAAATTCGCACGGATTGTTTTTCGTTTTATCTGGGTGTGAAATTCGTCCTGCGGAAAGTATAAAAGACGTGTTGTATCAATATAAAAATGAATTTTTAAGATAAGGGAAAAGTAAAAATGTTTAAAAGAAAGGATTGGTCTTATTACGAAGATGAAGCTTGTTGCAAGTTTTATATCGAAAATTTTATTGTTTCTCAAAGTGATATGAGTTTGCAAGAAGCGGTACGGATTCTGTCCTCAAAAATTGACCGGGCGAAATCGTCTATTAGAATGAAACTGCAAAATATCAAACAAATCGTCATAGAAAAAGGAATAGTTGATTCATTAAATGTAAGCCCATTATCAAATTATTCTTCGCAAAATTTAGCGGCGTTTGAAAATTTAATGTGGTTTTCTCCTGATTTTTCCATTAAAAATAATATACTTATCCGCTATAATGGAAACGAAGAAAAGGTTGTTGTTCCCAAAGGGATTGTAAGGATTGGAGAAAATGCTTTTGTTGGATGTGATATAGTAAAACACATTGAAATCCCTGAGGGGTGTCTTGAAATAGATTGTAGTGCATTAGATTGCAAAAATTTGGAAAGTGTTGTCTTACCTTCAACTTTGACCAAATTTGATAGACATGCATTACGAGACCAAGAAGCTGACTACATTGATGAAGGCGACAATTTTAGAGATTATCATAAAATTAGCAAAGAGATTACAATATTTTCTCGCTCAAAAAGACCTGTTGGGGAAGGGAAAGATATTCATATTTATCAAAAAAGTGATGAAAGCGATGCTATAACAAATCTTAGGAGATGCAGGTATGTTGTCTATTTTGATTATGCGGATTTTTCAGGTTGCACAGAGGAAGGATTGCAATGGTATAAAACATCAGATGGGAGTATAACAATAACAGGAAGAATCCAAAAGAACGAAGTGTATAGCTGGTCTCGTCCCTCGATAATTATACCTGAAACGATAAATGGTCTTCCTGTAAATAGAATTGGAGACAATGCGTTTGAGAGAGAACCTATAAACGAAAGGACATATTCAAGAGAATATACAGACGATGAGTTGTGTGGTATGGCGCATGGATCAGACGGCTCTCGTTATTATACATGGACAGATTATGACGAAACCATAGTTCTCTCAAATAATATTAAAGTTTTGGGGGTTGCTTCGTTTAAACACTATAATGGAGAAATTGAATTAAATAATACAATTGAAATAATAGGACAAGAAGCGTTTTTTCAATGCAATGAAAAACCTATGGTAAAGGGGGAAGATTTTGAATGTCTGTTAAGATTACCCGAAACAGTAAAAATTATTGAACGTTGTGCTTTTGTTGCCTGTAATTTTAGTGTATTAGTGCCAGAAAATATCCATTATGTAGGTGGTTTTGCTTTTAGAGATATGGGAGGAACGGAAGGACCGTGGCATCATCAATATACGCATTACCCTGTTGTTTGTTTTGAATGTTCTTCCGTTCAATCCGATGAATGGGATAAGGATTGGAAAGAAGGATTAGAATTAGAATCCATTGTTTGGGGTGCGAGTAATATTGAAGAATATGAAGTTGAACAACCCGATAATGTATTATATGCGGAAGGATACGGAAAGATATGGCTAATAATAACCTGCGATGAAAGAATGGAAGCAAAAGTATTGATAAGAGATTTTCAATATATTCCTGTTTGTTTTTAAGTTGAAAAACTGATTTAATAAAAACTCATTTCTGGTTTTAGATATATCCTTTCAATCATTCAATCCCACGGAAGTGAGTACGAAATTATAAGCTCATATGTGCTTGCAGTAAGGATAAAAAGCAATACAAAAACGCCTAATTTTAGGCGTTTTTTGTGTAAAATCATAGATTTTGATGGCGTGGGAAGTATGCTGGGTTTGGAGCACCTCACCTGCTCCAACTAAGCACACTTCCACGACCTTGACTTGTAAGGTATATGGAAGTGTGTTTTGCTTTTTATCGCCGTTTTCCCCTGTATGATTAGTAGTAGCCCGAAACACGATAGCGTTTCTTACTGTGTTTCGGGCGAAAATCTCATAAATACCACCTTTGCGCGAAAATCGCAACCCTGAACATTAAGGGTTTTATCCTAAACGATACCTATTTCGTAAGAAGTGGGGAAATCGGGGAAGACGGGAAAATCCACTCTAAACCTAAAAGTTCAAGGTTTTATGCCTACCTATCCGAAAACAATCGGGGAAGTCGGGGAAATCGGGGAAGCCCTATCAAAAAGTCAAATCCCCACCTTCCCCACTTTCCCCGATTAAAACAGGATAGACAAGCAAGGACTGCCCCCGAAAGGGGGATGGCCGAACGGGCAAAACAGGGTTAGATTTCCATAAAAAATCGCTTAGGGGGTGGGTGGGACAGGAACACCGCCTTCTTCAAAAAATCACAAAAAATCACGCGCTCACGGTTAGTTGACCGCGGGCGTTTTCTATTTCACAAAAACAAGGAGAATCAACAATGAAAACAACAAATATTTACTATATCATAGACACTTCGGTTAAGACACGTGGAATCGTGGCAAACCGTATCAAGCAAAACATAACGAAAGTAGCACGGGCATTGCAATTCTGCCCC
>JAZRHC010000014.1:0-2488 GCA_045644545.1 Candidatus Scatosoma sp. | reverse complement strand
ACACGCTCGTGCTCGAAACGGCGCATCAATGGTGGTACGCGGCGGTGGGGAGCGATCAAACGCTGTACGCTTGGCAGCACGAGGGGCTTGCGGAGTACTCGGCGAAGCTGTTTTTCGACGCGCACGGGGAATACGGCGTTTCGGGGAAGGCGCTCGTGGACGATTCGCTTGCGGCGGTGCGGGAATATTATCGGACGTACGGGAGCGTGTTCGGAGAGGCGGATACCCGAATGACCAGAAATTTGTCGGAGTATTTGAGCGAATACGAATACCGCTCGATCGCGTACGATAAGGGTATGGTTTTGTTCGATACCTTGCGGCAGAGCGTGGGAAAAAAGAAGTTTTCGGCGGCGCTCAAACGGTATTATAAAGACAATAAATTCAAGATCGCGACCCCTGCGAATCTGGTCGCGGCGTTCGAGCGCGCGGGCGTGGACGTGGCGGGGCTCGTGGAAAGCTTTACGAGCGGAAAAGGCATCGTGTAGAGCGGCGAGAGGCTTTCGAAAAATTTTCAAAATTTTTTATGCAAAACGCTTGCCAAATTTTTTTTTTGGGCGTATAATAAAGAAGTAGTGCGGTCGAGCCGAGGGTCGGCTTGAAATTTACTCCGCGCGGCGTTAGTGTTTTTAAGGAGCGATTATGGACGCTGTTCCAAACCGAAGTTGCTTGAAAATTAAAGAAATTCCGCCGCGCAAGGGTGGTTTCGTGCTCTAAGGCTTCGGCGTGCTTGCACGCTTGGATTCAAGTACATAATGCGCGGGCGGTTTTTCCCGCGTGTTTTTTTATGCTTTCGGGCTAATGCTAACGGCTCGGGCGTAAGAAAACGCCTTCGCAAAAAAACAAAAGGCGGTGCTTGAAATGATCAGATTTTACAAAACGGACGAAAAACTGCATATGATCGAGCTCGAAGAGTTCGAAAAAAACTGTTGGGTGGAAATGGTCAGCCCGACGGACGAGGAAGTGGAAACTATTCGCGAGCTCAGCAATATTCCCGAGGAATTTTTGAAAGCCGCGCTCGACGAAGAGGAAACCGCGCGAGTGGAAGTGGACGAAGGCGCGACGATGTACGTCGTGGACAGCCCTATGATGGTCGAAACCGAAGAGGGCGACGACACGTATACCACCATTCCCGTCGCCGTGATTTATAACGGGAGCTGTATCGTCACCGTTTCGCTCAGCGCAAACCCTGTGTTTGTGGCGTTCCGTACGCACAGAGTCAAGGTTTCCACGCAAAAACCCGTGGGGTTCGTTTTGAACTTTATGCACGAGAACGTGAAACGGTTTTCGTACTTGCTGAAACAAATCGATAAAAAATCCTTGCGCTTGCAAGCGGAATTGCATAAATCTATGCGTAATCAAGAGCTGATCGAGCTGCTCGGCTTGCAGGATTCCCTCGTGTATTTCTCGACGGCGCTTTCGGCGAACTCGTCGGTGTACGGGCGGTTGTCGCGTATGGAATCGGTGAAAAATAACGAGGATTATCAGGATCTGTACGACGACGTTTTGATCGAAACGCGGCAGGCGGTGGAGATGTGTACTATCTATCGCGATATTTTGAAAACGACGATGGACGCGTTCAGCTCGGTCATTTCGAATAATCTGAACAACGTCGTGAAACGGCTGACGATCATCACGATCTTGGTCGCGATCCCAACGCTGATCGCAGGGCTTTTGGGTATGAACGTAGACCTGCCGTTCGGTATGGGCTTGCACGGGGATTTTGCGGCGTGGGAGTTTTGGATTATCGTGGGGATTTCGGTGTTGCTCACGGTGCTTTGTTCGGTGTTCCTCGTGAGAATGACGGATAAAATCAAGATCCGCACCCCCAAACAAGCGAAAAAGAAGAGGAGAAGGGACTGATGCCTTTTTTACAGTATAAATGCCCGTCGTGCGGGAAGAAATTCGACGAGCTCGTAAAATCGCACGCGGACGAGGTGAAATGTCCCGACTGCGGCGAGGTCGCCGCGCGGGATTATTCGGGGAGTATGTATTCGATGACGGGAAAGTCCTCGAAAAGGTGCTCGGGAAACTGCAAAACTTGCAGCGGATGCAGATAAATAAATTTATAGCGTACGGGCGAGAGAATAATTCGCCCGTAAATTTTTTTATATAAAAACTATTTTTTCAGTCGCCGTTTTTCCCTCGCGCGACATATATATATAATATATAAGGGCACGATTCCACCTCAAAACCGTATAAAAAACGGCTTTTTGGAAAAAATAAAAAAAGTTAAAAAAATTTAAAAAATTTAAAAAAAATGCTTGACTTTATCTTTTATAAGTGTTATTATATTTAAGCTGTCGCTTCGGGAGTACCGAATCGAAGCATCTTACGACTGTCGTCGTAAGCAAACGAAGATTGACAACTGCATAGCAAGAAGTTTTTATTAGGAATAATAAAGACGAGTACAAAAGGCAAATTTTCATATTAAGAAAGAAAGCTAATTGGTTAATAAAGCACAAGAACGTAGGACGATTGAAAAAGGTCA
>JAZRHC010000013.1:0-52508 GCA_045644545.1 Candidatus Scatosoma sp. | reverse complement strand
CTCTCCCGTTTTTTCTATCAACCTCGGTTCGGTGGGATCGGTCGTGAAAAATATCACCTTTAAAGGCGTATCCGCACACGCGGGCGGACGACCTTGGGACGGGAGAAACGCCTTATACGCCGCAACTTTGGGGATCAACGCCGTAAACGCTTTGAGGGAAACGTTTCAAGATTCCGATCTAATCAGAGTACACCCGATTATTACCCGCGGCGGAGAAGCGGTGAACGCGATTCCCGATCGCGTGACGATGGAAAGCTACGTTCGGGGCAAAAGCTTTGAGGCGATTCAAAAAACCAACCAAAAGGTAAATCAAGCGTTGTGCGGCGCGGCGTTATCGCTCGGAACGAATATAGAGATCAACGACACGCACGGGTACGCGCCGCTTAAAAACGACCCTGATCTGTTAGAAATTGCACGAGAAGCGGCGGCGAGCGCTATCCCCGAGCACGAGCTTTACGACCTTGAAATTTTTACCGCGGGAAGCACCGATATGGGAGATCTTTCCTGCCTTATGCCCGTTCTGCACGCTTATGCAGGCGGTTCTGTCGGTGCGGAGCACGGCGAAGATTATCAAATCCAAGACCCCGAATCGGCGTGCATTGCCAATGCGAAATGGCAGCTTACAATCCTTTTTTTACTTTTGGAAAAAGGAGCTGAACGAGCGAAACGAATTATTAAAAAGTATAAGCCGCCGTTTCCCTCAAAAGAGGAATACCTCGCTTATATCGACGGCATTCATTGCGACGGCGACAGAATTCAATACCATAAAAACGGAAGCGCGAAAGTAAAACTCGACTAACGTAAAAAATCGCCCTCTCGGGTGATTTTCTTATTTGCAAAGAATAAATCTATTCTCCTTTTTCTTTTTTAGGCTCGGGTTCGTGTTTTTTGCCGCGAACGTCCAAGCCGTTTAATTTTTCGTCTTGAAATACGATTCCTCTTTGCAATTTGGCGTAGCCGTATTTTTTGCGAATGTTATCGATCGCCGTTTCCATACGTTCTTTTTTCTTATATCCTTCCTCGCCGCCGAGCGCGTCGGAAAAAGTGATCTGCGAAATATTATAATCGAAGCCCGAAACGCTCACGCCGAGAAGGTGCACAGGCGCACCCTGCGGATAGCGCTGACAAAACAACTCGAACGCCGCTTTTGCGATATCTCCGCAAACGCAGCTCGGCGAGATTTTCATTTGCCAAGTAGATTCCTCCAAGCGTTCGTTTTTCACGACGATATGCACGGTATTTGCCCTGCCCACGCCCGCGTCGCGTTGGCGCGCGGTTACGCTTTCGGACAAGACGAAAAACCAACGCTTGATCTCCTCGCGGCTTCGTATATCGTAGGGTAAGGTTGCGGAATTTCCGATCGACTTCAAGTCTTCAATTTCTTCTTTGGCTTTGACGGGCTCGGAATCCTCTCCGCGCGCGTAGATCCACACCTGCCTGCCCCGTTTTCCCATTTTTTGCGTTAAAAGGGTTTCGTCTGCGTTCGCCAAATCGCCGATCGTGAATATCCCCATCTTTCGGAAGGTTTCCGCCGTGGACTTGCCGACGAGCAGCATATCGGAAACGGGAAGCGGATAGAGAATTTTTTTGAAATTTTCCCGAGAAATTACGGTGACGGCGTCGGGCTTTTTTAGATCGGAAGCGATTTTCGCGAACACCTTATTAAAGCTTACGCCGACGGATACGGTGAGCCCGAGTTCCTTTTTGACGGTTTCTCGTATTTTATTAGCAATCTCCTCTCCGCTACCGAACAGCGCTACACTCGCAGTCACGTCAAGCGCGCACTCGTCGATGCTACATTCCTCGACCACGTCCGTGAAGCGTTCGTAGATTTCCCGAACCATACGGGAGTATTTTTTATATTCTCCAAAATGCGTTTGCACGCGGAAAACGTGCGGGCATTTTTTCAGCGCGGAAACCACCGTTTCCGCCGTTTTGATCCCGTATTTTTTCGCCTCTTCGTTTTTGGCGAGCACTACGCCTTTGCGCTCTTTCGGATCGCCGCAAACGATCAAGGGCTTGCCTTTTAACTCGGGATTCAACACCGTTTCAACGGACGCGAAAAAGTTATTCAAATCGGAATATAAAATCACTCTTTCGCGCTTTTTCACGATTCACCGTTCTCCTTTTATTCTTTATTCGCCGCGCAATACGCGCTGACGGAATAGGCGGCGACGTTGCCTTCGCCCGCCGCTTTCGTATACTGATACGGTCTGCCCGTGCAATCCCCTGCCGCAAAACAGCCTTTTAAATTCGTATGCATTTCCCTATCCGCCACGACGTGCCCGTCCTTCGTTTCAAGACCTGCGACGAGCGCCGCAGGCGAAACGCTTTCTTTGAGCATAAACACGCCGTCGACACGTAAATCCGTTTTTCCGTTTTTCAACGGTTTTTGAAAAACGAGCCGTTCGACTTTTTTCTCGCCTGCGATTTTTATCGGCATTTGCATAATTTTTTCCACGTTGGGAGCTTGAAAGGTTTCCCCTTTATACATCGGGATTAAATACACCTTTTCGGCAAAGCCCGCAAGGTGCGCGATCTCGTGTTCAAGGGCTTTGCTCGTACACACGACGGCGATCGTTTTTCCCTTATATAAAAACCCGTCGCAGGTGGCACAATAGCTCACGCCGCGCCCTAAAAACTCCGTTTCGCCTTGAACGGGCTTGATAGTTTCCACGCCGAGGGCGAGGATCACCGTTTTACTCTCAAAGGTGTTTCCCTCCTGCGTCATTACGGTAAATTTATCCTTCAACGCGTACACGCCTGCCACCTTTTGCGTATTGATCGAAATTTTAGCCTCGGCAAGCTGCGCCTTTAACGCGCCACAAAAAGCCTCGCCCGAAATATCCGAAAGACCCGGATAATTATGAATTTTTTCCGCGCGGTAGATTTTCGAGCTAAGCTCGCTCGAACCGAAAATTTCAAACGTTTTTCCGTTCGCTTGCAAAGTGAGCGCGGCGGAAATTCCCGCCAAACCGCTACCGACGATAATGCAATCCAACATAACGTAGTTCTCCTTTCTTAGATAGTATAGCACACTTTCCAAAAAAAAGCAAGAAATCGGGAAAAAATAATCCGACGGCAAGAAATTATGTCGTCGGATGAATTTTTTATTCCTCGTCGTCGGGAAGCTCTACGTTGTGGTAGACGTTTTGCACGTCGTCGTGATCTTCGAGCGCGTCGATCATTTTAAGGAAGGTTTCCACCTTGTCGGCGGGAAGCTCGATCTTGTTCTGGGGAATCATTGCAATTTCCGCTTGCACGAATTTGATCTTATCTTCTTCCTCGTCGTTTCTTCTGCCTTTGGGTGCAGCCGCCACGAGTTCCGCGTTTTTGGTTTCGAGATATTTTCTGACTTCCGAGAACGTTTCAGGGGTTGTGAAGATCTCGTACACGTCGTCGCTTACCACCACGTCGTCCGCGCCTGCTTCCAACGCGTATTCCGTGATCGTATCTTCGTCGAGCTCGACCGTTCTTTCCACGACGATATATCCCTTATTATCGAAATTATACGAAACGCAACCGTTTTGACCGAGCTGACCGCCGTGCTTGCCTAAAATCGCGCGAACGTCGCCCGCCGTGCGGTTGATGTTATCGGTAAGCGTCGTGACGATAACCGCCGAGCCCGCCACGCCGTAGCCTTCGTAGGTGAGTTCTTTATAGTCCGCGCCGTTCATTTCGCCGCTGGCTTTTTTGATACTGCGCTGAATGTTGTCGTTCGGCATATTCGCCGCTTTTGCTTTCGCGATAATATCGGCAAGCTTGCTATTGGTTTCGGGATTGGGGTTGGTTTTTGCCGCTACCGCAATCTCTCTGCCGAGCTTGGTGAAAATTCTGCCCTTCGCCGCGTCCGCCTTACCTTTTTTTGCCTGTATGTTGTGCCATTTGCTATGTCCTGACATAATATAAGCTCCTTTATCTTAATTTTGAAAATCGTTTTTGGAAAGTAGATACATCGCTATTCCCGCCGCGACCGAAACGTTCAAGCTTTCCTGCGTGCCCCGCATCGGAATCCCGATTTTATTCGTCGCCGCGTTTTTGACCTCTTCCGACGCGCCGTTCCCTTCGTTGCCGACGACGAGCGCATACCGCTTGGGCGGGCAAAACGAAAAGATATTTTCGCCGTGCATATCCGCAACCACGATCGGCGTATCCTTTAATACGTTTAAAAGCTCTTTGCGCGTTCCCGCATACAGTTTCGTGAAGAACACGCCGCTCATACTCGCCCGCACGCTTTTAGGAGAATACGGATCGGTGCAATCGTCGGTGAGATAAATTTCTTCATATCCCGCGGCGTTCGCCGTGCGAATGATCGCGCCCATATTCCCGGGATCGGAAACGCCGTCTAAAAACAGGCATTTGCCAGTGGGAGGCGCGAGCTCTATTTTTGGAAGCTTGACCCGACATAAAATCCCTTGCGGCGTTTTTTCGTCGGATAAAAACTTAAACACCTCGTCCGTCACACACACGGTTTTCACGCCTTCGGGCGTTTCGCCGCGATAGCTTTCGGATACGAACGCACAATCGATACTAAGCCCGCTTTTTTGACATTCCAACGCCATTTTTTTGCCCTCGATCAAAAACATACCGAGAGCTTTTCTGCCTTTTTTATCTTTTAACGTCGCCGTTTCTTTGACGAGCGGATTGCTTTTTGAGGTTAAAATCATTTTCATTGAAATAGCGAAAAAGCCTTTTGAAGCGTTTTAGCTAAAAGGCTTTTTATCGTTTACTTAAAGCGCCGCTTTCGCTTTTTCTACGAGTTGCGCGAACGCGTTCGCGTCGTTTACGGCAAGGTCAGCCAAAACTTTTCTGTTGAGGTTGATGCCCGCGCGGTTCAAACCGCACATAAGCTTGCTATAAGAAATGCCGTTGATTCTCGCCGCCGCGTTGATTCTCGTGATCCAAAGACGACGGAAATCTCTCTTTCTCAATCTTCTGCCGATAAACGCGTAGTTCAAGGACTTCATTACGGCTTCGCGCGCGATTCTATACGATTTGCTCTTGTTTCCAAAATAGCCTTTGGAAAGTTTAAAAATTTTTCTACGCTTTTTTACGGCGTTTACTGCTCTTTTAATACGCATAATTCATTATCTCCTTCTTATTTCTTGTAGGGCATCATACTCTTGACGGTGCTTTCCTGCGTGGAAGAAACGAGAGTCGTCTGACGCAAATTTCTCTTTCTCTTTCTGTTCTTGGTTTCCGCTTTGTGGTTCTTACCGCTGTGGGATCTGTTTACCTTTCCCGAACCGGTGAGCCAAAAACGCTTTTTCGTACTGCTGTGTGTTTTCTGTTTAGGCATATATTTTATCCTCCGAATTTATTTTCTTATATTCTCTTTCGCACGGGTTGTCCTATGCGTAAGTTCCGTTTATTTTGCGGGAGAAAGGATCATTAAAATATTTCTTCCTTCCGTTTTGGGCGCTTTATCCATTACCGCTTTGCCGCCGAGCATTTCAAAGAAACGCTTCATAACGTCTACGCCCATCGAGGCGTGCGCTTGCTGACGACCGCGCATACGGATTGAAACCTTGACTTTATTGCCGTCCGAAAGCATTTCCATCGTCTTTTTGGCTTTGATGTTCAAATCGCCGATATCGATCGTCATTGATAAATAAATTTCTTTGAGTTCGACGATCTTTTGGTTTTTGCGGTTTTCCTTTTCGCGCTTGGCTTGCTCGAACTTGAACTTTCCGTAGTTCATAATCTTACAAACGGGGGGCACGGCGGTCGGGGAGATCTTGACGAGGTCAAGGTCCTCCTCTTCGGCTCTTTGAAGGGCTTCGCGCGCGCTCATAATGCCGAGCTGTTCGCCGCTTGCGGAAATGACTCTGACTTCCTTATCACGAATATCTTCGTTGATCTGATGTTGCTCTTTAATGGTAGTATACCTCGCATCAAAAAATAAAGGGTCGCTAACGCATAGCAACCCTTTTTCAACTTTCTGAAATCCCTTTTCCGAGACTTTGAAAATATCGAGCCGTACCGATCAAAACCGCACGGCGAGAAGGTTCGCTTCTGCTTAGCTTTATTATAATAGCACAAGCGATTCCTTTCTGTCAAGCAATTTTTCAAAGAAATTTAAAAAATTTCAAGTTTTTTTAAAATACCGTTTTATCCGCAATATCCGAAAGGACGGTCGCGATAAATTCGTCCGCGCTGACCGCGCCCGTATCGCCCTTATCTCTGCGGCGCACGGCAACTAAGCCCGCTTCCGCTTCCTTTTCGCCGACGACGAGCATATACGGCACTTTTTCCATCTGCGCTTCGCGGATCTTATAGCCGATCTTTTCGTTGCGATCGTCTACTTCCACGCGGATTCCCTTTTCCTTCATTTTCGCGCAAAGCTCTTTTGCGTAGGCTTCTTGACGATCGGTGATCGGCAAAATCTTCGCTTGCACGGGCGAAAGCCATACGGGGAATTTACCCGCAAAGTGTTCGATTAAAATCCCGATAAAGCGTTCAATTGAGCCGAACACCACGCGGTGCACCATAATCGGGCGGTGCTTGCCGCCGTCTTCGCCGACGTATTCCATTTCAAATCTTTGGGGGAGCTGGAAGTCGAGCTGAATCGTACCGCATTGCCACGTTCTCCCGATCGAGTCTTCGAGGTGGAAGTCGATCTTCGGTCCGTAGAACGCGCCGTCCCCTTCGTTGATCACGTAGGGAAGTCCCAAATCGTCGAGCGCGCTTTTTAACGCGTCGGTGGCGTTGTTCCAATCCTCGTCGCTGCCCATACTGTTTTCGGGACGGGTGGAAAGCTCCACGTGATATTTAAATCCGAAAAGAGTGTACACCTCGTTGATCAGGCGCACGACTCCTTTAATCTCGTCTTTGATCTGTTCGGGAGTCATAAAGATATGCGCGTCGTCCTGCGTGAAGCAACGCACGCGGAATAACCCGTGCAATTGACCCGATTTTTCGTGACGGTGCACGAGCCCGAGCTCGCCCATACGGATAGGCAAATCCTTATAGCTGTGCGGCTCGTTTTTATAGACGAGAATACTGCCGGGGCAGTTCATAGGCTTGATCGCGAAATCCTCCTCGTCCACCTTCGTCGTATACATATTGTCGCGATAATGAAACCAATGCCCCGAGGTTTCCCAAAGGGTGCGGTTCAGCATAATCGGCGTGTTGACTTCCACGTAGCCGTCGCGGGTGTGGATTTGACGCCAATAGTCGATAAGCGCGTTTTTCAGCTTCATACCGTTCGGAAGGAAGAAGGGAAGCCCTTTGCCCTCGTTCATAATCGCAAACAGTTTCAGCTCCTTGCCGAGCTTGGTGTGGTCGCGCTTTTTCGCTTCTTCGAGCATCGTGAAATAGGCTTCCATTTCGTCCTTTTTCGCAAACGCCGTGCCGTAGATACGGGTGAGCATTTTGTTGCGCTCGTCGCCCCGCCAATACGCGCCCGCGATACTCGTGAGCTTAAACGCCTTGATCTTGCCCGTCGAGGGAAGGTGCGGACCGCGGCAAAGGTCGATAAAATTGCCCTGCTTATAAAAGGAAATCGTTTCGCCTTCGGGCAAATCTTCAATGAGCTCCACCTTATAATTTTCGCTGAATCCTTTCATAAGCGCGATCGCTTCGTCTTTGGGAAGCGTAAATCTTTCGATGGGCAGATTGCTTTTAATGATCTTCTGCATTTCCACTTCGATTTTCGCAAGATCGGCTTGCGTGATCGGCATTACGAAATCCACGTCGTAGTAGAACCCGTTGTCGATAACGGGACCGATGGAAAGCTTACAGGTGGGGTAGACCGTTTTGAGCGCCTGCGCCAAAACGTGCGCGCAGGTGTGGCGGTATACTTTCAGTCCTTCTTTATCTTTAAGGGTGACGATTTCGAGGATATCCCCTTCGTTTAAAGAACGTGAAAGATCGACTTCTTCCCCGTTGACTTTGGCGCAGACTGCGTTCCTTGCAAGCCCTTCGGAGATCGCGAGCGCCGCCTGCATACAGGTTGCGTTTTCGGCTATCTCCATTTTATCGCCGTTTTTGAGTGTGATAAACATACAATGACTCCTCCCGTTTTTCTTATGATTTTTCTATGATTTTTAAAAATAAAAAGCCCCTAAACTCAAACGAGTTTAAGGACGCAAAATATATGCGCGGTTCCACCTTAATTGCCGAGCGAACGCCCGACCGCTTTTTTTTAAATTGAACGAACGCAAAGTGGTTTCGACTGCTGCTTTCCGTTACCCGCCTTACAGCCAAAGGGCGGACTCTCTGAAAACTTTCGGCAACGCTACTTGTCTTTACAAGTTACATTTTAATCCTTTGCGAATATTTTGTCAACCTTTTTTCACAGCTTTTTTAACAAAAAATTGCTTTTTCTTTATAATATTTCAATAAAAAAGCCTCCGTCGCCGCGTCCGTTTTTCCAAAACAATACACCCGTTCCGCGCCGAGGAGCAGAATTTCCCCGATTAGCGAGCTTTCTCCCGTGAGCGAGCTTTTGGATAAAACGCGATAGGTTTCGTCGTAGGCTTTGCCGTCTTTTAAAAAGATCTTGCCCTCGCCGTCCTCGACCAAAAAGCTCACGAAGCCTTCGAGCGATTGTTTCCCAAAATCCGCGGGGATATATTCCGCGATCCCGTCCCAGCGTTTTTTCAGCTCTTGCAACCGAAAGTGAAAAAAGCCGTCGAGACAATATTTCTCCGCGCCGAACAGTTTTTCCGAGATCAACGCCCTATCTTCTTTTAAATCGGCGGCGGCAAGCGAAGTATACAACAGCCGTTTCTCCTCGTCGTTCAGCAAAGGAAGCGTGAGGCGTTTTTTAAAGTATTCGTATTTATAGCCCACGGCGATAACGTCCGCTATATTTTCTTCCGCGAATTTACGCACGTACGGACAATAGCGTTTTTCCGTTTCGAAGGCGACGACGGTGGTATCGCCCTCGCGCTTTAAGTCGATCTTTGAGGGAAGATAGGAGAATTTATCTTTGACCTTACCGTAAAGATAAGACATATAAAGGCCGTCGAAGCCGCTTTGCATAATCGTTATTCTTTCCACAAGGTTATTATATGCGCCAAACGCAAAATTATTTATTGACGAGCGCGAGGTTTTTGGAAAAAATCGCGCGGTTTTCCCCGCTCTCACCTTGCATATTCGCTTGACTTCGATAAAAAAATGTTTTATAATATATCGGAAAGCAAATTTTACGTTAAGAAAAGGCGGAATTCCCCGCGCTTTTCTCGGAGGTTTTTTATGGATATGAAATCCGTTGAAAGTAAGTGGCAGGCGAAATGGGAAAAATCCAAGCTCAACGTTTTTAATAAGAAAAACGCTGATAAGAAGTTGTACGTTCTTGAAATGTTCTCTTATCCCTCAGCCTCAAATCTGCACGTGGGGCATTGGTATAATTACGGCCCTACCGATTCTTACGCGCGTTTTAAAAAGATGCAGGGCTTCGAAGTGTTCCAGCCTATGGGCTTCGACGCGTTCGGTCTGCCCGCGGAAAACTACGCGATCAAAACGGGAATTCACCCCAAAGATTCCACGGAAAAGAATATCGCCACGATGGAAACGCAGCTTCGGAATATGGGCGCAATGTTCGATTGGACGGCGGAGATCAAAACCTGTGAAGAAGATTATTATAAATGGACGCAATGGCTGTTCTTGCAGCTTTATAAAAAAGGACTTGCTTACCGCAAGGAAGCGCTCGTAAACTGGTGTCCTTCTTGCGAAACGGTGCTTGCAAACGAACAGGTGATCGACACGAAATGCGAGCGTTGCGGAAGCGTGGTCCACAGAAAGGATATGACGCAATGGTTCTTTAAGATCACCGACTACGCGGAAGAACTTTTAGAAGACCTCGACGGGCTCGATTGGCCCGAAAAGACCAAATTGATGCAGAAAAACTGGATCGGAAAATCGACGGGCTGTGAAATCGAATTCGAATGTGAAACGGGCGATACGATCACCGTTTTCACCACCCGCCCCGATACGGTTTTTGGCGTGAACTACGTCGTTCTCGCGCCCGAGCATCCCCTCGTGGAAAAGCTCAAAGAGGCGCACCCCGAACAAGCGGAAGCGATTGACGCTTACGTGCGTTACGCGTCGGAAGCAAACGATATCGAACGCCTTTCCACAGCGCGTGAAAAGACGGGCGTTTACACGGGCGCGTACGCGATCCATCCCCTCACGGGCAAAAAAATCCCCGTATACCTTGCCGACTACGTGCTTTATTCCTACGGCACGGGCGCGGTGATGGCGGTTGCGGCGCACGACGAACGCGATTATGCGTTTGCAACCAAATACGGTCTGCCGATCACGCAGGTCATTCAAAAGGTGGGCGGAGAAACCGTTCTGCCCTTCTGCGAGGACGGCATATTAGTTAACAGCGGCGAATTCGACGGGCTTTCGGGCGACGAAGCGCGCGACGCGATCGCCGTGCACCTTACCAAGATCGGCAAGGGCTGCAAGAAGGTGAATTATCGCCTTCGCGACTGGTCGGTATCCCGTCAGCGTTACTGGGGCGCGCCGATTCCTATGATTCATTGTGAAAAGTGCGGCGTCGTGCCCGTTCCCGAAAAGGATCTGCCCGTGAAGCTCCCCTACGACGTGGAATTCCGCCCGACGGGAAAATCCCCTCTCGCTTCCCACGACGGGTTTATGAATTGCACCTGTCCTTCTTGCGGTGGCAAAGCAAAACGCGATCCCGACACCCTCGATACCTTCGTTTGTTCGAGCTGGTATTATCTGCGTTATCCCGAAGCGAACAACGATAAGCACGCCTTCACGAAAGAGGTCGCGGATAAGATGTCGCCCGTAGACGTTTACGTAGGCGGCGCGGAACACGCTTGTATGCACCTTTTATACGCGCGGTTTATCACGAAAGCGCTTCGCGATATGGGATATTTAAGCTTTAACGAACCTTTCAAGCGCCTTATTCACCAAGGCATCATTTTAGGTCCTGACGGGAACAGAATGTCTAAATCCAAAGGCAACGTCGTTTCCCCCGATAAATACGTTGACGAGTTCGGTTCGGACGTATTCAGGCTTTATCTTATGTTTGGGTTCAGCTATACGGAAGGCGGACCTTGGAACGACGACGGGATCAAATCGATCGCAAGATTCCTTGAAAAGGTCGAACGCCTCGTGCAAAAAACGGACGAGCTCGGAAAAGACGATTACGCGGAAATCACTTCCGACGAAAAGAATTTGAACTACGCAAAGCATTACGCGATCAAAAATATCACCCGCGACGTGGAAGCGTTCTCTTTCAACACCTCGATTGCTCGTATTATGGAATACGTGAACGCTCTTCAAAAATACGACGCGGATAAGGAAACCAAGAACGTTACTTTCTATAAAGACTGTATCGACGATTTGATTCGAATTCTTGCCCCCTTCGCGCCTCACTTTGCAGAAGAGCTTTGGGAAATGCGCGGGCATAAGGATTCCGTGTTTGAAGAAGGCTATCCCGAATTCGACCCGCAGGCGCTCGTGAAGGACGAAGTGGAATACGCCGTTCAGGTCAACAGCAAAATCAAAACGAAAATGATGATCGGCGCAAGCCTTTCCAACGAAGAAATTCAAGAGCTCGTAGCCTCGCACCCCGACGTTTCGCCCTTGCTTGAAGGCAAGACGGTGAAAAAATGTATCGTCGTGAAAGGCAGACTCGTCAATTTAATCGTGGGCTAAAAGCATTACAGCGCATACGAAAAACCCCTTGCGGATCTCGCAAGGGGTTTTAAGATTTTGGCAGATTCCTGCCCTATTCGTTTTGAATTTCAATCTCGCTTTGTAGAATTTCGGCTTCGTGCCGTCGTTGCGCTTTTTTTAGGTCTTTAAAAAATAGAATCGTGAACGGGATCGCAAACGCGAAAGATAAAAGGTCGGATAAAGCCTGACAGCTCTGCACGCCGAACATTCCGAGCGTTCGCGGCAAGACGAGTACCGCGGGGATATAAAATAAACCTTGCCGCGAAACGGACAACAGCGAAGCGATCGCTTTATTGCCCACCACCTGATAGGTCACGCCCGCCATAAAATTCACGGGCAAGAGCGGCATACAGACGCATTGAAGCCGAAGCGCCAACTCCCCGATTTCTTTTTCGCGCGCTTCTCCGCTTAAAAACGCATTCATTATATTCGGCGCGAAGATCGCGCACGCGCTCGCGAACAATATCATAAGCACGGTCGAAAAGGCGAGAGTAAAAAGGTAGGCGCTACGCACCCTATCGAAGCGTTTGGCGCTGTAATTATACCCCAAAACGGGTTGATAGCCCTGCCCGATCCCGAGGGAAATGGAAAAGGCGAACATAAAGACCTTCTGCACCACGCCCAGCGCGGCGAGTCCTTCCCCGAAGGGTTTGACCGACCAGTTCAAAAGCACCGTGCAAAGGCTTGCGAGGATTTGACGGCAAAAGGACGGAAAGCCCGTAACGAGCACGTCTTTATACACGCCGAATTTTCGCGAGATAGCCGAGGGCTTTAATTGAGCGATCGTTTTCCCCGAGAAGAACATATACAGCAGGATTCCGAAGCTGACGAGCTGCCCGATCGCCGTTGCGAGCGCCGCGCCCGTCATACCCATACCTGCGGTGTAAATAAGAAGCGGGTCGAGAACGACGTTGACGACCGTACCCGATACGAGCCCGATCATTGAAAGAACGGCTTTGCCTTGCGCCCGAAGCAGATTATTCATAACGAACGACATACACATAAACGGCGCGGATAGCAAGATCCAGCGGGAATATTGGCGCGAATATTCAAGGGTCGTTACCGCTACGCCCGTTTCCTCCGTCGCGCCCAAAAGCCACGTCAACGGCGTTAAAAACGCGAGCCCGAACAACAGTATGATCGCGCCGATCACGCCCGAAGCAAAAAAGGACGAGGACGCGACCCGATCGGCTTCCTTTTGTTTGCGTTCGCCGAGCAAACGGGATACGAGCGCGCCCGCGCCCATACCAAAGGTAAACCCGATCGCTTGAATGATGGACATCAGCGGCAACACGACGTTGAGCGCGCCCGTCGCCTGTTTCCCGAGCCCTGATACGAAATAAGTATCCGCAAGGTTATAAAGCGAGCTCACCATCATATTCAGCATCGTGGGAATCCCGAGGGATACGACGAGGCGCGGAATAGGCGTTCGGGTCATTTTTTCGAACTGCTTGCGTTCGCGCTCCGCGACTTCGCTTTCGATAGTTTCCTTTGTAAGTTCAGATTGTTCCATATCCTTTATTATACGCCTTCGTTTTTGATTTTGCAACAAAAAAACGCCCTATTTTCCCTTGAATTTATTGATTTTTTTTTGCGCGTGTGTTATAATGATTTTATGAAACGGAAAACATCTCTTCAAATCAAGCGTTTTCGCTTTAAATTCAGTCCTAAAATCGTCGTGCTTTGCATTTTAACGCTCCTGCTTTGCCTCGCCGGAATCGCCACGACGGTATATCGTATCGTTAAAAACGACGGCATACACGGCTTTACCGATTTTTTGAAATTCCCGCTTTTGATCGCCGTTTGCGTGTTCTGTATCGTGCTCGTGGTCAGCTTGCTTATTAAGTCGGAATACACGGTGGAAAAAGAGGCTTTTACGACGAAATTCGGGTTTATCAAGACGAAATTTCCGTTAAAGACGATCACGGAAATCGAGCTGGACCGCGACGAGCATAAACTCACCGTGCGGTGCGGCGAAGAATTTTCCGTGCTCAGCGTTTCGCCCGAATGGCAAGAGGATTTTGCCAGCGAGCTTATCAAGGCAAATCCCGATATCGAATATAGCTACACCTTGCCGCAGGCAAAGCCCGAGGATAAGAAGGACGACGAAGAGAAAAAAGATAAATAATTTTCACCTTATACGAAACGGTCGGCTCAACGCCGACCGTTTTTGATTACGTTTACGATATGCTCCGCATAAGCTTTTGCCACGTTGATCCCCGTCGTGCTTTCAAAGCCTTCAAAAAAGGCGTTGGAATTTACCTCGCAAAGAACGGGACCGTTTTTCGTTTGCAAAAGATCGACGCCGCAATAATCGAGCCCGAGCGCCGTTGCCGCCCTTTCCGCCGCTTTCCTATATTCAGGGGCGAGCTCCGTTTTCTCTCCTCTCCCGCCGAGCTCGATATTCGAACGGAATTCGCCGTTTTTCGCCACCCGTTTCATTCCGCCGAGCGCCTTTCCGCCAACGACGATCACGCGAAGATCTTCCCCTTTGGATTCCGCGATATACTCTTGATATAAATGCGGCTCGAACAGCCAGTTTTGCGCGATTTCGTTGAGTTCGTCAAACCCGCGCGCGAGTTGAACGCCTTCGCCAAACGAGCCGTAGCATTTTTTGACGACCATCGGAAAGCCGAGAAGCTTCGCCGTATTTTGCAAAAATCCCTCGTCTGCTTTCGCTCCTTTCGTGTAGCATAAAGGCGCGGCGACCGTTTTCGGGATCGTGAGTCCGCTTTCTTTGAGCGCGAGAAAGGTGCGCATTTTATCGTCGCAAGCTTCCACCGCCTTAGAAGGATTAAACAACCGAAGCCCTTTTTGCTCTAATAGCTCGCCTAAATATTTATCTTTATCGAGATACACGACGAAATCGTAGCTTTCCGCTTCAAAGCGCGCCGCTCCGTCGGCGGAAAGCCAAGCCGCATATTCCCCGTTTCTTTTCACCTGAGCGGTCACACCGATTTTTTCGAGTTCTTCTTGGATTCGCTCGGCTTGACGATAAAATTTTTCGCCTTTCGGATAGGCGTTTATGAGAATCAGACCTTTCACTGAGCTCTCCTTCTTTCGTTAAAAAGGCGAGGAACTCCTCGCCTTTTCGTTTGATTTTTTGATTATTCTTCCACGCGAATGACCGCTCTCACCTGCGTGATGCCCGACTGGTTGATCTTCGCAACCGCGGCTTTTACGCTGTTTTCCGTGGTTTTATGCGTGATGATAATAAGCGGAACACGCGAAGATTCGCCCGCCTCGCTCTTGCTCTTTTGCGCGACTTCGACGATGGAAATGCCGTATTTTGCAAAAATACCCGTGATCTTAGCGAGTACGCCCGCTTCGTCCTCGACGGAAAGGCGGATATAATACGCGCTTGTGAAATCGGAAATAAATTTCACCCCTCTTTCCGCCGTCGCGGTATTTTTAAAGGTGGAATATTTGATTTCCGAATGAGTCGCCGCGTAGATCACGTCGCTGACGACCGCGCTCGCCGTGGGAAGCGAGCCCGCGCCTTTGCCGTAAAGCATAATATCGTCCACCGCGTCGCCGCGAAGGTAAACAGCGTTATACGCGTCGTTTACGCTTGCAAGGGGGTGCGAACTGCGGATAAAAGTGGGATGCACGCGCGCTTCGATCCCGTTTTCACCGCTCTTGCCGATCGCAAGCAATTTCAAGGTGTAGCCGAGCTGCTTTCCAAACGCGATATCGCGGCTCTTGATCTGGCTGATCCCTTCGCGCATAATCTTAGTATACGGCACTTTCGTGTGAAACGCCATCGACGACAAAATGGAAAGCTTGTACATAGCGTCGTAGCCGTCCACGTCGTTGGTGGGATTAAATTCCGCGTAGCCGAGGCGTTGCGCTTCCTTTAAAGCGTCTGCATAATCGGCGTTTTCCTGCGCCATTTTCGTTAAAATATAGTTGGTCGTGCCGTTGATAATCCCCATCATTTCCGTGATATGGTTCGCCTGCACGCCGTCGAGAAGGGTGCGAATGATGGGCACGCCGCCAACGCAGCTCGCCTCGTAGTAAAGCCCGCAACCGTTGCGCTTTGCTACCCGTTCGAGCTCGTGCGAATATTTGCAAATCAGCTCCTTATTCGCCGTTACGACCGTTTTACCTTCCTGCAACGCCGCCAAAATAAAGTCCTTGGCTACGCCGCAACCGCCGATCGTTTCAATGACGATATCCACGTTCGGATTCGCCACGACCTCTTGAATACTCGAAGCCAAACATTCTTCGGGCACGCCGATAGATTTTGCGCGTTCGTGATCGCGGTCGAGCACGCTTTCGACCGTGATATCAACGCTTTGCGTTCTCTTGTAAAATTCACGGTGTTCGGTGAGCGTTTTGAAAGTACCGCCGCCCACGACGCCTACGCCGAGAATAGCAACACCAACTTTTTTCGTCATATCCGTTCTCCTTTGAGGGCAAACGTTCTGCCCCTTTTGAATTTCCTTTTTCATAGTTAAAAACTCCTCTTTCGTACTACGCTTTCGCGCTTTTTTTCTTAATTTCGATCCGTTCGTTTCAGTTTTCGGGACGGTTCAAATAATATAAATATCTAAGTCCTTTTAATGTCAGCAGCTTATCCACCTCGTCGATACAACCGATTTCTTTGGAAATAATATTGCTGAATCCCCCCGTTGCGATCGTGATCGCGTCGGGTCTGCCAAGTTCTTTTTTGATCTTCTTTACGATATATTCGACGAGCCCCGCAAAGCCGAACACGATCCCCGCCTGCATATTCGTAACCGTATTTTTCGCGATCGCGCTTTTGGGCGCTTCGATTTCCACCCTCGGAAGCTTCGCCGTGCCGTTTACGAGCGAGTCCAGCGAGCCTTTGATGCCGGGGGAAATTACGCCGCCGATAAACTCGTCCTTTTCGCTGATCACGTTGAAGGTGGTCGCCGTGCCGAAATCCACCACGATCATAGGCACGCCTTTTTTGCCGTGCTCCACGATAGCCGAAACGCAGTTCACGATTCTATCCGCGCCGACCTCGCGCGTGTCGTCGCAACGGATATTCAAGCCCGATTTCAGCCCCGGAGCAACCCGCAAGGGCTGAATATGCAAATACAGTCCGCACATTCGTTCTATCGTATAGTCGAGCGACGGCACGACCGACGAAATGATCGCGCCCGTGAGCTTATCAAGCGAAATATTCGCTATTCTTAAAATATTCACGAGCTGCGAGCCGTATTCGTCGGAAGTTTTTTTATGGTCGGTTTCCACGCGGAAAGTCGCCTTAAACTCCTTTTGATCGCAAATCGCGTATTTAATATTCGTATTTCCTATATCAATGCAAAGGATCATTTTTCGTCAAGCCTCGTTCTGCTCGATTTTTTTCTTTTTCAAAGGAAACTCGGGCGTTCCCGTACTCTTTTTAAACACTTTTACCAACACGGGCGTTAAAAAAATCGCGCAGAGAAATTCCGAAAGGAAATTTACCCCGATAATCGTTTGCCAAACGGTATCGATAAACGCACCGCCCGAAGAAAACAACTCCATCGCGCCAAGCACCAAAACCGTGTGCAACAATACGGTGAGAGCCGCCGCAACGGCGCGAACCACTTCTTTTGCTTTTTGCTTGGTCAACGCGGTGAGCCCGTACAAAATCCAATATCCCGCAACGCCCGTAAGCGTTCTGGGCAAAATGGAAATCAACGGGTTATAAAAGACCGTGTAGCCTACGATAAACGACAACGCAAACGAACAGCAGCCGAATACCGTTCCGCCGATAAAGCTGTGCTTCCAATCGCCGTACATACTAAGCGCAATAAACAGCGGAATGGATAAAAACGCGGGCGACGGTTTAATAAAATAAATAAACACGTACGTTTCCAACGTTAAAACGACGAACATCAGCGCGGCCATCACGCCGATAAAAGCAATAGTGTGAGCGGTGTCACGTTTCATAAATAACCTCCATCGAGCCTTTCCACGACCGAAAAGTACCCGTAGAACAAATAAGTATTCTACCGCCACGTTTTAGGTCGGATCGCGTTATTGCGTATCCGCTTGCTTTGGTAGTAAGATATATTATACCGCATTTTTCCTTTTTTTGCAACCAAATGCAAATGAAATTTTTCCAAAGCTTTGAGTTTTTTAAGAAAAAAACGAACCTTTCGAGCGTTTTTTAGAATATGATATAATAGAAAGACAAAACCGCAGGATTATTTCCCCCTTTCGGCTCAGCCGTTCGGAGCAAAAAATCTACATATTACCTGCGGTAAAGACACAGGAGGTTTTTATTTTATGACTTGCTTTTCGCAGTGTAACACGACACTTTGGATTCTTATTGCGCTCCTCGTTCTCGGCTCTAATAACGGCGTTTGCAACTCGAACGTTTTATGCGGCTGCGGACTTCCCATCATCATCGCGCTTTTGTATTGCTTGTATAAAAACGGCACGCTTTCCGCAATTTTGACGCCTTCTTGCAACAACAACTGCTGCTGCTAATTCTCAGCTTTTTCTTCCTGATTTTTTCTCCTTTTCGGCAAAAAGAACGGGGTCGGTTTTCCGACTCCGTTCTTTTGAAAAAAGACACCCTTGCGAGTGCTTTGGAGCTACTAGCCGGATTTGCAAGGAGGGCTTTGCCCGACGGAATAGCGAGCCCGCGAGCGTCCTTATGGCGACCTCGGTCGTCGGCGCTCTTTCAAGGCAAACAAAAAAAGCACCCTTGCGAGTGCCTTGGAGCTACTAGCCGGATTTGAACCGGCGACCTCGTCCTTACCAAGGACGCGCTCTACCAACTGAGCCATAGCAGCGTATTTAATTTTCACGCAAAACGTTACTATGACATTATAGTTAAATTTTCAATAAAAGTCAAGCTTTAAAAGGGCGTTTTTCAAAATTTTTTCAAACTTTTTCCTTTATCCTACGGCGAACGGAAAACTCCCCCAAATCCTTAACGGAAGCGGGAGAGTTTTTTCGCTTTTTCTTATTTTGCGTATTCTACGCTACGGAATTCACGAATGACGTTGACTTTGATCTGCCCGGGGTATTCAAGCTCCGTTTCGATCTTCTTCGCGATATCCTTTGCAAGGAAGAGCGCTTGCGCGTCGTCTACCTGTTCGGGTTTTACGATTACGCGCACTTCTCTACCCGCTTGCACCGCATAGCTCTTTTCCACACCGCGGAATCCCGCCGCGATCGCTTCGAGCTTTTCAAGACGCTTGACGTAGTTCGTACCCGTTTCCCGTCTTGCGCCGGGGCGTGCGCCCGAAATCGCGTCTGCCGCCTGAATAAGCACGGCTTCTACCGTTTTGGGCTCTACGTCGCCGTGGTGCGCCATAATCGCGTTGACGATATTCGGATTTTCCTTATATTTCTTGGCAAGGTCCGCACCGATCTGGATATGCGTGCCTTCCTGTTCCTGATCGACCGCCTTACCGATATCGTGCAAAAGCCCTGCGCGCTTTGCAAAGTTGACGTCTAAGCCGAGTTCTGCCGCCATCTGCCCTGCAAGCATAGAAACTTCCACCGAATGTTTATAAACGTTTTGACCGTAGCTCGTTCTGAATTTGAGTCTGCCGATCAATTTTATGAGTTCGGGGTGAAGCCCGAAGATACCCGCTTCAAACACAGCCGCTTCGCCCGCTTCCTTGATTTGCATATCGATTTCACGGGTAACTTTTTCCACCGTTTCCTCGATACGGGTCGGGTGGATTCTGCCGTCGTTGATAAGCCTTTCAAGCGAAAGCCTTGCGATTTCACGACGGACGGGATCAAAGCCCGACAAGATTACCACTTCGGGCGTATCGTCGATAATCAGCTCGATACCCGTCGCGTTTTCCAGCGCGCGGATATTTCTGCCTTCGCGCCCGATAATACGCGCTTTCATATCGTCGCTGGGGAGCGGAACGACGGAAACGGTCAGCTCGGAAGCTTGATCCGCCGCGCTCTTTTGAATAGCGAGCGCGATAATCTTCTTCGCGTTCATATCCGCCTCGTCTTTTGCGAGCTGCTCCATATTCCGAACCTGCACCGCCACTTCGTGACGGGTTTCGTCGAGAATCTCTTCCGTTAAAAGGCGTTTCGCCTCGTCGCGGGTGAGCTGAGCGACCTTTTCAAGCTCTTGAATCATCAGCTCGTGCTGAGAACTGAGCTTTGCCTGCAAGAGCTTGACCTCTTCTTCCTGCTTCAAAAGATGAGTCTTTTGCTCTTCCACAGCCTCGATCTTCTTATCGAGCGAATCCTCTTTTTGAGTCAGGCGTTGCTCCATACGTTGAAGCTCCAACTTTTTGTCCCTCGTTTCACGCTCGAATTCGTTTCTTAATTTTAAGTCCTGTTCCTTTGCTTCGAGGAGCGCCTCTTTAAGAGCGCGCTTGCTGTCCTCCTTGCCTTGCGCTATGATTTTAGCGGCTTCCTTTTCCGCGCTCTCACGCACTTTTTCAGCGAGCTGTTTTGCGCTTCCCACTTGCTTTTCCGCTTTTTTCTTTCCGCTGAGGAAAATGAAAAGCACCGCAAGTGTGACCGCCGCAATCAGCCCGAAAATAATGCTGAGCATTACGGGAACGCTTACCGCGAGAAACAGGACGCTCAAATTAACATTGTTCATAAGATGCCTCCTGTATTAAAATTAGAAATTGATAAAAACTATACTTTTAGCGGTTGCATAAACGGTTTTTTATACAACCAACCTTGGTTATTTATTCTATCTACGACTATTGTACAATAAAACGAATAAAATGTCAATTGTTTGAAAGAAATAACTTGTCAATCTACGCAAAAAACTTGTGAAAAAACGCAAAAAATACGGGGCGAGGCATTTCGCTCCGTATTTTTTTTCACGTTTTCAACTCGTACCTGCCCCCCGCAAATGCGTTGAAGGCAAAAATTCGATTATTCTTCTTCCGCCCTTTCCTCGTTTCCTTCGCCCTTTGCAGCCGCGCGAATCTTTTCTTCAAGCTCCGCGAGCACTTCGGGATTATCTTTGAGGTATTGACGAAGGCGTTCCTTGCCTTGCGCGATCTTATCGCCTTTATAGCTAAACCACGCGCCGCTCTTTTCGATAATATCGTATTGAACGCCCATATCGATAATACAGCCTTCCTGCGAAATGCCTTCGCCGAACACGATATCGAATTCCGCTTGCTTGAAAGGAGGCGCGAGCTTATTTTTCACGACCTTCGCTTTCGTTCTGTTGCCCATTGCGCCTTCGCTATCTTTCAGCGTGTCCATCTTTCTCACGTCCAAACGAATGCTGGCGTAGAATTTGAGGGCTTTACCGCCCGTCGTCGTTTCGGGGTTGCCGAACATAACGCCGACCTTTTCGCGGAGCTGGTTGATAAAGATTACGCAGGTTTTGGATTTATTGATCACGGGCGTGAGAACGCGGAGCGCTTTCGACATCAAGCGCGCTTGCAAACCTACGTGCGCGTCGCCCATATCCCCTTCGATTTCCGCTTTCGGCGTGAGCGCGGCAACCGAGTCTACGACGATAATATCCACCGCCGAGCTTCTCACGAGCGCGTCGGTAATATCGAGCGCTTGCTCGCCCGTGTCGGGCTGAGAAACGTAAAGATCGTCGAGGTTTACGCCGAGCTTTTTCGCATAGACGGGATCGAGCGCGTGTTCTGCGTCGATAAACGCCGCAACGCCGCCCATTTTTTGCGCTTCCGCGATCGCGTGGAGCGCAACCGTCGTTTTACCCGAAGATTCAGGTCCGTAAATTTCAATAATTCTGCCGCGGGGGAATCCGCCGATCCCAAGCGCCAAATCGAGCGTTAAGCACCCAGAAGGAATCACTTCGATCTCCGTTTGCCCCGCTTCGTCGCCAAGGCGCATAATCGAGCCTTTGCCGTATTGCTTTTCAATCTGCAAAAGCACGGCGTCGAGCGCCTTTAATTTTTCCGTGTTCTTTTCTTTCGCCATATCCGTATCTCCTGTTTATTTTTTTCTATTCTTATTTTATATCCTTTTCAAATGATTATACGCGAGGTACAGCGCGTAATTGACGGCTTTTGCGGTGATCTCCTCGCGCGTACCGTCGAATTTATAACGATATACGAAAACTTTTTCTTTATCGCCTACGGCTATATACGCAAGCCCGACGGGCGAATCCGTCCTGTCGGATAAAGGTCCTGCGATCCCCGTAGTCGCTACGGATAGCTCGCAATCGCCCGTGGCGATCAGCCCCGCCGCCATTTCGTAAGCCGTTCTCTCCGAAACCGCGCCCGCGGTTTTTAAAGTGTATTCAGAAACGCCGAGCCTCTTTTGCTTGGAAAGCTCGTTATAGGCGTTGATCCCTTCGAAATAGACTTTACTTGCGCCCGATACGGAAACGATTTTTTTGCCTACGCCGCCGCCCGTGAAGGATTCGGCAACGCTGATTTTATAACCGCGAAGGGTCAAAAGCTGCACGAGCCTCTCTTCGATCGGCGTGTCGTCGAGCGCGTAGAGATTTTCCCCTAACCCGTTCACGAGAAGCCTCAAAATATCGTCGGTGAGCATTTTGGAAACGCCGTCGTCGTAGAAGATTTCAAGGATATCCTCGTCGTTTTTGCGCTTTCTTTGAAAGCGTATCTTATCTTCGCTCACGCGGCGCGCTTCTTCGATCAATTCGCGCATATGCCCGTCGTTTACCCCGATCGCCCGAAGCACCATTCTGTCCGTGCGGATACCGTATTTTTTTTGCAGATAGGGAACGCATACGTCTTTTGCGTAGCCCGCGCCGTTTTCCGAAGCGTCCGCAGAGAGCAAAAACAAGGACTTGCCTTCCGCGGAATAAATTCCCGCCCCCGAAGGCGTGCCTTGGAAAAACTCCCCTTTTAGCAGCTCTTCGCAAAGCTTCCCCGCCGCTTTTAAAAGCGATTTATCGACGAGAAGAAGGATATTTTCGTAGAGCTCCGAAAATTCCGCGAGGCATTTTTTCAAGGGCGCGTCGTCGAACTGCGTTAAAAAGCGCGTTTCTTCAAAAGCGAAGCCGCCCGCCAAAAACTCGTCCGTAGCGGACAAATCGAGCGAGGAAAGGCTTTCTTTGCAATTTCGAAGTACGATACACGCGTTTTTCATATCCGACCGTTCTTTCCTTATCAAAATTTACTGAGTGTCTTTTAAAACCTGTTTATTTTTCAAAACGTACGTAACGCCCGAAACGATCGTGAGCACCGTTGCGATCGTAAACAGACTCACCGCGATCCAAGAAACCAGCGTGCCGAGCGTACCCGTACAGCCCGCCGCAAGCAACAGCGCAAACACGGAAAGATCTTGAAAGACCGTTTTGAACTTGCCGATCTTTTCCGCCGCAAGCACGATCCCCGCCGCCGCCGCGATCTGGCGGAACGCGCTGATAATCAGCTCGCGCGCAAGGATAATGCAAACGGATACGGAAGCGAGGATATACACCGCCGTATTCGCTCTGCCGAACGCGAGGAAAACCTCTTCCTTTGCCGTGAGCACGAGGATAAACGCCGTTGCGATCAACACCTTATCCGCGATCGGGTCGAGGAATTTACCGAGGTTGGTGACGAGGTGGCGCGAACGCGCGATATGCCCGTCGATAAAATCGGTGATCGCCGCAAGCGCGAATACTCCCGCCGCTACGAAATAATGCCCCGAAAAATTCCAAAAGAAAAATAACACGAAAACGGGAATCAGCATAATTCGCGCCAAAGAAATTTTATTGGGTAAGTTCATAAGATATAGTCCTCCGTGTTGCCGTATAGATCGTATTCGTCGCAGGCATTGATTTTTACTTGATAGGTTGCCCCTTGCGCCGCTTCCGCAGCGTGGAAATATACTTTTCCGTCGATATCGGGAGCGTTGAAGTACGCCCGACCGACGAAGCATTTTTTGTCGTAGTCGATTCCGTCGCAAAGCACCTCGATCTCTTTCCCGATAAAGGAAGAAAGAAAGGCCTTCGAAATTTCCCCTTGCACGAGATACAGCTCTTTTACCCGCCGTTTTTTCGTGGCGTGGTGGATTTGCGGTTTCATTCTTGAAGCGCCCGTATCCGGCTCTTTGGAATAGGCGAAAAAGCCGCAATTGGTGAGCTTGGCTTCCTTTAAGAAGTCTTTCATTCTTTCGAATTCTTCTTCCGTTTCCGTGGGAAAGCCCGAAATAAAGGTCGAGCGGACGGCGATTTTTGGAATTCTTTCCCGAAGCTTTTTAAAAAGCGCCAGATAGCTTTCCCTCGTGCCCTTGCGGTTCATTAGTTTTAGCACCCGATTTTCCGAATGTTGCAAAGGGATATCGAGGTATTTTACGATTTTTTCGTTCGTTCGAATTTCCTCGATGAGCTCCTCGCCGATCACGTCGGGATAGCAATACAAAAGCCGTATCGAGCGGATATTTTCCAGCTTGGAAAGCTCCCGCAAAAGCTCCACGAACCGATTTTTGCCGTACAAATCTTCCCCGTAGCGAGTGGAATCCTGCGCGACCACGATAAGCTCGGATATCTCGCCCAACTCCTCCGCTTCTTTTAAAAGCTCCTCCATAGGATAAGAACGGTATTTGCCGCGGATCTTAGGAATTAAGCAGTAAGTACAATGATTATAGCACCCGTCCGCGATTTTTAAATAGGCGTAGTGCGGATCGGTCGTAAGCACGCGTTCTTTTCGGAAGGTATCCCCGCCTTCGCCGACGAGGGTTTGTCTGTTCCCGCTCCGATAACATTCTTCGAGCGCGGGGATAAGTTTTTCGTATTCGTTGATTCCCAAAAAAAGATCGGCTTCTTGGAGCGGCTCGAACAGCTCGCCGATAAATTTTTGCGGCAGACATCCCGTAACCACGAGCTTTTCCAGCTTTCCGCCTCGTTTATACTGCGCGAGCTCGAGAACCGTTTCGATCGCTTCTTCTCTCGCGGAAGCCAAAAACGCGCAGGTGTTGACGATAATGATATTTGCCTTTGAGGGATCGTCCGTCGTGGAATACCCCCGTTCTTTGAGAATCCCGAGCAATTTTTCGCTGTCCACTCGGTTTTTATCGCAACCGAGCGACACGAGCCCGAACAGTTTTTCTCGCAACATCTTTTTCTTGTTTCCTTATTCGGCGTTTATAGTATAGCATACAAAATATGACAACTATATGCCTGTTTTGAAAAAATTTTGGAAAATTTTTGAAATTTTTTAAAGCGCGCCGTATTTGCTTTCAAATTCCTCTTTGGTGATGAGAACTTTTCTCGCTTTCGCGCCGTCGAAAGTAGAAATGTACCCCATTTCTTCCATCCATTCGATAATCTTACCCGCTTTGTTATAGCCCACGGAGCATTTGCGCTGGATCATTGAAATGGACGCGCTACCGCTTAAAATCACGAATCGGAGCGCTTCTACGTATACGCCTTCTACGCCTTCCTCGCCTGCGTCGAGCGACGAATCGCCCGCAGGGCGGGAATTATTGATAAACGCCGTTGCCGACTCGTCGAAGTAGGCTTCGTTGTTCATTTTGATAAAGTTGATAACGTTTTGAGATTCCTCGGAGGAAATAAACGCGCTCTGCACGCGGACGGGCGTGTTGACGCCCGACATCGTGTAAAGGAAATCCCCTTTGCCGAGAAGCTTTTGCGCGCCCGTTTGATCGAGGATAACGCGGGAGTCCACTTCCGCCGCCACGGCAAACGCGATACGGGTGGGCAGGTTGCCCTTGATTACGCCCGTAATGACGTCCGCGGACGGGCGTTGAGTCGCGACGATCAGGTGAATCCCCGCCGCACGCGCTTTTTGCGTTAAGTTTTGGATTCTGTCCTCCACGTCCTTTTTCGAAGCGAGCATCAGGTCGGCAAGCTCGTCGATAATAATCACGATCTTGGGAAGCTTTTCCTCGCCCTCTAAAAGGTGCGAATTGTATTCGTCGATATTCACGACGTACGTTCCCGCGCGGCTCATTTGCTCGAACAGCCCGTAACGGCGGTTCATTTCGCCGATCGCCCAATTCAAGCTTTGAATGGCTTTATGCACGTCGGTGATGATCTCGTTGATCATAAGGTGCGGGAGGTTGTTATAGAGCACGAATTCCGTTTTCTTCGGGTCGATCAAAATCAACCGAAGCTCCGCGGGAGAATATTTATTGATCAAGCTGATGATCAGCGAGCCCAAAAACACGCTCTTTCCCGAGCCCGACGAACCCGCGACGAGCAAATGAATCATTTTGCAAATATCGCCGTAGACCTTACGGTTGCCGACGTCCTTACCCATTACGAAGGTGAGCGACGAGGGCTTTGCGTTTACGTACGCGTCGCCCGTGAGCATACAGCCGAGCTGCACGAACTGGCGTTTGCGGTTGGGAACTTCAATACTCACCGCGCCGTCCTCGAAGTTGGGGTACATATTCACCCCCGCCGCCGCTTGCAGATTGAGCGCGATATCCTGATCGAGCGCAACGACTTTTTTCGAGGAAATATGCCGAGGCACGACCACGTTATACCGCGTGACCGTCGGGCCGAAGGTAACCGAAGAAACCGTCGCGTCGTTGATCTTAAAGCTCGCGAGGGTGTTGACGATCTCTTCTTTCGTTCTCGCAACCTCGATCTCGTTCGTATCGGGCATTACGTCGCGGCAGTCGAAATAGTCGAGAGGCACGCGGACGTAGGGCTTGATCACGCGAGGCTTGGGAGGCGGAGGCGGCGCGGGAACGGGTTTGGGTTCTTCGCGCACGGGCTCGATTCTTATCTCCTCTTCGCGGGAATCTTCTCGCTCGTCGAAAATATCAAAGGCGGAAGAGTTGCGCTCTTCCCTCTCAAAACTCGGTTCTTCCCGTTCAAAACGAGGCTCTTCCCTTTCGAAACGAGGTTCTTCCCTTTCGAAACGAGGTTCTTCTATTTCAAAACGGGAATCTTCGCGCTCGGAAACGCGATCGTTTTCGCGCGACGAAAAAATTTCGTCCGAACCGCCCGTGATCCTTTCTTCCTCTTCTTCCCTGCCGTAGATATTCGGATTGGAAAGCGAGAAATAATCGCCGTATTCGTTTCTGTCGTTTCTTTCCGTCCTTTCCGTTCTTTCGAATCCGTCCGAAGAAAAGCTCGGGCGCACTTCGCTTTCGTCCCGAAGAAAACTCTCTCTTTCAAAAATCGGCTCTGCGGGCGCAGACTCGGGAGCAAACGGCGCGTTATACACGCTCGGCGTAGGCTCGGAGGCTTGCGAAGGCGCGGGCGGCGTAAATCCCGCGTACCCGTCGTTTACGGGTCTGGGCGCGGGAGTATTCCACGCGGTGTTTACGGAAGTTTCGTAAGAATTAAGATACGACGGCGTAAACGAAGAATTCGTTTGCGGCGCGGGAATTTCTTCCATAGGCGGGCGTTTGTTTACGTTCGCGTTCGCGTCGAAAAGGAGATTCTTTTGATAGCTTTCCGACGGGGAAAGCCCGAGCAGGAAATCCCGTCCGTTCTGCCCTTCGTATTGCGGAACGTTTTGCGGGGGCGCGGGCTTTGGAGCCGCGAACGGCGAAAAACCGCTCTCGTCGGGCAACACGACGCCCGGGCTCTGTCGCACGCTTGCCGTGCCGTAGCCATAACCGTTCGGATAAGGATTTTGCGGTTGCGGCGGCGGATAGTTGCCACCGCTCGGATAATTCGCGTTTACGGGCGGCGCGTAAGTCGGCGCGGCTTCCGTAGCGGCTTGTCCTTCAATGGTGATCGGAGAATCGTTTTCTTCGGGGCGAGCCGACGGAGGCGTTTGCGGAGCGTTCTTCTTTGCTCGATTCTTTTTAATCGCAACGACGGAAAGATATACGCAAAGCAAGAACAGCGCGGAAAAGATCACGATCGCGCCGACCTTGGTGGTGAGCGCAACCAAACCCGCGACGAACAAGCCGCCGAACCAACCCGTCGCCGTCGTTGAGGGGAAATTCTCGCCCGATTTAAAGCATCTCGTTAAATATCCGTCCATTTTCCAAGGATAGGTGAACGCGGTATGTAAAATCAAGCCCAAAAAGACGAGTGAAAGACAAATCACGAACGCCGTTTTGCGCCGTTTTACGAGTCGAGCGCCGAATAAAGAAGTAACGCCGAGGTAAAGCCCCGCCGCGAAAAGCGGATACGCCGCGTAGCCGAAGATTCCGAGGAGAAGCGTTTGAATGGAACTGCCGATCTCGCCGAACACGAGCGAGCCCGTGAAAAGCACGAACAGCGCGCACGCCGAAAACAACGCGCAGACCGCGCTGAAGCTTTCCCGCGTGATAAATTCCGAATTATTGTTCTTTGCCCTGTCTTTTCTTTTGCGCTTGCTCAACTTAATACCTCCAAAGTAAACGACATTGACTCATTCTTATATATTATAACATTTTTTTAAGAATTTATCAAACGGATTAACGCAAAAAATCGGGCGAAAACGCAAGTTTTTTTCTTTTTCTCGCGCGCGCCCGAATTTTTATTCTTTTTTTATGCTTTTTCCGTTTATTCCGTCAGTTCTTTGAGTAAAAATTTCGCCGCGTAGTAGATATCGCCCGCGCCTAAAAAAAGCACCTCGTCCCCCTCTTTGACCGACTTTTCCAAAAAGGTTTTGAGCGCGACGATATTCTCCGCGTATAAGCTCCCCACCCGTTTGGCGAGCGCGTGCGCGCTCCCTTCCTCGTCGTAGCGTTCGCGGGCGGGATACGTTTTGTAGATCACGAGGTTTTTGACGGGCGTTAAAACTTTCGCAAACTCCTCCATCAAAAGCTTCGTCCTCGAATACGTATGCGGCTGAAACACCACGAACAGATTTCTTTTCGCCGCACTTGTGGCGGTGGCGAGCGTGGAAGCGATCTCTTTGGGATGATGCGCGTAGTCGCAAATAAAGCTCCCGCCGCGGTATTTCCCGATCTCCTCGTAGCGGCGTTTGACCGCCGTGAAGTCTTCAAGCCCCGAAACAATCTCTTTCTCGTCGAAGCCGTAGCTTCGCATCGCCGCGAACGCGGCTAACGCGTTATAGATATTGCACCAGCCCACGCAGGAAAGCTTTACGCGACAAAGCTCCCGACCGTATTCCAAGACGGTGAAGGAGTATTTTTCGCCCGCGTGCCTCCAATCGACGGCGCGATAATCCGCAAAGGGATTTTTTATGCCGAAGCTTGGAAAATCCCCCAGCCTTTCGCTTCGCTTATCGTCCGCGCACACGAACGCCGTTTTGGCGTTTTTACAATAGCTTTTGAACGTATTTACAAGATCCTCTTCGCCGTCGTAGCACTCCATATGATCGAGGTCGATATTCAATAAAATCGCGCGGTCGGGGCGCAAAGTCAATAAATTCTTCTTATACTCGCAAGCCTCGGTGACGAAGTGTTCGAAGCCGTTTATATAGAAATTGCCAAGCCGTATATCTTCCCCGCCGATATGAGCCGCGAAAGGCACGCGGGCAGATTTTAAGATATGCGCGCACATTGCCGTGCACGTCGTTTTCCCGTGGCTTCCCGCAACGGCGGTCGTAAAGGAAAATTTTCGGCAAACGAGGGCTAACAGCTCCGAGCGTTTTATAATCAGTTTGCCCGCCGCTTTTGCAAACGTCAGCTCTCCGTCCGTTTCGGGCACGGCGTCGGTGTACGCTACGGCGTCGGCGTTTTTGAGTTCCTCCGAGGGCTCGCCCGAAAACGCGCCCGTTCTGATGCGCACGCCCGCCTTTTGTAGCTTTTCCACCTCTTCGCCTAAAACGAGGTCGCTTCCCGACACCTGATACCCGATACAGCGCGTGAGTTTTGCCAAAGCGCTCATACTCACTCCGCCGATTCCGATAAAATAAATTCTCCGCGTTTCGCCCAAACCGTCAAGCCACATACGATATTATATTTGCTATAAGCAAAATTTATGACCGCTATCATAATTTTTTAACAAACAAAATATTTCCATTTACTTGCCTATTCTGTCGTTTTGTGGTATAATTATGAAAATCGTTAGACTGACAGAGTTTTAGCTATCGTCCGTTTGGACTACTTACCTTTGCTTACACTATCTGATTTATTCTTCCTCGAAAGGGCGTCCGCGAAAATCGGGCGTCTTTTCCTTTGTTTTCTTGAAAAATCAACCCGAACGGGCTTAGCCGATCGGGTTGATTTTGTCGTTATTTATTGATCTTTGTTTTTCTTGATAAAGAAATCGACGAATCTGGGACGGTGTTTTCTATCCACGGGTTCTTCCTTTTTTTCCGCGGTAGGGATCGGATCGTCGGGTTCAAAAGTGCCGTTTTGCTCGTTCGCGGGCGCAGGAGCGGGAGCCGCCGCAGGCTGCGCGGGAGGATAATAGCCGTTTGGTTGCGCGTTCGGCGCGAAACCTTGCGCGGGAGCGGGCGCATAGCCGCTTTGGTATGCGTTCGGCTGATAATTATACGGCGGGATCGGCTGTTCGGGTTGCGCTTGGGGCGTAACCGCGTTGAAGCTACGATCAATCTTTTCGGAAAGCGCGGATGCTCTTTGAACGGAGGACACGCGCGGATCGCCTACCTGTTCGTTGCCCGAAAAGCCCGTCGCGATAATCACGACTTCCACCTCGTCGGACATACTCTCGTCGATACAAGCGCCAAAAATAACATTTGCGGAATAGTCGATCACCCCTTTCACGAGGTCCGCCGCCATCCACACTTCGTCGAGCGATAAATCTTTCCCGCCCACGACGTTTAAAATCACCGAGCTCGCGCCCTCGATCGTGGTGTTGAGCAAAGGACTGCAAACGGCGCAACGCACCGCGTCGGAAATCCTCTTTTCCCCTTTCGCAACGCCGATACCCATATGCGCGATCCCGCGACCTTTGAGGGTGGTTTTCACGTCCGCGAAGTCGAGGTTGATCAAAGAAGGCTTAACGATAAGCTCCGCGATTCCGCGGATTCCTTGGCGGAGTACCCCGTCCGCCACTTTGAGCGCTTCGGGGAAGGAAGTGCCCTTCGGCACGACCTGACGAATCTTGTCGTTGGGAATGGTGATAATAGAGTCTACGTATTTCGACAGCTCTTCCACGCCCGCCGTCGCGTTGTCCATTCTGCGCTTGGCTTCAAAGGTGAACGGCAGGGTGACGACCGCCACCGTCAAAATCTTCATATCCTTTGCGATCTTTGCGATCACGGGAGCCGCGCCCGTGCCCGTACCGCCGCCCATACCCGCGGTAATGAACAGAAGGTCGGTATCTTTGAGGGCGTTTTGAATCTCCTCTTTATTTTCTTCCGCCGCCGCTCTGCCCACCGAAGGATCAGCGCCCGCGCCGAGCCCTTTCGTCAGCTTTACGCCGATTTGAATACGGCGGTTTGCCTGCGAGCGAAGCAACGCTTGGTTATCGGTGTTGACCACGATATATTCCGCGCCTTGAAGCCCTGATTCGATCAAACGGTTGACTGCGTTGTTCCCCGCGCCGCCGACCCCGATCACTTTGATCTTCGCCACGCCCGAAAGGTTATTCGATTGCGCTTCCACCGCGGGAAGCTCTTCCTGAGGGGCAGGGTTATACGAATAATCGCCGAAGTTTTCGTTTTCGCCATAGTTGTTCATCATTTCTTTTTTCCTCCGAATGCGTTGAAAATTTTATAAAGAAATCCGCGTTTTTTATTCTCCCCAAGCGCGGCGTTTAAAAGCGCCATTCTCGAAGAAAACACGGGTTTATCATAATAAGGAAGATCGGGATAGACCGTCTGCGTCATTCTGTTGAGCCGACCCGCGATATGCTCCGCGCCGCCCGACACCTTCAAGCCCTCGCCCGTGATACAAATGGGTTTAGACTGGAAGATCGCCGCGTTTTTTCCGCGATAGTATTTCGCAAAAAACTCCTCGATCGCCTCGCAAAGATCGTCGAAGCCGCATTTTACGATCTCGTTGATCTGCCGCACCGAATACGTCGCGCCCGTCGCGCCGTCCGTCCATTCAAGGTCTTTGGCGACCGCGCCGCCCGAAACGTTTGCAGAATAAAGAATCTCTTCGGCTTTTTCGTAGTCGATATTTAGTCCCTGCATCAAGGAAGCGAGGATATACCCAAGCCCCAAATCAAAGGATTCTTCTCTCACGATTCCGTTGCCGTAGACGACGGAAAAGGTCGAGGACAAAAATCCGATATCGAGAAGGAACGCGTACCCCTCCCGCACCTTTTGCGGCAGAAGATACATCGCTTGCGCGAGCGAGGACGGAATAAAATCGACCGTTTCCAAAGAAAGCTCTTTTAAAATCGCCGTCGTGCGGTTTACGAACTGCTCGTCCGCAAAATAATAGCAAAGCGCGCCCTGCAAGGAAGCCGACGCCGAGCCGCGGAGCTCCTTTTCTCCGAAATATTTTCGATTGTCGCCGAGGGAAAAATACATATCCGAACGGCGAATACATTTCCCTTCTTTTAAAAGCTCGTTGAAGCCGCTTTCGTAGAGCGCGTCCACTTCCTGCGAGGAAATTTTTCGCTTAGAGGGAAAGGAAATCGTATGCCCCTTGCTCTTTACGGAAACGAACGCGGCGGGAATGCCGACGAACACTTCGCCGATCTCCCCTTCGTAGTTCTGCCGAACGGAAGTTACCGCGGCGATCACCGCACGGCGGAAGGACTGCTCGTCGAAAAAGCCGTTCGAGGAATACCCTTCGTAGGGCTCGCTCCTCGACCCGTAAAACACGAAGGTGTCGTTTACCCCTTTCGAACCGATCAGAAAGGTGACTTCATAAGACCGTATATCGAGTACGGCTACGCTTTCGTTTGCCATAATTTCTTCCGCTCCGTAAAAACTGCTTCCGTTAAAATCTTATCGTTATTATATAACATTTTGCATAATTTGTCAATGGATTGAGTAAAAAAAACGCGCATTCCTGCGCGTTTTCAAAGAATTTCTTTTAATTTTGCCCGTTTTGCATATACGCGATACGGATTTCGCCCTCTTCGGTGCTCGTCACCCACACTTCGCCCGCGAGCCTTGCCCCGTCGTCGAGCGCGATATAGTATGCGGCGAGCCGTTCGGCTTTTTCTTTCGTAAGCGTTTGGGGATTCTCGATCACGAGGCGAACTCCCTCTACCGTTTCGAGGCTTAAATAGACGGCGGTAGAAGCGGGCGTTTGCCGTTCGGCTTTCGTGATATTATTGCGAATCCCGCCGAGCTTTTCGGAGAGCACGCTCAAAAATTCAATCGCCGTATCCACCCCGTCGCCGACGAGCTTTTTGCCTTTTTCACCCGTCGCCGCAAAACCCGATAACAACACGTTTTCCCCGCCGTCGGAGCGGTTTGCGCTCGTGGCGCGTTCGCCTAACACCACGCCGTTAAGCCCGAGAATATAATAACTCCCGTCCTCTTTTTGGGCGGCGTAGATCTCCTCGTCCTCCGTCGCTTTGATCACGACTTTATTCGGGTGCTTCGTCGAAAAAGAAGTCATTCGAAAATAGGGAAAGTCTTCGAATATCTTCTTCGCCTCGTCCTTTTCCACGAACAGCGTGGATTGCCCTTTATACGCTTTGGAAAGGCGCTTTAAAAGCGCTTCCGATTCGGGCGCGGAAGCCTCGGAAACGTAGTCGATCTTCACAACTACGTCGTCCACGCGGTAGACGTTCGTAACGCCGAGCACCGCCCCCGCCAAAAACACGACGACCGTGAGCAAAATTACCCAAAATTTTTTCTTTTGCATAGTTTTTTCCTTATATATGAATTCTTTTGATATTCGCGCCTATTTTGCGCAATTTATATTCGAAATCGGCGTAGCCTCTATCCACGTAGGAAAGATCGTATACCGACGATTCGCCTTCCGCGCCGAGCGCCGCAATCACGAGCGCCGCGCCGCCCCGAAGATCCCCCGCCGTCACGCACGCGCCGTGCAGCTTTTTCACGCCGCGAACGACCGCCGTGCGGTCGCGCACGGAGATATCCGCGCCCATTCTTTTGAGCTCCGCGGCAAACTTAAAACGGGTTTCGAATAAGTTTTCCACGACGATCGTCGTGCCCTTCGCCGTGCAGCAAAGCGTGGAATATTGAGCTTGCAGATCGGTGGGAAAGCCTGGGAACGGAGTCGTTTCAACGAGGTCTACGGATTTGAGGTTGCCGTCGCTTCTTAAATATATTTTATCATTTTTTATATGTATTTTGCAACCGTTTTCACGCAATTTATGCAAAAGTGCCGCAATATTTTCCGAAGAAATTCCTTCCACCTCGATTTCTCCGCCGCAAACTGCCGCCGCGATCAGGAAAGTTCCCGCCTCGATTCTATCCTTAATCGGCGTATATTCCACGCCGTGGAGTTTTTTTACGCCTTCGATCACGATAGTGGGACTTCCCGCCCCCGCAACCTTTGCGCCCATCTTATTTAAGAAATTTTGCAGATCGACGATCTCGGGTTCTTTGGCGGCGTTTCTAATCACGGTGACGCCCTTTGCTTTCACGGCGGCGAGGATAATATTTTCCGTCGCGCCCACGCTCGGAAAATCAAGAAGGATATCCGCGCTCGTAAGGTTCTCCGCAACGCAGGTTATGTAGCCGTTTTCTTCGACGATTCGAACGCCTAATCTCTTTAAGCCCGAAAGGTGCAGATCAATGGGTCGAAGCCCGATATCGCAACCGCCGGGATAGGATATTTTCGCCTTTTGAAAGCGCGATAGCACCGAACCGAGCATAAAAACGGAAGAACGCAGTTCCTTCGTCAGCCTTGCGGGGATTTCGTGAGAAACTGCGTTTTTGCCGTCGATGATCGCGCAATCTTTCGTCCTTTTGATCTTACAGCCGAGTTCGCTTAAAATTTTCAGCATATTTTCCACGTCGCTGATCGCGGGAACGCCTCGTATCTTCACTTGTTCATCGGTTAAAACAGAAGCGGCAAGGAGAGGCAAAACGGCGTTTTTCGCACTTTGTACTTCGACTTTGCCGAATAATTTCCGACCGCCCTCTATCATAAATTTATCCATACAATAAAGCTCCTTATGTTTCATTGTATGCCTTGGGTTTTCCTTTTGTGATTAAAGAGCGCGCCGCTCCTTTTCGTTCTTTCGCGAGATCGAATAGAGCACGCCCATCGAGCACATCGTGATAATGAGCGAGGTGTTTCCCGAGCTGATCAGCGGCAACGGTATGCCCGTCGGCGGGATCGTTCCGCTTACGACGAGCGCGTTGATCACCGTTTGAATCGCGTATACCGCCGTGATCCCCGCCGCGAGCAAAAAGGAGAAAAAGTCGTTTGCCCGCGCCGCCGTTTTGATTCCGCGATAAACCAAAAGCGCGCTAATGCAAAACAGCGCGAAAATGCCGATAAACCCCCATTCCTCGCCGATAATGGCGAGGATAAAATCGCTTTCCGCAAACGGAAGAAAACGGTATTTTTGCCGCGAACGGAACAGACCCGTGCCGAACCAGCCGCCGTTTCCCAGCGCGTAGAGCGATTGAATGAGCTGATACCCCTCTTCTTTCGGAGAAGCCCAAGGATCGAGAAAGGCGCTGAGGCGAAGTAAGCGGTAGGGCTCTGCAATAATCAGTACGGGCACGGCGATAAGAACGGGCAGAGCGATAAAAAAGAAATGCTTCATTTTCATACCGCCCAGAAAAAGCATCACGAGCATCAGCGCGCCTACGCACATCGTAACCGACATATTCGGCTCTAAGATAATGAGAACGCAAATCACCCCGCCCGAAAAAAGGACGGGCAACACGCCCTTGAAGGTGCGAAGCTCGCCCATCCGCTCGGACATATACGCGGAAGCAAAGACGATAAAGCCGTATTTTGCGAGCTCGGAAGGCTGGACGGTGACCCCGCCCACTCCGATCCAACGAGTCGCGCCGTAGTTGCTTTTGCCAACCCCCGGCACGAATACGAGCAGCAGGAGCACGATGGGAACGACGAGCGCGAACCATCGCGCTTTTTTGCCTTTCAGCTTACGGTGGTCGAAAAAGGCGAGCGCGATCATACCCGCAAGCCCTATCAAAAAGCCGATCAGTTGCTTTTTCATAAAATAGAAGGAATCGCCGTATTGCACCTTCGCCGCGTACGAGCTTGCGGAATAAACGGAAAGCACCCCAAAGCCCGCAAGAAAGGCGGTGAGAATGGGAATGGAAAGATCTCCGAATACCCTATTCTTCGTCCGCGTTTTCGTTTTCGTTTTGGTCAACGGCGAGCCCGTATTCTTCATTTCCGTCCGTGAGCCGCTCCGATTCGAACGAGCGTATGATTTCGACAAACCTATCCCCCCTCTCTTCAAAACTTCCGAATTCGTCAAAGCTTGCGCTCGCGGGGCTTAAAAGCACCGTTTGCCCTCTTTTTGCGATCATTCCCGAAAGGCGCACGGCAAGCTCGAACCCGCCGCAAACGGTGAAATTCTTATACCCCCTATTCAACGCGCTCTCCAAAAGCCTGAAACGGTTTTCGCCGTATAAAATCGCGTGCACGACCTTGCTTTGCGGCAACGCGGCGAACAGAGAATCGTATTCATAGCCCTTATCTTTTCCCCCGAGAAGCAGCACCGTTTCCTCTTTCATACAGGAAACGGCTTTTTTCGTCGCGTCGGCGTTCGTGCCTTTGGAATCGTCGATATAGGTAACGCCGTTGATCTCGGCAACCCGTTCGATACGGTGCTTGATCCCCTTGAAATCGCGAAGGGCTTTTGCGATCGCGGGCGTGGGCACGCCCATTATTTTCGCCACGGCAAGCGTTGCCAAAGCGTTTTCGATATTATGTACGCCCTCGACGATCAATTCGCCCGCGGGCATTATTTTTTCCGCGCCGAAATACAAATCGCCGCTCAAAAGATACGCGCCGTTGACCTTCCCTTGCGTGGAAAAATACAAAACGCGCGCTTTCGTCTTTTCCGTCATTTCCCGAACGAGCGGATCGTCGTAGTTTAAAACGGCGTATTCCGCTTCCGTGGAATTTTTCAAAAGTCGGCTTTTTAAGAACACGTAGTTTTCCATATTATAATGGCGGTTTAGGTGATCCTCGCTCAAATTGAGCACGACGGCGATATGCGGGCGCAACGATTGCAGGGTTTCGAGCTGGAAGCTGGAAATTTCCGCAACCGCCACGGAAGATTCCGAAAGCTCCGTCGCTTCAATGAGCGGCGAGCCGATATTCCCGCAAGCATAAGCGTTCAGCCCGCCCTCTTTAAGTACCTTCTCGATCATAGAAACGGTGGTCGTTTTCCCGTTCGTGCCCGTCACCGCAACGGTATACGCGGAAAGATAGCGCGCGGCAAGCTCCGTTTCGCCGATCACCGCCCTGCCCTGCCGCTTGAACGCGACCGCCGTCGGGTGGTCGATAGGGATTCCCGGAGAAAGCACGAGCACGTCGCAAAAGTCCGCCGATTTTTCCACCTGTTCGCGGGTTAAAAGCTCCGCGCCCATAGCCGTCAATTCCCTGATATTCTTTTCGACGATACCGCCTACGATATCGTCGAAGATATAGGTTTTCGCCTTTCGTTTGAGCAAGAATTCCGCCGCCGCTTTCCCCGAACGGGAAAGCCCCAACACGAAAAATACCTGTCTTGCGGGATACATAAATTCTCCTCCTCGAATTTTTATTTGCGTTTTTATTTTCGCGCGTTTTTTAAAGCGCGGTCGCGATCGAAAGCGTGCCCAAAATCAGCGTGACGGTGAAATACGCGTAAGCGATCTTGCTTTCGGAATACCCTTTTTGCTGAAAATGGTGGTGCGCGGGCGACATCAAAAAGATGCGCTTCCCACCCGTCGCTTTATAGTATATTACCTGCAACACCACGCTTATGACCGTAAAGACGAAAGCCAAGCCGATCACGAGGATATATAAGGCGTTGCCCGTAAACGAGGCGATCGCGGCGGCGAACCCGCCGAGAGATAACGAGCCCGTATCCCCCATAAACACGGATGCTTTGGGGCTGTTGAAAACGAGGTAAGCAACGAGCGCGCCCGTTAAGCAAAAGGACAATACCGCCGCGCCCGTTTCGCCCGCGCGAAGGACGGACAACACGCCGAGGCAAGCGAAAAACGGCGCGCCAACCCCCGCCGCGAGCCCGTCGAGCCCATCCGTTAAATTGACTGCGTTGACGGTGGCGAGAAAACAAAACACGGTGAGCGGAAAGACCCAGACCCCGATATCGAAGGAAAGATCGGTAAACGGGATATATAAAACCGTTCGCCCCGAACGGACGGCAAAAACGCCCGCGAACACCGCGACGAAAAGCTGAAAGATCAGCTTTTGATAGGCTTTCAGCCCTAAATTTTCCTTGTGCTTTTTCTTCAATAGATCGTCGAGCAACCCGACGAGCATATACGAAAGCCCGATCGCAAGCGTGGCGATCGTGAAGCGGTCGAGCTCGGGGGAAAACGCAAGCGAGGCTATTGAGGCGGCGAGAATAAAAGCAAGCCCGCCCATCGTCGGCGTGCCGCTTTTTGCTTTATGCTCTTTGACGTAGGATAAAATATTCTGCCCCGCTTTAACCTTGCGAAGCAAAGGGATCAAAAGAGCGCAGAGAAGAAAAGAAAGTCCGAACGCGGCGAGCGCCGCCCATAAATACGTTTTCATAGCTCGTAAGGTAAGCGAAATCAAAGGAAGGGATTTTCGCGTTTTTGCTCCATTCGTTTTTTGATTATATCATTGTCGTTAAAAAAGTATTTTATACCCATTATTTCTTGATACTCTTCCCCACCCTTGCCAGCGACGAGAAGAATATCCCCTTTGCCTAAAAGGTCGAGAGCGTAGTCGATCGCCTTTTCCCGATCGGGCACGACGACGTATTTTTTGGAAAACCTGCGATAGCCCTTTTCGATATCCGAAATGATATCCAGCGGGTCTTCATACCTCGGATTATCCGAGCTGAGCACGCCGAAATCGGCTTTTTTCGCAACCGCTTCGCCCATCAGCGGGCGTTTACTCTTATCTCTGTTCCCCCCGCAACCGAACAGGCAGATTAGCTTGCCCTTACAATGCGCTTTAAGCGCGGCGAGAGATTTTTCGAGCCCGTCGGGCGTGTGCGCGAAATCGACGAAAATATCCCCGCCGTGGAAGCGTTCTACCCGTTCGAGCCTGCCCCCAACCGCGCGCATTTTTTTAAGCCCGTCCTTGATATAGCCGATATAGATCCCGAGCGCGCAAGCGCAGGTCGCCGCGGCGAGCGCGTTATAGATATTGTGCCGCCCCGTCATCGGAAGGGAAACCCGACAAAGCTCGTCGGAAAGATTGAGCATAAACTCCGAGCCGTATAAGCCTTCGGACGTGATCACCGCGAACGCCTCGGCGGGAGAATCGATCGCGTAGACGAAGGTGGGATTACGGCGAAGCTTTAAAAGTCCTCTGCCCGTTTTATCGTCGCCGTTTACGACGGCGAGCGGGCAGATCTCGTCCGTAAAAAGCTTTTCTTTTTCGCGGGAATACGCCGTCATATTCTCGAAAAAATCAAGGTGGTCTTGGCTCAAATTCGTGAAGATACAGGCGGCGAAGTTCACGCCGAGCGTTTTTTTATAATGTAGCGCGTGCGCGGAAACTTCCATCACGACGTATTCCACGCCGTCGGCGCGCATATCCGCGAGCGTTTCCTGCAAGAAAATAGGGTCGGGCGTGGTGAGCTCGGGGGCGATCTTTTTTTTGCCGTAGAAAATGCCGAGCGTGCCGACGATCCCCGTTTTTTTACCTGCTTCCTCCAAGATAGAAGCGAGCATATACGAAGTGGTCGTTTTGCCGTTCGTGCCCGTGATCGCAACGATTTTCATATCTTTCGAAGGATAACCGTAAAACGCCGCCGCAAGCAGGCTCATCGCCTCGCGGGAATCTTTCACGACGATCTGCGGCACGGGCAGATCGAGTTTATATTCTACCACGAGCGCAACCGCTCCGCGTTCCACCGCTTCTTTCGCATAACAATGAGAATCCGTCGCGCCGCCCGTAAGGCAGAAAAACAGATCGCCGTCTTTTGTCAATCGGCTGTCTGCCGAAAGCCCTTTGATTTGCACGCCCGAAAGCCCCGCGCGGTTCGCCGCGTAGATTTCCCTGCCGTCAAGTCCTTCGATAAGCTCCGATAAAAGCATTTTTTCTTCCCCCTTGCCTTGGATAAATTCCCTTTGTTATATCTTATTCAGACAAGCGCGGTCGTATGTTTTTTAAGTCGATAATTCCTTGGAAAATTTCTCCCGCGCACGGCGCGGCAACCACCGAGCCGTAGTACGCGCCCTGCGGTTCGTCTACGATCACGAGCGCGAGGTATTCGGGATCGTCGGCGGGAAAAAATCCGACGAACGACGAAACGTATTTCCCCGCCGCGATACGACCGTTTTCGTATTTTTGCGCCGTGCCCGTCTTTCCGCCGACGCGATAGCCTTCGATATACGCCTTTTTGCCGCTGCCGTCGCGCACGACCCCTTCGAGCATCGCCGCGAGTTTTTTCGAGGATTGCTCGCTGATCGTTCGGTTTTTTAAGGTCGCGCCGATCTTTTTGAGGGTATAGCCGTCGTCCGCGTAAATTTCTTTGACGAGGTGCGGCGTGTAGTAATAGCCGCCGTTGACTGCCGCCGCCGTGGCGCAGGCAAGCTGTATGCCCGAAACGGCGATCGTTTGACCGAAGCCGATACGCGCGAGGTCGCAGTTTCTCACCGCGCTTTCGCGGAGCAAAATCCCCGAAGCCTCGCCGCTAAAATCAAGCCCCGTGGCAGAACCGAAGCCGAACGCCGAAAGATAATCGTAAAAGGTTTCCGTGCCGAGCGATAACGCGATATCCGTAAAGCACGGATTGCAGCTGTTGTTGAGCGCTTCGGCGAGCCGTTGATTGACGTGCTTTCCGTTCGCGTGATTACTCCAACACTTGACCGTCGTGCCGTCTACCGAACGGGTGCGGGAGCTAGAAAACACGTAGTTATCGGGATAAGCGCGCGGATTCCCCTTTTTCGCCTCTTCCAAATTCGCCGCCGCCGTGATCACCTTAAAGGTAGAGCCCGGCTCGTAAATATCGCATACGATCTTATTGCGCGAAAGCGCGTTGAGCGCGGAAATATCGTCGCGCGGGATATCGTTTAAATCGTACGAGGGATAATTCGCCATCGCGAGGATCTCGAAGGTGTCGGGGTCGAGCACGATACACTCAGCCGAGGTGGGCGAATACGTTTGGCTGACCTTATAGAGCGCGCTTTCCGCGATCGCCTGTATGCCGTAGTCGATGGTAAGGCGCACGTTATAGCCGTCCTCCGCCTCGCGATACGCCGCCACCGCGCCTTCCAAATCGATCCCGACGAGGTCGGTTTCGTACAAAAGCTCGCCGTTCTCGCCTTTTAAATAGCTATCGTAGTATTTTTCCACGCCCGTCGTGCCCGTGTTGTCGATGGAAGTGAAGCCGAGCACTTGACAAAGCGAATCGCCCTTGGGATATACCCGCGAATTATCCCGCGAATAATACACGCCGTCCAAAGAGGTTTCCACGAGTTTTTGGATCGCCGTTTTATCAATCTTTTTCGCCACGGTGATTTCCGAAGCTTTTTTGCTCGTGAGCTTTTCGTAGAGTTTCGCCGCGTCCAGCCCGAGCGCTTCGGCAAGCGAAGTCGAGGTCGCCAAAGCGTCCTTGATGGCGTTGGAGCGGGCAAAAACGGTATAATAGCTGTCGTTTTCGGCAAGCACTACGCCGTTGCGGTCGGTGATCGAGCCGCGTTTTGCGACGATAGGAATTTCGCGAGTCCATTGATCGAGAGCGCGACAGACGAGCTCCTCCTGCCAGATCACCTGCACGTAGAAAAACCGCGCCGTTAAAAGACAAAAAAGAAAGGTTATCGCCAAGACTATGGCAAATAACCTCTTTCGTAAAACCGATATGGAATATTCTCTTTTTGAACGTTTGATAAAGCTTGACTCCTTTTGAATTTTAGCCGATCTGAATCATTCCGTTCGCCTCGGCAAACGCGCGAATGGTTTCTTCGGACGTGGCTTCTTCGATTCTCTTTTGGAGTTCTTCGTTTTTCTCTTCGAGCTGTTGGCGCTGGCGTTCTAACTTTTCAACTCTGATCCGCTTTTCGCTGATAATATGCGAATTGACGGCGATAATCGTCAACAGCGCGAACACGACGCACGCAAACGCCGCAAGCACTTTTTTCGCAAACGCGCTCAGGCTGTATTGCGCTACCGCTTCGACCTCCGCCGTAGACATTACCACCGCGACGGGCATTTCCTGCACGGGGGCTTGCACGGGCGACGCGACGGGCGCGGCGCTCCCGATCGCTCTATCGAGCGCTTCGGGCGTAAATAACGCGTAGTCCGCTTCGTTTCTCGTATATTCCGTTACGCTCGGCGATTGCTCGCTCGTGCGCGGAGCAGGTCTTTCGGGCGCGAGAACGGAAGCGCGAACGGGCGCGTTGCTTTCTTGTTCGAACTGAGCAAACTGATCGGCTTCGATATTTTGCAATCTTTCGTAACGTTCTCTGATTTGTGCGTTATGTAAAGCCGCCGCGTCGTCGCGAACGGCAGTATTTACTGCGGTTTTATCCAACACCGTGTTCATCTGTTTTGCTCCTTTTCGTTTTTCTCTTTGTTTCCCACTTATCTTTTCGCCGTTAAAGCTTCTCGGCGACCCTGAGTTTTGCGCATTTACTGCGCGAATTTTCTTTTAATTCCCGTTCGCTTGCCGTGATCGGCTTGCGCGTGATAATCTCAATTTCCGCTTTCTTGCCGCATACGCAGACGGGAAAGCTCGAAGGGCAAGTGCAGGGCGACTGCATTTGCTTGAACGCTTCTTTGACGATCCGATCCTCTAAGGACTGGAAGGTTAAAATCGCGATTCGCCCGCCTTTTTTTAATCTTTTCGTTAAGGATACGACGAGCTCGTATAAGCCGTCCAGCTCGCCGTTTACCTCGACGCGAAGCGCTTGAAAGCTCTTTCTTTCGCAAGGCGCGCCGTAACGGAATTTTGCGGGGATACTCTTTTGAATGATTTCTGCAAAGTCCCCCGAGGTGCGCAAGGTCTTTTCCGCCCGCGCTTTCACGACGTTTCGGGCGATCTGTTTGGCAAAGGTTTCTTCGCCGTAGTTCTTTAATATCTTGGCGATCTTTTCTTCGGGATAGGTGTTGAGAATGATCTCCGCCGTTAAGGGGGAGGTTCTGTCCATTCTCATATCTAAGGGCGCGTTTGCTTTGCGGTAGGAAAATCCGCGCTCCTCGTCGTCGATCTGATGCGAGGAAATGCCGAAATCGAGTAGCGCGCCGTCGAGCTTGTCGATACCCGCTTCCGCGAATACCCTTTCGTAGTCTTTATAATTAGATTTATAAATGGCGAAACGCCCCTCGAAGGGGTTGAGCCGCGCCGTCGCCGCCGCGATCGCCTCGTCGTCGAGATCGGTCGCGATCAATCGGCTGTTTTTCGTTCGGTTTAGTATCTCGAAGGAATGTCCGCCGCCGCCGACCGTGCCGTCGAAGTAGACCCCGCCGTCTTTTAACGACAAGCCGTCCATACACTCTTCCAGCATCACCGGTTTATGCGAAAACTCCAACATTCTTTAAATCCCCAATTTTTTGAATTCTTCGTCGTAGTCGGTATCCGAAAGATACGCGTCGTATTTTTCCGCCGACCAGATTTCAAGGCGTTTGCCGCGCCCGATGGTGATAATGTCCTTTTTGATTCCCGCCAGCTCGCGAAGCCTCGAAGGCAACACCACGCGCCCTTGCGCGTCCTCTTCCGCCGTGTAGATACTTCCTAAAAACAGAAGCGAAGCTTTCGACGCTTCCCCCATCTTTTCGTTGGAAAGCTCTTCGATCGTTTCTTCGAGCACCTCTTCGGGAAATACGTAAACGCAACCGTTCAGCCCGCGGGCAAAGCTATACGACTTTTCGCCGTGCTCGCCCGTCAATCCCTTTTTGAACTTCGCAGGGATACGCAAACGGTTCTTATCGTCTAATTGATGCTCGAACATTCCGCAAAAAAGCGCCGCCATTTCCGTTTCCCTCCTTTTCGAATTTCAAAAATACGGTCTGCCGTATCCATAGGATACTCCCAGCCTTTTTTGTGAGCTTGTTTCTATTATACAACCACTTTTGACCCTTGTCAAGGAAATTTTGGTAAAATTTTTAAAAATTTTGGGATTTTTGACCCAAAATCCAAATTTTTTCTTCACTTTTTTATAGAAATGAACATTTGTTCGTATATTTTTACATTTTTCTTCTTGCCGCTACCGAGGAAAAACAGACGAAAAAAACGGGCGTTATCCACAAAAACGCGCTTTAAACGAAATTTTTTCGTGCGCGTGGCGCGAAAGAAGCGCTTTTTTTCGGGATACGTGGGCGCGGGTGGTTGCGGTAGTCGCCCGTTCCCGTTTTCCACGAGCGAAACGAGCCGTTTTGAGATCCCCTCGTTGCCGTCGTGGCAAGCGCAGCCGTAAAAGCCTTCTATTTTCTTTTTTAAAAAGATATAATGCGTGCAACCGAGCACGACCGCGGAAGGATTTCCCGCAGGGAGAAATTCGGAGAGCGAAAAATCGAGATCGGGCAGCGTTTTTTCGATCTCGCCCGCCAGCTTTTCGCAAGCGTAGGAGCGTAGCCTTACTTCGGGATATCGCGCCCGCACGCGCGCGCATAACGATTTATAACGCTCGCTTTGATAGGTCGCTTTCGTGGAGAGGATAAACACCTCCCCTTCTCCTTTCGCCGCGGGAAATACGGAGGGCTCTGCGCCGACGATGGGAAAGGGATATTCCCTCCTGAGTTTTTCCACTGCCACCGCCGTCGCCGTGTTGCAAGCGATCACCGCGGCTTTCGCTTCGAGGGCGGAAAAAAGCTCGAACGCCTCGCGAAGGTATGCGAGGATCTCCGTTTCGGGGCGGTTGCCGTAGGGCGCGCGCGCGTTGTCGCCGTAATAATAAAAGACTCCGCCTGAAAAGTATTTTTGACAAGAAGAAAGGACGGTGAGTCCGCCCACGCCGCTGTCGAAAAAAGCGATTCCGCCTTTGGGAAGGTTCATTTTTTGCCTCCGAATGGAAAATTTTTTAAATTTTTACGGTTTTTCGCATTTTTACACCGAAAAACAGTTTACTTTCCAGCAAATTTATGTTAAAATAATCTACGCAATAACGAAACAAGAAAATGGTTAAACAAGGAGAACATTATGCCTAATATTAAATCCGCAAAGAAAAGAGTTTTGGTTATCGAAAAGAAAACGATGCAAAACAAAGCCGTGAAGTCCGCGCTTAAAACCCAGATCAAGAAGTTCTTGGAAGCTGTGAACGCGGGAAATAAGGAAGAAGCGACCAAGCTTTTCCCCGAAACCGTTTCCGCTATCGACGGAGCTGTGACGAAGGGCGTTATCCACAAGAACAACGCGAACAACAGAAAAGCTAAGCTTGCCAAGAAACTCAGCGCTTTAAACTAAGCTATAATATTCGCAATATTATAAATATGAGGGTCTGCCGATCGGTAGACCCCTTTTTTCGTGTTTTTAAACGTTTTCTTCTTTCCCCTTTTCGGGGGATTTTTTTATTTTTTTTGCGAACTTGCGCAAAATATATCTAAAAAGCCTTTCAAACGATTGACAAACGATTATATTTACAATATAATAATCTTCGTTAGGTTTATTTTTACTAAACTTTAAGTTTATTTTTAACAAACCTAAGCAGAGAAAAAAACTCGGAGCATTTGAAAGTTATGGATATCGGCAAAAAAATCAAACGAATGCGCAACCAGAAAGGCTTAACGCAAGGCGAGCTCGCCGATAGGTGCGAGCTGACGAAAGGCTACATATCGCAGCTTGAAAACAATCTAAACAGCCCCTCTATCGCCACGCTCACCGATATTTTGTCGGCACTCGGCAGCGATCTTTCCACCTTCTTTCACGAGGACGAAGAAGAAAAGGTCGTGTTTTCCAAAGACGAGTTTATCGAAAAGGACGCGGACGGCGTGCTTTGGAACTGGCTGATCCCCAACGCGCAGAAAAATATGCTCGAACCCGTGCTCGTAGAGCTATGCGAGGGCGTTTGCACGGCGGTGGACGTGCCACACGAGGGCGAGGAATTCGGATTCGTGCTGGAAGGCAGAATCGCCGTGGTTTTGGGAAACAAGCATCATCTATGTAAAAAAAGCGAAGCGTTTTACTACTCGGCGGGAAAGCCGCACGGGATCGCGAATAAAGGCAAAGGGAAAGCGAGGTTTCTTTGGATCTCCACGCCGCCTAACTTTTAATCGGAGAGTTACTTACTATGGATAAAAATCAATCGAAAATTATAGAACTGATCGACGTTTGCAAGGAATTCGACGGCGTGTCCGTCGTGGAAAATATGAATTTATACGTGCACAAGGGCGAATTCGTCACGTTTTTAGGTCCTTCGGGTTGCGGAAAAACGACCACCCTTCGTATGATCGCGGGGTTTGAAATGCCGACGAGCGGGCAAATTTTATTAAACGGAAAGGATATCAGCAACCTGCCGCCGAATAAACGCCCCGTAAATACCGTATTCCAAAAATACGCCCTTTTCCCCCACCTCAACGTGTTTGAAAACGTGGCGTTCGGGTTAAAGCTTCAACGCGTGGAAAAGACTTATACCGACAAAAAAGGTCGCGTAAAAACCAAGCTGGAAAAACTCCCCGATTCCGTGATCGCGGAAAAGGTGAAAAACGCGCTTGAAATCGTAGACCTTACGGGCTTTGAAAAGCGGAGCGTTTCCACCCTTTCGGGCGGTCAGCAACAGCGTATCGCGATCGCGCGCGCAATCGTCAACGAACCCGAAATTTTGCTTTTGGACGAGCCTCTCGGCGCGCTCGATTTGAAGATGCGCAAGGAAATGCAGCTCGAACTCAAAGCGATGCACAAACGGCTCGGCATTACCTTTATTTACGTGACGCACGATCAGGAAGAGGCGCTTACGATGTCGGACACGATCGTGGTTATGTCGGACGGGTCGATTCAGCAAATCGGCACGCCCGAACAAATTTATAACGAGCCGAAAAACACCTTCGTCGCCGACTTTATCGGAGAAAGCAACATTTTCTCGGGCGTGATGGCAAAGGACTACGAGGTGCGTTTCTGCGGCAAGGCGTTCGAATGCGTTGACAAAGGCTTCGAGCAAAACGAGCCCGTAGACGTCGTCGTGCGGCCCGAGGACGTGAAGATCAAAGCCGCCGACGCAGGTCAGCTCAAAGGCAAGGTCACTTCGGTTATTTTTAAGGGAATCCACTATCAGATCCTCGTACAATGCGGAAGATACGAGATTGAGATTCAAAGCACCTCCGCGCCAGAGGTAGGCGATACGGTTGGGCTCGTGATCAAGCCGAACGGGATTCACGTTATGAAGAAGAAATTCCGCGTGAACAAGTTCTCGGGCGTGATCACCAAGCGCAACACCGTCGAATTCGGCGACGGCGAGTTCGAATGCGACGTGACCCAGCTCTACCCCGGCAGCCATCTCGACGAAGAAGGGTATCTTATCACCGCGAAAGGCGAAAAGCTCGACCTTACCGATACGGAGGTCAACGTGGAAGTCGGCTTGCACGATATCACGATGAGCGACAACGAGGACGAAGGCGGCGCGCAAGGGAATATCATTTCGCTTATTTATAAGAGCGAATATTACCGCTATATCGTGCGCACGGAAAACGAAGAAGATTACGTGCTCGCGTGCGAGGATCTTTGGAACGAAAACGACCGCGTGAGTTTGATCATTCCCAAAGACAAAATCAAGCTTACGCTCAAAGTGGCGGAGGGCAAGAAAGTATGACCAAGCTCCGCCCCCGCTTTTCCAGAAAGCTACTTGCGATCCCCTACGCGCTCTTTCTCGCGATCTTCGTCGTAGTCCCCTTGCTGATTATCGTATACTACGCGTTCACGGACGCAGACGGGACGTTCACCTTCGACAATATCGCGATGTTTTTCAGCGGCTCGGGAAGCGATTCCTTTTTCGAATCCGCGCAGTTCAAAACCATTATGCAAAGCTTGTTCATCTCGTTTATGAGCACGCTCGTATGCCTGTTGATCGCCTATCCCGTGGCATATATTATCGCGACCTGCAAATTAAAAAATAAATCGGGCTTATTGCTCCTTTTTATCGTGCCGATGTGGGTAAATTTCGTGCTCCGCGTGAACGCCTTGAAAGAGCTTCTCGACTGGATCGGAATTTATAACAAATCCAACGGCTGGAACTTGTTCAACACGATACTGGGTATGGTCTACGACTTTTTGCCGTTTATGATCCTGCCTATCTATACGACGATTATCAAGATCGACAAGAGCTATTTGGAAGCCGCGCGCGACCTTGGCGCAGGCGGCGCGAAAGCCTTTTTGAAGGTTACCCTTCCCCTTTCCAAAGCGGGGATTATGAGCGGCGTTTCAATGGTGTTTTTGCCGTCGATGACAAACTACGTCGTGTCTAATTATATGACCTTTAACCACACGAAAATTATCGGGTCGTTTATCGACGAATGCTTTAAAAACGACCTTTGGAATATGGGCTCGGTGACCGCGCTGTTATTGCTTACGCTGATGTTCCTTATGACTTGGGCGACGGGCGGTTTCAACGCGCAGGACGACGCGGGAAGGAGGGGTACTTCGTTATGGTAAAAATCAAAACTTCGTTAAAATGGTTGTTTATCGGGCTCGTGATCCTCTTTATTTACGCGCCCATTTTGCTCCTCACCGTTTACAGCTTTAATAAATCCGAGCTGATCACGAGCTGGGAAGGGTTCAGCTTGGATCACTGGAAGTATTTCTTCGATATGGACAACCAGCCCCTGCCTATCGTGTTGCAGACCCTGCTTCTTGCGGTGATCGTGGCGACCCTTTCGACCGTTCTCGGCACGGTCGGCGCGATCGGCATCTTCTATTCGAAAAAACGGGTTTCCTCGGCTTTGAACGGCGTAAATCAAATTCCCGTCATCAACGCGGAAGTGGTCACGGCGATCTCGTTCGCGTTCCTCGTGGTGGCGCTGAATATCCCGAAATCCACCTATATTCCCCTCGTCGTGGGACAAATGGTCCTGTGCACACCTTTCGTGGTGTTGTCCGTTATTCCTAAGCTTAAACAAATGGACAATAATTTATACGAAGCGGCGCTCGATCTTGGCGCGTCGCCCACGAAAGCCCTCTTTTCGGTGATCATTCCGCAGATTATGCCCGGGATCGTTTCGGGCTTCCTGCTCGCCGTCACCCTTTCTCTCGACGATTACATTATCGCGGCGTATACCAAGCCCAACACCTTTCAAACGATTAGCACGCATATTTACAGCCTTGCCAAGGGCGGCACGGTGAACACGATCAAGTCCTCTTACTGGGCTTTTACGGCGGTAATCTTCTTTATTATCGTCGTGGCGGTGGCGATAATGAATATCCGCGCACATAAAAAAGGAGGTAAAAAACAATGAAAAAACCTCTTATTTTCGCTCTCGTCGCGGCGATCGCGGCGACGGGCACGATCACGATCGTAGCAACGAAAGACGACCGCCCCGTTTTAAAGGTCGCGAACTGGGCGGAGTATATCGATATGGGCGACGACGAAGAAGGCACGCAGCCCCTCTACGAGGAATTCGAAAGATGGTATAAGCAAAAGACGGGCAAAGAAATTCGCGTGGAATACTGTATCGCGGACGACAACGAAACCCTTTACAATATGATCAAAATGGGCGATCATTTCGACCTTATTTGCCCTTCCGAGTATATGATTATGAAGCTTGCCGCGGAAGGCAGGCTGCAAAAATTGCCCGAATCCTTCTACGATACGAACAATCCCGACAATTATTACGCAAAATACGTTTCCCCCTATATTTCGAGCGTGTTTGAAAGCAATTATATCAAAAACGACCCTTGGAGCGAGTACGCCGCGGGCTATATGTGGGGCACGACGGGCTTCGTGTATAATCCCGAGCTCGTAAACGAAGCGGATATGACGAGCTGGAACGTGTTCACAAATCCCGCTTATAAAAAGAAAACGACCGCAAAAAACAATATCCGCGATACGTATTTCGTGGGACTTGCAATGTATTACGAGGAGCAATTAAAAGCCCTGAAAGCGCAATATACGAACGGTACGCTTTCCCTCGCGCAGTATCAAGCCGAGCTTTCGCTGCTTATGAACGACGCCGACGAAAAGACGATGAACGGCGTGAAAAAGGTGCTCAAATCCATTACGGACAACCTCTACGGCTTCGAAACGGACGAAGGGAAAAACGATATGATCGCGGGAAAGATCACCGTCAATTATCAATGGAGCGGCGACGCGGTATATATTATGGACGTCGCGGAAGGACTCTACGAGGAAGAAGAAGTCGAAAACCCCGTCAAGCTCAACTACGCGATCCCCGACACCGTATCCAACCTTTGGTTCGACGGTTGGGTAATCCCCAAGGATTGCAAGAACTTGGAAGCCGCGACGGCGTTTATCAACTTCCTCTCGATGCCCGAAAACGCCGTGCGGAATATGAATTATATCGGCTATACGAGCTGTATTGCGGGCGAAACGGTGTTTAACGACTACGTTTTGGAATGCTACGAAGCCGACGAAAACGAAACGGATACGATTGAATACGATCTTTCTTATTATTTCGGCGAAGGCTACGCGCTGACCGCCCCCGCCGAACAGGCGTACCGTCAGCTTTTCGCGCAGTACCCTACGGAAGAAACGCTTGCCCGTTGCGTGGCGATGCAATACTTCGACCGCGACGCGAACACGCGCGCAAACCTTATGTGGAGCGATATTACTTTCTTTTAAAAATATTTTACTCTTTATTATAAAAAAATCGGCAAGCAACCGCTTGCCGATTTTTTTAGTTAGTAGAATATCTCAAAGCCCCTCAAAGAATTTTACGATGATATCCCAAAGCGGGGTAAGTTCAATAAGGATAGGAACAAGAATCAAAGAAATAACGGACATCAACTTAATTAAAATATTTATAGCGGGACCTGCGGTATCTTTTAAGGGATCGCCTACGGTGTCGCCCGTGATTGCCGCTTTGTGGGTATCGCTACCCTTGCCGCCAAATTTTCCAGACTCGATATACTTCTTCGCGTTATCCCAAGCGCCGCCTGAATTTGCCATAAATACGGCAAGCATAATCGCCGAAACGAGCCCGCCGATTAACAAGCCTCCAAGACCTGCCGACCCAAGCACTAAGCCCGCAACGATAGGCGCGCAAATTGCCAAAACGCCGGGAGCAATCATTTCTCGAAGCGAAGCTTTCGTAGAAATATCAATACAACGATTATAGTCGGGCACGCTTTTCCCTTCCAAGATAGCAGGATCTTTTTCAAACTGAGATCTAACCTCTTCTACCATCTTGTTAGCCGCTTTACCAACCGAAGCAATCGTCATTGCGGAGAAGAGATAAGGAAGCATCGCGCCAACGAGCATACCGATAAGCACGCAAGGATTTGAAAGACTGATCACTACGCCCGCCGCTTCAATGAAAGACAAAATGAAAGCAAGAGAAGTGAGCGTTGCAGAGCCTATACAAAAACCTTTACCGATCGCCGCAGTAGTGTTGCCAACTGCGTCAAGTTTATCGGTAATCGTACGAACTTCCTTGGGAAGCCCCGCCATTTCTGCGATACCTCCCGCATTGTCGGCAATCGGACCGTAGCCGTCCACCGAAACGGTGATACCTACGGTGCAAAGCATACCCACCGCCGCAAGAGAAATGCCGTATGCGCCGCCAAAGAAATACGAAAGCGCAATCGCAACGCCAAGGCAAACGATGGTAAGCCAAGTAGATTTCATACCCACACCAAGCCCCGCGATAATATTCGTGCCGTGTCCCGTTTGCGATTCTTTCGCTATTTGCTTCACCGACTTATATTCGTCGGACGTATAGAGCTCTGCGACAAAGCCGATCGCCACGCCTGCGGCAAGACCGGTAATCACGCAAAGCATATATTTCCAGCGACCGAGGAATAGCACCGCCAACAATATAGACGCAACCACAACGATACCCGTCGCTATATACGTTGCAATATTGAGAGCCTTGTGGGGATCTTTCCAATTTCTTGCGCGAATAATCAGCGCGGAGATAACGGACGCCAAAACGCCAAAGCCACAAATCAAAATGGGGAACAGTAAGTATTTATAGCCAGCCATACCGGAGCCAAAGGTGTAAAGCGCCATAGTAAGGCAGGAAATAATCGAACCGACGTAGGACTCCGTAAGGTCGGAACCCATACCTGCAATATCGCCGACGTTGTCGCCTACGTTATCTGCAATCGTCGCGGGGTTTCTCGCGTCGTCTTCGGGAATCCCTGCTTCCAATTTACCAACGAGGTCTGCGCCGACGTCAGCCGCCTTCGTATAGATACCGCCGCCCACACGCGCAAAGAGCGCAATCAGCGAGCAACCAAGGCTGTAACCCGTAAGCACTTGTACGGACAAGCTAAGATCGCCGGCAATCAAATACACCACGAGAAAGATGGCAACCAACCCCAAAAGCCCCAAGCCTGCAACCGAAAGACCAAGCACTGCGCCACCGCCAAAAGCCGTTTTGAGCGCGCCCGACATACCTTCTTCTTTCGCTTTAATCGCCGTTCTTGCGTTTGCTTTCGTTGCGATAGCCATACCTATCCAACCTGCGGCGGCAGAGAAAAGCGCGCCGACGACGAAACAAATAGCCGCAGACCAACCGATCCCTTCTGCGCCTTGCAGTTGAGGGATAAAGCCCAGCACCGCCAAGACTACGCCTACTCCCAAAACGAAGGGAACAATAAGCTTATACTCGCGGACGAGGAAGGTCATAGCGCCGCCGTGGATATATTTTTGAAGCTCTTCCACTTTTTTGTCGCCGATTTTGAGCTTTGATACTTTGCGGAACAGAACAAACACGTAGCACAAGGTAACGATAGCAGCAACGGCAACGAGCGCTAAAGAAAGATAGATTTTTTCTTTCATTTTACAAATCTCCTTTACTTTGTTTTTAATTATTTTCGCATCGTAAAAACGATTATTATGAATATTATAACACTATTCTCGCGCTTTGTAAAGCAAAAAACGAGTTTTTAGCGTTTATAAGCATCCATTATAAAGTTTTATAATAATTGCGAACAGTAAATGAAAGCTGTTTGCAATTATTTTTTATATAAAGGAGATAAAATTATGCAAGACGGAACGAAACGGTATCTCGAAAGTATTACTTGG
>JAZRHC010000012.1:0-21180 GCA_045644545.1 Candidatus Scatosoma sp. | reverse complement strand
CCCCCGCGCGGGGGTGTTTTTGCGTTTTTTCGCGAGCCTTATTTCTTGGTCGGCTCGAAAAATTCCACGAGCTTTTGATAAAACCGTAAGCGTTCGCCGTTTGCCGCTTCCGCTTCTTTAAGCAGGGCTTTGGCAAGGGCAGGGTCGGATTTAAAAAGGGAAGCAAACCGATTCTCGCCGAGCAGGAACTCTTTGAGCGCTATCGTCGGGGCTTTGGAATCGAGCGTGAAGGGGTTTTTGCCCTCTGCTTTTTTCGCGGGGTTAAAGCGGTAGAGATTCCAGTATCCGCTGTCCACCGCGCGTTTTTCTTCTTCCATACATTTCCCCATATACGCGCCGTGCGCAATACAGGGGGAATACGCGATAATGATCGACGGGCCTTCGTAAGCTTCCGCTTCCGTGAACGCGTTTAAAAGCTGTTGTTTATTCGCGCCCATTGAAACCTGCGCGACGTACGCCGTGCCGTAAGACATCGCCATCAGTCCGAGATTTTTCTTGTGTTTGCGATTGCCCGCGGGGGCAAACCTCGCCACCGCGCCTATCGGGGTGGCTTTGGACGACTGCCCGCCCGTGTTGGAATATACCTCCGAATCGAGCACGAGAATATTCACGTTCGCGCCGCTTGCAAGCACGTGATCCAAGCCCCCGTAGCCGATATCGTACGCCCAGCCGTCGCCGCCTATAATCCATACGGACTTATCCCCGCCCCCGTCTTTCGCCGCGTCGAGCGCAAGGCGCATACCGTAGCCGAATTCGGCGTTGTCCTCAAAAAGCGAGTTCGCCCAAGCAGGACCTTTTCCGTCCTTGTTTTTGGAATAGGGGCAGGTAGGGGAAGATCCGCCGTAGATCGACGAGCAGCCCGTGGCGTTGGCGATTATCATTTTTTCGCCGAAAAGCTGGGTGAGAACTTTGATATACGGCGTTTCTCCGCAACCCGAGCAGGCGTAGGAAAATTCGAAAAGAGGCTCGGAGAATTGACTTCCCTTAACGCTCGTGCGCTTGAATAGGCTCGTATCCGATTTTTCGAGAGTTTGGGAAAATTCCCAATTCCCGCCCTCTGCGGGCATAAGCTCGGCGGCGGGCGTCATCACGAGCGCCTTGTTCGGCGCGGGGCAGGTATGCGCGCACACTCCGCAACCCATACAGTTCTGCGGGGCGACCTGTACGCGGAATTCCGAACCCTTTATCCCCGTGGCAGGTATTGATCGAAAGGCTTCGGGCGTTTGCGCGGACTCGGCGAATACGAACGGACGTATGGTTGCGTGAGGGCAAACGAAAGAGCATTGATTGCATTGAATACAGTTTTCGGGTATCCATTTAGGAAGCTCGTGCGCCACGCCGTGTTTTTCGAGCTTGGCGGTGCCCGTCGGCACGCTTCCGTCCGCGTGGAACGCGGATACGGGCAACGAATCTCCCTTTAACGACAAGATCGGGTGAATAAAAGAACTGAAATATTCGTCCTCGGGCGTTTCCAAAAGGGGCGCGCCCGTCGTCGCTTCCCGCCAAGAAGGGGGATAATTTATCTTTTGCACGGCGGGCGGGGTTTGTTCGATTGCAGAAAGATTCATCTCGACCACGCTCCCCCCTTTTTTGGAAAATTTGCGGGTAAGTTCGGTTTTTAAATGCCCCGAAGCCTGTTCGTAGGGCAAGATCGTTTGATTGACGAAAAAGAACGCGGCTTGCATAATCGTGCTCGTTCTGCCGCCCAAGCCCACGGCGTTTGCGATTTTCGTCGCGTCGATTGCGTAAAATACCGCCCGTTTTTGCGCGATTTGGCGTTTGACTACGGCGGGCAGATTTTCTTCCAGCTCTAAAAGGCTCGACCAAGGGCAGTTCAAAAGAAACGTACCGCCCTCTTTTAAATCGGAAAGCATATCGTAACGAGTAAGATAAGACGGGTTATGGCAAGCGATAAAATCCGCGCGGTCGATCAAATAGGCCGAACGGATAGGGGATTTGCCGAATCGCAGGTGCGAAACCGTCGTGCCGCCCGATTTTTTGGAATCGTAACAAAAATACCCCTGCACGTAAAGCTCGGAATGGTCGCCTATGATCTTGATGGAATTTTTGTTCGCGCCCACCGTACCGTCTGAGCCGAGTCCGTAAAACTTGCACGCAACGGTATGCTCGTTCGCGACGGAAAAGGACGTGGAAAAGTCGAGCGAGGTATGCGTGAGATCGTCGTGAATGCCTACCGTGAAATGATTTTTCGGCTCGTCCGCTTTCAGGTTTTCAAAGATCGCAAGGCACATAGCGGGGGTGAATTCTTTCGAGCCTAAGCCGTATCTTCCCCCGTATACGCAGATCTCGCCTCGCCCCGCTTCCGCAAGCGCGGCGCAAACGTCGAGATAGAGCGGCTCTCCGATCGCGCCCGATTCCTTCGTGCGGTCGAGCACAGCAAGTTTTTTGCAGGTTTTCGGAATCGCGTTGATAAAATCCACGGTGGAGAAAGGACGGTAGAGCCGCACTTTGATCACGCCCGTCTTTTCGCCGTTTTCGTTCAGCTTCTCGACGGTTTCTTCCATCGCCGACCCGCCGCTTCCGATTATTACCGCAACGCGTTCAGCCTCGGGTGCGCCGAAATAATCGAAAAGGTGGTATCGTCTGCCCGTCACGACGGCGACTTTATCCATAATCTTCTGCACCTTTTTGGGCGCGGCGAGGTGATAAGAATTTGCCGCTTCGCGATTTTGGAAATAGGTATCGGGATTTTGCGCCGTACCGCGCTGAACGGGGGAATCGGGGTTTAAAGCCCGCGCTTTGAAGCGTTCGATCGCCTCTTTATTCACGAGCGATTCCATTTCCTCGTAGTCGAAAACTTTAATTTTCGAAAGCTCGTGCGAGGTCCTGAAACCGTCGAAAAAATGCAGAAATGGCAACGAGGTTTCAAGGGCGGAAAGATGCGCCACGAGCGATAGATCCATTACCTCTTGCACGGACGAAGAAGCGAGCGCCGCAAACCCGCTTTGGCGACACGCCATCACGTCCTGATGGTCGCCGAAAATGCTCAGCGCGTGCGCCGCCACCGCCCTTGCGCTTACGTGGAATACCGTCGGCAACAGCTCGCCCGCGATTTTATACATATCGGGAAGCATCAAAAGCAAGCCTTGACTGCAAGTATACGTGGTGGCGAGCCCGCCGCAGGTCAACGCGCCGTGCACCGCGCCTGCAACCCCGCTTTCCGATTGCATTTGAACGACTTTCGGTACTTGCCCGAACAGGTTGGTTTTTCCGCCCGCCGACCACTCGTCGGCAAGCTCCGCCATAGGAGTGGAGGGGGTGATAGGATAGACGATCGCAAGCTCGGAAAAAGCGTAGGAAACGTAGCTCGCCGCCGCGTTCCCGTCCATTGTTTTTTCGTGCATAAAATACCTCCGTAAAAAGCGTTTTCCATAGTATATCCGAAATCGGAGGAAATTTTGCATTATGTATTGAGCATTATGCATTGGAAAGGTCGAGGGGATTCTTCGGCTTCGCTCAGAATGACGAGAGAGGAATGCAGAGTGCAGAGTGCGGAATGCAGAATGGCGGTAAAATTTAATCAATCATTTTGCATTAAGCATTGAGCATTAAGCATTGAAAAGATCGAGGGGAAAAGCTATAAAACGATAAGATTTATGTAATTTTACGGCTTTTTATCCTTTTTTTTATTGCGAAAGGAAAAAATTTATGTTATAATGTTTGCGTAAGAGTACACAAGGAGCGTATTTATGCAAAAATTATTTAACGTACGTGATTACGGCGCGGTTGCCGACGGGGTCACGTTAAACAGTCAAGCCGTACAAAACGCCATCGACGATTGCGCAAAACAAGGTGGAGTCGTCTTTTTTTCAAAAGGGGAATACGTGCTCTCCACGGTATTTTTGAAAAGCAACGTAAAAATCTTCGTCGACGAGGGCGCGAAGATTCTCGGATGCTTGGATTATTATGCCTACGCACCGCAAGAAACGATTGACTATCCCGCCTATCAGGACGAATCGCACACCTATTTCGATCACGCGATGTTCGTTGGGCGCGATCTGGAAAATATCGGTATCTACGGCGCGGGCGAGATCGATATGCGCTCGATTTGGGACGAGGACGGCGTGCGAGGTGAAGCGATTAAGCACAGAGGCCCGAAATGTATTTCCCTTAAAAACTGTAAAAACGTTGAGATCCATTCGCTCACGATCAATAACGTCACCGACCTTGCCGTGTATTTTGCGGGCTGTGAAAACGTGGATATCTACGGCTTAAAAATGCGGGTGTATATCGACGGGATTTCGCCCGATAATTCCAAGAACGTGCGTATTCACGATTGCGATATCGAAACGGGAGACGACGGGATCGTGTTCAAAAGCTCGTACACGCTCAACCGTTTGGATATTTGCAAGGATATCAAGGTTTGGGATTGCAGAGTAAAGAGCCGTTGCAACGCGATTAAATTCGGCACGGAAACTAACGGGGGATTTGAAGATATTCTCGTTGAAAATATCGATATCCGCGAAACGCGAATCACGGGTATCGCCGTTGAAAGCGTAGACGGCGCGGTGATCGACGGGCTCACGCTTCGCAATATCAAAATGAAGAACGTAGGCACGCCGTTGTTTATTCATATCGGCAAGCGTATGCGCGGTCCTGAGGGGCGCGAGCTTGGGCAGATTAAAAACGTTTTGCTGGAAAACATCGTCGCGGAAGGGCCGTACGAGCCGTACGAAGTGATTGCTTGGAATTATTTTTCGTATAAAGCGGGAGATACCGTGCAATATCCTTGGATTTTCGGCACGGCGGAAAACTTCGACGACACCGCTTTGGCAAATTCGCGGTATAGCGATTGGCAGATCACTTCCAACGTTTGCGGGCTCGAAGAAAGCCCCTTGGAAAACATCACGCTCAGGAACGTGAAATTCGTGCTTGACGGCGGGGTGAAGGAATATAAAAAAGAAGTGCCCGAAGAAGCGCAGGACTATCCCGAAGTATACGTTTACGGGCGAATCCTGCCTGCAAAAGGGATTTTCTTCCGCCATATCGACGGGCTGACTTTGGAGAACGTAACGATTCAAACGGATCGCGAGGACGCGCGCGAGCCGTTCGTGTTCAAGGACGTGAAAAATTTAATTTGTAAGGAATAATGCTGAACAAACGCGCGGAGTTCTTTACGGAGGGATTTCGTTGCAATTTTCGGAAAAATATGGTATACTGTTTTTACCGTAAATATTCAAAATAAGAGGAAAAAAATGCACGAATTTCAAAACAGGACGGAAATTTACGAGCTGTTGTCAAAACAGTATAAAAACGCGCAGGAGGTAATGACGGAAATTATCAACCTGCAAGCGATCTTGAACTTGCCCAAGGGCACGGAGCATTTTTTAAGCGACTTGCACGGAGAAGCGGAAGCCTTTCGGCATATTTTAAAAAACGCCTCGGGCGTTATTCGCACTAAGATTGACCTTGCGTTCGGCGACGGGTTGACCGTCGCGGCGAAAAACGAGCTGGCAACCTTGATCTATTATCCCGAAAAGCGGCTGGAAGCCCTCAAAAAACAAACGGACGATATGACGAGGGAATACCGCATTATCCTGCACAGGCTCATTGAAGTGGCGAAGCTGGTGGCGGCGAAATATACCCGCTCGAAGGTGAGAAAAGCGCTTCCCAAAAATTATCAGTACATTATCGACGAGCTGATTAATATGCCCGATCACAGTATCGTCAAATCGGAGTATTACAGTCATATCATAGAAGGGATCATAGAGCTCGGGAACGCGGACAAATTTATCGTCGCAATTTCGGGAGTCATCTCGCGGCTTGCGGTGGATCATATGCATATCGTAGGGGATATTTACGACCGTGGCAACGGCGCGGCGCAGATTATGGATATGCTGAAAAACTATCATTCCGTGGATATTCAATGGGGCAATCACGACCTTTTGTGGATGGGCGCGCACTTTGGAAATAAGGCGTGCGTTTGTAACGCAATTCGCATCAATTGCGCCTATCGCACGCTCGGAGGACTGGAAAGAGGCTACGGGATCAACCTTCGTCCGCTGGTCACCTTCGCGCTTGAAGAGTACGGCGACGACGATACTTCCGCGTTTTCCATTTCCGAAGTTTACGGCAAGGAAAGCGACTTCGAGAAGAACGATCTGCTCGCAAAAATGACCAAGGCGATCACCGTCATTCAGTTAAAGATAGAAAATCAGTTGATCAAAGCGCACCCCGAGTTTGAAATGGACGACAGGATTCTATATCCTTCGGATACCTTGACTGAAAAGGAAAGCGCGCTGATCGATATTCTCACCGAGGAGTTCGTTCACAATAAACGCCTCGCCGAAGATATCGGCTTTATGCTCACAAAGGGGAGTATGTATAAGGTAGCAAACGGCAATCTGTTGCTTCACGGCTGTATTCCGACGGAAGCGGACGGGTCGTTTTCCTACGCGCCCGTGGGCAAAGAAAAATTCGCGGGCAAAGCGCTTTACGACCGCCTTGAAAAGCTCGTGCGCGACGCTTCGAAAAAGGACGCATATTCCGTGGATTATATGTGGTATTTATGGTGCGGAAAAAAATCTCCCGTTTACGGCAGAGATAAAATGTGCGTATATACCCGCTATTTTGAAGGGCGTATGGAGATCGAGAACAAGGATAAATACTACGATTTCGTTAAGGAAGAGAATTATTGTATCAAGGTTTTGAAAGAATTCGGGCTCAATTGGGAGTATTCCACGATTGTCAACGGGCACGTGCCCGTCAAGGTAAAAGACGGCGAGCGCGCGGACAGCGGCAAAGGCAGACATATCACGATCGACGGCGGTTTCTCCAAAGCCTACCACGAAAAGACGGGGATCGGCGGGTATACTTTGATACATAACTCGCAAGGTCTTTTTCTCGCCTCTCATTCTCCCGATTTTTCCAAAGAGGAAGCGGAAAACGGCGAAGCGGAATTCAAAAGCAGCGTAAGAACGGTGAAGCTTTACCGCTCGCGCGTGCTCGTTAAAGAAACGGACAAAGGTCGCGCAATGCAAAAGCAGATCGAAGTTTTGAAGAGTATGCTACACGAATATTATAAGATATAAAGCAAGCCCCAAAACGCAGTTTTTCGTGGCGGCAGCAGAAGAATGATAATACGATTTATGTAATTTACCGCTTTTTTCGTTTGTTTTTATATTGCACGCAAAAGCTAAGTGTGGTATAATTAGGGCGCAAGGAAATCTAAGGAGATTTAAAAATATGATTAAAGTTGCACAATTCGGCGAAGGGAACTTTTTAAGAACGTTCGTGGACGCGTATTTCGATACGCTCGTGGAGGAGGGGAAAGAATATTCCGTAGATATCATTAAACCCATCACGTTCGGAACGCTCGAAAGATTTGAAAAACAGAATAACGAATACAATATCGTTTTGCGCGGCGCGAAGAACGGCGAAGCGGTGGAGGAAGTGAGAAAGATCACCGTGTTAAACAGCGTGATCGATCCGTTCGCGGACGAAAAAGCCTACTACGCGGTGGCGACCGATCCCGCACTTAAAATTATCGTGTCCAACACGACGGAAGCGGGCATCTGCTTTAACGCGGCGGACGATTTTAACGGGTTCGACGGTGTCACCTATCCCGCGAAACTCACCAAATTCTTGCTTGAACGCTTTAACGCGGGCTTAGACGGGGTATACCTTCTTCCCGTAGAGCTGATCGACAACAACGCGGACGAGCTCAAAAAATGCGTGGAGAAATATATCGAGCTTTGGAAGCTGCCCGAGCAATTTAAAAAATGGAACGCGGAGCAGAATTTTTATTGCAATACGCTCGTAGACAGAATCGTTTCGGGGCATCCGAGAACGAAAGAAGACGCAGACCACCTCGAAAAACTCGTCGGATATAAAGACGAGCTCGTGTCCGTCGGCGAACCGTTCGGGCTTTGGGCGGTCGAGAAAAAAGGCGATATCGAAAAATATATCGTCGAAGGCGTACATAATATCGAAGTCGTGTTGACGACGGATATCGCTTATTATAAAAAACGCAAGGTGCGCGTGCTCAACGGAAGCCACACGAATATCGTTCCCGCAGGGCTTTGGGAAGGCGCGGTGACGGTGTACGACTGTATGCAGGATAAAAAGCTCTTAGACTTTATGCTCGCGACGTTGAACGAGGAGATCGTGCCCTTCGTATCGGATAACGTCGAAGCGACGAAAGCGTTTGCCGACAGCGTGCTCGACAGATTCTCCAACCCCTATTTGAACCATCTTTTAACGAGCATTTCCTTAAACAGCATTTCCAAGTGGAGAACGAGAAACTTGCCCAGCTTTAAGGATTATTACTTGCGCCACGGCAAGATTCCCGCGAATATGGCGAAGGGCTTTTCGTATCTTATGAAGATCTATTCTTCGCTCAAAGAAAAAGACGGGAAATACTACGTTCAGCTCCCTGCAAGAGAAATCGAAGTGCTCGACGATCTGCCTTATTTGCAGTATTTCGCAAACGGCGGAAGCGTTGCGGCGTTTATGAAGGACGAAAAGGTGTGGGGGGAGGACCTCACGGCTTACGAAGGCTTCCAAGCGGCGGTGGAGGCGAATCTCCTTTCGCTTTCGGAAGGAAAGAGCTTGATTTAAAAGAAGCGTAGCCGAAAGACGCTAAAAAAGGAGAGTGCTTTCTCGTTTTAGAGTCTTGTAAAATCGTTGCGGATTCGCCTTTCGGCGCGAGTAAGCGATTTATTGGAGTAAAGAAGAATGACGAAAAATATCATTATCAACGAAAAGGATAACGTGGGCGTAATGCTCGAAGGGAACGAGAGTATTCCCTCGGGGCATAAATACGCGTTGAAAGAAATCAAAGAAAACGAATACGTTATCAAATACGGACAAATTATCGGCAGAGCCAAGCGGGATATCGCCGAGGGCGAGTGGGTACATTCGCATAACTTAAAGACCCACCTCGACGAAAACGCAGAGTATTCCTATTCGTTCGCGGCGAGCGAGTCCAAAGAAAAGGAAGGGTATTTCAAGGGCTTCAAGCGCGAGCAGGGCAGAGCGGGGATCAGAAACGAAATTTATATCATTCCCACCGTCGGGTGCGTGAACGACGTTTGCAGACGGCTCGAAAAGAAAGCGCAAGCGCTTGTGAAAGGCTCGATCGACGGCATTTTCGCGCTCACGCATCAGTTCGGCTGTTCTCAGCTCGGCGAGGATAACGAAAATATTAAAAAGCTTTTGTGCGCCGTCGCGCTCAATCCCAACGCGAGCTTCGTTTTGTTCGTGGGGCTGGGCTGTGAAAACAACGGTATGGACGGAATCAAGGAATATCTCGCGCCGTACGGCAGAAAAAATATCGAATATTTCAATTGCCAAGAAGTTGAGGACGAAATTGCTTACGGCTTGGAGATCCTCGAAAAATTCGCGGCGCAGGCAAAGCGTTTAAAGCGGGAAAATATTCCCTTGTCCGATCTTTGCTTGGGGCTTAAATGCGGCGGCTCGGACGGCTTCTCGGGCATCACGGCAAATCCGCTCGTCGGCAGAATTTCCGACCGTATCGTATCCTACGGCGGGAGAGCGGTGTTGACCGAAGTTCCCGAAATGTTCGGCGCGGAACAGATTTTAATGAACAAGTGTAAGGACGAAAAAACCTTCGAGAAGTATAAAAAAATGATCGTGGACTTTAAGGACAGCTATATAAAGCAAGGCTTCCCCGTCTACGAAAACCCCAGCCCCGGCAACAAAAAGGGCGGGATCACGACCTTGGAGGAAAAATCCCTCGGCTGTATCGAAAAGGCGGGCTCGACGAAGATCAACGCGGTTTTGGGCTACGGCGATACCGTCGAAGAAAAAGGGGTGAGCGTTTTGAACGCGCCCGGAAACGACTTGATCGCGGCGACCGCGCTTGCGGCGGCGGGCTGTCAGATGGTGCTTTTCACGACGGGCAGAGGCACGCCGTTCTCCACCTTCGTTCCCACTATGAAAATAGGCACGAACAACCATATTTCTTCGTTTAAGGAAAACTGGATTGATTTCAACGCGTTCCCGATGGACGAGGACGGGCTGTTCGAGTTGGTGCTTTCGGTTGCAAACGGCGAAAAGAAGGTAAAGAGCGAGGACGTTCGGGAAATTGCATTCTTCAAAACGGGCGTGACTTTATAATTAGTTCAACCAAATACATAGGGAGGAAATAATCAAATGAACGTAGTAGTAGGACAGTCGGGCGGACCGACCGCCGTCATTAACGCAAGCCTTGCGGGGGTATATCAAGTGGCGATCAAAGCGGGCGCAAAAACCGTTTACGGTATGAGAAACGGTATCGCGGGGTTTTTAGAAGAACGCTTGATTGAATTAAATAAGGTACTTGACAGCGATTTTAAAATCGAGCTTTTAAAACGCACGCCTTCGTCCTTCCTGGGGAGTTGCCGTTATAAACTCAAAGCGGCGGAAGAAAGTACCGTGGAATATGAAAAAGTCTTTTCGATATTAAAAAAATACGAAATAGAATGTTTTTTCTACATAGGCGGCAACGACAGTATGGATACCATATCCAAACTTTCGGCATACGGAAAAAAGATAGGGAGTAAAATACGCTTTATCGGCGTGCCGAAGACAATCGACAACGATTTAATGATTACCGACCATACGCCCGGTTACGGTAGCGCGGCTAAATTCGTCGCTACGGTTATGAAGGAAGTAATTTGCGACGCGACGGTATACGGCACGAACTACGTGACGATCGTGGAAATTATGGGACGAAACGCAGGCTGGCTTACGGCGGCGAGCGCTTTGGCAAAAGGAGAGGATTGCGACGGCGTAGATATGATATGCTTGCCCGAAATTCCTTTCACGGTGGAAAACTTTATCAAAAAAGTGGAAGCGTTGCAAAGAAAAAAGAAAAGCATCGTAATCGCCGTATCGGAAGGAATAAGGTTGCCGGACGGAAGGTACGTTTGCGAGCTTTTGGATAGGGAACAGGACGTGGATTCGTTCGGGCATAAAAAACTGACGGGTACGGCTCAATTTTTGGCGAATGAATGCGCCAAACGTTTAAAAACCAAAACGCGAGCGATGGAGCTTTCTACGTTGCAGCGTTGCGCGGCTCATTTAACGAGCAGAACGGAGATCACGGAAGCGTATCAAGTAGGCGGCGCGGCGGTGCTTGCCGCTATGAATGGACAAAGTGGTGTTGCGATCACGTTGGTACGCATTTCGGATAAGCCTTATCAATGCACGACGGGGGTCGTTGAGATCGAAAAAATTGCGAACCAAGAAAAAAAGATTCCGATCGAATGGATTAACGATACGCATACGGATATGCTCCTTCCGTTTTTTGAGTATGCTCGTCCTCTAATCCAAGGGGAATTACCACCTTTTTACGTGGACGGGTTGCCTTATCATCTTTCTAGTATTAAATAAAAAATATCAAATAAAAAAAGAAGGAGATAATCAGATAAATATGAGCTATATAAAAGATAATTTTTTATTGACGAACAAGACTGCGGAAAAGCTGTATAACGCTTACGCAAAAGATATGCCGATCTTCGACTATCATTGCCATCTGCCCGAAAAGCAGATTTTGGCGAACGAAACGTTTAACGACGTGTTCGAGATCTGGCTCGCGGGCGATCACTATAAGTGGCGTTTGATGCGAAACTACGGCGTAGACGAAGAAATGATCACGGGGAACGCTTCGCATAAGGAAAAATTCCTCGTCTATTGCAAAACGCTGGGCACGGCGTTCGGCAATCCTTTATATCATTGGTCGCAGGTCGAGCTCAAAGAATTTTTCAATTGCGAGCTTGAAATCAACGAAGAAAACGCCGAGCAGATCTGGGATTGGTGCAACGAATATATCCGTTTGAACAAGATCACCCCGCAAAGCCTGATTGAAAAATCCAACGTGAAATATATCTTCACGACGAACGAGGTGTTCGACGATTTGACCACCTTCGAAAAGATCGCGCAAAAGGGCTACGCGTTCAAGGTGATGCCCGCGTTCCGCGCCGATAAGATTATGAATATCGAAGCGGAGAAATATAACGAGTTCGTCGCGCTTTTGGAAGCGCTTACGGGCGAGATCAAGGATTTGGATTCGCTCGAAGCCGCTTTGGAAAACCGTTTGCAGGCGTTTATCAAGGTCGGCACGACGGCGAGCGATATCGCCCTTGAAAGAGTGTGCAAGGTCGCAAAAAAAGAGGAAGCGGAAAAGGTGTTCAAAAAGCGCAGAAGCGGCGAAGCCGTAACCGTCGAGGAATCGGAGATTTTCAAAGGATATCTTACCTATTTCCTCTTCAAGCTCTACGCAAAATACGATATCGCAACCGAGCTTCACGTGGGTGCGATGCGCAACAACAACGCCGTTATGATGGCAAAGCTTGGCTTAGATACGGGTTTTGACAGCATTTCCGAGGACAACAGCATTAAGCTTACGTCCCGTCTGTTCGACCGTTTGAACAGCGAAAACAGCTTGCCGAAAACGATCGTCTTTAACTTAAATCCCAAAATGAACGCGGAAATTATGACGCTGATCGGCTGTTTCCAGTCGGGCGGGGTGAAAGGCAAGCTTCAATACGGACCCGCTTGGTGGTTCTTGGATAACAAAGTGGGAATGGAAAAGCATTTGGAGGACTTGACGGCGACGGGGCATATCGGCGCGTTCGTCGGTATGCTTACGGACAGCAGATCGCTTTTGTCCTATCCCCGTCACCACTATTTCAGAAGAATTCTTTGCAACTATTTCGGCACGATGATGGAAAAGGGCGAAATGACCCAAAACACCGAGCTCGTCGGAAAGGTCGTGCAAGATATCTGCTTCAACAACGCGGTAGCGTATTTAAAGGTGGAGGGAAAATAAAATGTGGAACGGCAAGAAAAAGGCGATTACGTTTAGTTTCGACGACGGTGTGAAACAGGATATTCGCACGATTGAAATATTGAATAAATACGGATTAAAAGCCACCTTTAATCTAAATTCGGGTTTACTCGGCGTAGTCGCGCAAGCCAAGAGTAGCGACGGTACGATTGCGCGGCACGATAAGGTGGAAGCGCACAACGTAAAAGCCGTATACGAAGGACACGAAGTCGCCGTACATACGCTTACGCATCCAAGTCTTCCTTCGCTTGGAAAAGAAACTATCATTCGTCAAGTCGAGGAGGACAGAAAGGCTTTGGAGAATCTCGTCGGCTACGAGGTTCGGGGTATGGCGTATCCTTGCGGTGGCGTAAACCACGACGATAGGGTGGTGGAAATTATAAAAAACGACACGCCTATTCGGTATGCGCGCACCGTAATCTCAACGGAGAACTTCGATTTGCAAACGAATTTGTTGCGATTTAACCCCACGGTGTATTGGCAGAATCGAGAAAAAAGCTTCGAGCTCGCCGAAAAATTCCTTGCGATAGAGAACGACGAGCCTCAGCTTTTCTATATTTGGGGACATACCTACGAATTTGATTTTATCAAAGGAGATTGGGAAAGATTTGAAAGCTTCTGCAAGCTGATTGCAGGAAAAGAAAATATATTTTACGGAACAAATACGGAGGTTTTATTATAATGGAAAAATTTGTACCTGTCGTCGTTATCAAAGAACTTGGCGAAACGGAAAAGATCCTGTCCGCTTTAAAAGCAAGCGGGATCAACTGCGCGGAAATCACCTTCCGCACCGCTTGCGCGGCGGAGGCGATCGCGCTTGCCTGTGAAAAATTCCCCGATATGAGCGTGGGCGCGGGCACGGTTATCAACGCGGCGCAATGTAAAGCCGCGTTAAAAGCGGGCGCGCAATTTATCGTTTCCCCCGGGCTTTCGGTGGCGGTTGCGAAGATCTGTAAAAAGAACGACGTGCCCTACTATCCCGGTTGCGTAACGCCTACGGAAATTATGCAGGCTTTGGAGCTTGGGATCACGACGGTGAAATTCTTCCCCGCGAACGTCTACGGGGGCTTAAAGGCTATGAAAGCGCTTGCCGCGCCCTTCCCCCAAATCAAATTTATCCCGACGGGCGGCGTGGACAGAAGCAATATCGACGAATTCTTGGCTTGGGAAAAGATCGCCGCGATCGGCGGCAGCTTCTTCGTGAAAGAAGCGCTTGAAAAAATAGAAAAATAAGGTTTTCTGCAATCCTTTATCCGAATAGGGACATTGTAATCTTAAAACGTTTAGGAGAAAGTTTATGAAGAAATTTATTCCCTGCACGTTAGCGTTTTTAACTGTTTTTTTGGCGGGGTGCTACGAAAGCAACTGGGCTGATAGCAATTACGTTCATCCTAAATTTAAAACGGAATATACGGTAGAAGAACATTTAGAGCGTTTAAAAGATTTGACGGAGAAGAGGTTTGAAGATTCGCTTAAAAATCGTCGTATTGTAAATTATGACGTAGAGATCTTATATGCTTTTTACGACGAAGATCCCGAATATTTTTTAGTGGAATTAGAATACGCCGAAGAATGGGAAACGACGTATAAAGGATTACCCAAAAGCGTTATAAAATATACGACCAATCGCAAACATTTGATAGGGTTTATTTATAAGGACAACTATTATATGGGTTTGGACGGTTATAGCGATTTTCAAGACGGGATCAGCGCGTATACGTATTTAGGATACTGCGAAGATAGAAAATATTACGGCGCGAGTAATTTAGGAGTTTTTACGGAGAAAGGAATAATGAAAGTATATACTCTTTATGTTTCTCCGAGCGGAGTTGCACCCGTAGGCAGACTTGGAGAGTATGAAAGTTTTGAAAAAAGCTACCCCGATGCAGAAAAACAAAAAGATTGGATGCAACGGAACAGGCGTCCGTTCCCAAGTTGGTATTATCGTGAAAGTTAAAGGAACGGGAGATAATAGTATGAAAAATAGACGAAAAATTGTTTGAATGTTGCTTGCATTATCGGTAAAAGGATCAACTTTTATTTTAGGCTCGTCTGTATAGATTGATCGTGTGTATTGTGGATACGAAAAAGAATATTAAAAAATAAAACATTTTTAAGGAGAAAAAATTATGAAAAAAGTTGTTACTTTCGGTGAATTGATGTTAAGACTCGCTCCCGAAAATTATCTCAGATTCGTGCAGAGCGAAAAGTACGAAGCGACCTTCGGCGGCGCGGAAGCGAACGTAGCCGTATCGCTTGCAAACTACGGCGTGGACGCGGCGTTCGTATCTAAGCTTCCCGCGCACGAGATCGGGCAGGCGGCGGTTAATTCCCTTCGTAAGTTCGGCGTAGACACCTCTAAAATCGTCCGCGGCGGCGAGAGAGTGGGGATCTATTACTGCGAAAAGGGCGCGAGCCAACGCCCTTCTAAGGTCGTTTACGATCGCGCGTATTCCGCGATAGCGACGGCGAAAAAATCCGATTTCGACTGGAACGCTATTTTCGAAAACGTGGATTGGTTCCACTTCACGGGCATCACGCCCGCTTTGAGCGACGAAGTGGCGGAGATCTGCCTCGAAGCTTGTAAGGCGGCGAAGGCGAAGAATATCACGATTTCCTGCGATCTTAATTTCCGCAAAAAGCTTTGGAGCAAGGAAAAAGCAGGTCAGGTAATGGCGAAGCTTTGCGAATATATCGACTACTGTATCGCGAACGAAGAGGACGCGAAGGACGTGTTCGGCATTGAAGCCGACAACACGGATATCTACGGCGGCAAGCTGGATAGAAACGGCTATATTTCGGTGGCGAAAAAACTTACCGAACGCTTTAATTTCAAGGGCGTTGCAATCACCCTTCGCGAAAGCAAATCCGCAAACGACAACGACTGGTCGGGTATGCTCTATACGGGCGGCGAAGCGTATTTTAGCAAGAAATATTCAATGCATATCGTAGACCGCGTAGGCGGCGGCGACTCCTTCGGTGGTGGGCTTATCTATTCGCTTGTGAACGGTGCAGAGCCTCAAAAAGCAATCGAATTTGCCGTAGCGGCGAGCTGCTTGAAGCACTCGATCGAAGGCGATTATAATATGGTTTCCGTTGCGGAAGTGCAGAACCTTGCGGGCGGCGACGCGAGCGGAAGAGTGCAAAGATAACCTATCAAAAAATATATCGTAGCCATTTCTTTGAACGGTTTTAAAGACTGAATGGAAAAAAAAGTCGAAAAATATCGAAAAAATCGTTGACAAAGCGCAAGGGTTTTGCTATAATAATTAAAATTTCATAAGTCAGACGAAGATTGCAGAAAGTCGCGAGGCGGTCGACTGTGATTGGATGACACTCCGGAGAATCTCACAGAACGAGGGTTTGAGTGAGTGCCGAAGGGGCAAAGCGGGTAAAACCGTTAATCTCTCAGGCAAAAGGACAGAGTTTTTTATTTCCCTAACGAAAAGGGGAGAGTTTACGAAACGGACGGAGTGATTGTTTTTATCGCTCCGTTTTATTTTTGAAAAATTTTAAATCGCGAAAGCGAGGAGGTTTATATGTATAACTTACTGTTTTTCGATACGCTCGAAAAAATCAACTCGGCTGTCAACGCAGTCGTGTGGGGCTGGCCGATGATTATTTTAATTCTCGGCACGGGGATTTTGCTCACCGTACGCAGTAAATGTCTGCAAGTGCGCAAATTCGGCACGTCGTGGGGTGAAACGATTATTCCCACCGTTAAAAGCATTGGCAAAAAGCCTGCGAAAGATAAGAAAAAGGAAAAAAACACCCTTTCTTCCTTCCAAGCCTTTGCCACCGCTATTTCGGGTACGGTCGGCACGGGGAATATCGTCGGCGTTTCGTCTGCGATTATGACGGGCGGTCCCGGCGCGGTGTTCTGGATGTGGATTTCCGCGTTCTTCGGAATGGTCACCAACTACGCCGAAAACGTACTCGGTATGTTCTTCCGTAAAAAGGAAAAGAACGGCGAATTTTCGGGCGGACCTGCTTATTATCTCTCCGAAGGCTTAGGCAGAAACGTAAAAGGCAAAGGAGGCTCGTTCTTGCGAGGCTTAGGAAAAACGCTCGGCGTTATGGCGGCGGTGTTCTGTCTGTTTGCGGCAATCGGTATGAGCGGCGCGCAAACGAATAATATTTCCAGCACCTATCAAGAGGTGTTGCCCGGTAGCGATAAAACGGTAGGGTTAATCGTCGGTATTGTTGTGGCGCTTGTATTGGCGCTCGTCGTACTTGGCGGGTTAAAAAGTATCGGTACGGTGGCTTCCGTGCTCGTTCCTTTTATGTCGATACTCTTTATCGTGATGGCACTCGTGGTTATTTTTGCGAATATCACTATGATTGGCGCTGCGTTTGCGCTTATCTTTAAGAATATCTTTTCGGTGGAATCTGCGCTTTCGGGCTTTATCGGCTACGAATTTTCGCAAATCATTCAAAAGGGTCTTGCGCGCGGCGTGTTCTCCAACGAAGCGGGGCTTGGTTCTTCGGTAATCGCGCATTGCAGTTCTGCAACTCGCGAGCCCGTTAAGCAAGGTCTTTGGGGTATCTTTGAAGTATTTTTCGATACCTTTATCATCTGTACGATTACCGCGCTTGTAATTTTGGTAAGTTTCGGGGATACGGTAGGTATGGAAACCGTGCTTTACGCACAAAAGAACGGCGAATTCGTTTATGCGAACACCGCCGTTTCGATGATGGCGGTTGAAAGCGTGTTCGGTTCGTTCGGTACGGTGATATACGCTATTATCATTCCGCTGTTTGCCTTTACTACGATTTTGGCTTGGTCGTACTACGGCGAAAAGTCCATTGATTTCCTGTTCAGAAAAACGGGCGAAAAGGGCAGAACGATTGCAAGATACGCCTTTAAAATCGTCTACGTGCTTCTCGTTATCGTGGCGGCGACCTTAAAGAGTGATCTCGCTTGGGAGATTTCGGATACCTTCAACGGCTTGATGGCGTTGCCTAACCTTATCGGGCTTGTGATTTTGAGCGGACTCGTCGTTAAGATCACGAAGAACTATTTCGATCGCAAAAAAGGCGTTGGCGTGAAACCTATGCTTTCGGCTTATGAAGAACAAAACGAGCAGTTTATCGTCGATTTAGCGGAGGAAAACGCGGAGGAAGTCGCAGAAGAAGCCGCGGCTGCCGAAGCGGAATAAGAATAAATTTTTTCCTTAAAACTTTATAAAAATACGTTCAAAACCGTTGACTTAACTTTTTCGGTGTGCTATTATATTGTATAATTATATAAATAAATCGTAACGATAGCCGCGATTCGTTTTTTGAATCGTAGACGGGAGGTTGATTATGGAAATCAAAATTACGAAAACGACGACTCCCTCCGTGATGCCGCCGGAAAAAAGTTTGGGATTTGGAAAGGTATTCACCGATCATATGTTTATTATGGATTATAGCGATAAACGGGGTTGGCACGACGCAAGAATCGTGCCGTTCGGTAGAATTTCCTTGCATCCCGCGTCAACGGTTTTGCATTACGGCGCGGAGATCTTCGAGGGCTTGAAGGCGTATAGAAGAGCGGACGGCGGCGTTCAGCTTTTCCGCCCGATGGAAAATATCAAGCGTATGAACCGCTCGGCGGAGCGTATGAGCTTGCCTCTTTTAGACGAAAAGGACGCGCTCCAAATTCTCGAAACCTTCGTGCGGCTGGAAGAGAGATTCGTGCCGAAGTCTTTTGGGACTTCCCTTTATCTGCGCCCGTATATCTTCGGCAACGACGAGTCGCTCGGCGTGCACGCGGTGCATAACGCGACCTTTATGTTGATCGCTTCCCCTTCGGGAAGCTACTATGCGGAAGGCATCAATCCCGTCAATATTATGATCGAATCGGAGGACGTGCGCACCGTCAGAGGCGGCACGGGCTACGCAAAATGCGGCGGCAACTACGCGGCGAGTACGCGTGCAGGCGAACGGGCGGCGAAAATGGGATATTCGCAGGTGTTGTGGCTGGACGGCGTGGAGAGAAAATATATCGAAGAAGTCGGCGCGATGAACGTTATGTTTAAAATCGGCGACGAGATCGTAACGCCTAAGCTTACGGGCTCGATCCTTCCCGGGATCACCCGCAAGAGCTGTATCGAAGTGTTGAAAGACCTCGGCTATAAGGTGAGCGAACGATTGTTGTCCGTAGAAGAGCTCGTATCCGCGCTCGAAAGCGGGGAGCTCAAAGAAGCTTGGGGCTGCGGCACGGCGGCGGTCGTATCGCCGATCGGCAAGCTTGCCTATAACGAAAAGGAATACGTCGTTGGAAACGGCGGAATCGGGGAAGTTACGCAAAGGCTCTACGATATCTTAACGGGGATTCAGTGGGGTAAGATTGAAGATAAATTCGGTTGGATTCATAAGCTTTGATCATATAAACGTCGCATTTCTTCGTCGCGACTGCGCGCCTCTTGCTCGTTTACGGCAAAGTAAACTCCCTGCGAGGTGCTCGTCGCTTCTTGAACTGCTCGTTTCTCCGATCAAAGGTGAACATACGCATTTCTTCGTCGCGACTGCGCGAAAAAGGCATATTTTAATCGAAAAATTTTACCAAATATAAAAAAGCGCGCAATTCGCGTTGACAAATTCAAAAAAATAGTATACAATAGTACAAATATTTATATTTAAACAAAGGCGATGAAGGGATAAAAATTCATTGAAGAGGTTTTCAGAGAGTCGGCGGGCGGTGCGAGCCGATACGGTCAATGAAATATAGCTCCTCCCGGAGCCTCCGAGAGAACGGCGAAAACGCTTAGTAGATTCGGACGGGTTCTCCCGTTACAGAGAGGTCTTTTATAAGACGCGAGTGGGTGAGCCTTCACCAAGAAGAGTGGTACCGCGGAGAAAAAACTTCGTCTCTTTCAAGCGGCGTTTCGTTGCGCCGAGAGAGAGGCGATTTTTGTTTAAAGGACAGCGAAAAAGGACGACTATGAAAAATAACGATAAATACGTAAAACAATTTTTCTCGCCCGAGGGCGTGACGATGGACTGGATGAAAAAACAGTATATCGAAAAGCCGCCCGTTTGGTGTAGCGTGGATCTTCGCGACGGCAATCAAGCGTTAATTATTCCGATGAGCCTCGAAGAAAAGCTGGAATTTTTCAAGCTCTTGTGCGAGGTCGGCTTTAAAGAGATCGAGGTCGGTTTCCCCGCGGCGAGCGAAACGGAATACGAATTTTGCCGCACGCTGATCGAGCGCAATTTGATTCCCGACGACGTGACCATTCAGGTTTTAACGCAATCGCGCGAGCATATTATCGCAAAAACCTTCGAGGCCATCGACGGCGCGAAGCACGCCGTGGTGCATCTTTATAATTCCACTTCCGTTTCTCAGCGCGAACAGGTGTTCAAGCGGGATAAAAAGGAAATTATCGAGATTGCCGTAAAGGGCGCGAAGCTTTGCAACGAATATAAGGCGAAAGCAAAGGGCAAGATCACCTTCGAATATTCCCCCGAAAGCTTCACGGGCACGGAGCCCGAGTTCGCGGCGGAGATCTGCAACGCGGTGCTCGATATCTGGAAGCCGACGGCAAACGATAAGGCGATTATCAATCTTCCCGTAACGGTATCTCACTCGATGCCGCACGTATATGCAAGTCAGGTGGAATATATGTGCAAGAATTTAAAGGGCAGAGAAAACCTCGTGATCTCTTTACACCCGCACAACGACAGAGGCTGTGCGATCGCCGATAGCGAAATGGGCTTGCTCGCAGGCGGCGACCGTATCGAAGGCACGCTTTTCGGTAACGGCGAACGCACGGGTAACGTCGATATCGTAACGCTTGCGCTGAATATGTATTCGCAGGGTGTCGATCCGAAGCTGGATTTCTCCGATTTGCCCTCGATTACCGAAGTGTACGAGCGGGTAACGAGAATGAAAGTCAGCGAAAGACAGCCGTACAGCGGACAGCTGGTGTTTGCGGCGTTCTCGGGTTCACACCAAGACGCGATTGCAAAGGGAATGAAATATCGGGTGGAAAAGAATACGGGGACTTGGACCGTGCCTTATCTCCCGCTCGACCCTGCCGACGTAGGCAGAGTGTACGAGGCGGACGTTATCCGCATCAATTCGCAATCGGGCAAGGGCGGTATCGGGTATATTTTGGAAACGCAGTTTAAGCTGATTCTTCCCCCGAAAATGCGCGAGCAATTTGGGTATCACGTCAAGAGTATTTCCGACCACGCGCACAAAGAGCTTTCCGCAAACGAAGTGCACGATATATTCCTGCGCGATTTCGTCAATTTGCACGATAAGCTCAACGTTTTGGAAGCGGGCTACGACGATATGAACGCGGATAGCGTGAAAGGCAGAATCGTGATAGAATATAACGGCGCGGCGACCACAGTAGATGTGGAAGGGAACGGTC
>JAZRHC010000011.1:0-80095 GCA_045644545.1 Candidatus Scatosoma sp. | reverse complement strand
TTCCGTAATCCCTTTCACGGTCACGTTGTTTTTCAACGCGTTTTCAAGGTTTACGTTGAGCTTTTTGCCCGTCAACGCCGCAAACGCCACGTACGCCCCTCGCGACACCAAAGAGAAAATAGAGGAAGGCTCGGTGCGGTTGGAAAACGCGAGATACACCGCCGCGTCCGCCTTTTTTCCGCCCGTCACCTTCAAAACGTTTTCTCTCAGCGTTTCGTCGTACGCGAAGGTATAATAAATCCCGCTCTTTTTCGCGCGATCCAGCCGTTCTTTGTTGTTGTCGGCTAAAATGGGCACGGCGCGGTGATAAATGAGGATCTGGCATAAAATATTCCCGTATAACCCCCCGCCTACGACGAGTACGTGCTGACCCACCGTCACGTGCATTTCGTCCACGATACGCTCGGCGAGCGCGACGGCGTCGATCAAAAACGCCGCTTCGTCGGAAACGGAAGCAGGGAGGGGATACGCGTCGTCCACGTTCGCGAGGCAAAAATCACGGTAAAAGCCGTCCGTCGTTTCGCCCGCGATCAAAAGCCCGTCCTCGGCGGTTTCGTCCTCGGTCACGCCCGCAAGATACACGCGATCGCCCTTTTTCAAAAAACAATCCTCTTCGACCTCGGTGATCTGCCCGATGGCGAATTTACCGGGAATAAAGGGGCATTTGACTTTGAGCGCGCCGGAAAAAACCGAAACGTCCGCTTCGGAAAGGAGCGCCTTAGTGATCTTTACTTTCACTTTGCCTTCCGAAAGCTTTAAATCGGGCGCGGCTGCGTGCTGTAAATTGCGAGGAGAAGATAATTGCCAAACTTTCATACGAAATTCCTTACTGCCGCGCTTAGAGCTCCAAGCGGGCTAACGGTTTTTTATAGTTTAACGTATTCGCGAGAGCGGGAAAGAATGACGGAAAATTCCGCTCCTTATAACGAACCAATATAAGTATAGCGCATTTTTGGGAAATTTGCAACTATTTTTTATAAATTAGCGCAAAAACAGTTGACGAAGGAAAAAAAAAGCTATATAATAAGTAAGCATTTAGCCGAAATTGCTATTGCGAAAATAAACGCGAGGTGAAAAAATGAAAGCTGATATACATCCCAAATATCACGAAGTAACTGTAACTTGCGCTTGCGGTGCGACTTTCAAAACGGGTACGACGAAAGAAGGCGACGTAATGAAAGTGGATATCTGCAGCAATTGTCATCCGTTCTTTACGGGCAAGCAGAAGTTAGTTGATACCGGTGGACGTGTCGACAGATTCAAAAAGAGATACGGCTTATAATGGTAGAAACGCTCGGGCTTTAAGGGTTAGTTCCTTTAAAGCCCTTTGTTTTAACCGTATAAGCTGCGCATTTCTTCGTCGCGCCTGCGCGCCCCTTGCTCGTTTACGAGAAGTAAACTCCCTTGTGGGGTTGCCTTAACTCTACCTCAACTCTATACTATAAATAAAGCGTAATTTCTATGAAAAAGACCAAGAAAACCAAAAACTGTACTTATATCGGTGGGCAAGCCGTTATGGAAGGGGTGATGATGCGGGGCAAAACCGCGATGGTAACCGCCGTGCGCGACCCCGAAGGCGTGATTCAAATCGAATCCGAACGCCTCACGCCACCCGAAAAACGCAAAAAGATCACCCGTATTCCCTTTATTCGCGGCGTGGTGAATTTCGTTTCCTCGCTCGTGGTGGGCAACCGCGTTTTGATGCGTAGCGCCGACGTGCAAACGGAGGATTCCGAACAGCCCTCGAAAGCCACCAAATGGCTGGAAGAAAAGCATAAAATCAACGTAAACGGCGTGTTCAACGTGTTCGCCACGGTGCTCGGCGTGATTCTCGCCCTTGCCATTTTTATTTTATTACCGCAATGGATTACGGGGCTTTTCCCGCTCGATAAAACCAGCCGCGGGCTCGAAGGCTTTTGGTTCAACCTTGCCGAGGGCGGCATTCGTATGCTGATCTTCATTCTCTACGTGCTTTTGATCGGGCTGATTCCCGACTTAAAACGCGTGTATATGTACCACGGCGCGGAGCATAAAACGATCACCTGCTTCGAAGAGGGCAAAGAGCTTACGGTCGAAAACGTGCGCGGCTGTTCGCGCCTGCACGACCGTTGCGGCACGACCTTTTTATTCCTCGTAATGATCGTGAGCGTTCTGGTGTTCTCGCTCGTGAACGTACTGGTGGCGGGCTGGCTGTATACCGACAGCGACGTGCTCAATTCCTTGCTTCGGTTCTTGTTTAAAATCTTGATGTTGCCCGTCGTGGCGGGGATTTCCTACGAGATCTTAAAGTTGCTTGCCAAAACGCAGAATAAATTTTTTCTGATCTTCAAATGGCCGGGGCTGTTGCTTCAAAAGATCACCACCCGCGAGCCCGAAGATAAAATGATCGAATGTGCGATCGCCGCCTTTCAAACGGTGCTCGCAATGGACGCCGACCCGAATATCCCCGAACGGTATTTCGTCACCGCGGGCAAAATGAGCGAAATTTTAAAACGGCTCAAAAAGCGTTTTGCGGCAGAGGGGATCGAAGAGGACGAAGCCGAGTGGATCTTCGCGCTTACCCTCGATATTCCCAAGAGCGCGGTTGCGAGCGAGGAGCGCATTTTAAAGCTCGCGAAAGTGAAAAAGATTCAAAAAATCGTCGAAGAACGCCTGACGGGCAGACCGCTTTGGTATATTTTCGGCGACGCGGATTTTTACGGCTACAAGATCAAAGTAGACGAACGCGTGTTGATCCCGCGCCCCGAAACGGAAGAGCTCGCGCAGATGGTCGTGGGTTGCGCGGAAGAAGAAAACACCATTCTCGACCTTTGCACGGGCAGCGGCGCGATCGCGATCGCGGTGTATAAAGAGCTTGAAAAGAACGGCAGAAAATGCACCGTCGTCGCTTCGGATATCAGCGCGGACGCGCTCGAACTCGCTAAGCAAAACGCCGAGGCGAACGAGGCGGATATCAAATTCGTGCAATCCGATCTTTTCAAACGCCTTCGCGGCAGATACGATATTATCGTTTGCAACCCGCCGTATATCCCCACGGCGGAGCTCGATAACTTACAGCGCGAGGTGAAGAACTTCGAGCCCCGCTTAGCCCTCGACGGCGGCGAAGACGGGCTTGATTTCTATCGCAAGATCGCCGAAGAGGTCGGCAAATGCTTAAATCGCGGCGGCACGCTGATAATGGAAGTCGGCGCGGGGCAGGCAAAAGAAGTGGCGAAGCTGTTCAAGCGTTGCGATTATTCAATGATCGTCAAAGACTTCGCAGGCGTAGACCGCTTCGTAAAAATCGTATTTTAAAGCCGAAAGGAGAGAGGAATGTTCACGAAACTTGAAGAAATTTTAAAACGCTACCGTTTTTTATCCGAAAAGCTTTCTGATAGCGAAGCGCTCGCGGATATGAGCGTTTGGCAAAAATACTCCAAAGAACAATCCGACCTCACCGAAACGGTGGAAAAATACGAGCAATACCTCGCCACGCAAAAGGAAATGCAAGACGCGTTCGCGCTTGCCGAATCGGAAACGGACGGGGAAATGAAAAAGCTTTTGACGGACGAGGGGTACGCTTGCAAAGAACGGCTTGCCGCGCTCGTGAACGAATTGAAAATCCTGCTTTTGCCTAAGGATAAAAACGACGAAAGAAGCTGTATTTTAGAGGTCCGCGCGGGCACGGGCGGGGAGGAAGCGGCGCTGTTTGCCGCCGACCTTTGCCAGATGTATAAAAACTACTGCGCGGCGCACCGATTAAAGGTGGAAGAAATCGACGTGAGCGAAACGGAACTCGGCGGCGTGAAAGAGGGGATTTTCTCCGTCACGGGCGCGGGCGCGTATAAATTATTAAAGTACGAAAGTGGCGTACACCGAGTCCAGCGCGTTCCCGCCACCGAAACGCAGGGGCGCATCCACACTTCGGCGGCGACGGTCGCCGTCCTTCCCGAAGCGGAAGAAGTGGAAGTGGAGATTTTGGATAAGGATATCCGTATCGACATTTTCCATTCGGGCGGCGCGGGCGGTCAAAACGTGAACAAGGTCGCTTCCGCGGTTCGTATCACCCATTTCCCGACGGGGATCGTGGTGACCTGCCAAGACGAGCGCTCTCAGCTCAAAAACAAAGAACGCGCGTTTAAGGTCCTGCGCTCGCGCGTGTACGATTATTATAACGGCAAGAATAATAAGGAGCGCGAAGAAAACCGCCGCAGTATGGTGGGGAGCGGGGACAGGAGCGAGCGTATCCGCACCTATAATTTCCCGCAAAGCCGCGTGACCGATCACCGTATCGGGCTGAGCCAATATAATTTGGATAGCTTTCTTACGGGGGATATCGATTCGATGGTGGAAGCGCTCACGATCGCCGACCGCGAAGCGTTGCTTGCAAGCGAAAAAGAGTAAACGGCAAGGGATATAGGAAAAGCGTTAAAAGAACAAAGGGAAAGCGTTGGGCTTTCTCAATTACAATAGACTTTACGGACTGCCGTATCAAAACGAATATTTTCCAATTGAGGGAAAAATAATGAGAAAAAGATTTTTAAAAAGTTTATTATTCGTAGTTGCCGCCTGTTTAACGACGGGCTTTTTTGCTTGCGACGAGGAGAGCTCGTCGGGGCTGAAATTTGAGCTTTTGGAAAACGGCACTTACGAAGTGTCGGATTTTATAGGTAGCCAAAAGGAAATCGTGATCCCTTCCCAGCACAAAGGCAAGCCCGTTACTGCAATCGGCGATAACGCGTTTTTAGACGCAAACGAGATCAGGCGCGTGGAAATTCCCGACGGCGTGACGAGTATCGGCAAAAGGGCGTTTCAGTATTGCGAAGAGATGGTCGAAATATCCATTCCCGATAGCGTAGTGAGTATCGGCGAAAGCGCGTTTTTTCAATGCAGCGTTTTAACCGATATCGAGCTTCCCGAAAATCTAACCGCTATCGAAGCTTGGACGTTTCGTGACTGCGCGGGATTGCATAATCTCGTCATTCCCGAAAGCGTGGAAACAATCGGCGATTACGCTTTTTACCATTGTAAAAATTTAGTTCGGATCGATATTCCCGAAGGCGTGAAAAGTATCGGAATAGAAGCGTTTTGCGGTTGTAGCGGGGCGGTAAGCTTGAATATTCCAAGCACCGTTAAAACGATTGGCCGAAGCGCGTTCATTTATTGCAGGGGCGCGACTTGGCTCACGATCGCCGACGGCGTGGAAGAAATCGGCGATAAGGCGTTCGGCTATTGCAGTAGCTTGACGGCGGTAGAGCTTCCCGACAGCTTGAAAAGGATCGGCGCGGACGCATTCGTAGAATGTGAAAAATTAGAGTATACGGTTTCGGGAGAGTATCGCTATTTAGGCAACTCGAACAACCCGTATTTGTATTTGGCTTCCGTGCCGAAAACGGTTGCGCAGGCAACTATCGACGAGCGTTGCAAAATCGTCGGAAACTTTTCCAACTGCGAAAATTTAACGAGCGTGGTAATTCCCGACGGGGTAAAAACGCTGACGGAAGCTGCGTTTTCCGATTGTTATAGCTTACAGAGCGTAGTATTGCCGAATAGCTTGGAAACGATCGGAGCTTCCGCGTTTTATGGTTGCGCGGCTTTAACGGAAATTTCTTTCCCCGCAGGCTTGAAAACGATCGGCAATAAAGCTTTCGACGGCTGCGAGAGCTTGACGAGCGTTTCGCTACCGAACGGCATAGAGCAGGTCGGCTCTGGCGCGTTCCCGTCTACGGTGGCGAAAACGCAGGAAAACGGGCTGAGCTTTTTAGGAAACGAAAGCAATCCCTATTTATGCTTGGTCGGCGCGAGCGAACTTGATAGCGTTTTGATTCCCGCCGAGTGTAAGGTGGTGGCGAACTATGCGTTGAACGAAGCGATCAAGGAGATCCAAGTGGACGAAGGGAATGCGGTATTTCAATCAATCGACGGAAATTTATATACGAAGGACGGGGAAACGCTGATTCGATACGCAAGCGAAAAATCCGACGTGGCGTTCACCGTGCCGAAGGGCGTTAAGGAAATCGCAGACGGCGCGTTTGCGTATTGCAAAGCTTTGGCAATACTGCGAATCGAAACGAGCGTCGAGCGTATTTCGGAAAACGCGTTGATAGGAGTGGAGGACTTGACGGTGTATTGCAAGGCGGCGCGAAAGCCGAGCGGTTGGGCAACCAGCCTGTTCTCCAACGAAGAACTTTCCTTCGTTTGGAATAATTTTTCGTATTATTATGGCGGCGAGCTCGTCGTTTGGTAAGAAGCAAGGAAGTCCTGAAAAGGGCTTCTTTTTTACGTGCATTTATCGAAAAAACAAATACAAACCCGCCTATTTTTTAAAATTTTCGATTATTTTTCGACTTTTTTGCAAAAACGGGTGATTTGCGCTTGCGTTATTTTCCAAAACAATGTAAAATAAATACGAAAAAAATTTTATCACAAACGGAGAAAGAATAATGCAGAACAGAGTAGCGCAAAGAATGTCGGCGATTTCGCCGTCCTTGACCCTCGCGATTTCCGCAAAAGCCAAGGCTATGAAGGCGGCGGGGGAATCCGTCGTATCCTTCGGCGTAGGCGAACCCGATTTCAACACCCCCGAGCATATTATCAACGCGGCGAAAACCGCCCTTGATAACGGTCAAACGAAATACACCCCCTCGTCGGGGCTTCTGCCCCTTCGCAAAGCCATCTGCGAAAAGTTTAAAAAGGACAACGGGCTTGACTACGAGCCCTCGCAAATCGTCGTTTCCAACGGCGCGAAGCATTCTATTTTCAACGCTTGCTACGCCACGCTCGAAGAGGGCGACGAGGTGATCATTCCCGCGCCCTATTGGCTTACGTACCCCGAAGTGGTGAAGGTTTGCGGCGCAACGCCCGTGTATATCGAGTGCAAGAAGGAAAATAAATTCAAATTCTCCGCAGAGGACTTGAAAAAGGCGATCACGCCCAAAACGAAAATGCTGATTTTCAACTCGCCCTCTAACCCTACGGGCGCGGTGTATAACGAAGAAGAAGTCCGCGCGATCGCAAAGGTGTGCGAGGAAGCGGAAATTTTCGTGCTTGCCGACGAGATTTATGAAAAGCTCTGCTATAACGGCGTAAAGCCGTTTTCTATCGCGGCTTGTAGCGAAAAAATGAAGGATTTGACGATCACCGTCAACGGCGTTTCCAAAACGTACGCAATGACGGGTTGGCGAGTTGGCTATCTCGCCGCGCCCAAGGACGTAGCGAAAGCGATTGATTCCTTCCAAAGCCACGCAACCTCGAACGCTTGCTCGATTTCGCAGTACGCGACGATCGAAGCGCTCAACTCCCCCGCAGAGGAAGTAGAGGGAATGCGGAAGGTATTCGACGCCCGCCGCGCGAAGCTTTTGAAGCTGATCGAAGGGATCGACGGGGTTTCGGCAGTCGAGCCCGACGGCGCGTTCTACGTAATGCTGGTAGTAGACGGGTTATACGGCAAGAAATACGGCGACAAAGAGATCAAAGATTCGATATCGTTCGCGGATATCCTGCTCGACGAAGAAAAGGTCGCGACCGTACCGGGGATATCCTTCGGTTCTCCCGAATGCGTGCGCCTTTCCTACGCTTTGAGCGATCAAGATATCGAAGAAGGCTTAGCGCGAATCTCGAAATTCGTCGCGGCGTTGAAATAAAAAAAGGGGATTCTCTCCTTGACCCGAGCCGTTCAAAATTCGAAAAATCTCAAAAAACAGGGAAAAACGACCCTGTTTTTTAATATTTAAAAAAATTTTTCGAATTTTGAGAAATTTTTTCGCCCAAACCCTTGAAATTATACGAAAAATTTGGTAGAATAGAATTAACCCGAATACGGCAACGCGTAAAATTCGGGAAGTACGACTATCCGGGGAGGATTTATTTATGATTAAAGTTATTTACGGCGCGAAAGGAACAGGCAAAACCAAGCTTATGATCGAAGCGGCAAACGCGGCGGTCAAAGAAGCGAAAGGGCATTTGATTTTTATCACCGATACCAAGCGCGGTATGTACGATTTGGAACGCGAAGTGCGTTTTATCGACGTAAGCGAATATAACGTAGCGGGCGAGGTTGCGCTCTGCGGATTTATTAAAGGCGTTATCGCGGGCAATCACGACAACGAGTACGTATATATCGACGGCGTAGTCCGCATTGCGGGCAAACCCGTTTCGGAAATGGCGGAATTCTTCTATATGCTCGAAAAGGTCGCGGAAAAGAACGGGCTTACGATCACCGTTTCCGTGTCGGCAAGCAAAGAAGAGCTTCCTGATTTCGTAGCGAAGTATCTCTAAGCGAACGGCGAGAGCCGAGCGGATTCCGTTCGGCTCTCTTTTTCAAAAGTAATTTCGGGGGATTTTTGGTAGACGGTCGAAAGACGGTCGTTTTCTCGCGTTATGAGCAATTTTCGGCGCGGGAAAATTTAAGAATAAATTTCAAAAGTAGGAGAAAACTATGTATTTTATCAGCACGAGAGGCGGAGAAAGAGTCACGGGCGCGGAAGCGATCGTAAAAGGTCTTGCAAAGGACGGCGGGTTGTTCGTTCCCGAAACTTTCCCTTGCGTAACGCGGGAAGAAATGGACAAGCTGTCGGAGATGAACTATCCCGAACGCGCCGCGTTTATCCTTTCTAAATACCTCGACGATTTGGGCGAGGAATTTTTGAAGGAGGCTTGCACGAAGGCGTATTCCACCTTCGAGGGCACTGATCCCGCGCCGCTCGTGAAGATCGACGGGGGAATGTATATCCTCGAACTCTTCCACGGTCCGACCTGCGCCTTTAAGGATATGGCGCTCACCGTGCTTCCGTACCTTTTGAAAAAGAGTATGGAAACGCTCGGCGTGAAAGAGGACGTTTTGATTCTCGCCGCGACGAGCGGGGACACGGGCAAAGCCGCGCTGGAAGGTTTCCGCGACGTGCCGGGCACGAAAGTGGCGGTGTTCTTCCCCGACGAAGGCGTTTCCAAAATGCAGCGTTTGCAAATGAGTATTCAAGACGGCAACAACGTGTTCGTGTCCGCCGTTAAGGGCAATTTCGACGACTGCCAAAGAGCGGTGAAAAACCTGTTTGCTTCCGAAAAATTCAACGCCGACTTAAAGGCGAAAAACACCCTTTTATCCAGCGCGAACTCCATTAACTTCGGCAGGCTCGCGCCGCAGATCGCGTATTATTTTTCGGCGTATATCGACCTTATCACGTCCAGCCAAATCGAAATGGGGGACGAGGTAGATTTCGTCGTGCCTACGGGCAACTTCGGGGATATTTTGGCGGGCTGGTACGCAAAGCAAATGGGCTTGCCCGTAAGACGGCTCGTCTGCGCGTCCAACAGAAACCGCGTGCTCGCGGACTTCTTCAAAAAAGGCGTGTACGATATCGATCGCAATTTCTTCCGCACGATGTCGCCTTCAATGGATATTTTGATCTCTTCCAATTTAGAGCGTTTGCTCTTTGAAATCAGCGGTCGCAACGCCGCGCTCACCGCAGAGCGGATGAAACAGCTCGCGGAAACCAAATCCTATTCGGTCACGGAAGCGGAAAGAGTCAAGCTCGATCGCGACTTTTTCGGCGGGTTTGCAAGCGAGGACGACACGGTGGAAGCAATGTACGAGGTATTCGACGAATACGGCTATCCGATGGACACCCACACGGGGGTCGCGCTCGCCGTATATAATAAATACCGCGAAAAAATGGAGAAAAAGGACGAACGCCCGACGGTCGTGCTCTCGACGGCGAATCCTTATAAATTCCCGCAGGACGTGCTTTACGCCCTTTCGGGGAACGACGTAAAGGACAGCTTCAAAGGCATCAAGCGCTTGAATCTTTTAACGGCGATGAAGCCGCCCAAGGCGCTCGTCGCTTTGCGCTATCGTCCCTTGCGCTTTAAAGGGGTGGTCGCCAACGACCTTGAAAAAATGGCGGCGGAAGTAATGAAGTTCGTAGGCGGGCAGATCATTCCCGTACCCGATCAAAAATAACCGAAAAAGCATTGGATAAACGCGGGTTTTTTGCGCTTTTGTTTCCCGTGAAACAGGGGAAATTTGTTAAAAGGGTGAAAATCCCGTTATATCTTTTAAAAAGCGCGCCCTGCGATTGCCTTTTTTTCGCAGGCGTGTTATAATAATAAGAAAGCGGAGGCAGTTATGTTCGGATACGTGCGCACGGATACGCCGCACTTATATATCAAAGACGATATTTTATATAGGGCGATGTATTGCGGGGTATGCAAGGGGATTGCCGAGGTCTGCGGACACCGCGCCCGAATGGGGCTTTCCTACGACGTGACTTTTTTATCCGTCATTTTGCACAATATCGCGGGGCAGGACGTAAAGATCGAAAAATCCCATTGTTTAACGCATTGTATCCGCGCTCGTCAAATGGCGGAAACGGACGAGCTGACCCGAATGCTCGGCGCGCTGAACACCGAGCTCGTGTATTATAAGTATACCGACGATATCGCGGACGGCGACAAGGGCAGGGGCAAGCGGCTTTGGTTCAAAAAGGGGCATAAGCGCGCGACGCAGAAATACCCCGAGATCGCGCGGATCGTCAAAGAAAATATGTCTGCGCAAGAAAGGCTGGAAAAAGAAGGCGGCGCGGGGCTGGATCGCTCGGCGGACGCCACGGCGAATATGTTGGCTGAATTTTCCGATTACGTTTTAGGCGAAAAACGCACAAGCTATACGCGTAACCTCTTTTATTCGCTCGGGAAATGGATTTATTTGATCGACGCGTTAGACGATTACGACAAGGATTTGAAAAAGGGCGCGTACAACCCGTTTTTGAACGAGTTCCCCGCGGCTTGTCGCACGGAAATGATAGAAAAGCACCGCGAAAGCGTAGAGTTCGCGTTCAAAACGCTGTTTTTCGATATCCGCGCAAACCTTTGCGAGATCCCGTTCCGCTTCAACCGCGACTTGTCGGATAATATCCTGCTTCGCGGGTTGCCTATGATGACCAACCGCATTATGGCGGGCGAGGGCTGCAAGGGCTGTAAAAAGAAAAAACAAAATAACGAGAATACTAAAAAGGAATAAACTTTATTATGCAAATGAACGAATACTACGAATTGCTCGGGCTCGACGAATCCGCAACCGACGAAGAGATCAAAGCCCGCTACGAGGAGCTGAAAGCCAAGTATAAGGAAGAAAGATGGCTCGACGGCGAAGCGGGGAACGAAGCGGCGAGAATGTTAAATAAGCTCGACGCGGCGTACGCCGAGATTATCGAGTCGAGAAAAGAGCGCGAGCAGAATACCGAAGGGCAAAGCTCCTTTGAGGAGATCGCCGCGCTGTTAAAGGCGGATAAGGTTTCCGAAGCGCAGGCAAAGCTCGACGATTTTAACGAGAGAAGCGCGGAATGGCATTATTTGCAGGCGGTCGTATTCTGGAAAAAAAACTGGGCGAACGAGAGCAAAAAACAGCTTGAAATCGCGATGCAGATGGACCCTGAAAATAAAAAATACCGCGACGCCTACGGCAAGCTCAACGCAAAAACGCAATATAACGAGCAGGAAGCCCGCCGCAGAGAACAACAGCAAAATCCCTACGCGGGCGAGCCCAATTCTCCCTACGGCGACGAGCAGATGGGCGGAAACGCTTGCTCGAACTGTATTTCCTGTTGCTATACCTATCTTTGCGTGGATTGCTTGTTCAGCCTTTGTTGCGGTTGCAGATAAGGGAGAAGAATGAAGAAGATCACGGCTTACGAAATCGCGCTCGCGGCGATCGCGTGCGCGTTCGCAACGATAATGCTTACGATCGGGGTCTATTCGGAGATATTGCTTTTAACGGGGTATCTCTTTTCGGGGATCGCGCTGATGCTGCCGCTTGCGAAAAAGAGCTATCGGGGGTATATTTTGGCGTATTTGGCGACCTCTTTGCTCAGTTTGCTTTTCAGCCTCGCGAGATTTTTCGATATCCTGCCGTTTATCGTGTTTTTCGGACTTCACCCGCTCGTCAACGAATTGCAGCTCAAATACAGGGTCAACCGCTGGGTCGCGGGGTTCGTCAAAGCCGCGTGGTTCGACGGGGCGATGTATCTGATTTGGAAATTCGTTTTCGAAATGACCACGTCGATCGCGTTCGTGGATAAATATTTCCTGCCCATTCTCTTGATCGCGGGCACGGCGTTCTTTTTCTTTTACGACTATCTTACTTATAAATGCCGCTACACGGTGAATACGGTCGTAAACAGACTGATCAAGAAATAACGGCGCGCCGCCGTACACTTCCGATAAGGAGGTAGGTTTTATGGAAAAAAACGATATCGTATGCGCAATCACCGAATCGCTCGGCTCGAACGGGGAAGGCGTTATCAGGCACGAAAGGGTAACTTTTTTCGTGCCTGCTTGTTTACCGGGCGAAAAAGTACGCTTTAAAATTTTAAAGCTCAAAGGCAATATCGGCTACGGCAAGCTCGAAGAGATTTTAACGCCCGCCGAAATGCGCGCGCGGGCAAAATGCCCCGTGTTCCTGCGTTGCGGGGGGTGCGATCTGCAACATATCGGCTATCCCGATCAGCTCGCGTTCAAGGCGGCGCGGGTGAAAGATTGCCTTAAAAAGATCGCGGGAATCCAGATCGAAGTGCCCGAAGCGGTTGCAAGCGACTTGCCGTACGGCTACCGCAATAAATTGCAAATGCCCATCGGCGTGGATAAAGAGGGGAACACCGTGGTCGGGTTTTACGCCGAACGAAGCCACCGTATCGTGTCCGTGGAGTCCTGCGCCATTCACCCCGACTGGTCGGGGAAGATCGTGGCGATCGTCAAACGCTACGCGCGCGAATGTAAGGTAGAGGGCTACGACGAGGAAAAGGGCGCGGGTGCGCTTCGGCATATCGTCGTTCGCGAGCTCGGCGGGAAGTTTATTATCACCCTCGTTTCAGCGAAGCGGAAATTGCCCGGCCTCGACTATTTTATCGAGCTTTTAAAGGGGAGCTTTTCCGAGTTCACGCTGTATTTGAATTTCAACGATAAACCGACTAACGTAATCTTCGGAAAAGAGTTTCAACTCGTACACGGTACGGGCATTTTTGAGGCGACGGAGCAGGGGATATCCTACGAAGCGGGTCCCGTCACCTTCCTGCAAGTCAACGAAAACGTGCGCACGAAGCTGTATAAAGAGGCGATCAAATCGGTCGCGGGAACGGGCGAAGAGGTGATTATCGACGCCTATTCGGGCGGCGGCTTGCTCACGGCGATGCTTGCAAAAAAAGCCAAAAGGGTGTACGGAATCGAGCTGGAAGAAGAAGCCGTGCGTTGCGCGGACGCGCTCAAAGCCAAAAACCGCTTACAAAATATGACGAATATCTGCGGGCTCGTGGAAGAAAAACTGCCCGAAGTACTTAAAAAGGAGAAAGGGGAGAAGTTGCGTTTGATCCTCGACCCGCCGCGCGCGGGAATCCACAGAAGCGTGTTGAAAGCGCTTTTAGAAAGCGGGATTGAGGAGTTGACGATTATCAGCTGTAATCCGTCCACGCTCGCGCGGGATTTAGGGATCTTGACGGGGAGCTTAGTGAAAAAGGACGGCGAGCTGTTAAAGAACGAGAATTACGCGGACGAAGGCTTGTCGGGGTATTATACGATTAAGAGCGTTAAGCCGTACGATATGTTTCCCCAAACCAAACACGTGGAGACTCTTGTAGTACTACAACGAAAATAGGGCGAAAATACACGGAAATCCTGCATTTTCCTATGTATTTTCCACATTTTCGGTTCATCCAAAACGAAGAAGGATGGGACGAAAAACAGTTTTCAGATTTTTGCACGGTCCGTATTTTAGTGCAACTGGGGACTGGGAACACAACAAAAAAGAAGAAAAAATAACAAAAATCTTGGCAAATCCGTATTCCCGAGCCAAGATTTTTCTTTTTGCAAAAAAACCGAGCCGACGTGTTCCTTCATAGTGTCGAGTTAGGTCGTTTGAAATCGGGAACACGTTGATAAATTTTAAGGAGGTATGCGATGCGTTGTTTGCGGAAATTTGAGTGGGTAAAATTGTTTCGCGATAAATTACCCGACGGGAAAGGGATTTTCGGTTTTTGGGCGAAATTAGCGGTCAAGGTGGCGTATCGCAAAGGCGTTGCACTTTATTGCAATCATCAAAACGAAGTAGAACGTGGTACGTGGGTTGGCGGTATCGTCGGTTTGAAGAGTATTTTAGGTGTAAAGAGCAGACGGCAGGCAATCGAGATTTTGGACAAGCTGACGGAACTTGGCTATATCGAATACGAAATAGACAAGGAAACGAAGAAACTGACCTATCGGGTTTTGGATTTGGTGTTGCTTTGCGACGGGGAAGATTGCGGTGCGGTGTACGCCGTGAACGGGTATGGATTTTTGTGCGTGCCGAGAACGCTTACCGAGCGTTTGACGGCGAGAAATTACGTTTTTGAAGAATCGGATGCGTGGATGGATTTGTGGTGCCATACGGTATCGGAAGACCCGTCCAACGCATTTTCTTTTTTCGCTGCGTCCGTGCAGTATCGTTGTGATGCGGTATTGACTTTGGAATACCTTGGAAAGCGTTGGGGCTGGGAAAAGACAAAGGTGTGGAGATTCTTTCAAAAGCATAAGAACGTTTTTCGTTTGGAACGAGTGCCCGGTCCAAAAGGTTGCTTAATTTTTAATTTGTGGTATCCTTGCGAAAAGGAAGAAGAACGCCCTGATGCGGATACGAATTTGTCAAAAAAAAGCGTTGCACTTTTTGCTCCTATAATACGCGCGTATATTTCTCTGTGCTGGTGTTGTAAAGACTGTAAGTATGACTGCATAAGTAATATATCTAACAAGCTTGTTATAACAGGTAAAATCCGTGGCCCGTAAAGGGCGAAATAATAGAGAAATACTTGCAAAACAGCTTGACATTTTCGGCGTTTTTTGCTATAATAAAAACGTAACAAGGGTAGGTGCTCAGGCTTTCAGTACATCGACGGGTGTTTGACTTATCGAAAGGAAGATAGGGAACTGTTACGGCTCCAGCGACGGCTGTCCACAATAGCGCAAACTCAATAAAAAGCCGAAAGGTTGGCAATTTTGCCCCTTTCGGCTTTTTTGTTTGGGACAAATAAAACGAGCGAAAAGCAGGTAAAGAAGAGCTTTTTTTCAATAAAAAATAATTGTACATAAAAAATATTTCAAAAAATTTTCGAAAAATGCTTGACAAGCACTATTTCTTGTGCTATTATATTGCTACAACAGTTGAACATAAAAAATATTTCAATCAAAAAATGAAACAAGTTTATAAAAATACTTGACTTGTTTCAAAAGGAGTAGTATAATGAAAACGTACAAAGTTGTGGCAAAATGTGGACATGTTGGTAAGGGGCATTACGTTGAAAAGATTTTTGCTGTTAAAGCTGAAAGCGGAAAAGATGCAGCAGAGAAGGTGCGTAGGTTTCCTCGAGTTAAACATCATCACAAAGATGCAATAAGAAGTGTAGAGCCGATTTCTATTGGTGAATATATAGCCATTCAAGAAGAAAAAGAGAAAGATCCGTTTTTCTTTTGTAAAAACGTGCAGGACCAAAGAGCGTATTACGAAGAAAATATAATGGACGAGCCAGAAGATTTTTTTAAAGAAAAGGAGATAAGCCGCAAGGCTATCTTCGTAGGTAAAAAGCGTTTACGCAATCCTCGAAAGTACATTACAGCCAATCAAATTTATAATAATATGAGGTATGCCATATGAAAGTTGTTAAGTTGGGTGAAGTGGTTGATATTTATAGCGGTCAAATTATGAGTCGTGTAAAAGCGGATAAACCCGAAGAAACAGGAGATTATATCACGACAAAAACTATGAAAGTGATAGTTCCTAAGGCGATTACGGCTGAGGGATTGATTAATCTTGAGGATATTGCTGAAGAGAAAATTATCGTAACAGATATAAATATTTTTGATAAAGTAACAGGTGAAACGGAATTTGTAATGCCTATTGATTCCAAACGAATTACTTCTTTGGGCGATATTGTTATTAAGCTTTCAACCCCCTTTGATTCTGCTACGATTACCGAGAATACAGTAGGTTGTTTGATTCCTTCTTTTTGTGCGATTATCCGAAATAAGGGCTTGATAGATAAAGATTACTTGCAGGCTTTCTTAAACAGCAAATTATGCAAGGAGCAATTGAGAGCGAAAGTCGTCGGGGCAGTCATGACTATTTTATCTATAGGAAAGATAAAAGAAATTGAAATTCCAATTCCTGAAATAGAACAACAAATGACAATAGGGAAAAAATATAGAGAAACTCAAACTAAAATTTCCACGTTGAAAAAAATTGTGGAATTGGAAACGAAAAGAAATGATATTCAATTTATCAATATGGTGAAATAAATGGGAAAAATTGATATACAAAACACAGCAAAAATATTTTTACTGCAGGAAGAATTAAATAGGGTTTTTTATACAAAAAATACAGGATTTAGTGCAGTGCGCTTATTTTTCTTAAAATATATAACGGACAACTTTGTAGGAGCCTCTACAAAGGAAGATATGCAACATTATGCGCTTGTGCAAAAAATGTTAGCAGCGAGAGATGTTGAAGGAGGGCCGAATGCACTTATTCCTGTTTTGCAAATTGTAGATGACTATTACCATTTGAATGGCTTGCTGAAAGATTCGATAAATGAATATGCCAAAGAATTGTTTGGGTTAGACAGTAGTTGGAATAGGAAAACGGCGACACTTGACGGATTCAAGCGAATCATGGATGCATTAGCTGGGATTGATTTAACAGAGGAGTCTAATTCGCAAGAAAAAGGGCGGATGTTGGTTCAAGATTTGTTGGCTGGGATGCAAACTAGAAGCGACGGTAATCGTTTTATGGGAGAGTTTGCATCTAAAAGTGAAATAGGTGTTCTTTCTCAAGGGATTTTACAGATAAAAGAGGGTGAGACATTCTTAGATTTTGCAGCTGGGACCGGTACAACAACCGTTTTGTCGGTGGGGAATCAAGAGTGTAATATTATTAATGCAGATATTAACAGGGAAACGCTTTCCATTGCGGCAATGCTTTATATAATGAATGGATATAAGCACATAGAAATGAATTGCGTAGATGTTCTTAGTAATCCCGATATTGCATGGCAAGCAGATAAAATATTTATCGATGCACCGATAGGAATGAGAGTGCCTAACCTGCGCTATGGCGCAGGGCTTATCGATAGTACAATTTTATCAATCTATAAGACGTTAGAATGTTTAGACGAAAACGGATTAGCGGTTGTAACAGTTCCTAGTGGGTTGCTTTTTGGAACAGCAAAAATGCAAACAACAATCAAGAGAGAACTTGTAAATAAAGGATATTTGCAAGCGGTGATTGCATTGCCCATCAATTGGTTTGGTACGGGGGTAACAATCAACATTTTGGTTTTATCAAAACAGCAAAAGGGAGATAAAGTATTATTTCTGAATGCACACAGTACAGGCTTTGCTAAATACGTGCAAAAAGCAAACGGGAAACTTACTTCAATTACGCAAGAAGGCTTAGATAAAATTTTAGATATTTTCCATAACAATACAGAAATAGAAGGATTGTCGTCGAATATAAGTCTGCAAACGATTGCGGATAAAAATTACGATCTAATGTCCACAACTTATGTTAAAGAACGGCTTGAAGAAGACGATATGACGGTTGAAGAAATCGATGCTGAACTTGAAAAATTGTATGCGAGTTTAGGGGTAAAATAAAAAATTTTACCCTATAACTTCCGATAATAAAAAATTATCGGAACATATAAGGAGAACAAAATGACTATTCTCGATAAAAAACAAATGACTGAAGAAGACATCAAATTGAATTTTATAACACCTGCTCTTTTAGGAAGAGGATGGAAAGATAAAATCACGATGGAAACAAAGGTGTGTTTCACCGATGGCAAAATAAATATTAGAGGAAATATTGTTTCGCGTGAAGCTCCTAAAAAAGCTGATTATATTCTTTATTTCAATAGAGAAATGCCTATCGCTATCGTGGAAGCCAAAGATAACAACCATTTGGTGTCTTTTGGAATGCAACAAGCCAAGCAATATGCTCAAATGCTTGATGTTCCTTTTGCTTATAGTTCCAATGGCGATGCTTTTCAGGAATATGATTTTTTAACTGGAGTCGAAAGAGAAATAGGTTTGGACGAGTTCCCATCACCGGATGAATTGTATGGGAGATACGCATCTGAACTTAATGGTGGGAACGGTATGACTGCAGAGCAAGCTCGAATGTTAAGTCAGCCGTATTATACAAGCCAAAATACCTATCCTCCTAGATATTATCAGCGAATAGCGGTGAATCGTACATTAGATGCAATTGCGCAAGGGCAAGATAGAATTTTGTTGGTTATGGCTACTGGCACAGGAAAGACGTATACGGCTTTCCAGATTGTGTATCGCTTATTGGCAAGTGGTAAAAAGCAAAAAGTATTGTATTTGGCGGATAGAAATAATTTAGTGGATCAATCCATTCAACAAGATTTTTCACCGCTTGAAAAAGTAATACATAAAATCAATTTTGCTAAGGACGATAAAACTACTATTACCTCACATCAGGTGTATTTTGCGCTTTATCAGCAATTGGTTGGCAATAAGCGTGATGGAGAAGAATCCGATGAAGAGATGCTTGCAAGATATAGCAAGTTGTTCGCTTCTGACTTTTTTGACTTGATTATCGTTGATGAATGTCATCGTGGCAGCGCAAAAGAAGATAGTAGATGGAGAAAAATCCTTGAATATTTCTCATCTGCTACGCAAATTGGTATGACGGCAACGCCCAAGGAAACGGCGTACATATCCAACATCGATTATTTCGGCGAACCTTTGTATAAATATAGCTTAAAAGAAGGTATCGACGATGGCTTTCTTGCGCCGTTTAGAGTTATCAATATTCGAACCGACATCAGCGATGGCTGGAGACCGTATAAAGGTCAATGCGATATTTACGGATATGAGATAGAAGACCGTATTTATAATAATAGCGATTACGATTATAATATCATTATTCAAGATCGAATTGATATGGTAGCAAAAGAAATCACGGAATACTTAAAAGCTACCGATAGAATGTCAAAGACGATAGTATTTTGTGCAACGGAAGATGCAGCGGAAAGAATGCGCATGGCATTGGTAAGATGTAACCAAGATATGTGTCAACAAAATCCCGATTACGTGGTAAGAATAACAGGTAGTGATGATTACGGCAAGAGTAAATTGGATTATTTTATTTCTGTATCGGCGAAATACCCTGTCATTGCGACCACCTCCAAATTGCTTTCTACGGGTGCAGATTGCAAGATGGTAAAACTTATCGTGCTGGACGAAATGATCGGTTCTATGACGGAATTTAAGCAAATTATCGGGCGTGGGACAAGACTTCGTTGGGATGAAGGTAAATCACACTTTATGATTATGGACTTCCGCGGAGTAACTCGCTTGTTTGCTGATCCTGATTGGGATGGTCCGATTGAACAAGATGAGAATTTCCATCATGTTGAACCTAAAGATCTGCCAGGCGGTGATGTAATTTTACCTGATCCGCCTATTGCACTCAAACATAAATATGTGGTGGATTCTCGTGGTTGCGAAGTAAGAATTTTGCAGAAGATTGTTGCTGTATATGATGCGGATGGTAAGTTATTAAGACAAGAAAGTATTATAGACTATACAAAAGCAAATATATACAGCGAGTTCGCTTCGTTGGATAACTTTATTTTGAAATGGTCGAAGGAAGAAAAGAAGGCAAAAATTCATGAACTTTTCTTAAGTCGTGGTATTGATTTGGAACGAATTAAAAAAGACGAAGGAATGGAAGACGTGGATGACTTCGATTTCATTTGCCATGTTGCTTTCAATCAAAAGCCGTTGACCAGACGTGAACGCGCAGAAAACGTTAAAAAACGCAATGTGTTCGCAAAATATGGCGATGCAGCGCGAGCTGTTTTGGAAGCATTGTTAGAAAAATACGCGGACGATGGTATCTATGAAATTGAAGATACTGATGTCTTGAAACTTGATCCGTTTATTCAATTCGGCAAACCGAGCAAAATTGCAAGTTTCTTTGGCGGAAAAGATGGCTATATAAGAGCATTAAAAGAATTACAACAAGAGATTTATAGGGCGGTAGCATAAAATGAGTAATATTTCAGGATTTGTAAAAAGAATTCGTGACATAATGAGAAACGACGCAGGTATTAACGGCGATGCACAAAGAATTGAGCAAATTGCGTGGATGCTCTTTTTGAAAGTTTATGATTCCAAAGAAAACGATTGGGAGTTTGATGATTCTGACTATGAATCGATTATTCCAGAACAATGCCGTTGGCGTAATTGGGCGCATGAAGAATCGGGAAAAGGTATGACGGGTGACGCTCTTCTTGATTTTGTAAACAATATTGTTTTTAAAGTCTTAAAGGGTGAGTCTATTAAAAATCCAAGCGGGGAAGTACTGGTTAAAGGTGTAGAAGTTACACCTACGACTCCCATCAAAAAGGCAATTGTAAAAACGATGTTCGAAGACGCGAATAACTATATGAAGGACGGCGTTTTGCTCCGTCAGGTTATTAACGTAATTGATGAACTTGATTTAAGTGATTATGAAGAAAGCCATGCATTTGGCGAAATTTATGAATCCATTTTGCGAGAATTACAAAGTGCTGGTTCTTCGGGCGAATTTTACACTCCTCGTGCAGTTACCGATTTTATGGCAACGATGATTAAACCTCAAATAGGCGAAAAGTGTGCCGACTTTGCTTGCGGTACGGGCGGTTTCTTGACGAGTTGGTTGAAAGAACTGAATAAGATTGTAAAAAGCACGGATGATGTAGAAGCGTATGAAAATTCTGTTTACGGTATCGAGAAAAAGCAATTTCCTTATATGCTTTGCGTAACGAACATGCTTTTGCACGATATTGATATGCCACAGATTTATCACGGTAATTCTTTAACCCATAATGTGTTAGACTATACAGATAAAGATAAGTTTGATGTAATCTTGATGAATCCTCCGTATGGCGGTAATGAAAAGACGGAAGTAAAAAATCACTTCCCGTCCGATTTAGCAAGTAGCGAAACCGCAGATTTGTTTATGTCTGTTATTATGTACCGTTTGAAGAAAAATGGTAGAGCTGCAGTTATTTTGCCCGACGGTTTCTTGTTTGGTACAGATAATGCAAAGGTTGCAATCAAGAAGAAATTGCTCTCTGAATTCAATTTACATACGGTAATTCGTATGCCGCATAGCGTTTTCGCACCGTATACGTCGATTACAACAAATATTTTGTTCTTTGATAATACGGGTGCAACGACGGCAACGTGGTTCTATCGATTGGACATGCCTAACGGATATAAGCATTTCTCTAAAACGAAACCGATGAAACTTGAACATTTCAATCCCGCTATGGAGTGGTGGGATAATCGTGTAGAGTTGCAAGTAGATGGATTTGATAAAGCTAAAAAGTATTCCGTATCGGAAATTGCTGAGCTCAACTATAATATCGACCTTTGTGGTTATCCCCACGAGGAAGAAGAGATTCTCGCGCCCCAAGACTTGATTAAAAACTATCGTGAAAAGCGCGCAAGCCTTGATGCTGATATTGATAGAGTGCTTGGCGAAATTATGGCGTTGTTAGGGGATAAAGAATGAAAGCAGAACAATTAAGAAAATCCATCCTTCAATTAGCGATACAGGGAAAACTTGTTAAACAAGACCAAAATGACGAACCTGCTTCCGTTTTGCTTGAACGCATCCGTGCGGAAAAGCAACGCTTAATTAAAGAAGGAAAAATCAAGAAAGATAAAGGCGATTCAATCATTTTCAAAGGTGACGATAATTGCTATTATGAGAAGATTGGCTCGGAAGTCAAGAATATTGATGATGAAATACCCTTTGAAATACCCGATACTTGGTGTTGGGTAAGGTTCCCTCAACTTGTGTGTTTTGAACTTGGTAAAACTCCTGATAGACATACTGATAAGTTTTGGAATAAAGGAATATATCCGTGGTTCTCCATTGCTGATATGCGAGACAAAAAAATCATTACGGAAACCAAAGATAAAATAAGTGAAATTGCTCTAAATGAAAAATTCAATGGCATGTTATCCCCTCAGGGAACGTTGCTTATGAGTTTTAAATTAACTGTGGGGAGAACTTCAATTTTAGGCGTTGACGCTGTCCACAATGAAGCAATTATTTCAATATTCCCTTACGTAAATGAAAAGAATATTATAAGAGATTATCTTATGAATACGCTTGGTTTGTTGGTTAATTATGTTGAACAAACCGACGCAATTAAAGGATCAACATTAAATTCCAGTAAGCTACAGGCTATGTTTATACCTGTTCCACCTCTTGCGGAGCAGGCACGTATAGTGGCTGAAATTGAAAAGTTTGAGCCCTTACTTTCTGATTACGATAAACTTGAAAAGCAAGCGGCAAGATTGGATAACGAAATCTTTGATAAGGTTAAAAAGTCTATTCTACAATACGCTATTCAAGGGAAGCTTGTAGAACAGGACGAAAATGATGAGCCCGCAAGTGTGTTGATAGAACATATTCGCGCCGAGAAAAAGGCACAACTCGGTAAAAAATACGTAGAAAGTTATATCTATAAAGGTGATGATAACTATTATTATGAGAAGGTTGGTAAAAACGAGCCTGTTTTAGTTGAAGATTTGCCCTTTGATATTCCCGATACCTGGTCGTGGACAAGGTTAAAAGACATCGTTTATAATAATGGTCAAAAAACCCCTACAAGTGAATTTTCCTATGTTGATATAGGTTCTATTGATAATAAACGTCAAAAGTTAAATTCGGTTGAGAATATTATTTCAGCAGATAAAGCGCCTTCACGAGCAAGAAAAATAATAAAATTCGGCGATATTTTATATTCAACTGTGCGACCTTATTTGCATAATATGTGTATTGTTGATAAAGATTTTACTTGCGAGCCGATAGCAAGTACAGGGTTTGCTGTGTTAAGTTGCGAGAAAGGAATATACAACCAATTTTTGTTTTATTATATGCTTTCGCCAATTTTTGATTTATACGCAAATAGTACGGAAAACGCCAAAGGCGTTGCATATCCTGCAATAAATGATGACCGTTTATACAAAGCACTAATCCCTATACCGCCACAAGCTGAACAAGAGCGGATTTGCTTAAAAATAAAAGAAATACTTAAACGCATAGAAAAAGACGAGAGTTAAATCTCGTCTTTAATTTTTGAAAAGATGTTATTAACGGCATTTACAATTCTTGCTTGTTCATTTAAAGGCGGGATAGGTATTAAAGCGAGATTCCCTCGGTCACTACCAATTCTTGGCATTTTTACACCATAAGACCCTGCCATAGCATAATCCACAAAATAAGGGCTCATTAGGTAGATTTGCACAAAACGATTATTTATGTTAAGACCAAAATCAAACGCTAAAATTTCCGTTGTGCAATAGCCGTTTTCGTCTGCGATTATTACCTTGTTTAAGTAAGGACGTAATTTGCTATATAAAACATTACCCGCAAAAAACTTATGTTTATCACTCTTAGATTTTATATCAAGCATACGCTTTTTACATAATAGTTTTCCCGTTTCCTTTTCAATATCTTCAAGGTCAAGTATCCAATCATTTTCGTTTATATCACTTGAAGAAACCGTTATACTTTTAGAAAAATCTATTAGATACCCTAAGCGAGCCCAACACCAATTATCAGGTATATCGAATGGTATTTCGTCGGTTATATTTTTGACAGTAGAGCCAACCTTCTCATAATAATAGGAATATTCACTACGGTGGGCGTTTTTTAAGGCGTTAAATTTTCTTAAATAGTAAAATATAAGTACACTAATTTAAGGAGGTTTAACGAAAATGTTAGACGAATTTGAAAAGAAGTTGCGACGGGAAAACCTATCCGAGAACACCATTTCCGCCTATATGTTGACAATACGTATGTATAATCAACTATCGGGCGAAATAACCAAGCAAAGCCTTTTGGCGTTTAAGGGTTACCTTATGGAAACCTATAAACCTAAAACGGTGAACTTACGAATTCAAGCGATAAACAAATACCTTGAATTTATCAAGAAAGAAAAGCTACGCCTATCCCCGGTAAGAATTCAGCAAAAGAACTTTTTAGAAAACGTTATTAGTGATGCCGATTATAAATTCTTGAAGAATAGCCTGAAAAAAGACGGGAATTGGGAGTGGTATTTCGTTGTTCGTTATTTAGCGGCAACGGGAGCGCGTGTAAGCGAATTAATACAAATCAAAGTTGAACACGTTTTTAAGGGATATTTCGATTTGTATTCAAAAGGTGGAAAACTACGTAGGCTCTACATACCTGTCAAGTTGAAAAAAGAAACAGAAATATGGCTACAAGGAAAAGGTATCTCAAGCGGATACCTTTTTTTGAACCGTTTTGGTGAAAGAATTACCGTGCGTGGAATTTCTCAACAGTTGAAAAACTATGCCTATAAATACGGATTAAATCCGAAAGTTGTCTATCCACACTCGTTTAGACACCGTTTTGCGAAGAACTTTTTAGAAAAGTATAACGACATTTCATTGCTCGCCGACCTTATGGGGCACGAAAGTATTGAAACCACTCGTATATACCTACGAAAAACTGCAAGTGAACAGCAAGAAATTGTTGATAAAATCGTAACGTGGTAAACATAAAGCCCCTTATCAAAAAGGGGCTTTATATTACAATTTTGCAAATATTTCATTAATTTTATCGACAATGCGCTTTTGCTCGGCAATGGGAGGTAAAGGTAAAAGCATCCTTGATAATGTTTTTCCATTGCAATTCGGTTGAGCCGTTGCAATAGTGCCTTCACGTAGTTGTTCCCAATATAAAATACTTTCCATAAAGTATTTTAAGTATTGTGGCGATAATTCTTTGCTATATCTTGTACGAATTAAGTATCCTGCATAAATAGCGTCTTCAGGAACGCTTGTCACAAGGTATGATTTGCCGACAGTCCCACCTGTTCTCGCAAAAAGAATATCATTTACTTTCAGTAGATAGGTCGGTATTTCTTGTTCGGTAATATCACAATAAGGCACATTATCCCATAAAACTGCGTTGTTGTGGATGTCGCTAATTCGTACCATTTTTATACGACCTTGTTCTTTTGCGGGTGCATTAAAGCCATATTGAATTGATTCCGATAACTCACCCCAACGAGTCCATTCCCAACCGTTAGGCAAATCGAAAGGGATTTCTTCGGTGATATTTACATCTTTTCCTCCGATGTGTTCGTAATAATAGTTATCATCACCTTTATAGATATAACTTTCTACGTATTTCTTGCCAAGTTGCGCCTTCTTTTCAGCACGAATACGTTCGAGTAAAACTGATGCAGGTTCATCGCTTTCATCTTGTTCAACAAGTTTGCCTTGTATAGCGTATTGCAAGATGGATTTTTTAAGTTTATCGTAAATCTCGCTATCTAACTTGGTTGCTTGTTGTTCTAATTTGTCATATTCGGCAAGCAACGGCTCAAAGCGTTCACTCTCTTCAACAATACGTTCTTGTTCGCTAAGCGGTGGAACAGGTGCAATGAATGAGTTTATTAAAGAGACTGAAATATTGTCGTTTGTGGAATTTTTACTTTCGTCTATAATTTTTTGAATATGTGGCGACAAAATAAAATAATAAAAGTATTTCTTGTTTAATTTATCGCTTATTTTAATATCAGCGACTCTTTGATTAACAAGCATTGGTTCAGGCAATTCTTCGACAAAATACGATTTGCCAACAGTTCCACCCGTCATACACATTATAATGTCGTTTATTTCTAATTCGAAAGATTTTAATTCGGGCGTATATTTATGATATACAGGTCTTTTTTGATTAAAACCTTCTTCATTGAAATCAGAGATGCGTAGCACCCTTACGCCGTTTTCTTTGTCTATATAATTTTCGCTCTTGAAAGCATAGCCACCATTGATATGAATTAAAGAAGAAAAACGCGTAAAACACCAACTATCAGGTATTTCAAAAGGTATTTCATCGTCTATATTTTTGACTTCAGAGCCAATCTTCTCATAATAGCAATTATCAATAGAAAAAAATCAATCAAAATATTTTCTTTTTAAAGAGATTGGGGATATTTTATTGTGGAGTATAAGGTGGTTTATTTAATTTTTATTTTTCTTGTGTGCGTGAATGGATTTATGTAATACATATTTCTAATCGTGCTTTATTGTTTATTTTGTTTTACGATTCATTATTATTTTTGTCGATTTTAAATTTATTTTTATAAAATTTGCCAAAAAAATCATTGACAAATATACAATTTTAAATTATAATATTGGTAAGAGTGTTGGAGGAAATAAAAATGGAAGGAAAGACTACTGTTCGAATAGGCGATAGAATTGCAGAATTATTAAAGAAACACGGTTATACGCAAAAAGAACTTGCGGGGATGGTTGGGGTAACTGAAGCTTCGATGTCTAGGTATTTAAGTAATGAAAGAGAACCGAAAGCAGAAGTGATAGCAAATTTAGCTACGGCCTTGCATACAACCTCAGATTATTTAATAAGCGGCACTATGGATGAAAGTAGCTTTGAAGGAATTTTTAGGCTTGTTGCGCGTGGCGTAGGTATTATGGATAAAGAGGAAAAGTTAAAATTGATGAGGTTGCTTCTAGATGATTGATAATGAATATAGTGGGAGGCTATTTATACCCTCGCGCGAATACGAGCGGATTGAAGCGCTTGTGGTTGATTTATATGAAGAAGTGGGCATTACGGAAACTCCCATTGATGCATTTGCGGTTGCTCGAAAAAAGAACTATCTGTTGAAGCCTTTTACCCAACTAAAGAATGTGGCTACACGTGAAATTTATGGGATAAGCGCGGATGGATTTAGTTTGTATGATCCTGAAAAAAAATGCTTCGTCATTTTCTATGATAATTTGCAGTGCAAAGAGAGACAACGCTTTACAATAATGCATGAAATAGGGCATATTTTGTTGGGGCATAAAGACGAAAGTGATTTGGCGAATCAAATGGCGAATTATTTTGCGGGATATTCATTGGCGCCCTATCCTATAATGGATTTGTATCGGATTGAGGACTGTATACAATTGGCAAGATTTTTCGGCGTTTCTCGTGATTGCGCACAATTATGTATTAAGCGGTATGAAAAATGGAAATTGAGAAGAGAGAGTCTCTCATACGAAAGGAAGCTGCTTTCCATGATTGATTAATGGAGCACTCAACGAGTTTTGGAACGAACGGCAAAACGAAAGATGCTATCGTTATTGATGACGGATCGACGATTTTTTAAAAAAATCCAAAAAAGTTCATAAAAAATTGTGAAAGAAGTGTTGACTTTTTCACGAAACATGATATAATATAGGAAAGAGCTGAAAAGGAGGTTAAAAAAGTGGCGATAGATGCGAGATTTAAGTTGCAATCGATGGAGCAAGGGATTCCGAGTATTGTGATTAGCAAGAATGGGTTATTTTTGAGTGTTAATCTATACAAAAAGTTGGACGGCGCATCGTATGTGCAAATTTATTTATCCGAAGAAACAAAGGAAATTGCAATTATGAGATGTGAAGCCGATGCGGAGTCCGCGGTTGAACTGAAGATTTCTGGTAAATATGCTCGTATATACAACAAGGACTTTATCAATAAAATTGCTTCCTTGTGTGGTACAACATATGAAAAAATCAAAAAAACGGTAACAGGGTACTACGTGTCCGATGGAGATTATTTTGTTTTCGATTTGAAAACAGCCAAGGAAAGCAAAAAGCGTGGTGCGGCTGACGGCGAAGAAAATTAAAAAGGAGGGAAAATGATAGAGTTAAAACCAAAAAAATTAAAAGAAAAAAGACTTTAAGAAACGGCCATTTCCTAAAGTCTCCGAGCAAGATTACTAAAACTTATAAAATAATAAATAATCTCAAGTGCTATTTATTATACCCTATATTTTTTATTCTGTCAAGTAAAAAGCGGAAAAAAGTTTTAGTGATTTTTGCCATTTTGCAACACTTAAACTCGAGCAATTATGCTCACCTATGATGATTTTTAGTATCATCTAACTGCTTTTTACTATTTTTTTTATAAAGATAGAATAAATTATACAGGAGATTTTTTGTTTTGAAAAAATTAAATCCAAGTCATTTTATATATGACGAATTAGGCGTAACAAACGCAGACTTTTTTAACGTTGACTTGTCGAACGATAATTGCAGATTTTTGAATCCGTATGAAATCGAAAGATTGAATTTGGCTGTGGCAAAACGAGCAACAGCAGTAGCAATTGATTTCTTTGAAACAATACGTTGGGAAATTACGAGCGGTAGATTGTTGCAGGCACATAACCTCTTTTGTGGGTATTTGACTGAGCCAAAAGAAACCTGTTTAGGTTATTCGCAGTATGGGGTAGCTGGACGAGGTATCGGTGAATTAGCGGAATACATTTTAGGTGAAATTTGCAAGGACGATGCGTTCTTGTGTAAAACGATGAGACGAATTGAGGATATCAAGTTGTTTATTCCGCAGATCAGTAATGATAGGGTAAGCGATTTGTATACCAACGTTATAAGAAAAGTACTTATCGATTATACCCGCGAACAGTGCGAATTGCATAACATTCCATTGCGAGAAAAAGTTACCGCTATGTATTGGGATGATGTGAGCCATTCTTGGGTTAAAACTGTTGAAAAACAGTATATTTGCCCCGTTGATAACCAGCCGAAGTTGTTAATTCCCAAAGCCTTTATAAAAAGGGATACTTATAATTTGGGGAAAATGAACCGCAGGGTTATAATTCCTGATTACATGGAAAAAGAGTTAAGAATGCCGGAGTCGAGTATCGTGTATCAAACAAAAGCGGGGGATAAAAAGGTTAGCAAAAAGGATATGCGGGCAGAAATAAAACGTCGTGGGATTATCCTTGATAAAAGTCACGCTGTAGAGTTTGCTAAAGAACATCCTGATTGCGTAGATGCTCTTCGTAAAAGTATGGATGAGTGGGCGCAAAAAAAGAAAAAGTAACAAAAAATCGAGCTATGTTTTTATAGCTCGATTTTTTAGTTGGATAATTCATAATTTTTCTATCCAAAACGGATAGAAAAAGGGCTTGACGTTTCTTAACAATTATGCTATAATGACAGTACAAGTTGGTACGAGTACTTAAAACGTCGGACATAAAACAAAGATGTTTACCCAAAACTATGCAAGTGGTTTTTTGTAAATGCAATTGATTTATGTAACACATTTTATTTACTGGTGCCCGAAGTAAGCACACGGGAGTAGTGGGCTTTGTCGGGCTATTATTGTACCTTCTTGTAGAAAAATACAAGGAGGTCATTTTATTATGAATGACAGAGATTTACAATTTATCCAAGAACAGTTAGAGTATGGTTTTACCGAGCCGAAACTGTTAAGACAAGCGTTTACCCGCAAGTCTTATTCGGAAGAAGGGAACGGGGCGCATCATAACGAGGTGTTGGAGTTTTATGGCGATAAGGCTCTTGAATTTGTTGTAATAAAAAAGCTTAGTGAATACTACGGCGAAATAACTCAAAACGGCAAATATGCGTCCGATAAAACGGAAGGGCAGTTGACGGAGATAAAAAAGAAATTGGTTTGCAAGAAGATGCTTGCGCATCGAATAGACGTACTTGGTTTCGCCGACTATCTTTTAATGGGGAAAGGAGATGTGGAGCAAGAGGCGCAAAATCAAGACTCTGTGAAAGAAGATTTATTTGAGGCAATCATAGGCGCAGTCGCTATCGACTGTGAATGGGACGCAGAAGAATTAGAAAACGTTGTTGATAGAATGTTGGATATTGAATATTATCTTGAAAACGGATTTCAAGATGATAACAACTACGTTGACCTAATTCAAACTTGGTGTCAAAAAAAGTACGGTGAATTGCCGTATTATGAGTTTTACGAAGGGGATGACGGTTATAAATGTTCGTTGTGTTTATCGGATGAATTTGGCGGTTTTGAGGGATATGGATACTCCAAACGGGAAGCCAGAATGAACGCGGCACAGGACGCTTATGAGTATTTAGAAGAAGAAAACGAGTTGATTCTTCCCATTGACGAAGTGGGAGAACCAGATTTTGATAGAGCAATCAACCAACTTCAAGAATTATATCAAAAAGGATATATTGGAGAACCCTGGTATAACTTTATTGAAACGTATGATGACGATGGAAATCCTGTTTGGCGATGCGAGTGCCATGTGGAAGAATATGGTTATTACTATGGAAATCATTCTTCTAAAAAATATGGTAAAAAATCTGTTGCGTATAGTATGCTGTGTGATATCCTTGATTGGGAGGATTGATATGCGTTTAAAAGAACTTCGTGTGGAAATGGGGATATCGCAAAGAGCTGTAGCCGAAAAGGTTGGCTGTTCACCGTTGGTCTATTCTCGGTATGAGCGAGAAGAACGCGAACCTGATATAGATATGCTTTGTCGTTTGGCGGATTATTTCAATGTGAGTATCGATTATTTGGTAGAACGGCAGTAAAAATTGCCATGTGAAGAATTAAAACAATAAAATTTGTTTAGAATTGTCTTACTTTGGTGATATATAAATAGAAAATATTTCAAAAATTGTTGACAATTATGGTACTTTGGTGATATACTATTAATAAGGATGGAGAAAGCAATGAAAAATATTATTTTATATCACGGAACGGATCATCAAATACAAACGCCTGTATTAGACGGGGGAAAAGCAACGAATGATTACGGAATGGGCTTTTACTGCACTGAACACTATGAATTGGCGTGTGAATGGGCAGCAAAGGTAAAAGACCGTCCTGCCGTAGTGAATAAATATGAGTTACAAGGCAAAAGCTTAAAGGTATTGGATTTGTCCACACCAAAATATAGCATTTTGAATTGGATGGCGCTTTTATTGAAAAACCGCACGTTTACGTTAACGTCGCCTATCAGTGTAGAAGCAAAAAAATATTTATTAGACAATTTTGACGTGGACGTTGCCGAGTATGACGTAATTAAAGGTTATAGAGCAGACGATTCGTATTTCTCGTTTGCAGAAGATTTTTTGAACAATACGATTAGCGTTCAAAAGCTCGCAAAGGCAATGAAATTAGGAAAACTTGGTATGCAGGTTGTATTGATTTCCGAAAAAGCCTTTTCGCAGTTGAGCTTTATGGAAAGCGAAGATATTGATAATTTGAAGTATTTTAGCGCATACGATAAGCGTGACAAAAAAGCAAGAGCAAAATACGTAGAGGAACGTGCAAACGTACAAACGAGCGAAAACGAATTATATATGATTGATATTTTAAGAGGAGGAGTCAAAAATGGCGACCCGCGTATATGATAGGGCGTACAATGAATTCTATTTGAATAACGCAATGAATACGCTGGCGACGATGCTCGATTACGCAGTAAATATTAAGCATGAAGATATAGATTTCGTGTTTAAGAGATTTATCGATAGTGGAGCAGCGGTTCATTTTGAAAACGGCGACCCGAATTTGATTGCAGGTAAATCCGGAGTGGAATTATATTGGACGATAACGGAAAATAGAGATAATCCTATTCTTCCTTATCAAATGCTATATAGAACACCCGAATTTTGGTTGGGGTGGAGTTTGGCATATTATCAATGGTTTACAAAGAAATCGTTTCGGTATATCCACATGCGAGTAACCTTAAAGGAACTCCTTGCGTGGTATCCTACTTTGCATGAAGCGGATTTAATGAAGTTTGTGGAAGAACTAGATAGACGGATTTCTTTGCCTGAAACGAATTTGGAAATTCGTCGAAGAGCGTTGGGCTTATCGCAGCAAGATTTATCGCTGTTAAGCGGAGTGCCTATTCATACAATTCAAATGTACGAACAAGGGCAGAAGAAACTTGTGACGGCGCAATGGAATATCTTATCGGCGCTTGCCAGGGCATTGCATTGTGGGGTTTACGATTTGATGAATGTGGATACCGTGTATGCGTATAACGGGCAAAATCCTATGTACACAAATGATGCCTTTATGATGCAGTTGACGCAAAATATGATGGAAAACGAAAGACGGATTGCGCAACTAAATGCAGAAAGAGCAAAATTGGAAGCGCAAAGACGGGCTTATTCGTACGGATATATAGGGCAGTTTCCCGTTCAGCATTTGCAATATAATAATGGATATTATATGCCACAGAAAGTATTCCATGAAAATTGGCAGTCGTATTGGAATGGCGTTGTTCAAGTGCAGAATAGAGTAAATTCGCAAGACGTGCAAAAACAAATAGCGAAAATAGGTTTGGAACTTATAGCACACCAAGCAAGCCAAAGCAATAATAAACCATTAGCGATTACTGCGAATGCTTTGGGTTTATTGCACGCCGATAATTTGGCGGAAGCGATTTCCAAAGTTTTAACGATTATCAGCGAAAGCCGTTAAAACGGAACGAAAGGAATGTCAGCAAATTGGCATAGAATTGGCAGGGGTTTGTACTTGACTTGGCGAGTCAAGTATGTTATAATGGTATTGTGAAAGTATTGTAAGCCGTTGCTTGCAATAACTAAAAAATAAAAACTAAATAACGGTTGTTTAAGTCGTGTAACGAAAAAACGTTGCACGGCTTTTCATTTTATAAAAAATCAAAATTTCAGGAGGTAGAAAAATGGAAGAACAACGCAACAGATTGCTTGAAGTGATACAACTTCGGCAAAGGAATTTACAAAAGATAAAAAGCAAATTGGGGCAAGCGGAAGATTTATTAAAATGCGGTAGTAATATTGACTATGTTTACGAAGAGCTGTTAAATGCGGTGATTCTGACGGAGAAATTTAACTTAAATATTCGGGATTTGGCATATTACGTGTGGGGACCTTACGCCTATGATCAGGTAAAAGAAATTATTGCAGACACCGTGCCATTAGAAATCGGCTATACCGAGCAGGGTTGGTTTAGCGTGCGATTGCCTATGTTGCTTCCTAAAAAACAATCGGGCGGTTTGGAATATATCCGTTCCATTTTGTTTCCCAAGATGGAGAACTTTTTTGCGAAACGCCTTTGGAAAAAGCAAGGAAAAGTAGTGCTTGTCTATCGGCACGTGTACGACAAGGATTATCCCGAACGGAATATGCGCGACCACGACAATATCGAAATCAACCAAGTCACGGATATCGTTGCGCTCTTTACAATGGTGGACGATAACCCTGCTTGTTGCGAGCATTTTTATATGAGTGCAAAAGGGAAAGGCAACCGAACGGAAGTGTACGTTATTCCGCGAAATGAGTTTGAAGAATTTCTAAAAATTCGGCAAGAAATGCCCGAAGAAGGAGTGCCGTTATATGAGAACGAACCCTAAAAACATATACCAAAACCGCCAAAAATTACGAAAAATTTTCGGTATATCTTTTTTAACCGTAAACCCCCTTGAAATCCTTGTATTTTCAAGGGGTTTATGCTTTCTAAATTCGACGGACAGTACAAATCGCCGTCGGAAGACTATTTGCGATGGAGGTGTATTATGATTACAATCAAAGAGGGCAGTCATTCTTTCTTCCTACTGCGTATTTTATCCGTGGCAGGCGAAATTCCACAGTACTCACTGGGTATTATGGGTAGTGAGCAAACGTATAAAAGGTTGGTGCATAAGATGTGTGAAACGCAGGAGTATCGGAATGCGAGGACGGGGGAACGACTGACGGTGAAGGCGCTCATTAAATCAGGGGCAGGCAAATACAAGACTATACGATTACATAAGAAAGCGAAGAAATTATTAGAGTGGATTGGGACGGCAGAATATTATGAAAATAATTTCTGCCGTAACGGTTTTCCAAGCGATATAGATCATAAACGGCGCAATCATAAAATCGCAGAAGTGCTGATGATACTGTGTCGGGCAGGCATTGCGTTTTCTCCGCAAGACTTGCCCTGTTTGAATTACGATTATAAAACGCAAACGCTATTAGATAACGCATATTTTTATCCGTCAAGAGATTTGAAACAATACGAACGTGGTGAATTGAAAAAATTGTCGTACACTTCCATTGTGGGCGCGTTGCTTACCAAGGACGAGGGTTTTTGTGTGTATAATTTACGGGATGAAATGATGAATTGGAGTTTTGGTGGAGAAGTAAAAGCGAAAGTGGATATAGATAGAATTGCGAGAATGAATACGGCAAAACATCCTGAAAAGGACAAAACGCCGTGCATTATGTTCGCGCGGAACGCAAAAGCGGTGTTGGATACGATTGCAAATTGCAAAACCCGACAATCAAAAAAGGACGCCAACGGGAAATGGAAGAGCATACGTATTCAAACAATAGAAAAAGTGTATGCGGCTCTACATTATTTGCCTTTGGACGGGTTCGGGGCAAGGTTGCTTAAAATTATCACACAGCCCAACCATGTGAAAAGGATATTGCGCGCGGTATATCAAGAAAATGAAATTGCGGAAGGGGGAAGAATGTTTGAATACGACGGAATTATCGAAGATACCGTGTATTCTCTTTGCCATTTAGACGGAGATATCCGTCGATTGATTGCTTTTTGTAATGGGTTGGAAGTCCATAAAGAGAAAGGCGAGATTCTTTGTTATGAGTTTCAACGGGAATACGTGGAAGAATATGTAAAGGGGAAGAATATCGAAGTGTTTACCGTTTCTTTGGAAGAAGTAGAACGTGTATTGGATTTATCCGTTTGAGTATAAAAAATTTACCAATGCGTTATGCAAAAAAATATTTATGATATAATATTATCAAAGATGCGTTTGACAATCTTATTTTTGATAATATTTTGACCGAAAAATATATGGTTAAAGAAAACGGATAATGGTATATTTACAAATGGTTGATTTTTTGTCTATGATATGCTATAATAAAGGTGCTATGATAAAGACTTCGATACGATTTTTTGACGATATTCCCGTAAGAGCCGTTTGGAACGAAGAAAATTTCAAATGGTACTTTTGTGCAGTCGATATTGCCGAAGCGTTGACGGCGAGCAAAGCGCCGAGAAAATATTGGAATACGTTAAAGAGTAGAAATCCGCAGTTGTCCACAATTTGTAGACAACTGAAATTGCCTGCACGCGACGGGAAGTCTTATCTTACCGACGTAATCGACGACGACGGTGTAAATACCGTTCTTGCCGTTATTCCAAGCAAAAAATCGGCAGTCTTTCTCAAATGGATGAAGACGATGGGAACGTCTATCGACGAGCAGAGTAAACAAAAGGCGTATTCGTTGTTTGAAGACGGCATAATTAACACGATTGAAGTGGGTACGGTAAAGGGCTTACGACAAATACACGCGTATATTTTCGGCGGTTTGTACGATTTTGCAGGGCAGATAAGAAACGTCAATATTAGCAAGGGCGGATTCACGTTTGCGAACGCTTTGTATTTAGACGAAACGCTGAAAACGATTGAAAAGATGCCCGAAGATACCTTTGAACAAATTGTACAAAAATACGTAGAGATGAATATTGCGCACCCGTTCCGTGAAGGGAATGGCAGAACTACCCGTATTTGGCTGGATATGATTTTGAAAAACAATCTATCCAAATGCGTGGATTGGAGCAGGATTGATAAGACGGAATATTTGGATGAGATGAAACGCAGTGTAGTGGACTCAAGCGGAATTTTTGCGCTTTTGCAAAATGCCTTGACGGATAAGATTGACGATAGAGAAATCTTTATGAAAGGCATTGACTATTCCTACGACTACGAAGAAGAGTAAAATTATATAACCGAAAGCAAGTATCTATTGGGCGGTTGCCTGATAGATACTTTTTTGTTTCTAAAATAAATAATTTTCTTCAAAAAGGTTCCCATTTTTGAAATTTTCTTCGTATTTATTTGTGAAAGGGTTTAAAAATCCGATTTTGCACTCGTATTTACTAGTGAAGGGTTGAGAACCTGAATCAAAAACAAGGAGAGCGGTTATGCAAAATAAGAGCGAACAAACGAAAATTTCGGATAGAAAACTGTGGGAATACAGCCAACAGCTTTCTATGCTCGCTGCGCTTTTACAAAGGAAGATGATTACGCAAGCGGAATACGACAAAATCAAAAGACGACTGATGCGTGATTATAAAATCACGTCGGATATTTTAACTTGACATATTCCCTAATCGTGTGGTATAATAACACTATAAAGGGAATACGGAAAAAGGAGGTGAAAAGTAATTATGAAAACAGTAGAAGTTATCAAGGCGACGGCGAATATTATTGACCGTAGCAAAGGCATAGGACAGGGCAGACAGCTCCGCGTTGCGCCGTATTGCAGAGTCAGTACGGATGACGAAGAACAGCTGGACAGCTACCGTTCGCAAATGCAGTACTATACCGATATCGTGCAAAAGAACCCGAACTGGGCGCTTGTGGACGTGTATGCGGACGAGGCGATTACGGGTACGCAAGTGGACAAGCGTGAAGATTTTCAACGGATGATGCAGGACTGTGTTGCAGGCAGGATTGATATGATTATCACGAAGTCCATTTCCCGTTTTGCGAGAAATACGCTAGATACTCTCAAATACGTGCGAATGCTCAAAGAACGCAATATTGCCGTGATGTTCGAAGAAGAAAACATCAATACCCTGACGATGGACGGCGAACTTTTGCTTACCATTTTAAGCTCGGTGGCGCAACAGGAAGTGCAAAACATTTCCGCAAACGTCAAAAAGGGCTTAAAAATGAAGATGCAACGGGGCGAGTTAATTGGTTTCCAAGGCTGTCTTGGCTATGATTACGACAAGACGACCAAAACGATGACCGTCAACGAAGAAGAAGCGAAAATCGTGCGGTACATATTCGAACGCTACGTAGCAGGCGCAGGCGGACTCATAATCGGCAAAGAACTCCGTGCGCGTGGCTATAAAAGCAAGACTGGTGGTAGGAGCTGGCCCGAATCGACGGTTATCGGCATTATCAAGAACGAGAAGTACAAAGGCGCGCTGCTTATGGGCAAGACGTTTACCGTTGACCCCATTTCTAAACGACGGCTGGATAATATGGGCGAAGAGGACAAGTTTTATATAGAAAACCATCACGAGCCTATCGTTTCGCCCGAGATTTGGGAACGGGCGCAGGAAATTTTGCACCGTCGCAGTAAACCCCGAATTCTACCAAACGGCAAACGGGAAGTTTATACCCGAAAATATGCGTTCAGTAGTATTATCAAATGCGGATTTTGCGGAAGCTCGCTTTCACGGCGTAGCTGGCACAGCGGAACGCCCCATCAAAAGGCGATGTGGCAATGCGTGACGGCAACCAAGGGGGCGAGAAAGTTTTGTCCCGATAGTAAGGGCGTGGAAGAAGCGCAAATCGAGCGTGCCTTCGTGGAATCCTATCACCGATTAAACGCTGATAATGCAAGCGTGCTGAACGAATTTTTGGCGCATGTGGAAGACTCGCTCACGGGCGACAACGTGGGCAGAGAAATCGAACAGCTCAAACACGAAATTCAGGCGTTGGAAGTAAAAAAGAATAAACTTTTGGATATGCGCTTGGAAGAAATGATAGAAAAAGACGATTATGAGTTGAAATATTCGGAAATTTCTGCTACAATAAGAAAGTACAATGCGCGTTTAGACGATCTCACCGAATCGGACTTATCGAGAAAGAGTGTGCAAAAGCGTATCGTCGAATTTAGAAAAGTTTTGCAAGAGCATAACACGATGACGAAGTTCGACAGGGCGGTATTTGAAAGCGTAGTCGAAGCGGTAATTATCGGCGGGTACAACGAACGGGGTGAAAAAGACCCAACGCAAATTTCCTTCGTGTACAAAATGGGGTATAAAGATAAGCTGGATATCAAGGCGTACAGGAGCCCCAGAAAGGTGCGCGTGGATAGGAAAACGGGAGTGAAGGGGATAACGTCTTCCTTTGATGAAAACGGTCCCGAAATAACGTGTTTTTGCGATTCGCCCGATGCACGTGGAGACATTGGTTCAATTATCCCACAAAAAACCTGATACCCATTTAGAGGCTGCTCTTGACTTTGAAGACAAAGCTCTTGAAGAGTCGCTTGCAGACGTTGAATCCCGTGTAAAATCAAGGGAAAGAGCGAAGGTGACTTACAAGATGATTCAAGAGTATATCGAAGAAAAATACGGTTTTAAGGTTCATACAGCGTATATCGCAGAAGTGAAACGCGAACTTGGTTTACCGATGTATGACGCTCCAAATGCGGTAGAGGAATTGAAAAAGCCTCGTCAGCATCCAACGGAAAAAATGGTAGAAGCTATTAAAGACGCTCTCAAGTATTTTGAAATTATATAGGCGGCATAAAAAAAGGCGGGGTGGTTATCCACTCCGCCGAATGTTTTATTAGCGATTATTTGATGTAATACGTTTCACTTATAAGCAAGTCAATCAAATCGGGCATAACGTCCGATTTTTGTTTTCCGTTGCAATACTCACGCATTTCTACTTGGACGAAAAAAGATGGCACGAAAAAGGACGTATTTTACTATTATTGTGGGAATAGCCATTATCAACGGGGTAGTCGTTGTGGTTATCAAGCTAAATTAAAAACCACAGATATTGAACCTGTGGTGATTGAAATTATTAAGGAACTTGTAAAAAGTAAGGCGTTGAGCGAGGCGGTAAATTTGCAAATTGACGACCGCACGGACGATGCGAAAGTAGAACAAGAAATTCAAAATTATCGCGCAAAATTAAAAGAGATTGAAATGAATAAAGTTCGCTTGGAAATCGAGCTTGATAATTTGCCTGCCGATGCAAAGTTTAGAGAACGTAAAATTCAGGATATGACGACAAGATTGAATGGGTTATATGAAACCATATACGAAATAGAAGAGTCTATTGAAGATGCGCTTTTAAGAAAGAAAGCTTTTGAAGAAGAAAAAATGACTTTGGAGAAAATACGCGAAATATTAGTGACTTTTGATAAAGTTTATGATATAATGGATGAAAGCGAAAAGAAAGACGTTCTTGCTGGGTTGGTAAAGGAAATACATATTAACGCCAACGATTCGGGAGCAAAGACGTTACTTCGCAAGATAATCTTCAATTTCCCCGTGTATTATAATGGAGATAATGACGCTCACCAAATTTTGTGGGAACGAGAAGGTAGTGTGGAAACGCTCATTTGTCTTGCACGTATATCCGCACGGGCGCGCACAATAAAGTAGGAAAATAATCACAAAATTTAAACGTTTTTAATAAAATATAAAGATAATCATCAAACTAAATGAATAAGGAGAAGTAAAACAATGAGAATTTGCGTATACGGCGCGGCGTCGCCTACGATCGACCCCGAATATAAGGCAAAAGTGAAGGAAATGGGCAAACGGCTTGCCCAGCGCGGACATTCGCTCGTGTTCGGCGGCGGCGGAAACGGCTTGATGGGCGCGGCGGCGGAAGGCTTCCGCGACGGCGGCGGGCACATTATCGGCGTGATTCCCAAATTTTTCGAACAGGAAGAGATCGAGGCGATTTGCGATTTTTGCGACGAGCTGATCCAGCCCGATACGATGCGCGAACGCAAACAGATTATGGAAGATCACGCGGACGCGTTCGTGATCGTTCCCGGCGGAATCGGCACGTTCGAGGAGTTCTTCGAGATTCTCACCTTAAAACAGCTTTGCCGCCACAATAAGCCGATCGCGATCTATAATTTAAAAGGTTATTATAACGAACTCGTGCACGCGCTTGAAAAAGCCACCGAAAAGAATTTTATCCGCGGCGGCTGTATGGATCTGTTCTGTATGAGCGAGGAAATCGCGCCGCTGATCGAATATATCGAAGACCCCAACCAACAAACGCACACCTTAAAAGAATTGAAAGAAGGTTGATTTTATTCTTCCATTCACCCCTCGCGAAGCCGTCGCGAGGGGAATTTTTATGCCTATCTGTAAATTTTTGCCCTGCAGACATTGACTTTTCCTATACGTTGTGTTATAATAATGACAATATTGTATTTTACGGAAAGAAGAAAAATGAACACGGAAGAACAAGTTTACGAACAAGCAGTAAGAAATTATTTCAAAGGCGATCGCTACGTTATCCATTCGGGCATAACGATCGACGAGATTACCGCCGAAAGGACTATCGTTTCCGCGCAAATCAACGAAACGCATTTGAACGGCAACGGGTGCGTGCAGGGCGGTATGCTATATACGATGGCGGATTTTGCGTTCGCCGTCCACGAAAATTATCTTCATCCCGGCACGGTTACGCAGGGCGGGCAGATCACCTACCTTCGCCCGGCGTTTTGTAAAAAGATCGTGGCTACGGCTACTGAAACGGAGCGAGCAGGGCATAATACCGTCGCTGAGGTGATCTTGACGGGGGAGGACGGAAAAATTCTTTGTATTTGCCATTTCAACGGCTTCGTTAAAGAAATGGACAAACTCTCGTTTATAGAAAAATATGCAAAAGATAGGAGTGAAAACCTCAAATGACAGAACTGATGCTCACGAATAAAGCTATTGCGCGCGGCGCTTACGAGGCGGGCGTACGCGTACTTTCGGCATACCCCGGTACGCCCAGTACGGAGATTGCGGAAAGCTTCGCAAAGTTAGACGGCGTATATGCGGAATGGGCGCCCAACGAAAAGGTAGCGGTAGAGGTCGCGCTCGGCGCGGCGATCGGCGGGGCGCGCGCTATGGCTTGTATGAAACACGTCGGCTTAAACGTCGCGGCAGATCCGTTGTTCACGGCGGCGTATACGGGGATCAACGCGGGGCTGGTGATCGTCGTTGCCGACGATCCGGGAATGCATTCCTCGCAGAACGAACAAGATTCGAGGTACTACGCGCGTAGCGCGCACGTTCCTATGTTTGAGCCGTCGGACGCCAACGAAGCCAAGGAATTTATGAAGCTCGCCTTTGAAACGAGCGAACGGTACGATACGCCCGTACTTTTGAGAGTGACTACCCGCGTTGCTCATTCTCACGGCGTGGTAGAGCTTTGTCCGCGCGAGAATCACCCCGTAAAACCTTTTGACAAGAACCCGAAAAAATACGTTTGTATGCCCGCGAATGCGATTGTGCGCCATACGGTAGTGGAGGCAAGGGATCGCGCGCTTTCAAAAGACGTAAACGCCTTTCCCGTCAATCGCGCGGAATACACGAATGAACGCGAGATCGGCGTCGTATGCGCGGGCGTCGTTTACGAATACGTAAAAGAAGCTTTGCCGAACGCAAACGTTTATAAAGTCGGCACTTCCTATCCTCTTCCCGTACAGGCGATCAAGGAATTTTCTACCCGCGTAAAAAAACTCTACGTGATCGAAGAGCTCGAACCTTATATGGAAGACGCGTTAAAAGCGGTGGGGATCGCCTGCGAGGGCAAGAGCCTGTTCTCCGTTCAGGGCGAGCTTTCCGTTTTAAAGATTCGCGAGAAATTCGAAGAAATCTCTGTTCCCTCGCCCGAATCCGTTCCCGCCCGTCCTCCCGTTATGTGCGCGGGCTGTCCACACAGAGGGGTGTTCTACGTGCTCCATAAGCTCGGGCTCGACGTGATGGGGGATATCGGTTGCTACACCTTAGGCGCCGTTCCGCCTCTTTCGGCTCTCGATACCTGCGTTTGTATGGGCGCGTCGGTCGGTATGGCGCACGGACTCAAAAAAGCGACGAACGGTGAAAGTAAGAGCGTTGCGGTCATAGGCGATTCTACCTTTTTACATAGCGGCGTCACGGGACTGATTAACGCCGTGTATAACGAAAGCGGGATCACTCTTTTGATCCTCGACAATTCTACGACGGGTATGACGGGACACCAACAGCACCCTGCGACGGGAAAAAACCTGATGGGCAAGCCCGCGCCCGCCGTGCTTTTGGACGAGCTTTGCCGCGCCTGCGGAGTTAAGGACTTGCAGATCGTGGACGCGTACGATATAGAAGCGGTAGAAAAAGCGGTCAAGGCGGCGACGGCGAATCAAGAGGTCAGCGTGATTATCGCGCAACGCCCTTGCGTATTGTTGGGCAAAACCGAACGCAAGTCGGTCAAAGCGGAAGGCTGCAAAAAATGTGGCAAATGTATGAAGCTGGGCTGTCCCGCAATCAGCAAAGGCGCAAACGGCGTGATAATCGATTCCGCTCAATGCGTGGGTTGTGGCGTATGCGCGAGCGTTTGTCCGTTTGAATGTATCAAGGAGGCGTAAGAAACTGATGAATATTTTAATTGCGGGCGTAGGAGGACAAGGAACGTTGCTTGCGAGCCGCGTACTCGGCAAATACGCTCTATTGAAGGGGCGGGATTGTAAAGTAAGCGAAATCCACGGTATGAGTCAGCGTGGCGGTAGCGTGGCTACGCACGTTAGGATCGGCGACAAGGTATATTCCCCCGTCGTGTCGGAAGGAGAGGCGGATCTCATTCTCGCTTTTGAAACTCTTGAAGCGGCGCGGTTCAAGCACTTTTTAAAATCGGGAGGTTTACTTCTCGTCAACGCCGAGAAGATATTGCCGATGCCGTGTATAACGGGCGCGGCGGTTTATCCCGAAAACCTTCAAGAAGCTCTTGAAAAGCAAGTTTCGGGCGTGAAATGTATCTCTGCCACGAAGATAGCGGAAGAAGCGGGTAGCGCAAAAGCGGCGAACGTCGTAATGCTCGGTTGCGCCGCAAAGCTTTGCGGACTCGACGTGCAGACGCTAGAAGAAGCAGTTGCGTCTTGCGTTGCCGAAAAATTTAAGGAAATAAACGTGAAAGCGTTCCGTATGGGCTACGCGCTTTGACGAATAAAATTACCATTGGGAGAAATTATGCAATACTTTCAGAAAGAAATTGAAACGATGAGTAAAGCGGAAAAACGAGCCTTACAATCCGAAAGACTTGTACATATCGTTAAGTACGCCTACGAGAACCAAAAACCGTATCGCGAAAAAATGGACGCGATCAAGCTTAAACCCGACGATATCAAATCCATTGACGATATCTATAAGCTGCCCTACACGGTTAAGCAGGACCTGCGCGACGCGTACCCGTTCGGAATGATGGCGCGCCCGCGCCGCGACCTCGTTCGCCTGCACGCTTCAAGCGCCACGACGGGGAAACTCACCGTCGCGGGATATACGCAAAAGGATATCGACGTGTGGGCGGAATGTGCGGCGCGATGCCTCGTAATGGCGGGTGGCGATAAGGAAAGCGTAGTTCACGTAGCCTACGGTTACGGCTTATTTACAGGCGGGCTCGGTATGCACTACGCAGGCGAAAAGCTCGGCGCGTGCGTCGTACCCGTTTCGGCTGGCAATACGCAAAAGCAGATTCAGCTCCTCGTCGATTTCGGCGCGGATATCATTTGTTGTACGCCCTCGTATATCGTATATCTCGCGGAAGAGATCGAGAGAATGGGTTTGAAGCCGGGGATAGATATCAAACTTAAAGGGGGCGTATTCGGCGCGGAAGCTTGGTCGGAAGGAATGAGAGCGGATATCGAAAAACGGCTTGGAATTCGTGCTTGCGATATCTACGGGCTTTCCGAGATCGCAGGTCCCGGGGTCGCGTGCGATTGTGAATTTAAAACGGGTATGCATTTCCAAGACGATCATTATTATCCCGAGATCGTCGACGTGGATACTCTTGAACCGCTCGGCTACGATAAATCGGGAGAGCTCGTCATCACCACGCTCACCAAAGAGGGAATGCCGCTCATTCGCTACCGTACCCGCGATATCGCGAGCTTAAACGACGATCCGTGCCCTTGCGGAAGAACGTCCGTCAAGCTCAACAAGATTACGGGCAGAAGCGACGATATGCTGATCATTCGTGGCGTAAACGTATTCCCTTCTCAAATCGAAAGCGTATTGTTGAAGAACGAAAGTATCCAACCTCACTATCATATCAACGTAGATCGCGTAAACAACTTGGATACGATGGAGATCGTCGTAGAGCTTTCGCCTTCCGTACGGTCGGGCGACGTAAAGTCCGTAGAAGAAATCCGCAAAAAATTATCCGCGGATATGACCTCGGCGCTTTCTGTCAGCGCAAAGATCACCCTCGTTCCTCCTGGAACGGTGGCGCGTAGCGAAGGTAAGGCAAAGCGGATTACGGACAATCGTAAACTTTAACGAAAAAGAAATTTAAGGGCGCAATTTGCGCCCTTGTGTTTTTCAAAAAAGGAGAAGCTATGCTCAGGCTTATTCATTGCGCCGATCTCCATCTCGGCTCGAAAATGACGGCGAAATTGCCCAAAGAAAAAGCGGACGAACGCAAAGCCGAGCTTCGCGCGTCGTTCGCGCGGATGCTCGATTACGCCGAATCTGCGGGCGTAAAAGGGGTGATTATCGCGGGGGACGCGTTCGATTCCGATCGCCCTTTGAAACAGGACAAAACGTATTTTTACAGCGTGATTCGAAACCACCCAGCGATTGATTTTTTCTACCTTCGCGGCAATCACGATAGGGAAGAATCCTACGAGGAGCTTGACCTTCCCAACTTAAAGACCTTTTCCGCGGCGTGGAAAAGCTATTGCTACGGTTGCGTGAAGATCAGTGGCACGGAGCTTTGCGCGGAAAACGCGCTTTCGGCGTACTCGTCCTTAACCCTTAAAAAAGACGAAAAAAATATTGTCGTTTTGCACGGCGAGCTCTCAAACGGGGCAGGCAGGTGCGGGATCAACCTCAATAAGCTCCGCGGAAAACATATCGATTATCTCGCGCTCGGGCATATCCATTCCTACGCGGAAGGAAGCATAGACGAGCGGGGCAGGTACGCGTTCAGCGGCTGTTTGGAAGGGCGCGGCTTCGACGAAACGGGCGAAAAAGGCTTCGTTTTGCTCGAAACGGACGAAACGACTCCCTACGGCGGGATCAAGAGCCGTTTTATCCCGTGGTCTACCCGCGTGATACGCGAAGAAAAAGTCGATATCACGGGCGCGCGCGATTGCTTTGAAGCCTGTCAGCGCGTGCGGGCGCATATCCGCGCGGAGAAAAAGGACTTGTGCCTTATCCGCGTAACGGGAGAAATTGCGTTTGACAACGAATCGCTTGCCGCCGATTTGGAAAAATATCTCGCGGGGGCGTATTATTTTCTTTCCGTCAAAGACGAAACGGCGCGCAAATTCGATCTTGCCGCTCTTGCGGGCGATCTGTCCTTGAAAGGGGAGTTTCTCCGCGGGGTGTTAAACGATTCCACTCTCAGCGAACGGGAAAAAAGCAAGATTATTTCCTTGGGGCTCAAAGCGCTTTCGGGCAGGGAGGTGTAGTCGTGCGGCTGATTTCTTTGTATATTGAAAACTACGGCAAATTCACGCGGACGGAATACGCGTTTTCGCCGTTTATCACGGAATTTTGCGAGGACAACGGTTACGGCAAAACCACTCTCGCCTCCTTTTTAAAAGCGATGTTCTACGGGCTTCCTTCGTATACGGCAAGAAGCAAAGCTTTTTCCGATCGCGAACGCTATTACCCTTATTACGGGGGAAAATTCGGCGGGAATTTGCGCTTTGAATGGCAGGGCAGGGAATACCGTATCGAGCGTTTTTTCGATAAAAAAAGCGAAGCAAAGGACGAATGCAGAGTCTTTTGCGGGAACGCGCTCACGGACGAGTTTAAAGGCGGGATCGGGCGGACGGTGTTCGGGCTGGACGAGGAATCCTTCGAGCGCACGGCGTTTTTCACGGCGAACGACGGGGAGATCTGTTCGACGGGCGGGATAGATCGCAAGCTTAACCGCTTCGTCGAAAACACGGACGGCGACGGCGATTTTGTATCCGCGATCGCCGCGCTCGAAAAAGCGAGCAAAACCTTGAAAGCGATGCGGGGCAACAACGATTTGATCTCTCGCCAAAAGGAAAAAATATTCGCTTTAAAAAGCCGTATTGCCGATTTGAAAACCGTCGAAAACGGACTCGGGGAATTATATAGAGAACGCAAAACGCTTGCGACGGAGCTGAAAGCGCTTGCGCAAAGCGAACGGGAAGAAATCGCCGTGCAAAGCAAGATCGAGCTTTTGAAATCGCAAACAGAAAACGCTCCCGCGCCCGAAAAACCGCTTCGAAAGCGTCGGCTCGTCGGCGTGCTCGCGATCGCGATTTTGTTTTTGCTCGACGGCGTTATCGAGCTTGCGCTGGGTCGAATCTGGGGCTTGCTCGGCTTGTCCCTCGGCGCGCTCTCCGCGTGCGCGGTGGGCTTGCTGTTTCGCAAAACCAAATCGCCTAAGGCGGAAAGGCAAAACGAGCTGGCTTCCCTCGAACGAAAGCTCGAATCGCTAAACGGGGGGGCGGGGGAAGAAATCCGCGAAATATCCGCGCAAAAAACGCGCGCGCTTGCACGGCTCGACGAGCGAATTTTTTCAGGCGAATCGGAAGTCGCGCGCCTGCCCGAGCTGTTGGAGCTTCTCGAAAACGAAGAGGAGCTTTTGGAGTCTTACGAAACCCGCTACGCCCTTTTAAATAAAACGAAAGCCGCCTTGGAAGCGGCGGAAAAACGGCTGAAAGATAAATATATCAAGCCGATGAAGGAGGGCTTTACGGGGTACGCGGAAACGGTTGAAAAAACGCTTGGCGAAAAAATGCAAATGGACGAAAATTTCCGCCTCACCTTCGAGCGGGGCGGGGAACTTAAAAGCGACGGGCATTTGAGCGCGGGGCAACGCGCCGTTGCCGACCTTTGCTTCCGCCTTGCCCTGATCGATAATCTATACGAATCCGAACCGCCTTTTTTGATCCTCGACGACCCCTTCGTAAAACTCGACGAAACGCACTTTGGGAGAGTTAGAAAGGTGTTGCGGGCGATATCGGAAGAAAAACAAATCGTATATTTTTGTTGCCACGAAAGCCGAAAAATCAAATAAGAAAAATAACGCGAAAAACGTAAGAAAGCCACCCGCTATACGGGTGGCTTTCTTACGAAAATCAAGAACCCCTAGAAAAACTAAGGAATTACTTTTTATTTAAGACAAAGAATATCGTCTGCGGAAATATCCAGAATTTGGCATAGATTTGCAAAAGTATCCAAAGAGGGATATTTATTTTGTCGCATATATTTACTTACCGTCGAAGGATTGACTCCAAGCTTTTCTGCAAGTTCTTTTTGCGACATAGTTCCGTATTGAATAGCTTCGCGTAGCCGTTTTTGAATTTGTTCTATCGTAATCATAGTTAAATAATAGCACAATGTTCAATTTTTGCTTGACAAAAGGCACATTGTGCCTTATAATAATAGAAATGCAAAAAAAATATACAAAATAAAGTCAATTGAGGAAGAAAAAATGCCGAGTTGTTTGATTTACGGTAGGAAAAAATATAGAAAGTTCGATCAATTTCGCGAGGAAATCAAAGAAATACTTGTCGAATTGATCGAAAACTATCACGCAAACGAGTTCTTTGTAGAATTCAAAGGTATGTTCGGTCAAAAGTGTATAGAAATTTTAAACGAGCTTAGCGAAAAATATACTTTTAAGATTCACTATTCATTAAACTCGCGACCGCTGAATAACGTACTCGTATCGGATATGATACTTGCGGCGATTTGGGAAAGAGAAAAAACGGGAGCGCAATTACTTAATTACGCTTGGAAATTTAAAAAATTGAATTTGAATATATATAATTTTTTTATAGAACGAACAGGAAAAAAGAGAAAAACGTTGGACGATTATATACAAAGGCAAAATACTATGAAGGAAGCAAAATCTTTTCTTCGGCTTCAACAGCGTATTTTTCAAATGGAAGAAACAGAAAAAGCCGCTCAATCTTGCGTGTGAGGAAGAGCTGAAAGGCTCGTGAAGCGGATAGACGAAGAAGTGTAAAAAAGGAAGCCTGCGGGCTTCCTTTTTTGATAACGAATTATTTCTCGTATTTGCAGGTGAAGTCGGTGCTTTCCGCCGCGTTCGGAACTCTGCCAACGCAAGTGTTGTCTTCGTTGCGAGAGCGAAGCTCTTTGACGGGGCTTTGCGCCACTTGATAGCGATAGTCCTTGCCGTAGCGGCGGATATGCGCGTCGATTACGAGGTGCGAAGGCACGATACTCGTCGTGGGGTTGATAATCTTTTGATACTTGAAAAAGTCCGCGTCGGAGGGGAGATCTTCCAGCTTTTCGTAGTCCTCCAAAAGTCCCGTGAACTGCACCGTCGTGCCGAGAATTTCGCGCACGTACTGGATATTTTCGTGCAGGGAAATAGGCTTGGGGAATTCCCCGTCGGGGATCACGTCGTCCCAGTCCTTTTTCTCGTATTTTTTGAGGAGTTCGACCGCTTTGTGAAGGTGCGCGATTTCCATCGCGAGGTTTTCTTCCCAGAAGCATTTGATTCGCGCGTCCGTTTCCGTCATATAGCACGACCAGTAGAGGTAACATTCCACGTATTCGTGCCACAAAAGCATTTCCAGCCACGTTGCCGACGCGTCCATCAGCGAGCCGTACTGCGTGACGTGCTCTTCCTCTACGAGGCAGATCTCCTGATAGAGCTTTCTCGAAAGGTCGTTCGAGCCGAAGTTCGTGATATTCATATAATAGTTCATCGTCTGCTGTTCGGCGGCGGTGATGATCATCGTGTTGAGTATCGTCTGTTTATCCGCCGTTTTCGCGTTAATGCAGCGTTTTACGTTGTCGATTGCAAAGCGGTGGTGGGCGATCGTAGGTCTGCCCGGCATAATTTCCGTGTATCTGCCGACCAGCCGTTCAGCGACGATTCCCTGCTCCATTTCAAGCTGGTTTGCGTAGCGGTATAAGTGGTCGAAGTCTTCGAGTAGCGCGAAATCGAGGGCTTTTTTCACGTAGCAGTCCTTTTCGCGCTTGGCAAGCTCGGAGGTTAAGTCCACGGCGAGCTGTTCGTAGCCGATCGTGTGTTCGAGCGGGCTTTCGTTGAGGGGCTTTAACAGCGAAATTTTCAGTTGTTGCTGTTTCTCGATCGCACGGGTGAGCGCGAGCTCGCGGCGCAGGTCGTTGTTCTCGGTGTGGCGTTGAAACTGGTGCGAGAACCAGTTGGCTTCAAACTCCGTACCGTTCATCAAAATGATACGGGTCTTAGTGTAGGGGTCTACCTCGTGCTTGTTATAGGGCTTGGGGTAGAGTTGCTTCCAGTTTTGAAAACTGTCGATCAAAGATATGGGTTTTTCTAAAAACGGATTCATACCTTCCTCCTTTTTTTCGTTACTCTATTAGTGTATGCAAAAAACGAAAAATTCCGTGTCTTTTTAAAAAAATTTTTTTCAGCCGCGGAATTTGAAAACGCGTTTTCGCTTTTGAGGGGTAAGGGGGCGGAAAAAGTATTCGTATTTTCAAAATTTACCCCCGAATTTTAAAAACGCGTAGAGCCAAAAAAAGGAAAAAGAGCCTTAAATCCCCTTCATTTTAAAGGGATAGCGGGATTTTGGGGAACGAATTTCGTTTGACAAGAGTAAAATATACTGTTATACTGTTCAAAGAGGAAATAAGCCCGAAAAACGCGATTTTTAAATTCGGGGCAAAAAACGAAAAAAACGGAGGTAAATAAGTATGGGAAAACTGGGTAAAGGAGTGACCCTCGTCGACGAAAAAAGCATTTTTATCGGCGAGGACGTCGTGATCGGCGACGGGGTCACTATTTACGAGAACAACCGCTTGGAAGGCAAAACGGTGATCGGCGACGGGTGCGTGTTGCTCCCGAACAATTATTTGAAAGACGCCGTGTTCGGCAAGAATTGTACGGTGCATTTCAGCGTGGCGGAAAGCGCGGAAGCGGAGGACGGCGTGAGCGTTGGACCGTTTGCGAGGCTGCGCCCGAAGGCGTACGTGAAGTCGAACGCGAAGATCGGGAATTTCGTGGAGATTAAAAACGCCGTGATCGGCGAAGGAACGAAGGTTTCTCACCTTGCCTACGTGGGCGACGCGGACGTGGGGGAAAACTGCAATATCGGTTGCGGGGTGATTTTCGTGAACTATAACGGGAAATCCAAAAGCCGAAGCGTGGTGGGGGATAACTGTTTTATCGGGAGCAACTGCAATGTGGTCGCGCCCGTGACGATCGAGAAAAACAGTTATATCTGCGCGGGCACGACGGTGACCGAGGACGTGAAGACGGACGCGTTCGTGATCGGGCGGGTGCGCCAAGAAAGCAAGGAAAACCGCGCGCACGAATACTTGAAGGAGGTGCGTTGAAATGGGATTATTTTTCGGTACGGACGGACTTCGGGGGATCGTGAACGAGGATTTGTCGTTTGATATTGCGTATAAATGCGGGAACGCGCTTTCCGCTTTGAAGGATTCGCCGAAGGTGTTGATCGGGTCGGATACCCGCGTTTCGGGGGAATATTTGACCTTAGCGGTCGCGAGCGGCGTGATGTCGGGCGGCGGGAGCGTCGTCGATCTCGGCGTAGTGCCCACGGCGGGCGTAGCGTATTTGACGAAAGAGCTCGGCGCGGACTACGGCGTGGTGATCAGCGCTTCGCATAATCCCAAGGAATATAACGGAATCAAAATCTTCAATTCGGAAGGATATAAGCTCGGGGATAAGGAAGAGGAGCGCGTAGAGCGTTGTTTTATTCACGAAAAAGTCAACGATTTCCCGCGGATAGGGCGCTTTCAAAAAGAGCCGAATCTCGCGAAAAAATACGAGAAATTTTTGATTTCTTCGAGCGCGAATCGCTTGAACGGATTGACCGTCGTTTTGGACGGCGCGAACGGCGCGGCAAGCAGGATCGCGCCGAGCGTGTTCAGAAAGCTCGGGGCGAAGGTCGTCGCTTCCAATTGCAGCGAGGACGGAATGAAGATCAACGAAAACTGCGGCGCGCTCTATCCCGAAACGCTCGTCGGCAGAGTCAAGCGGTATAAAGCCGATTTGGGATTCGCCTTCGACGGCGACGCCGATCGCTTGATTGTCGTGGACGACACGGGCAGAGTGATCGACGGGGATATGATTATTTATATGCTCGCGAAATATTTAAAGAAACAGGGACGGCTGGCGGGAGATACGGTCGTCGGCACGAGCCACACGAATATGGCGATCGAGGTCGCGCTTAAAAATCACGGTATCGGGTTTATCCGTACGGATATCGGGGATAAGTACGTGCTGGCAAAGCTCGTGGAAAAAAAGCTTTCGATCGGCGGGGAGCAGTCGGGGCATATTATCCTCAAAGACCTGCACACGACGGGGGACGGAATTTTGTCCGCAATCGCGGTGGCGAATATGCTGATCGACGAAAAGGCAAAAATCGGCGAGCTGTTCGATCTTACGCTGTATCCGCAGGTGAATTTGAATATTCCCGTAGACGATAAGCTGAAAATTATGAACAGTCAGCTTTTGGCGATGGAAACGGCGAGACTGCAAAATACGCTCGGCGGAAAAGGCAGAGTGATGGTGCGCGCCTCGGGCACAGAGCCGAAAATTCGGATTATGGTGGAGAGCGAGAACAAGGAAATCAACCTTGCGTGCGCGGAGGAGCTGAAAAGGCTCGTTAAACGGATCAACGAAGAAGTGTAAAAAAGAAAAGGAAGCCCGCGGGCTTCCTTTTTTGATGCGTAAGGGAAATAGAATTTTTACGTAAACGGAAAAAAGTTGCGTAAAAATCGATACGAAATAGAAAAAATGTGATATAATAATATAAATCGTTATCTGGGAGAAAACTATGAACGAAGTGTTAAAGACCATCAAAGAACGCGTGAGCGTTAAAAAGTATAAGCCCGATCCCGTCGCGCACGAGTTGATCGAGCAGATCGTGGAAGCGGGGCTTTGCGCGCCGTCGGGCTTGAACAAGCAAACCGCAATCGTTCTTGCCGTCACGAATAAAGAGCTTCGCGACGAGCTGTCTGTGTTGAACGCGGGCAAAGACCCGTTCAAGCGCAGCGATCCCTTCTACGGCGCGCCTTGCGTTTTGGTGGTGCTTGCCGAAAAAAGCGCGCATACTTATTTATACGACGGGTCGCTCGTGATGGAAAATATGCTGCTTGCGGCGCAGTCGTTGGGGCTGGGCGCGTGCTGGATACACCGCGCGAAGGAAACCTTCGAAGCCCCCGAGGGCAAAGCGATTTTGAAAAAACTCGGTATCGAAGGGGATTACGAGGGAATCGGGAATTGCGTCGTAGGCTATCCCGATATTCGCCCCGAACCAAAACCCCGCAAAGAAAATCGCGCGTATTATATAAAGTAAGGGGCGCGTATGAGGACGGGCGTTTCGACGGCTTCGCTGTTTTTAAGAAAAAATAACGAGGAGGCGTTACCTCTTTTACATACTTTGGGCGTAAAAACGGCGGAGGTGTTTTTGACTTCCTTTTCCGAATACGACGAGGCGTTCGGTCGGTTGCTTTTTTCGGTAAAAGGGGAGTTGGAGCTGTTTTCCGCGCACGTTTTAAACACGCAGTTCGAGCCGCAGCTTTTCGCCGTGCACGAACGGGTGCGGGCGGACGCGTACGCTTGGCTGGAACGCGCTTTGCGCGCAATGAAAGCGTTCGGCGCGAGCTGTTACACCTTTCACGGTACGGCGCGGGTGAAAAAGGCTTCTCGCTCGGGCGAAAACGACGATTTCGGCTCTATGCGGAAAAATTTTGCGCTGATCGCGGAAGCGTGCGCGCGTTACGGCGTGCGGCTTTGCCTTGAAAATGTGGAATGGTCTACCTATAACCGCGCGGGGGTGTTTTCGAAGATCGCGGAAGCCGTGCCGTCGCTCGGCGGGGTGCTGGATATCAAGCAAGCGCGCATTTCGGGCGTAGCGTACGCGGAATATTTAGAGGAAATGGGCGAGCGGCTCACGCACGTGCATATTTCGGATACCGACGGGAACGGAAAAATGGTATTGCCGGGGAAAGGCGCGTTTGATTTTTCCGAGCTGATCGAGCGTTTGAAGGGGGTAGGCTTCGACGGCCCGCTTTTGATCGAGGCGTATAAAAAGGACTATCAAAGCGTGGAAGAGCTGAAAATTTCTTGCGAGTATATCGACGAGATTTTATATAAAAAAGGTTGTTTAACGAAATAACGAGGAGAAAGAAAATGATCGAAAAAGAAGCTATGTATAAACTTACTTACGGATTGTTCGTTTTAACGACGAAGGACGGCGAAAAGGATAACGGCTGTATCGTCAACACCGTCGCGATGATCACGGATAATCCCAAGCGTATCACCGTGTACGTCAATAAGAGCAACTACACGGAAGAACTTATTCGCAAAACGGGCGTGTTTAACGCGTCGGTGCTGACCGAAAAAGCCCCCTTTTCCACCTTCGAGCGGTTCGGGTTTTCGAGCGGCAGAGCTACCGATAAATTCGTCGGCACGGCGTATCCGAGGAGCGAAAACGGGCTGTATTACGTCGACGAAGGAACGAACGCGTTTTTGTCGGCAAAGGTGGTCGGCACGCACGATTACGGCACGCATACCCTGTTCGTGGCGGAAGTGACGGAAGGGAAAGTGCTTTCCAAAGACAAGAGCGTGACCTACGAATATTATTTGAGCGAGATTAAGCCCAAGCCCCAAGCCAAAGCGGGCGAAGGGGAAAAATGGGTTTGCAAGATCTGTGGCTACACGCACGAAGGCGCGTTGCCTGCGGATTTCGTTTGTCCTTGGTGCAAACACCCCGCCGAGGATTTCGAAAAGGTAAGCGGCTGAAACGAGGCGAAAAAATAGTGTAAAAAAGTGGAAAAACCCACGAAAAAAAGCTTGACAGAAGGGCGGGAAGCTGTTATAATGGTCGAGTAAACACAAATGCTTTGGGCAAAGGAAGGTGAAAAATATGTCTACTGTAAGAGTCGGTGAAAACGAGAACGTAGAAAGCGCGTTGCGCCGTTTTAAGAGAAAATGCTCTCGCGACGGGATCATCGGGGATCTTCGCAAGAAGGAATTCTATGAAAAGCCTTCCGTAAGAAGAAAGAAGAAGTCCGAAGCGGCAAGAAAAAGAAGCAGAAATTAACCAAAGAAGCTCACGGGAACGTGAGCTTTTTTGTTGCGAATTTTGTCGGGAAACGAAGAAGTATAAAATATGAGGTGATCTTATGTCCGAAAAAGACAAGCGTACGTTGCGCGCGCTCGCAAGAAGCGCAAAATCACGAATGAAAAGCGGCTTTTGGGCGGAATGCCACGCGGATATGCAAGAACAGCTTGCCCTTGCCAAGGAGCAGGGGATCAACGAAAGCAAAGCGGGGAGGTATTTTAAAGAAAAGGTTTCCGCGAAGCTTTTGGGCGAAACGGAGGACGAATTTTATCTTAAAGTCAAGCGTATGCTTTTGGAGGAAGGCGAGGTGTCCAACGCGATAGGTCGGCTCACGGACAAGCCCTACTACGATTCCCTTTCCTACGAGGAAAAACAGCGGTATAATTTGACTTTGAGCGAGAAATATCTTCGGGCGTTGGAGCGGTTTCGAAAAGAGTGTGAGTTCGAAGTGTTCGATCGGGCGAAGTGAGAGTTTTCAATGCAGAATGCGGAGTGCAGAGTGCAGAATGAAGGGAGGATTTATACAATCATTCAGCATTTTGCATTGAGCATTATGCATTTGAAAGGTCAAGGGGATTGTCGCGTGGGAAACCGCGCGGCTTTTTTTCGTGTGGAAAGAGCAAATTTCGAGTGGTTTTCGACGGGCAATCCACTTGCCAAAATTTTTTGCGTATGGTATAATATTTCTATGGAACAAACGAACGAAATACTTGCTAAATTGAACGAAGAACAGATCAAGCCCGTTTTGCAAACGGAAGGTCCCGTACTCGTGCTCGCGGGCGCGGGGAGCGGGAAAACCCGCGTGCTTACTTCGCGTATCGCGTATCTGATCGAGGAAAAGGGCGTGCCCGCTTCGGCGATCCTCGCGATCACCTTCACCAACAAAGCCGCCAACGAAATGAAAGAACGGCTTTCCAAGATTGTGGACGTTTCGAGAATGTGGGTGTGCACCATTCACAGTATGTGCGTGCGTATTTTAAGAACGTACGCGGGCGAGATCGGAATGACGGAGAATTTTTCCATTTACAGCGAAACGGAGCGGGCGAATATCATTAAAAAATCCTTTCAGGAGTGCGATTTCGACGACGATAAGCTGTTAAAAACCGTGAAATTTCATATTGCGAACGCGAAAATGCTCGGATATGCGCCCGAACGCTACGCCGAGGAATACGCGGGCGATCGCGATATCGAGGACGTGACGAAGGTGTATAAACGCTATCAGGCGCACCTTCGCGAAAACAACGCGTTGGATTTCGACGATCTGTTGAACGAAACGAGGCTGTTGCTCCGCAAAAACGAGGAGGCGCGGGAGTATCTTTCGGGGAAATTCCGCTATATTCTCGTGGACGAGTTTCAAGACACCAACGCCGTGCAATACGAAATTATAAAATTGCTTTCGTCGACGCACGGAAATTTGTTCGCCGTGGGCGACGACGACCAGTCGATTTACGGCTGGCGCGGGGCGAAGATCGAGAATATTTTGCATTTCGAGCGGGATTTTAAAGGCGCGCACGTGTTCAAATTGGAGCGCAACTACCGTTCCACGAAAAATATTTTAAAGCTCGCGAATACCGTGATCAAGCATAACGGTAAGCGCAAGGACAAAACCCTTTGGACGGAAAACGCCGAGGGCGAAAGGGCAAAGGTGTTCGAGGGGGAAGAAGAAAGCGGCGAGGCGCGGTATATCGCGCATACGATTGCGGGGCTGATGAAGCGGGGATATAAATTTTCCGATTTCGCCGTTTTGATGCGGTTGAACGCGCTCACGCGGTCGTTCGAACAAGAGTTTACCGCCGACGGGATTCCCTTTAAAGTGTTCGGCGGGTTCAAGTTCTTCGAGCGCAAGGAGATTAAGGATTTGCTCGCGTATTTGCGACTCGTGAACAACCCGTTCGACAGCGAGGCGCTCGTGCGGATTATCAATTTCCCCAAGCGTGGAATCGGGCAAAAAACGGTGGAAACGCTGCAAAATTACGCCTACGAAACGGAGCTTTCCGTGTACGACGCGCTGTTCGAGCTGGACGAGCTGGGCTTTGCGAGCGGTACGCGGCAAAAATTAGAGAGCTTTGCGGGGCTCGTGAAAAACTGGATTTTAGAGAGCCAAGAAACGCCCGTCAACGAGCTGGTGAAAAAGATCGTGCTCGACACGGGGATGCGTGAGGCGTACGCCGACGATTCCGACGAGAGCATCAACAAGCGCGCGAATATCGAAGAATTTATTCAGTCGGTGGACGAATACTGTAAGCTCAACGAGGGCGCGACTCTCACCGATTATTTGAATCAAGTGACGCTCGCTTCGGATACCGACGATATGGACGAATCGGAGTACGTGACTCTCGCGACGATACACTCGGTGAAGGGCTTGGAGTTCCGTTGCGTGTTCGTGTGCGGAATGGAAGAAAATATTCTGCCCGTATCCCGCGCTGTAACCGACGAAGGGGAGCTGGAAGAAGAACGCCGCTTGACCTACGTCGCCATCACCCGCGCGAAAGAACGGCTGTATCTCACCCGTTCCAAGAGCCGCTATCTTTACGGCAAGCGCGAGCCGACGGCGCGGTCGAGGTTTTTAAAGGAGCTTTCGTCCGAGCTTGAAATGCCCGCAGAACCGCGAAGAACGGCTTTTGGCTACGGCAGAGAAGGCTATGCGGACGGCGACCCCGAAGCGTACGGAAATTCGGCGTACGGCGGGGGCAGGTATGAGACGAAGCGCAGTTACGGTTCGTCTTACGGCTCGTCCTACGGCGGAAAATCGTACGGGGGATACGGCTCTTACGACGATCGGCAGGATTCCGCGCCCAAACGCTCGTCCTACGGCGGTGGTAACTACGGAGCGACCTTTGGGAGTAATTCGTCCTACGGGGGGAGTTACGGCTCGGCGTACGGCGCGAAGCGCGCGAATACGGGCGCGAGCGGGTTTTCCTACGGCGGCGCTTCCAAGATCAAGCAAGGCGGGGGAAAGGATTTGTCGGCGTATAAAGTGGGCGTGAAGGTGTCGCACCCGAAGTTCGGGCAAGGCACGATCGTGAATATGCGTGGCGCGGGGAATAACACCATTCTCGATATTGCGTTCGCGGGCTTGGGGATTAAACAGTTGTCCGCAACGCTTGCGCCGCTAACTGTGATTTGATTTGAAAAGCTTCGCATTTCTGCGTTGCTCTGCTCACTTTTGAAATCAAATCGGATTGAAAGAATTCGGAGGAAATATGTCAAGACAAAGAGAACTGACGGATATTCTCAATAAATGGGCGCACGAATACTACGTTTTGGACGCGCCGACCGTTTCCGATAAGGAATACGACGCATTTTACGACGAGCTGAGAAAGCTCGAAGAAGAAAGCGGAGTGGTATTCGACGATTCGCCCACCCGCAGGGTCGGGGGCGAGCCGATCAAGGCGTTTAAACAGCATACGCATATCGAACGGCTGTTCAGCCTTGACAAGTGCGTTTCCGAGGAAGGGCTTCGCGCCTTTTTAACGCGCGTGAAAAAAGCCGTCGGAGAGGGCGCGGAATATACCGTGGAATATAAATTCGACGGGTTGACGGTGTGCTTGACCTACGATAAAGGGAAATTCGTGCGCGCGACCACGCGCGGAAACGGCGTCGTCGGAGAGGACGTCACGGCGCAGGTTTTAACGATTAAGTCTTTCCCTTTGACCATTTCCTATCAAGGAACGCTGGAAGTGCGCGGGGAAGCCGTGATTCGGCTTTCGGTGCTTGAAAAATACAACGAAACGGCGACGGAAACGCTGAAAAACGCGCGCAACGCGGCGGCGGGGGCGATTCGTAATCTCGACCCGAAGGTGACGGAAAAAAGGAAACCCGAAATTTATTTTTACGATATCAATTATTTATCCGAAGGCGAGGAGCTTTCGCAAATAGAGGCGCACGAATTTTTGAAGCGGGAGGGATTTAAGGTGTTCCCGTATTTCGCCGTGTGCAAAACGGAAGAAGAAACGCTTTTAGAGATCGCGAAAGTTGAAAAAGAGAGGCGGGAGATCGACGTTTTGACCGACGGCGCGGTGATCAAGCTCAACGACGCGAAATCGCGGCGGGAACTGGGCTTTACCGATAAATTCCCGCGTTGGGCGATCGCGTATAAATTCGAAGCCGAAGAGGTGACGACGGACGTGAAGGAGATTATCTGGCAGGTGGGAAGAACGGGCAAGCTGACCCCGCTCGCGCTGTTAGAGCCCGTCGATTTGGGCGGCGCGACGGTTTCGCGCGCGACCCTGAATAACTTCGGGGATATCCAAAGAAAACGGGTGAAAATCGGCTCGCGCGTGCTCGTGAGAAGATCGAACGAAGTCATTCCCGAAATTTTGGGCGCAACCGAAGAAAAAGAGGGAAGCCGCGAGGTGGAAAAACCGACCGTTTGCCCGTCCTGCGGCGGGGAAGTGAAAGAAGTCGGCGCGCATTTGTTCTGCTCGAACACGGAGTGCAGGGAGCGGATCGCGGCGAAACTCGATCACTACGCGAGCAAAAACGCGATGGATATCGAGGGATTTTCGGAGAGTACGGCGTACCTTTTGATCGATAAAAAGGGCGTGAAAAATTTTTCCGATTTATATACGCTGACGGCGGACGATTTATCCGATTTGGAGGGGTTCAAGGATAAAAAAATCGGCAATCTCATAAAGGCGATCGAAAAGAGCAAGACTCCCGCGCTCGACGCGTTTATTTTCGCGATCGGGATCGAAGGGGTAGGCAGGGTTGCGGCGAAGGCGCTTGCCAAGCGGTTTCAGTCGATGGAAACTCTCAAAAAAGCGACGGTGGAGGAGCTCGTGGCGTTGAACGACGTGGGCGAGATCACGGCGAAAGGAATCGCGGCGTATTTTGCCGACGAAAATAACTTAAAAGAGCTTGCTCGGCTCGAACAAGTGGGCGTTGCGCCTTCGTTTTCGGGCGAGAGTCAAACGGGCGGCGCGTTTTCGGGCGAGTCCGTCGTGTTGACGGGAAGCCTTGTAAAATATAAGCGGAGCGAAGCGCAAAAGCTGATCGAAGCGCGGGGCGGGGTATGCCAAAGCTCGGTGACGACGAAAACCACGCTCGTAATCGCGGGCGAGGACGCAGGCAGTAAGCTGGAAAAGGCGAAAAAGCTTGGGATTCGCGTGATCGACGAGGCGGAGCTTGAAGAATTGCTCCAAAAATAACGGTATATTTTTATAAAAAAATATAAATTAGCCTTTCATAGTACTTGAAAAAATCAAAATTTTTTGGTATAATGGCTATATATTCAAACGAGAGCTTGAAAAAGCGGAGGAAAAGTCGCGATGCTGAGTATGACGGGTTACGGAAAAGGGGAATATAAAGAGGGAGGCGTGGAGCTGACCTGCGAGATCAAGACGGTGAACAACCGCTATTTGGATATTTCCGTGAAAGCGCCCCGCATTTTTACCGCGTTTGAGGAAGTGATTCGCTCGACCATTCGCGAAAAGCTTACTCGCGGTCACGCGGACGTGTTCGTGTCGTTAAAAGACAAGCGCGAAAAGCCCACCGCCCTTTCGCTCGATCCCGCGTTGGCGGCGAGCTATATCGCGGCGGCGAACGAGTTGAAAAAGAATTTCCCCGATTTACCCGACGATTTGACGGTGACTTCCGTGCTTCGCTATCCAGAAGTGTTGAAGCAGGACGAGGCTTCCGTTTTGGACGAGGAGCTGATCGGCGCGCTGAAAACCGCGCTTTCGGCGGCGCTTGATAGCCTCAACGCGATGCGTGCCGTGGAAGGGAAAAAGCTCGAAGAAGATATGCTTTCCCGCGTTTCGACGATCGAAAAGCTCGTGGAGGAAATTTCCCTGCGCGCTCCTAAGATTGCGGAGGAGTATAAAGAGAAGCTGAAAAACCGCGTGAAGGAATACCTCGACGGGGTGAACGTGGACGAAGGGCGGCTGTTGACGGAAGTGGCGATCTTTGCCGACAAGAGCAATATCGACGAGGAGCTGACCCGCTTGCGCTCGCATATCGAACAGTTCAGAAGTATCGCAAAGGAAGGGATCGTAGGCAGAAAGCTCGACTTTTTGGTGCAAGAATTTAACCGCGAGGCGAACACGACTTGCTCGAAAAGCAACGACGTGTGCATCACCAAAGCGGGGCTTGCCTTGAAAAACGAGATCGAAAAGATTCGCGAACAGGTGCAAAACGTAGAATAGCGGCGAGCGGAAGATAAGGATTATGAAAAATATTGTAATGGCGATTTCCGGACCTTCGGGGGTCGGAAAAGGCACGATCGTAGACGAGATTTTAAAAAGGCGGGAAGATATCGCGGAGTCGGTTTCCTGCACCACGCGCGCGCCGAGGGCGGGCGAAGCGGACGGCAGAGAATATTTCTTTATTTCCAAGGAAGAATTTTTGAAACGCATAGCCGAAGAGGATTTTTTGGAATACGACGAGCATTTCGGAAATTTCTACGGTACGCCCAAATCCTTCGTGCAAAAGACGCTGGAAGAAAAATCCGTGATTTTGGAGATCGACGTGGTGGGCGCGCTGAACGCGAAAAAGGCGTTTCCCGATTGTCTTTTAATCTTCGTTGCGCCGCCGTCGGTAGAGGAGCTGAAAAAACGGCTCGTCGGCAGAGCTTCGGAAAGCGAAGCGGAGATCGAGGGCAGACTTTCGAGGCTCGAATACGAGCTTGCCCAAGGCGAGAAATACGACTACGTAGTCGTCAACGACGAGCTGGAAAAAGCGGTGCAAGAAATTTGCGATTTGATCGATTTAAAAAAATCGAAAGAATAAAATAAAAAAGAAAAAACACGACAAGGAGTGTGAATATTATGATCAACGAACCTGCAGTAGACGTACTCATCAGAAAACTCGGTACGGAAGAAGAACCCATCAGCCGTTACGCGCTGTGCACGGTGGCGGCGAAGCGTGCGCGCCAAATTATCGAGGCGGAGAAAAATCTCGGCGCTGACTCGAACGGAAGAAACAAAGAGCTTCTCACCGCGTGCAACGATATCGCGGAAGGGAAGGTCGTTATTGCAAAGGACTGAAACCAAGGAATTTGACCGTTGCCTCGATCATTCGGGGCAATTTGGTTTTTATACGGGAGAGCGTTAAGTATGATTGCCGAAGTGATCGTAGACATAGCAACGAGCGAAACGGACAGGATATTCGATTATCTCTGCGACGATAGCGTTATCGTCGGCAGTCGCGTTCGCGCGCCGTTCGGCGGGAAGATACTTTCGGGGTTCGTGATGAAGCTTAAAGAAAGCTCTGCTTTGCCCGAAAGCCGCTTAAAAAAGCTGTTGCCCGCCTCGGACGAGTTGCCCGCTTTAACACAAGAAAGCCTTTGGCTTGCCGAAAAAATCGTGAAACGCTTCCGCGTTCCCAAAGCCCTCGCGCTGAGATTGTTTTTGCCGAGCGAGATGCGCACGGGAAAGGTGCGCGAGCTTTACCGCACGTTTGCGGAGCTTTGCGTGAAAAAAGAGGAAGCGCAGATAAGAAAAACGGCGAAAAATCAGCTCGGCGTTTTGGAGTATCTCGAAAAAAACGGAAAGACGGAAACGGCGGTTTTAAACAACCTGTTCCCCGGCGGGCTTACCGCTTTGGAAAAAAAAGGATATATCCGCGTGAGCAAAGAACAGATCTTGCGCGACCCGTATAAGACGGTGGATGGCGAGTCGGTCGAGCACGTTTTAACGCCCGATCAGTCCTCGGCGATCGAGCGCATACGGGACGATTCCCGCACCGTACAGCTTTTGCACGGCGTGACGGGGAGCGGCAAAACGGAGATTTATTTGAATCTGATTGCGGAGTGCTTGCAAAAAGGGCAAAGCTCGATTTTTCTCGTGCCCGAAATTTCGCTTACGCCGCAGATGCTTTCACAACTTCGCGCGCGATTCGGGCGAAACGCCGCTATTTTGCACAGCGGACTTTCGGCGGGCGAACGGTTCGACGAGTGGTGGAGGCTGAGAACGGGGGAAGCGAAGATCGCGATCGGCGCGAGAAGCGCGGTGTTCGCGCCCTTGGAAAACCTCGGCGTTATTATTTTGGACGAGGAACACGATTCGAGCTACGTGAGCGAAACCGCCCCCCGATATTCCACCTTCGAGGTGGCGAGGGCGCGGGCGAATTATAACGGGTGTAAGCTCGTTTTAGGCAGCGCGACGCCTGCGGTGGAAACGTATAAACGGGCGAAAGAAGGGGAGTTTAATTTGATTCGGTTGGAAAAGCGGATCAATCGTAAGCCCTTGCCCGAAATCGTGATCGCGGATATGCGGCGGGAAGTGCGGCGCGGGAACAATTCGCCCTTTTCCCTCGCGCTGAAAGAGGAGATCGAAAAGTGCCTCGAAAGCGAAAAGCAGGCGATTTTGTTTTTGAACCGCCGCGGGTATTCGCAAACGGTGATTTGCAAAGAATGCGGCTACGTAGCCAAATGCGAGGCGTGCGACGTGTCGCTCACCTACCACCGCGACGAGGACTGTTTAAAATGCCACTATTGCGGCGCGAAATACGGTATGCTTTCGGGTTGTCCCGAATGTGGGAGCAGAAAACTTTCCTATGCGGGCACGGGCACGCAAAGGATCGTGGAGAGCTTGCAAAAGCTGTATCCGTCCGCGCGGATTCTTCGAATGGACAACGACACGACGAGCGGAAAAGAGGGGCATTATAAAATTTTGAAGGCGTTCGGGGAAAGGAAAGCGGATATTTTGGTCGGCACGCAGATGATCGCAAAGGGGCACGATTTCCCCGCCGTCACGCTCGTGGGGATTTTAGACGCGGATATGAGCTTGCATTTTTCCGATTACCGAAGCGGCGAACGCACCTTTCAGCTTTTGACGCAGGTGGCGGGCAGAAGCGGACGGGCGGACGAGAAAGGGAAAGTCGTGTTGCAGACCTTCGACCCCGAAAACGAAGTGCTTCGGTTTGCGACTTCCTACGATTACGAGGGGTTTTACGAGAACGAAATTTCCCTGCGCGCGGCGATGGCGTTCCCGCCCTTTTCCAAGATCGTGCGCGTGCTCGTGACGGGCGAGGACGATAAAAGGACGATAGAAACTCTTAAAGCGGTGTACGGCGAGTTAGAGGCGTTGTGTCAAAACAACGCGGAGAAATTTTTATTCTTCAATAAAATGCGCGCGCCGATTAAAAGAATACAGAATAAATTCCGTTATCAAGTGCTGATGCGGCTTTCGGATACTTCGGTTCTGCCGAAGATCTACGAGATTTGCGCGGAAGTGAGAAATCGCGACGCGCTCGTTTCGGTGGAGGAAAATCCCTCGAATTTAAGTTAAAAAGGAGAAAGACGAATATGGCGATTCGTAGCGTAGTACAAGTAGGCGACGAGGTGTTGAGAGGAAAATGTCAGCCCGTCGAAGTCTTTGACGAGAAATTAGTTCAGCTTTTGGACGATATGAAAGATACGGTGAAATTCGAGCAGGGCGCGGGGCTTGCCGCGCCGCAAGTAGGAGTGCTCCGTCGGGTTTGCGTAGTGGACGTGGACGAGGGGTATTTCGAATTTATCAACCCCGAGATCGTGGCGCAAAAGGGAGAGCAGAGCGGTTGGGAAGGTTGCCTTTCCGTGCGTGGAAAAAACGGGATCGTGTCGCGGCCTATGAAAGTTAAGCTTTCCTATCAGGACAGAAACGGCGAGAAGCAGTTATTGCAGGCGAAGGGTTTTTTCGCCCGCGCAATCTGTCACGAGCTTGACCATTTAGACGGCGTGTTGTATATCGATAAAGCAACGCATATAGAGAAGTGTTAAGGGAGATTTTATGAAAATCGTTTTTGCGGGCACGCCGGAATTTGCCGTCGCGCCGCTTACAAAAATCGTCGAAAACGGCTTTGCGGTCGTCGGCGTGATTACGCAGACGGATAAGCCGCAAGGCAGAAAGGGAATTTTGACCCCGCCGCCCGTGAAGGTCGCGGCGGAAGCGCTCGGAATCCCCGTTTTGCAGCCCGAAAAAATCAAAGACGAGCTTCCCGCGGTGAAAGCGCTCGGCGGAGAGCTTTTGTTGACTTGCGCATACGGGCAGATTTTAACGCAAGAGGTTTTAGACCTTTTCCCCAAAGGCGTTTGGAATATTCACGCGGGGCTGCTCCCGAAGTACCGTGGGGCTTCGCCTATTCAAAGCTGTATTTTAGCGGGAGAAACGCAAACGGGCGTTTCGGTGATGAAAACGGAGCTCGGGCTCGATTCAGGGGATATCCTTTTGGAAGAGCGCACGCCGATCGGCGAAAAAGAAACCTGCGGGGAGCTTTCCGAGCGGCTATCCGTGCTTGGAGCGGAAGCGATCGTGAAGGCGTTAAAGCGCATTGAAACGGGCGAATATACCTTAACCAAGCAAAGCGCGGAAGGGGTGAACGTCGTTCGAAAAATACACAAGGAACAGGCGAAAATCGACTTTACGAAAACGGCGAAGGAGATCGTCGATTTAGTGCGCGGAATGAACCCCGCGCCCGTTGCGTATACCGCCCTTGACGGGAATAAAATCAACGTGTATCTTGCCGAGAAAGCTTCGCTTGAAGAAGGCGAGGAGAGCGCGACGTGCGGCGAGGTGCTTTCGGAGAGCGTGAAGCGCGGGCTCGTCGTGAAATGCGGCGACGGCGCGGTGAAGCTTTTAGAGGTGCAAGCCGCGGGCGGAAAACGAATGAAGGGCGGAGATTTTTTGAACGGCAGAAAAGCCCGTAAAGGTCAGGTGCTGGAATGTTGAGCAATCCCGTTTACGATCCCTTTCAGATTTTGACGAAAATTTATTCAGACGGCGCGAGGCTCAAACAGGCGATCGCGGATACGTATATCGAGGAACAGTACCGTTCTCGCACGGTCAAAATCGTGTACGGCGTGCTGGAAAACGACGGATATTTTGATTTTTGCATTAAGCGTTACGCGCCAAAAGCGCCTAAGCTTGCCGTGCGCACCATTCTCAAAATTTCGCTGTATATGCTTTTGTTTATGGAAAAGCCACGGTATATGGTAACGGACTGCGCGGTGGGGCTGTGCAAAAAGCTCGGAAAATCGGGCGTTTCGGGGTTCGTGAACGCCTTCCTTAGAAGGTTTGATCAAGCGAAAGTTTTCGGCGCGCTTCCCAAAGGCGTAGAGGGGGAAGCGATCAGGCTTTCCTATCCTTTGGAGGAATATAAAAAGCTGAAAAAAGAATACGGCGATCGCGCGGAAAAAATCGCGGGCGCGAAGTCGGCGGGGGTGTCGGTGCGCTTCGAAAAAGGAGAGGAGAAATATCTTTCCAAAACGCATATCCAAACGCCTTTCCCGCATACTTATATTTTTACGAGCTTCGTTCGCGACGAGGGATTCGACGCGGGCGAATACACCTTTCAGTCGGTGGGGAGCATCGCGATTTGCGATATCGTTTCCCCGTGCGAAAACTTCCTCGACGCGTGCGCCGCGCCGGGCGGGAAGTCCGTGTTGCTTGCAAAAAAATGCGGGCGCGTGACGGCGTTTGAATTGCACCCGCACCGCGTGGAGCTCATTCGGCAATACAAAACGCGTATGGGCGCGGAAAATATCGAGGAAAGGCAAAAGGACAGCTCCGTTTACGACGAGGCGTTCGCGGATAAATTCGACGGCGCGTTATGCGACGTGCCCTGCTCGGGATTCGGCACGGTAAGCGAAAACCCCGATATCAAGCTCGCGGGAAATAAGCGGGACTACGCGGGGCTGAAAACCGCGCAAACGGCGATTTTAAGCGCGGTGGCAAAGTACGTAAAAAAAGGCGGGGCGTTATATTATTCGACCTGTTCGGTATTCGAAGCGGAGAACGACGGAATCGTGGGGGAATTTTTGAAGAATAATCCCGAATTTACCGCCGCGCCGATCGAAAGTCCGCTCGCGCACGAAAGAAAGAAATACGGGTTGCAGTTTCTGCCCGATACCGCCTTTGGCGCGGGCTTCTACGTGGCGAAAATGACGAGGAGAGCCGAATGAAAAAAATATTGCAAGATTTATCGTATGCGGAAATTGAAGGGCTCGTGCTTTCTCTCGGGGAGAAAAAGTTCCGAGCAAAACAGCTCTACGAGGGCTTAACGCAGGGGAAAACTATCGACGGGATTACTTCCCTTTCCAAAGCGTTTAAAGAAAAATTGCTCGAAGTTTACGAGAATCAGCCCGTAAAGATTCGCGAAACCTTCTCCGCGCAGGACGGCACGGAAAAATACCTGTTCGAGCTTGCCGACGGAAACCTCGTCGAGGGCGTGCTGATGAAATATAAATACGGCTACACGCAATGCGTTTCCACGCAGGTGGGGTGCAGAATGGGGTGCAAATTCTGCGCTTCCACGCTCGGAGGCTTGGTGCGAAACCTCACGGCGGGGGAAATACTCTCGCAAATACTCGTGGTGAACGCGCTCCATAAAAAGGACGTGGAAGGGGACGGAAAAACTGCCCGCGCCGTGACGAATATCGTTTTGATGGGGAGCGGCGAGCCGCTCGATAACTACGACGAGGTCGTGAAGTTTTTAAAGAACGTTACCGCGGAAGAGGGCGCGAGAATCTCCGCGCGGAATATCTCTCTTTCCACCTGCGGGATCGTGCCGAAAATGTATAAGCTTGCCGACGAGGGGATTCCTTTGAATTTGACCGTTTCCCTGCACGCGACGAGCGACGAGGACAGGGCGCGGACTATGCCCGTGGCGAAGGCGTATAAGATCGAAGAAATCTTGAAGGCGTGCGCGTATTATTTCCAAAAAACGGGGCGAAGATATTATTTCGAATATACCCTTATCGACGGCGAAAACTGCGACGAGGAGCACGCCAAAGCGCTCGTTGCCCTTTTAAAAGGAAAGCCCTGCCACGTCAACCTTATCCGATTAAACGAGGTGAAGGAACGGGAATTAAAAAGTATTTCCGATAAAGCGGCGTATAGGTTTTTGGGCATTTTGGAAAAGGGCGGGCTTTCCGCCACGTTGCGCCGTCAGATCGGCGTAGAAATCGGGGGTGCGTGCGGACAGCTCCGCGCGAGCTATATAGAGGAAAAACGGTAGGAACTACGAAAGGGGTTTTCCGATCGCCACGATTTATCTTTGTTATCCGATTACTTAGGCGTTGACGGCGACGGTGCTGCATTCGTGCGCTATCCTTGTAATCAGGAGAAAAATCAAATTAGGAAGGAATGAATAAATGCTGTTTGAAATTTTAACGTTTCTTACGAGCTTTATCGCGATGGCGCTTATCGCGGCGAGTTATTTCTTTTCGAATAAAAAGTTCTATCTGCTCTTTCAGTCGCTCGGAATCGTGTTTTTGATCGCTTCGTATCTGTTCGGCGGGCAATATTTCGCAATGATCGGGCTGTTCGTCGGGCTACTGCGCACGCTTACTTATTACGCGTTCGAAAGCAAGGGCAAAGCCGCGCCGATCGAGCTGGCGTTTTTGTTCTCTGCGCTGACGATCGCCTCCTACGGCTTCGTGAATTTTTTAATACTCAAAACGGCGCAGTCGCTCGATTTGATTTGTCTTACCGCGCTCGTTTTATACGCGTTTACCTTCCGTATTCGCGATTTAAAAATTATGCGGTTTTTAACGCTTTTGCCGACCTTGCTTTCTATCGCGTATAACGCGCTTGCGGGTGCGGCGGTGTTTACCGTCGTATCCTATTCGTTCGAGCTCGGCGCGAATATTCTTTCCATATTTAAATATCATATTTTCAAAAGTAAAAAACCAAACGCTTGGCGTTTGTAAAGGAGTACAGTTTATGAACAATATCAAAATCGCACCCTCTATTTTATCGGCGGACTTTTCCAAAATGGGCGAGGAAGTCAAATCTTTGGAAGAATGCGGCGCGGACGTCGTGCATTGCGACGTGATGGACGGCGTGTTCGTCAATAATATCACCTTCGGGATTAAAATGGTCGAGGATCTTCGCAAGATCACTTCTCTGCCCCTCGATTGCCATTTAATGATCGTACACCCCGAAAAATACGTCGAACGCTTCGCAAAAGCGGGCGCGGATATTATCACCGTACACTGGGAGGCTTGTCAAGACAATTTAAAGGAAGTGTTGGAGCTTATCAAGTCTACGGGCGTGAAATGCGGCGCGGTCATCAATCCCGATACCCCCGTTTCGAAGATCGCCGACGTGATCCCTACGTGCGATATGGTGCTCGTAATGAGCGTATTCCCTGGGTTCGGTGGGCAGAAGTTTATTCCCGAAGCGCTCGATAAGCTTCGCGAGGTGAAAGCGATCGTCGAAAAGTGCGGAAAGAATATCGATATCGAGATCGACGGCGGAGTAAGCGCAGAGAACGTTGCGGAAGTGAAGGCGGCGGGCGCGAACGTGATCGTGGCGGGGAGCGCGGTGTTTAAAGCCTCCGACCGCGCGAAAGCGATTGCCGCGTTAAAGGCGTGAAAGAAAACGGACTATCCTTAAAAGAGAATAGTCCGTTTTACTTTTTATGGAAACGAAAAAAGACTGTTTGCTTAGCAAACAGTCAAGAGATTTCTTCGTTTGCGCCGCGGCGCAAATACGTTACGCGCGTTCAGCTTTCTTCAAGCATCTTGCGCACACGTAACCCGTCGTTTCCTTACCGTTTTCCACGTAGCTGACTTTCTGCACGTTGACTTTGAAAGTTCTTCTCGTTTTACGGTTGGAGTGGCTGACGTTGTTGCCCGAAGCTTGGCCCTTACCGCAGATATTGCATACTCTTGACATATTGACACCTCCGAGTGAGATTATTTTGCCTTATTTTACTTCGCGCGTGCGGAAAGATTTTCTTCCGCTTTTCCGCAAGGCGCAAAACAAGCATTTATAATATAGCATTATTTCCGCGAAAAAGCAATTAAAAACGCGCCCAAAAAGACAAAAAATTTAAAAAATATTTATAAATACAAAAATTTGCTTGCCAAATTCAAAGAAATAGTGTACAATGGATAAGAACTTGGAGTGAAAATTATGGCAGTTAATACCAGTAATGCTTACGGCAAAATTTCTATCAACGACCTTGCGATAGCAAAAGTCGCCTCTCACACTGCGATCGAGTCCTATGGGATCGTAGGCGTTTACGCGCGCCGTTCGTCGAAAAAATGCGCCAAATATTCTTTAAAGGAAGCTTTGGACGGTATTAAGGTGTTCACTTCGGGGAACAGAATTTACATCGACGTTTCCGTCGTTGTGAAATACGGCGTTTCCATTGACGCGGTTGCCGATTCTTTGAAAGAGGCGGTCAAATACAAATTGGAAAGATTTACCGGTATGATCGTCAACACGGTGAACGTGAACGTCGTCGGGGTAAAAAGATAACGGGAAGAAATTCCCTTGCGCGGCGCCGATACGCATTCAAACGGCGCGATTCCTTTGATTTTTCCTTACAGCGCATTCTCTACCCTTCTTATTAAATCGATTATAAGGAGCATTAAAAATGCATAAAACAATAAACAGTACCGAATTCCGCAAAATGATTCTCGTCGGCGCGAAATCGCTTGAGAACAATCGGGCGAAAGTGGACGCTTTGAACGTATTCCCCGTTCCCGACGGCGATACGGGCACGAATATGTCGCTCACGATGCAGTCGGCGGTCAAGGAGCTTTCCACGTGTTCCTCGAACGCGTTTATGGAGATTTGCGACGCGATCTCCAAAGGCGCTTTAAAGGGCGCGAGAGGAAATTCGGGCGTTATTCTTTCTCAGATCTTAAAGGGGATTTGTTCCGTCGTTCGCGAATGTGGCGGCGAGTTTGATACCAAAACCTTTGCAAAGGCGATGGAGGCGGGCACGAAGGTTGCTTACGGCGCGGTGTCCGTGCCCAAGGAAGGCACGATCTTAACGGTCGTTCGTATGATGAGCGAGCACGCGAGCAAGATCGCTTCGAAGAAAAAGACGTTCGAGGAGTTCTTCGCGGAAGTGATCGCGGCGGGCGACAAGGCGCTTGCCAAAACTCCCGAGCTGTTGCCCGTACTTAAAAAAGCAGGGGTCGTGGACTCGGGCGGCGTTGGGCTTATGACCATTATCAAAGGGTTTGCGGCGACGCTGACGGGCGAAGAGGTGGAAGAGGTTGCCGTCGATTCCGCCGATCAACCGACCGACGATTTCGGGGATAATTCGGATATTATCAACCTCGATTTAGGGGAAATTCAGTTCGCTTATTGCACGGAATTCTTTATTATTAACCTTAAAAAGAGCACTACGCTTGCGGATATCGACCGTTTGCGCGAAAAATTGATGAATCTCGGCGACAGCGTGATTTGTATCGGGGATCTTGACCTCGTGAAGGTGCACGTGCATACCAACCAACCCGGCAAAGCGCTTACTTACGCGTTGGAGCTTGGGGAGCTCGACAGACCTAAGATCGAGAATATGCTCGAACAGAACCGTCAGCTCAAAGCCAAGCTGGAAGCGGAAAAGAAGGAAATGGGTATGCTCGCGATCTGCGCAGGGCAAGGACTCTCGGATATCTTTAAGGATTTGTTCGTCGATCGCATTATCGAAGGCGGGCAAACGATGAACCCGTCGGCGGCGGATATTGCGCAAGCGGCGCAGAAGATCAACGCGGAGCACGTGTTCGTGTTCCCCAACAATAAAAACATTATTCTCGCGGCGGAGCAGGCGAAAAACCTCGTGCAAAATAAGACCATTCACGTGATCCCGACCAAGAACGTACCGCAAGGGTTTGCGGCGGCGCTTGAATTTAACCCCGAAGTCAGCGTGGAAGAAAACAAGACGAATATGTTGCACGCGCTCGACAACGTGAAAGCGGGTCAGGTCACTCATTCGGTGCGCAACACCTCGCTCAACGGCTTCTCTATCAAGGAAGGGGATATTATAGGGCTTGACGATAAGAAGATTCTCGCAAAATCCCAAAACGTTTCCGAAACGGTGTTGAAACTGATCGGCAGAATGAAAGAGGATTTCCATCAGGTGATCACCCTTTATTACGGCGAGGACGTGAAGTCGGACGACGCGGAAGCGCTCGCGGCGGAGATTGCGGAAAAATATCCCGACTGCGACGTGGATTTCCACAGCGGCGGGCAACCCGTATATTACTATTTGATTTCTTTGGAATAAACGCATAAATTGCTGAAAAATGTATAATTATAAATATTTATGCAAAAATAAATACTACGAAAGCGGGAGGAGCGGCGGCGCTTTTCTCGCTTTTTATATCGTTTGCGTGCGGTTTTGGAGGCGGAAATGAAGCTTTCTTCCCTTCGCTCGATCGGCGAAAAAAGAGAGAAAGAATTTAATAAGCTCGGCATTTTCGAAGTGGAGGATCTCGTCCGCTACTATCCGCGCGCCTATCTCGATCTCACCGAGCGCGCCTCGCTTAAAACGGCGTATCATAACGATATGGTCTTGATCGCGTGCGAGGTCACGCGGCTCGCGCCCGTGAACTACGCTTCAAGGCTTAAAGTCGTAAAGGCGTATTGCTCGCAGGACGGGCTGGCGTTCACCGCCGTTTGGTTTAATCAGCCCTACGTGGCGCAAAAGCTCAAAGCGGGCGAATACCTTTTCTACGGCAGGGTGCAGAACAAATACGGTCAGATTTCCTTGGTCAATCCCACCTTCGAGCCGCTCGATAAAAATTATCGCTTGAAAGGCATTTTGCCCGTTTATTCCTTAAAGGGAAAGCTCAGTCAAAAGATCGTGCGCGACGCGGTGAAGGAAGCCCTTTTAAAGACGAATTTGAATTCCGTGATCCCGCAAAAGCTATTGGATAAATACGGGATCGGTTCGCTGGTGAAGGCTTATCACGAAGTGCATAATCCAACGGACGGGGCGTTGAAGGACGCGGCGAGCGAGCGGATCGCGCTCGAAGAATATTTCGTGCTCGTTTCCGCGTTTAAAATTATCAAGGGCGGGAAAGAGGACGTCCGATTGCATAAATATACAGTCACGGGCGAAGAGGTGAAGAAATTTTCCGAGCGGTTCGGGTTCGAGCTGACGGACGGACAAAAACGCGCTGTGAACGATATTTTCGAAAGCGTGTATTCTCCCACGCGAATGAATCGGCTCGTGCAAGGGGACGTGGGGAGTGGCAAAACGGCGGTCGCCCTCTGCGGGATTTTTATGGCGGTGAAAAGTGGCTATAAGGCGGCGTATCTTTCCCCCACCGAAGTGCTCGCGGCGCAAAACTACGCGGTGCTCAAAAAATATTTCCCCGACTACGAGGTGGGATATCTTTCGGGCGGTATGACGGCGAAGGAAAAACGGGAGTTAAAGGCGCGGCTGAAAGCGGGGGAGATCGATATCCTCTGCGGCACGCACGCGATCTTTCAAGGGGACGTGGAGATTCCCGATCTTTCTTTTATCGTGTGCGACGAACAACACCGTTTCGGCGTGGCGCAAAGAAACGCGCTCGCAGAAAAAGGGGTGGGCGCGGATATGCTGGTTATGAGCGCGACGCCTATTCCCCGTACCCTTTCGCTTATTTTCTACGGGGATTTGGACGTGACGAGTATCACGGACAAGCCCAAGGCACGGCAGGAAATTTCCACGAGTATCGTGCCCGAAAGCAAATACGAGGGAATGCTCGACTACGTGGACGGGGAAGTGCAAAAGGGCAAGCAAGCCTATTTCGTGTGCTCGAAGATCGACGAGGACGACGAGGAAGGCGCGCTGATCAGCGTAAAAGAGCTGTACGAGGAATTGAAAAACCGCTTGCCGAGGGTGAGATTCGGGCTGTTACACGGCAGAATGAAGGAAAAAGAAAAGGCGGAAGTGATGACGGCGTTTAAGCAAAAAGCCTACGATTGCCTCGTTTCCACGACGGTGATCGAGGTCGGGGTGGACGTGCCGAACGCGACGATTATGATTATTTATAACGCAGAACGGTTCGGGCTTTCGCAGCTCCACCAGCTTCGAGGCAGAGTCGGGCGCGGCGCAGATAAGAGCTATTGCTTCCTTTTGATGGGCGCGGAGAGCCAAAACGCGAAAGAGCGGCTTTTGACGATCAAGAACGAAACGGACGGCTTCAAGATCGCGGAAAAGGACCTTGAAATGCGCGGGAGCGGGGATTTCTTTGGCACGCGGCAGTCGGGGAAAATGCTTTCGGATATTAAAAATTTAAAATATCCCACGCAGGTGATCTTCGTCGCGAAGAAGCTTTCCGACGAGGCTTTCGAGGGCAGATACGATACGGAAGCCCTTCGAAACGCGGCGATACGCAAATATAATCGGCTGAAAGATATCGTTTTGAACTGAAAAAAAGTAAAAATTGTGTAAAAATAGGTGAAAATTCAAAAAAGTTTTTCCCGAATCGTTGACGAAAACGAAGATTTATAGTATAATAAAGATAGTAGAATCGTGAAAACGGCAAGGAGGTTGTCTTATGGCGGTTGAAAAGAAGGCGAAAGTGGATATTTCCAAAGTCAAATGGAATAAGGACGGATTAGTTCCCGTCGTGGCGCAGGATTACGAGAGCGGCGAAGTGCTGATGCTCGTATATATGAACGAGGAAGCGTTTAACAAAACCTTTGAAACGGGTTACGCGCATTATTACAGTCGCTCCAAAAAGACGATCACAAAATACGGCGAGGCGCTCGGCAACACGCAAAAAGTGATGGCGGCGTTTTTAGACCACGATTCGGATACCTTGCTTTTAAAAGTAAAGCAAAAAGGACAGGCGAATCCCGAAAAGAAAGCGTTCACCTGTTTCGACGAACAGCTCGTGGGCGAATATAACGCGATCGGTGCGGAAATGTTCGGCAGACTGCAAAGAATGATCGCGGACTGCAAGAAAAACCCCGAGGAAGGCTCGTACGCGAGCTACTTATTTATCCGCGGCGTGGACAAGATCGCAAAGAAGGTCGGCGAAGAAGCCGTTGAGCTCGTGATTGCGGCAAAGAACGCGGAAAAGAGCGAAGTCGTTGACGAAGCGGCGGATTTCCTCTATCATATGATGGTGCTTTTGGCGGCGAAAGGCGTGAATATCTCCGAGGTCTGCGCGGAGCTTTGCAAGCGTAACCGTTAAAAAATGTCCGTTGCCTACATAGCTTAAAATGGAACTTACTCCGTCCTTCGGGTGAGAAGCGACGGAGTATTTTTTGTAAGAATATATTTGCTAAGAATACTTAACAAACGACGAAATTCGACGAAATTTTCTCCGCGCTTTCTGCTATGCTTATTTGAGCGGAAGCAAAAAAGCAAGGAGAGCGGGCTATGGCAAGAAAGATCGTCGTGACGAGCGGAAAAGGCGGGGTGGGGAAAACCACCGTCGCGATCGGGCTTGGGATCGCGCTTTCGAGGCGCGGGGAGCGGGTGATCTTATGCGACGCCGATTTCGGGCTGAATAATATCGACGTGATGTCGGGCGTGGAAAATTCCATCGCCTACGACCTCGTAGACGTGATCGAGGGCAGGTGCAGGGCGAAGCAAGCGCTCGTGCCGCACCCCGAGTTCGGGAATCTGTTCGTTTTGCCGAGCAGTCATTCCGTGCCCGAACGGTACGTTTCTCCGCAGTCGTTAAAGCTCGTGTTAGACGCGCTCGCCCCGCAATACGATTATATTTTGATCGACTGCCCCGCAGGGATCGACGAAGGCTTTCACCGCGCGGTTGCCGCGGCGGACGAGGCGATCGTGGTGACGAACGCGACGGTTTCGGCTCTTCGCGACGCGGATAAAGTGATCACCGTTTTGAAAAGCTACGAACCGCAAAGCTTATCGGTGGTCGTAAACCGAATGAGAGGGGATATGCTCTCGTCGGGGGAATGTCTGTCGCCCGAGGAGATCGAGGAGCTGTTGAAAACTCCCTTGCTCGGCGTGTTGCCCGAGTCCTACGAATTATATACCAGTCAATTTACCGGCAATCACTACCCCTTCCGACTACTTGCGAGAAATCTCGCGACGGGCAAGCGGAAGCTATACGATACGACCCGTCGCTACGGCGGAATTTTAGGGCGTATCCGAAAGGCGATTTTAAGGAATCTGTAAGGGGGTAGAAAATGAATAAAACGGCGGATTACGCACGCGTAACGAGCGTGTTACAAGCGGATAAATCGGTGATGAGCGAGGGGTGCAAAATGCTCGTTTTGCAGGATTTTTCCCGCAAGATCGAGGAATATTTCGACCTTTTGGGTCAGCCTGAAATGGAAATAGTTTTTAAGAAAGGCGTATACGAAGTCAACCTTTCTTTTCGCGCGGAGCGCGTTAAAAAATTCAACGTTCTTAAATGAACGAAAGAAAAAAAGGAGAAAAAATTATGGCAAACAGACTTTTTGATATCGTGACCGATTCGTGTTGCGATATGACCGCGGCGTATTATGCGGAAAACGCGGTGGACTACGTGAATCTCGGGTTCACGATGAACAACGTCAATTACGGCGGGGAGGACGGCGAGAAGATCGAAGTTAAGGAATTTTATCAAAAGCTTCGCGACGGCGCGATGCCCACGACCTATCAGGTCACGAGCGAATCGGCAAAAGAGCATATCGAAGCGCACCTTGAAAAGGGTCGCGACGTGCTCGTGCTCACCTTCTCGTCCGCGCTTTCGGGCACGCACGGCAGCTTCGCCGTTGCGGCGCGGCAGCTTGGCGAGAAATATCCCGACCGCAAAATCTTCGTCGTGGACTCCCTTTGCGCTTGTATGGGGCAGGGCTTGTTCCTCGATTACGTAGTGAAAAAGGCGGACGCGGGCGTTTCGATCGAAGAAGCGCGCGATTACGCGGAAGATTTGAAGCTGCATATCTGCCATCACTTCACGGTAGATAATCTTTTCCACTTAAAGCGCGGCGGGCGCGTTTCGGGTATGACGGCGATCGTCGGTTCGATCCTGAAAATCAAGCCCGTAATGCACGTGAGCGACGAAGGCAAGCTGACCGTCGTGGGAAAGAGTATGGGCAGAAGAAAGGCGTTGCAAGCGTTGATTGACAATATGATGGCGACGCAGGACGTTGGGGAAAACGAGCCCGTATATATCGCGCACGCGGACTGCGTTGAGGACGCGGAGTACTTAAAGACCTTGATCGCGCAAAAGCTTCCCAAGGCGGAAATTTCGATCGGGGATATCGGCGCGGTGATCGGTTCGCACGCAGGCGCGGGCACGATCGCGATCTTCAACAAAGGGAAGAAGAGATAAAAAATAAAGACTTTTTTCGCCCAAACGCTTGACCGAAGCGGAGGGAATGGAGTATAATGTAAGTGATAAAAAATTTAAACAGAGGTGTTTCAAAATGAAAGTTATCATTACGGAAAACTATGAAGAAATGAGTCGCGTTGCCGCGGATATTTTGATCGGGATCGTCAAGAACAACCCCAAAGCGGTGCTTGGGCTTGCGACGGGTTCGAGCCCGATCGGAACGTACGAGAATTTGGCGAAGGACTATCGCGAAAACGGCACTTCCTATAAGCAAGTAAGCTCCGTCAATCTCGACGAATACGTGGGTTTGACCGCCGATCACGACCAGAGCTACGCGTACTTTATGCGTACCAACCTTTTCGATCATATCGATATCGATTTGGGAAATACCAACCTGCCGAGCGGTAGCGCGAAGGATTTGCAAGCGGAATGCGATCGCTATAACGCGCTTTTGGAAAACTACAAACAGGACGTACAGGTGTTGGGCTTAGGCTCGAACGGGCATATCGGGTTCAACGAACCGGGCACGCCGTTCGATTCGGTCACCCACCTCGTGGACCTTACGGAAAACACGATTAAGGACAATTCCCGTCTGTTTGCTTCCATCGACGAAGTGCCCCGTCGGGCGCTTTCAATGGGGATCAAAAACATTATGAACGCGAAAAGTATTCTCGTCGTCGTTTCGGGCAAGAACAAGGCGGCGGCGGTGAAAGGTATGGTCAAAGGCGAGATCACGCCCGACCTGCCCGCGTCCGTGTTGCAGCTTCACCCGTTCGTGACCGTCGTTTGCGATAAGGAAGCGGCAAGCTTGCTTTGATATTCAATGTAACGAAACGAAAAGCTCGGCTTTGCGCCGAGCTTTTTTATATGCGTTTGAGTTGTAAAACGGTGAGTACGCCGTCTTTTACGGTGAACGTAAGGTCGAAGTCGCCGAATTTCATTCCGTAAACCCGTTCGGGTTCGTCCTGATAGGAAGGGCGGGGGTCGTCGCGTAAACATTCGATCAAGCCCGCCCGCTTGGTTTCGGGGATCTGTGCAAGCAACGCTTCGGGGAAGATCACTTTAAGCGAGTCCGTTGCGTGTTCGTCGGCGTAACCGCCGATTGCTTCGGGGCGAGAGTCCGCGTAAGGAATATACGGCTTGATATCGTAGACGGGCGTGCCGTCGAGAAGATCCGCGCCTTCTATCAAAAGGGAAACGCCGTTATCCGTTTTTTCCACGGCAAGGAGCTTCACGCAAGAAAGCCCGATCGGGTTGGGACGGAAGGGGGAGCGGCTCGCGAACACGCCAACGCGCGTATTGCCGCCGAGTCTGGGCGGGCGCACGGTGGGGGAGAATTTATCGCGGTGCGCCTTGGAAAAATCGAATAAAATCCAAAGATGAGAAAACGCCTCGATCCCGCGGAAGCAGTCGGGGTTTTTATATTCGCCTTCGAATACCACGCGGGCGGGAAGAGAAGTTCTGCCGCTTTGGCGGGGTATGCCGAATTTTTCCTTAAAATCGCTTTGGATATAGCCGATAGGGTGCATAAGTTAGTCCTCTAAGCCCATTAAAAAATCTATCGTAACTCCAAAATATTGAGCCAATACGATAAGTTGAGAACCTTTAACGTCAGCTTGACAATTTTCCCAACGGCAAAGGGAAGCAACGCCGATTTTGACTTCTTTGCTTAACGCTTGAATTGATAACCCCTTTTCCGTTCTTAATTCTTTTAACCGTTCTGCAAAAATTTTCATAGTTTTATTCCTTTGTTTCACTTGTTGATAAAGTAAGGGGATTGATTCGCTTTTTCCACGCTGTCATTGTGAACGCAGTGAATCAATCTCGTGGAAAAAGCTCACAATGACACGAAAAAAATCTTACTTATATTATATTCCATTTTAGGAATAAAATACTTGACATTCCTGTTTCGGAATGGTATAATTATTCCTAAGTAGGAACGGAGGTGAAAAGTATGAAAAAAGGACTTAAAATTCAAATGATTGAAGAATATATGAAAGAGCAGGGCTTGTCAAAAACGAAATTTTGCAGACTTTGCAAAATCGGCGCAGGGTCGCTTAAAAAGGTGCTGAGCGAAGATTACAGCGTAAGCTTAGGGGTGGTTATTAAAATCGCAAAGCAAATAGGCGTGCACATAGCTGATTTTTTCGTATGAAAAAAATAAAAAACAGACGAACAGTCTGTCTTTTGCGTTTTGGCGCAGAGAGAGGGATTCGAACCCCCGGATAGTTTCCCATCAACAGTTTTCAAGACTGCCGTAATCGACCACTCTACCATCTCTGCATTTATTTGCTCATTTATTATAGCCTACTCAAAAAAAATTGTCAATGATTTTTTTCGGACTTTTTATAAAATTCTTCAAGGCAAGAAAAAAGCGCGGAATTTTTCCGCGCTCGTCCGTTTTATTTTATAAAAGCGGGGCAAAGATTCGAACCAACGAGCGCACGGCGCGCGTGAAAAGATTGGTTTTTTGCATTTCGGGCGTGATCGGAATACTTTTTTGCAACGTTTCCTCGATATCCGCTTTTAAATCCTTTAAACAAGCCGAACGGTATATCCACACCCCGTTTTCGAAGTGGTGAACAAGACTGCGATAATCGAGGTTGATCGTGCCGATCATTGCGTATTCGTCGTCTATAAGATAGCTTTTCGCGTGGATAAACCCCGATTCGTATTCGTAGATCTTTACGCCCGCTTTCATAAGCCGAGCATAAAAGCTTCTCGTCATTCCGAACACCATTTTTTTATCGGGAATATGGGGTACGATAATCCGAACGTCTACGCCCCGAAGCGCCGCGTTTTCGATACTTAAACATAAATCGTTGTCTAAGATCAGATAAGGCGAGGTCATATAGGCGTACCTCGTCGCGCCCGCGAGCAGACTTTGGATCACGCTTTTGCCCACTCGGCGTTGATAAAGGGGCGCAGGACCGTCGCCGAAGGGCACGATATAGCCGTCGCTTTGCCCGTTTACGCTCGGATACGGGTCGTAGGAAAGCGCGGGGAAGTCCTTGCAATTGATGCCGTAGTCGATCAAAAACAGCCGCGTGAGCTCGCGCACGCCCTCGCCTTCAAGCCGAATGGCGGTATCCTTCCAATGCCCGAATCGTTGCGTTTTGTTGATATATTCGTCGGCGATATTCACCCCGCCCGTGTAGCCGATCACGCCGTCGATCACGGCGATCTTTCGGTGGTTTCGGTTGTTGAATTCGCTGTCCGCCTGTCCTTTGAGCCGCGAAAAAGGAGTGGCTTGAATCCCGTAGGTTTTGAGTATTTTCGCGTAGTTCCCGGGGAGGGTGGACATACAGCCGATATCGTCGTAAACGACCTTGATATCCAAGCCCGCCGCCGCTTTTTCCTTTAAAATTTCCAAAATGGAGTTCCAAAATTCGCCTTCTTCGATAATGAAATATTCCATATAGACGAATTTTTCGGCGTTTTTCAAGTCTTGCAGAAGCTGCGCGTGCATAGCCTCGCCGAGCGGGAAATAATCGAGCTTAGTATTCGAAAAAAGGTGGGATTCGGAAACATTCGAAAGAAGCTTCGCTTGCGACGCCGCGACGGGGCTTTCGTTTTTTAAGCGATCGAAAACTTGGGAATCGCCTTGATCATAACCGAGGGAGCGGAGCTCTTTGAGGCGTTTGATATATTTCTTTTTGAGCTTTCTCGAAGCGAAAATAAAATACAGCATAAAGCCCGCGACGGGCAAGATCAGCACGAAGAGAAGCCACGGCACTTTATAATCGGGATTGTCGTCGGAAGCGACGATTTTCACGACTACGCCGATCTGGGTCGCGAGCGCCAAAAGATAGAAATAGGGCACGAAATAACACAGCGCAAAGACCACGCCGATAATGGCGAGGAGCTCGAATACCGTGATCAGCATCGCGAAGATATAGCGGACGGGGATATAGTTGATTTCCCGTTCCTTGACTTGTTTGCCTGCGTAGTATTTAATCTTCTTTTTCATAATGCGCCGTCCTTATAAAATCGCAAAAAGCGCGGGAAAATTCCGCGCTTTTGCGTTGGTGAAATTTATTTGTTTTTGGTCGCTTTTGCCGCGTCGATACGCGCGTTCGCCGCCACGGTGCGCGCTTTGGCTTCCGCGATCTGCTCTTCGCGTTCTTTTTGCATCATTTCCTGACGTGCAGAGGGGGACATTTTCGCTTCCTCCCAGTTCGCTTTGGATTCGGCTTTGACCGCTTCCAAATTCGCCTTGTCTACCTCGTGCTGTGCCTTTGCGCTTTCTTTCATATCGCCGAAAGCTTTCTTGAAAAAGTTCTTGATTCCCATTTTTATGGAGTATGGATTTTACGGAAGAAAAGATAGGGAAAAAGAAGATTTATACGTGTGGTATCATCTCAACAACAAGTAAAATACTTGTAGGACTGGCGCGAGGGAAAAGCTGTACCGCAGCACTTGCAGTAGAAGCGTTGC
>JAZRHC010000010.1:0-81420 GCA_045644545.1 Candidatus Scatosoma sp. | reverse complement strand
CGTTTTTGAGGAAAGCGCAGTCGTAAAGGAAAGTATATGGAAAAGAAGATAAGAAAATGCGTGTTTGCGGGCACGTTCGACCCGCCCACGTTGGGGCATAAAGCGGCGATCGAGGATTGCCTTGCTCTTTTCGACGAGGTGGTCGTGGCGGTGATGATCAATCCCGATAAAAAACCTTGTTTTTCCGCGACGGACAGGCAGGAAATGCTCAGGCTTATGTTTCCAGACGAAAGCCGTTTGAAAATAATCGGCGCGGAAGGCACGGTCGCGGAGCTTTTAGAAAAAGAAAACACGAAAATCTACGTTCGCGGAATCCGCAACACGGTGGATTTCGAATACGAAAACGCGAACTTTTTCGCGAGCCGTAAATTAGATAAAGACTTAATTGCGGTATATTTGCCTTGTCGGCAGGAATTACTGCACGTAAGCTCGGGCATGGTGAGAAACAGCTTACGCTTTCAAACGCCGATTGACGAATACGTGCCGAAAGAAATTAAGGAATATATACAGGAGATTTCAAATTTATGAAAAAGATTTTATTTTTGCTTATTTGTTGTTCGCTGTTTTTAGGCGCATGTTCATCGGATAAGCAATCTTCAAATGGTAAAATACAATGCACTTGCACATGTAAAATACAAGAAGAGAACAAAGAGAATGAAAAGATTATAGAAAATGAAAAGGATGACGAAGAAAAAGAAGAAAAAGAAGAAAAAGAAGAAAATAAAGAACTTTTAATATATTATGAAGCGGAAGTAGAATTTTTTGTTAATCCTGCGAAAGTTTCCGAAGACGGCGAACCGAACGACACGGAAAATCAATACGGTGTAAACGGTTCTTACGGTCAAGCCGTTATGGAAAATATGATTAAGCTTTTATCGTCGGAGAGCTTTTCAAAGCAGCTGATGGAAGCTATACCCAATGGGGTTAAGCCTAATGTTCCTAAAACAAATTCAGACGGATCTATTAATTCAACCTACGCTAATTTTCTTCGTAAAATCAACGAAGCAGTCAGTTTTTCGCATAGTGAAAGCTTTATCTACGTTTCCCTTTCCGTAGCAGGCAAGGAAAACAAACATTTCGCAGAAACTTTATTGACGGCTATAAAAACAGAAGTCCCTGCCTATGTTGAAAAATACATGGTCGTTCCGAGCGGTTATGATTTTACTAAATGCGTAAAAACTTCCGTTTTAGACGAAATTCAAGAAATAACAAGATAATCATTAACATACGAAGGAGTTTTTAGTTATGTTAGAAAAACAGTATTTTATTCCTGAACCCGAAGAATTTATCGCGGAATCCCCGCTTACCCCCGCTCTTCAAAAAATTAAAAAAGAACGCGACAACGAAATTTGTGACGTCCTTTCAGGCAAGAGCGAAAAAATGCTCGTGATTGTAGGACCTTGTTCTGCGCACGAGTCCGCGCCTACTCTTGAATACATCTCTCGGCTGGGAAAGCTCAATGAAAAAGTTAAGGACAAGCTCGTAATCGTGCCGAGAATTTATACGAATAAACCCCGTACCAAAGGGGTGGGATATAAGGGAATGTTCCTGCAACCCGACCCTTCGGGCGCGGCGGACATCATTCGCGGGGTCAAGAGTATTCGAGCCCTTCACCTTGCGGCGATCAACGCGTCGGGCTTGACGTCGGCAGACGAAATGTTGTATCCTGAAAATACGGCGTACGTCGAAGACCTTTTATCCTACCACGCAGTCGGCGCGCGAAGCGTGGAAGATCAGTTGCACCGCCAAGTGGCGAGCGGGGTAGACGCGCCCGTAGGGCTGAAAAATCCCATGAGCGGAAATATTCTTGCCCTTGTAAACTCCATTTTTGCGGCGCAAAGCCCGCAAATCTTTAAATATAGAAACTATCAAGTTCGCTCAGACGGTAATCCCTACGCGCACGCGATTTTGCGTGGGGGCGTGGACGGCGCGGGCTTGGACGTTCCTAATTTTCACTACGAAACGGTTATGCAGCTTGAAAAAATGTACCGCGACAGTAAGCTGGAAAACCCCGCGATCGTGATCGATTGCAACCATTCCAACTCGGGTAAACAGCACCGTCAGCAGGTTCGCGTGGCGGCGGAAGTGATGCAGAATCGAAACTTCGACCCCGCGTTCAAGAAGATCGTCAAAGGGTTTATGATCGAAAGCTTCCTCGTGGAAGGCAATCAAAAAGAGGACGAGGTGTTCGGAAAATCCATCACCGACCCTTGCCTTGGTTGGGAGGACACCGAACGGTTGCTCCTTTCTATCGCGGAGCAGGTATAAACAACGAAAGAAAAAAGGAGTAAGGTATGAAAATAGCGTATTTAGGGCCGGAGGGGAGTTTTTCTCATTTGGCGGCGCAGACGTTTTTAGCGGAAGAAACGGCGAAGGAGCAAGGGGCGAAATGGAGCGAATGCGTGCCTTTTCGAAACTTCCCCGAAGTGATCGCCGCGGTGGAATCGGGCAGAGTGGACGCGGCGGCCGTGCCTATTGAAAACAGTTTGCAGGGCGGCGTTTCTCAAAACCTCGATCTGTTGCAGAGCGCGGAAGAGCTGTACGCCGTGAAGGAGTTCGTGCTCCAAGTCGATCAACGGCTCGTGTATAAAGAAGGGGTCGAGCTTTCTCAGATCGGTCGGGTGTATTCCCACCGTCAAGCGCTCGATCAATGCTCGGGATTTTTAAGCCGCGAGCTGCCTTTTGCTTCCCTTCGCGAAACGGAATCGACGGCGTTCGGGCTTTCGAAAGCCGTAGAGGACGAATCGGGCAAGAGCGCGGCGATCGTCGGCTCGCATATCAAAAATCTGCATAAAGGGTTCGTGATCAGCGAGGAGTGCATTTCCGACGAGAAAAATAATTTTACGCATTTTCTTCTCGTGAAAAAAGGGAAGGAAAACTTGCCGAACGCAGGCACGCGGATATTCTTCTCCGCCGTTTGTCCGCATAAGCCCGGTAGCCTTTTGGAGCTTTTGGCGATCATTGCGGCGCGCAAGGTGAATATGACGAAGATCGAAAGCCGCCCCGTGAAAAACCGTCCCGGGGATTACCGTTTCTTTATCGAAGCCGATTGCGATATTGCGACGCAAGAAACCCGCGATCTGTTGGAAGAGGTCAGGGAAAAAACGCTCGAATGTAAGCTTATCGGCGCGTATAAAGCGGGTAATTAAGCGAAGCAAAAGAAGGGGGCAGGTGCGCGTTGAATATGGATTTATTTGATTTTAACAATAACGAAGCCTCGGCAAAACCGCTTGCCGAGCGAATGCGCGCGAACAGACTCGACGAGTTTATCGGGCAAAAGCATATCGTTTCCGAACGCTCGCTTTTGCGCCGCGCGATCGCGACGGATAGGCTGGGAAGCTGTATTTTCTGGGGCCCGCCCGGCTCGGGAAAAACCACGCTCGCGAATATTATCGCGCTCGGCACGAACGGCGAGTTTATCAAGCTCAACGCCGTCAACGCAGGGGTCGCGGACGTGAAAAAAGCCGTCGAAACGGCGCGGGAAAATTTGAAGCTCTACGGCAAGCGCACCTATTTAATGCTCGACGAGTGCCATCGCTTCAACAAAACGCAGAGCGATTCCCTTTTGCCTGCAATCGAGCAGGGCACGATCATTTTTATCGGCTCTACGACGGAAAATCCCTACGCTTCGATGACTCCCGCGATCGTGTCGCGGTGCAGAGTATTCGAGTTTAAATCTCTGGCGGAAGAAGATATTAAAAAGGCTTTGGAAGCCGCGCTTAAAAACCGCCGTAAAGGGCTTGGAAAAATGAATATCCAAGCCGACGACGACGCGCTTAACCATATCGCCCGCACGGCGGGCGGGGATCTGAGAACGGCGTATAACGCGCTCGAACTCGCGGCGATCACCACGCCCCCCGACGAATCGGGAAAGGTGCATATCACGCTTGCCGACGCGGAGGAATCCATTCAAAGAAAATCCCTTGCCTATAACGAGGATAGCTACTACGACTTTTTATCCGCGTTTTGCAAGTCCTTGCGCGGTAGCGACGCAAACGCCGCGCTCTATTACGCGATGCGGCTCATTGAAGGCGGTTGCGACCCTATGTTGGTTGCTCGTCGGCTCGTCGTCCATTCGGCGGAGGACGTGGGAATGGCAGACCCCCGCGCCTTGCAGATTGCAACGTCCGCGATGTACGCGCTCGAAAAGATCGGCTATCCCGAAGCGCGTATTCCGCTTTCGGAGGCGATTATATACGTTTGCGAAGCGGAAAAGAGCAACTCGGTGGTAAACGCGATGTACGCCGCGATAGACGACGCGAAAAACGCGCGCGACGACCGCGTTCCGCCCTATTTAAAAGACAATTCCTTCGGCAGTAAAGAGGATAAAGCGCAGTCGAAAAACTATAAATATCCGCATAACTACGGCGGGTACGTGGAACAGCAATATTTGCCCGATTCGCTCAAAGACAAGGTGTATTACGCGCCGAGCGACAGGGGCTACGAAGCCGAAGTGAAAAAGATTCGCGAAAGAAAGGGGAAAAAGGTATGAAATGTTTGTATTGTGATTGCACGGAAAGCAAGGTGATCGACTCCCGCTCCGCCGACGACGACAGAACGATACGCCGCCGCAGAGAATGTACGGGCTGCGGCAGACGATTCACAACCTACGAAACGATAGAAGTGATCCCCGTTCTCGTCGTAAAAAACAACGGAATGCGACAGGCTTTTAACGCGGAAAAAATTCGAAACGGGATTATTAAATCCTGCGAAACACGCCCCGTGCCGATGGCGGTGATCGACGATATCGTGGCGGATATCTCCAAGCAGGTGTATAACAGTATGGAAAGCGAGATCACGACCAAAACGATCGGCGAAATGGTGATGGAACGCTTGAAAAAAGTAGACGAAGTCGCGTACGTTCGCTACGCTTCGGTGTATCGGTCCTTTAAAGACCTTTCGTCGTTTATGTCCGAGCTCAAACAGATGATGAAGGAAGAGAAACGCGCGGAGAAAGCGGAGAAAAAGGAGAAATAATGATCGGCAAAAAAACGCGCGCGGTGAACGTCGGCGGGATAATTCTTGGCGGCGGTACGCCCGTTAAAATTCAATCGATGACGACGACGAAAACTTCGGATATCGAAAGGACGGTCGCGCAGGTTTCCGCGCTCGAAAACGCGGGCTGTGAGATCGTCCGCGTGGCGATTTTGGACGAAGCCGACGCGCTCGCCGTCAAAGCCGTGAAGGAAAAAATCCACGTTCCTCTCGTCGCGGATATTCATTTCTCGCCCAAGCTCGCGGTGGCGGCGATTGAGAACGGCGCGGACAAGGTGCGTATCAACCCCGGCAATATCGGCGGGGAAAAAGAGATCAAGCTCGTCGCGGACTGCATAAAGCGGCATTCTATCTCCGTGCGGGTGGGGTCGAATACGGGCAGTATCGAGTCGCAATTTTTAAAAACCTACGGCAGGAGCGAACGCGCGCTCGTCGAAAGCGCGCTCTATAACGTGGGAATCCTTGAAAAATACGGCGTACACGATATCGTGATTTCCGTCAAGGCTTCGAGCGTGCCTTTAACGACGAAAGCCTATCGGCTTTTAAACGAAAGAACCGACTATCCCTTGCACCTCGGCGTGACGGAAGCGGGCACGACGGAAATGGGCGTTGTGAAAAGCGCGGTCGGCATCGGGAGCTTATTATTAGACGGGATCGGCGATACGATTCGCGTTTCCCTCACCGACGACCCCGTGCAGGAGATCTACGCGGCGAAAAATATCCTCCGCGCGGTGGGCTTAGACGAGAACTACGCGGAAGTGGTTTCTTGCCCGACCTGCGGCAGGTGCAGTTGGGAGAGTATGTCGCTCGCGCAGAAGGTCACGGATTTCGTTCGCGGGGTAAAAAAGCGCGTAAAAATCGCGGTGATGGGTTGCGTGGTCAACGGACCGGGAGAAGCGAAGGACGCGGATTTGGGAATCGCGGGCGGCAACGGGTCTTGCCTGATCTTTAAAAAGGGCGAGCCGTATAAAAAAGTTTTGGAAGAAGAAGCCGAAAGGGAATTTTTCAAAGAAATAAAGGCGTTATTAAGCGAAAATGGCAATTGACAGAACGGAAGAATACTTAAAAAAAGTCCGCGAAACGGAAGGAATGAAAAACGCGATCCTCTCGTCAATCGCGGTCGATAAGAATCGCGCCGTCGCGGAGTTCACGCTCATCACCGACAGGGCGTATGCGCCGACCGAATCCGAAAGGCTTCGGTCGCTTTCCGCGCACTTTTTGCCCGAGGGCTTTTCGGCGGAGGTGAATATCGTCAAGCGCGTTCCCGATCGGGAGATTCTCCAAAAAACCGTGTATAAATACCTCACGACTTCCTTTCCCGCCGCCGCGGCGTTTATGCAGGAAAAAGATATCGAGATCGAGCTTTTATCCAGCGGCGCGCATTTTTATTTCAATATCGCTTCGGGGGAACAGACCCTGTTTTCCTCGGGAAAAATACTCGACTCGGTCAGCGCGTATTTAAAAACGCTGTTTTGCGGCGCGTTCTACGGCGACGTAAAGCTCGTCGAAAAGGTGATCGACGAGGAGCTTTTGAACGAGCTCCCCGAAACGGAAGAGGAATACGTGCCCGAAATCCGCGCCTTTCCGATCAATGAATTTTCCAAGCTCGACGGCGTGGACGAGCTTCCGAAATACGCCGTATATATCGCGGACGCACCGATGGCGGAAGGGCAGTTTTCCGTGTGCGGCACGCTCGTGTTTTTCGAGGAACGAAAATATATCAAGCACAACGAAAAAACCAACGAGGACGTGGAAAAATCCCGTTTTTCGCTCACCGTTTCCGACGGTACGGGAAATTTGCGCACGACCTATTTCCCCAAAAAAGCCACCGTGGACAAGGTACGCGAGCTCAAAGCGGGGGATTTCGTCGTGTTGACGGGGGAAAACGAGGAATATAACGGCGCGGTTTCCTTTAAAACGGCTAAGCTGAATTTCGGCAGACCGCCCGAAAATTTCGAGCCCGTCAAGCGCAAAAGCAAGCCCGTGCCCAAGTTCTATCACGCCGTATTCCCCGAGGAATACGTAGACTACACGCAAGCGGGCTTCTTCGATAACTTAGGGCTTCCCGACGATTTGAAGCAAAACGTTTTCGTCGTGTTCGACCTCGAAACGACGGGACTCGTACATCAGCCCTCGATGGGAAAAATGGATAAAATTATCGAAATCGGCGCGGTGAAGATCGTAAACGGCGAAATGAAAGAAAAATTTTCTTCGTTCGTCGCGTGCAAGGATAAACTTTCGCCCGAAATTATCAAGCTTACGGGCATCGTGGATTCCGACCTTATCGGCGCGCCGCCTATCGAAGAGGTGATCGCGGACTTTTATAAATTCGCCGACGGCGCGTATCTCGTGGGGCATAACGTGCAGTTCGACCTTGATTTCGTGAAATACTACGGCAACGAAAACGGCTATACCTTCGATCATAAACCCTTCGATACGCTCACGCTCTCGCAAGAGCGTTTCCGCGCGGGGGAAGTGCCGAATTATAAGCTCAATTCGGTTGCGGATTACTACGGCTTCACCTTCAACCATCACCGCGCGTTCGACGACGCGTGCGTAACGGCGAAAATCTTTATCGAGCTGATCAAAGCGCGAGGCAAATTGCCTTTATAAACGAGGACTGCCAAAAGGACGGACGAAGCGTCGCGCCTTGCCGTTGCGATCGGATTCGAAGAATCAAAGATTTTACGATAAATAAAAATTTTCGAAAAAGCGTTTAAAACGCTTGCTAAAAATGGAAAAAGATGCTATACTATAAATGCTTAATAATTCAGATGATGAATATTGAGAGTGGTTCGCGCCACTCTCAATATTGCTATAAGGAGGAAAAGCGTATGAAAATAAAACCCATTGAAGAGATTCAAGCCTTCTTGCAGCCGATTGCAAACGAGCTTGAAATCGAGATCGTAGAGGTTGAATTCAAGCAGGGAAAATCGCCTGCGCTCACCGTGTATATCGATACGGAAAACGGCGTAGACCTCGACACCTGCGAGAAGTTCCACCGCGCGATCGATCCCGCGCTCGACGAGCTCGATCCCACCTTCGGCGGGGCGTATACCTTAAACGTTTCCAGCCCCGGGCTCGACAGACCGTTAAAAACGGCGAGGGATTTCGAAAAACGGCTTGGAGAAAAGGTAGAAGTCAAGCTGTTCGCGCCTTTAAAAGGGCGTAAGGCGTTCGAGGCTACGCTCGTAGGGCACGACGAAAATTGTATTACGCTTGAAGAAAACGGAGAAGTTTTCAAGCTGGAAAAGAATAGGATAGCAAAAATTTGCTTAGCGATCGATTTCGACGGCTTGGGCGAATAAACAAAATCAAGGAAAAATAAACAGGAGAAAATAAAGATGGAAAACAAGGATTTTTTTGCAGCTCTCACCGATTTGGTAAGAGAAAAGGGTATCAGCGAAGAATCGTTTATCGAAACGCTTCAAAACGCGCTCGCTTCGGCGTATAAAAAGCAGTTCGACGGCGGCGCGGAGGTTTCCGTTGCGCTCGACGCGGAAAAGGGTACGATCGAATTCAAGGCGATCCGCTACGTAGTGGAGGAGGTCGAGGACAAAGACAAGGAAATTTCCCTCGAAGCGGCGCAGGAATTAAATCCCGATTATAAAGTGGGCGACGCGATCGAAAAGGTGTTTATCCCCAAGGATTTCGGGCGTATCGCGGCGCAGACGGCAAAGCAGGTAATCTTGCAGAAATTGCACGAAGCGGAACGCGACAACACCTTCTCCGCCTTCTCGGATAAGGAAGGGGAGCTTATGATCGGTACGATTCGCAAGATCGACGATAGAAACGTATACGTAGAGCTCGGCGATAAGAAGATCGAAGGCGTTATGCCCCCGCAGGACAGAGTGAACACGGAAAGATACGCGGTCGGCGAACGGCTCAAAGTGTTCGTAAAGCGCGTGAGAAACAGCGGCAGAAACTCGCAGATCGTGGTATCGCGTACTTCGGCGGGCTTGGTTCGCAAGCTTTTTGAGGAACAAGTGCCCGAGATCGCGCAGGGGATCGTGGAGATCAAAGAGATCGCGCGTGAACCCGGTCAACGCACGAAAATGGCGATCTACTCCAACGACGAAAGAGTGGACGCGGTCGGCGCGTGCGTGGGAAACAGAGGCGCGAGAGTTAACGCGGTCGTGGAAGAGCTCGGCGGCGAAAAGATCGATATTATTCTTTGGAACGAAGACCCGCTTGCGTTCATTTACAAGGCGCTTTCGCCCGCGACGGTGCTTTCGGTCACGGGGAAAGGAGAACGCAGCGCGATTGCGATCGTGCCCGACGATAAGCTTTCGCTTGCGATCGGTCGCGACGGACAGAACGCACGCCTTGCGGCGCGCCTGACGGGCTGGAAGATCGACGTGAAGAGCGAATCCTCGCCCGAAGCCGCGGAAATCCTTGCAATGCAAGAAGCGGAAGAGCAATTCGAAGACGAAGAAATCGAGGAAACGGTAGAAGAATAATGGCTAAAACGAAATCCGTGCCGATGCGCACCTGTATTGCGTGCCGCGAAATGAAACCGAAAAAAGAAATGCTTCGCGTGGTAAAAAACGCCGAGGGCGAGATTTTCGCGGACTACACGGGCAAAGCGGCGGGGCGCGGCGCGTATATCTGCAACGGCGAAAATTGCTTAAAAAAGCTTTCGGATAAAAAGCTTTTGCACAAGGCGTTTTCGGCGAACGTTGCGGAAGGCGTATACGAAACGATCAAGGAGAGCGGTTTTGGAAAGAGCGAAGGTTAAAAAACTCGAAACGTACCTCGGCTTTTGTATTCGCGCGGGTAAGATCACCTTTGGAGTAGACGGGATAGAGTCGCTTAAAAAAGGGGTGAAGCTGTTGCTTGCGGACGAAGGCTTGGGGGAAAGCTCTTTTAAAACGATGCAAAAGCTCCGAGAAAAATTCGAGTGCCCGCTGATCGTGCTTGCCTGCGGCGAGCTTGGCGAGCGGTTGCACCGTCCCGCCGTGAAAGCGGTGGCGATCAAAGACAAAAACCTTGCCGACGCGATACTTTCCGTCGCGGGCGGCGAGCCTCAATTTAAAATTTATTCGGGAGGAACCAACTGAACTTATGGCAAAGAAATACGAGAATGTGGAAAAGATAACGGAACTATTAGGCGAGGAGCGGCTCGGCGGGCTGCAAAAACGCCTGTCTTCCACAGAAAAGAGCCTTGCGGAAATTATGAAAAAGCTCTCCGCTTTGGAAGCGGAGAAAGCAGAACGCGAAGCCCAAAAAGCGGCGGAAGAAGCGGCGCGTCTTGCGGCGGAGGCTCTGGCGGCGAAGGAAGCCGCGGAAAAAGAAAAAGCCGTTCCCGAAGCGGCGGCGGAGACGGAAGCCCCCGCGGAAAAACCCAAGAGAACGAGAAAGAAAACGGCAACGGTGGAAGAAGAGTCCGTGCCTGTGAAGGAAAAATCCCAAGAAGAAAAGGAAACGACGGAAGCTCCCGCAGCCGAACCCGTCAAAACCTACGCGCCCAAAGCGCCCGCTGCGCCGAGAGCGCCCAGATATTTCAGAAACGGTCAAGAGCAGGGCGTATACGTGGCAAAGCCCGGCGCGGATTCGGCAACGACGACGGGTTCGACCTACCGTCCCCGTCCCCAAGGCGAAAGACCTGCAAGAGCGCAGGGCGACAAACCTTACGCGCCGAAAACGGGCGCGGCAACGGGATCGGCTCGTCCGACGCGCCCTTCGGCGGGCGGCGCAAGCGCGCCGATAATGCCTTCGCGTGAAAAATCCTTCGGCGCACCCGCGAAGAAAAAAACCTACGAAAAAACGTATAGCGAAAAGAAACCCGTTTCCAAGCGTACCCTCGTGAAACAGATGGGTATGACGGTGGAGGATTTCGACGAGGATAAATCGGGATACAGAAAGGTTCGTTCGCCGAAGAAGCAAAAGAAGCAAGAAATCCCCGTAATCAAGATCGAGCACGCGGTGGTCACCACGCAGGAAATTCCTTTGAAGGTCTTGTCCGAAAAGCTCGGCGTTTCGGCGGTGGAGATCACCAAACGTCTGTTTAAAGAAGGGATAATGAAGGGAATCAACGATTCCATCGACTACGACAACGCGGCGCTTATGGCGGCGGATATGGGAATCGACCTTGAATATAAGCCCGAAAAAACGGCGGAGGACGTGTTGCAGGAAAACTACGTGGCAGACGACGAAAGCTTGCTTATCGCCCGTGCTCCCGTCGTTACGGTTATGGGTCACGTAGACCACGGTAAAACCTCCCTTCTCGATAAGATTCGCGCAACCAGCGTAACGAGCGGCGAAGCGGGCGGCATCACGCAGAGCATCGGCGCGTACACGGTTACGGCAAAAGGCAAACAGATCACCTTTATCGACACGCCCGGCCACGCGGCGTTTACGGCGATGCGTGCGCGTGGCGCACAGGTGACGGACGTCGTTATTTTGGTCGTAGCGGCGGACGACGGGATTATGCCGCAAACGGTGGAAGCGATCAATCACGCGAAAGCGGCTAACGTGCCGATTATCGTCGCGATGAATAAAATGGATAAACACGAGGTCAATCCCGACCGCGTGAAGCAAGAGCTGATCGAGCACGAGCTCGTACCCGAAGAATGGGGCGGCGACACGATGCTCTTGCCCGTTTCCGCAAAGACGGGTATGGGGATCGACGAGCTGCTCGACGCGATCAACCTCGTTGCGGAAATGCAAGAGCTCAAAGCTAACCCCGACCGTCAGGCGAAGGGTACGATTATCGAAGCCAAGCTCGATAAGGGCAAAGGCCCCGTGGCGAGCATTATCGTGCAGAACGGTACGCTGAAAACAGGCGACAATATTCTTTCGGGCACGACGATGGGGCGCGTGCGCGCAATGTTCGACGACAAGGGCAGAGCGGTCAAATCCGCAGGTCCTTCGATGGCGGTTTCCATTCTCGGTTTCGAAGAAGTGCCGAGCGCTGGGGATAGCATTATGGCGGTCGATCAGTCGCTTATGAAGCAGGTACAAGAAGAAAGAAAGAACAAGGAACGCGAAAGTATGATCAAAGAACAGAGCCGCGTGACCCTCGACGACGTGTTCGCGCAGGTCGAAGAAGGCAAGATCAAGAACTTGAATTTGATCGTCAAAGGCGACGTGCAGGGTAGCGTGGAAGCGGTGAAGCAGTCCTTGGAGAAGCTTTCGAACGAGGAAGTCAAGGTCAAAGTCATTCACGGCGCGGCGGGCGCGATCAACGAAAGCGATATTATGCTCGCGGACAGCGCGAACGCGATCGTGATCGGCTTCAACGTGCGCCCCGATACGAAGGCGAAAAAGCTCGCGGAAACCTCGAAGGTGGACGTTCGTTCCTATCGGATTATCTACGAGCTTCTCGACGATATGGAAGCCGCGCTTAAAGGTATGCTTGCGCCTAAGCTTCGCGAAGTGCTCACGGGTAAGTGCGAAGTGCGCCAAACCTTCAATATCACGGGCGTGGGTACGATTGCGGGTTGCTACGTCACCGACGGCAAGATCGTTCGCGGCGGAAAACTGAGAATTTACCGCGAGGATATTATGATCTGCGAAGGCGGCGTGAAACAGCTTAAACGCTTCAAAGACGACGTGAAAGAAGTCGCCTACGGCTTCGAATGCGGCTGTGCAATCGAAGGCTTCAACGAGATCCGTATCGGCGATATTATCGAATGTTATATCACGGAGGAGATCAAAGCGTAATGAAAGGAAAGGGTTCGAGAACTTCACGCTTAAACGGCGAATATCAAAAAGAAATTAGCGAGATCATTCGCCGTTTAAAGGATAAAGCTCCTGATCTCAAAGGTCTGGTTTCGGTGACCGAAGCGGACGTCGCGCCCGATTTAAAAACCGCGATCGTGTATATCAGTATCTATACGAAAGACGAAGCGGAAAAACGGCGTTCCTTTGAGGTTTTGCAGGAGAACGCGGGGTATATTCGCCACGAATTGTCGCAGGTGATGCGTATGCGTACCGTGCCCGCGCTTACCTTCCGTATGGACGGGAGTATGGGTTACGGCGCGAAAATGGACGAGCTGTTTAAAAAGCTCCGTGAAAATCAGCCCGCAACAAAGGACGAGGACGACGAAAAATGAATAGCGACTGGACGGAAATGGAAAAAATCGCGGCGCGGTTGAAACGCGCGAAACGGGTGTTGCTCGTGGGGCATATGCGCCCCGACGGCGACTGCTACGGGAGCTGCCTTGCGCTCGGCTCGGCGCTTGAAAATATAGGCGTTGCGTGCGAGATCGTCAACGAATCGGAAGTCCCGTCAAACCTTTCTTTCCTCGCGGGGATCGAAAGGGTGAAAAAGCAGCCTGCGGGCGAGTTCGACGCGATCGTTGCGCTCGATTCCGCCGACGATCAACGCTTGGGCGCGTTGACGGATTTCTTCCGCCGTGCAAAAGCCAAAAAAATTCCCACCTTCAATATCGATCACCACATATCGAATACCCGTTTTGCGGAAGTCAATTTCGTGCGGGAATGTGCGGCGAATTGTATGAACGTGGCGCGGCTCATCTCGTATCTGGGTGCTCCGTTTGATAAAAAAACGGCAAATTATCTCCTTTGCGGATTGCTCACCGATTCGGGGAATTTTTCTCACGACGACGTGGACGAGGAATGTTTTATGCTCGCGGCAAAGCTCGTGAAAGCGGGCGCGGATATCCGCGGCTTGACTTACGAGCTGTTTAAAAAACAACCCAAAGAGCGCGTCGCGCTTCATTCGGAAGTAATGAGTAAAATGCGCTTCTTCTTCGAAGGGAAATTCGCGTTGATCGCAATCACCAAGCAAGCGATGGAAAAGGTCGGCGCGGACAACGGAATGACGGAAGGCTTCGTCGATTTTCCGTTGAGCGTGGACACCGTGGAAGTGGCGGCATCCGTGATGGAGGTCAAAAAGGAGCAGTATAAAATTTCTCTGCGCTCGAAAACGTACGCGAACGTGAACAAGATCGCGGGCGTATACGGCGGCGGGGGGCATATTCGCGCGGCGGGGTGTATGCTTTTCGGCGAACTGGAAGAAGTAATCGACAAGCTTTCCTACGCCGTTTCGCAATATCTTTAAAATTCAATAAGAAAGTAATAAAATGGTTTAGATATTCTAAGCCGTTTTTTATTATAGGCGTAAAATAAGTTGAAAAATTTCAAAGAGTTTGTTATAATAATATTACCACATCATTTTATATATTTTTTAAAATTGAATAATATGGGCTAACACAGGCATACTATCGGTCAAAGCGTATGCCCTTATTTCCTGTGTTAGCCGGAATAAAATGGTGTGGTAGCTGTGGGCAATGCGTTTTTCGGTGCGTTGCTTATAGCATCGCACTTTTTTATTTTACCGTACAATACTTTGTAAATTTCGCGAAATTTACAAAGTCATTAAAAAACACAAAGGAGAAAAATTATGGATAACTATGTATTAGCACCTGACGAAGTGGTTTTATATCACGGAGAATTGAAGAGCAAAGAGGGAAGCAAGGCAAAAGTGGAAGTAATGCTGACGAACCTTTTTCTGGCTTTTATTTGCAAGACTAAAAAGATTTTTAAAGAAGAAATCAATGTGGAAGCCTATCCGATGGATACGATCAAAGTTTATAACGAAAATCCGCAAATAATAAGAAAAAATGCAAAAGTCGAAATTTATTTTAAAGATAGCGAGCATTTCTTTGAGTTTAACGACGTGAAAGAAGCTAAGAAGTTTGTTAATCAAGCTCTTGCTTTGGCTACAGGCAGGAATAAATTTTTTAGAGCGGTGGATAAAACTAAAAAAGTTATCAATGATATAGATACCGAATTTGGCGTTGATACGGTAGGAACGGTAAAAAATATCGCAAACGTAGCAACGAAAAGCAATAAAGTGGCAGGTGCAGTGAAGAAAGTGATAGGCTTAACGGTTAAAAAAGAAAAAACCAAAGAAACGGTTAGCGTGACTAACGGCGTAATTACTCGTAAAGAAACGAAAACGCTTCCCGCACCGACGATTTCCCCGAACGACCAAATTGAAGCAATAAAGGGATTAAAGGAGCTGTTAGACCAAAATATAATATCCCAAGAAGAATTTGAGAAGAAGAAAAAAGAAGTGTTAGGAGTTTAGAGTATTAGTCGTTGCAAAGGAGTGAATGCGACTGTGGCAATCTGAAAAAAGAGATTGCCACGCTTCACTTTATTGGAGATACTCACCTTTTTGGGTAGTGGGTAAAATTGATACAAAGAGAATTAAAAAAGGAAAGAAAAATGTCAAACTTGAAAGATAAAATATGCTATTTTTATTTAAGGAACATAAAAAGGAAAATGGTTTGTCCTGTTTGCGGCGGTATTTTGTCGATACGGGCAAAAGATAAAAAATGGAGTTGTAAGGCTTGTGAGTATAGTTTAGACGAAGAATTGTTCAAAAACGATTATACGTTTTGGTTTTGTGATAATTATGATTGTGGAGCGTTTTTAAACAAGCAAAAAGATTTTTGCGAAAAACAGGGAACGTGGATTTGTACTGAATGCAGACATAATAATATACTTTCGTTTGAACTTATTGAACGTATAAAACACGAAATGGTGTATAATTTTGCAGGTTTTGAGTTTGCCTCAAAAAGAAAAGTAGGTGGGATAGATTTTGAAAAGTTTGATAATTTTTGGCGCATCGAGATTTGGTATGGAGAAGTTTATAAACAATATGAGTTTTATAGTAAAGACGAAGAAATCTTTAAAAACTTAGACGAAATGTTTGACGAGAAAATTTTTGACGGAAAATCAATGAGAGAAATACTTACCAAACAAAAAATAAAATGGAATTGGATTTAAAAATTTTCTTAAAATTTTATTGGAACAGGAAAAACAACCCCTATGGGGTTGCTTTTTTTTGCGTTTTGGGTTATAATAGAAATAATTATAGCAAAAGATGGAAAAAATTTTTCGTTCGGTGGTTGAAGTATGGCGGTAAAGAGCAAAAAATACGAAGAATTTATCAGCTTAAACGTAGAGGCGGCGAAGGTCGTTTCCTACGCGGATTACTATACGAAAAAACCGCTGTTTTCCACCTTGCAGGTCAAAAATGCGGGTTCGGAAGCGGTCGCGGAATTGTCGCTTTGCGTAATCGGCGGAAACGGGCTGATCGTCGAGAAGCAAAAGCTCGTGGAAGTGCCGTTCGAAAGCGCGGTGGAGGTGGAGATAGGCGAGTTGCTTTCTCCTTTGTATTTTGCGGAGCTTAGCGAAGTGAAGGAAGAGGCGATTACCGTTTCTTTAAAAAAGGACAAAAAGGTGATCGCGGAGCAGATTATCGCCGTCAAAGCCCTGCCTATCGATTTTTGGGAAGGCACGAACGGAAACGTCGAACGCCTTGCCCTGTTCGTCCGTCCCCGACTTGCCGATTGCGCGAGGATTCGCGCGGAGATCGTGGAGCAGCTTAAAAAATGGGAAGTAACCGCCGAGCTCGGCGGCTACGACGGAAACGATAAAAACGCCGTGCGGAGAATTATCGCGGCGACTTTTGCGTGCATAAGGCGATATTCGATCAGCCGTAAGCCGTGCGATTTTTCCGAGCCTTCGGAAATCGGCGGGGGCGTGAAAATCCTTGCCGAACGGCAGGCGAGCGCGCCCGAGCTTGCGCTGTTTACGTGCTCGTGCTTGGAAAGCTTCGGGCTTCATCCCGTGCTCGTGTTCGGGGATAAAGAGATCACCTGCGGCGTATGGCTGTATCAAAGCTGTTTTATGGACACCGCATCCGACGATATGAACCTCGTCGAAAAATATATCGCCGACGGAATCAACAATTTGAGCTGTTTTGATATCGAGGATTTATACGCGGACAAGACCTGCGCGTATTCCACGAGCGAAACGCATTTCAAGCAAAAGCTTACGGGTGGATACTACGATCGATTCGTGGATATCCGCCGTTGCCGTATCGCGCAAATTCCCTCGTTGCCGCTCCGCGCAAAAGGCGTGAAGGGCTTTGAAATATTAGGGGAAGAGGCGATGTCGCCGTTTGCCGCGCCCGACGATCTTTTGGGCGCGAAGAAATTCGACGGCGATAATAAACAGACCAAAGACAAGCAGTGGGAACGAAGGCTTTTAGATCTGTCTTTGAAAAACACGCTGTTGCATTTCCCGACCGAACGGCAGGTCGTGCAGATTGTATCCGCTTCCCCCGATCGAACGCTTGAATTTTTATCGGCAAACGGGGAAATGCGGCTTTCCTCCGCTTCGGCGGAACTCGCCGAACTTAGAAAGGAAAAAATACGTTTCGGAAGCGCGGGAAAATTGCGTTCTCTCCGTCAGCTGATCGATCTTGAAAATTCGTCGGGGATTTTGCGTACCTTCCTCGACGAAACCCCTTTGAGCGAAACCACGCAAAAGCTGATTCGCAAAAACAAAGAAGCGGACGAGGAATCGGGCACGAAGATTTTATATCTCGCGTTCGGATTTTTGCGCTGGTATACCCGCGAGGACGGCGAAGAGCATTTCGCGCCTCTCGTGTTGCAGCCCGTCGCCTTGAAAAAAAGCAAAGGCGGCGCGGGGTATTCCGTGTCGCTCACCGACGAGGATTTTTCCGTCAATTCCACCCTGCTCGAATATTTAAAACAGGAATTTAATATCGACATTCGGGGCTTAGACGGCGCGTCAAAGGGTTTGAAAATTTCTGAAATTCTCGCGATGGTGCGAATGGAAGTCGTTCGAATGAGAAAGTGGGAAGTGTTCGAGGACGTGTATCTTGCGGCGTTTTCGTTCGCGCGGTATCAAATGTGGCAGGATCTTCGGCAGAATATGTCCGAGTTTTCGAAAAACGAGCTGATCGCTTCCTTGCTTTCCAACCGCTCCAAGCTTTCGGATACTTCCGACGCGGATTTAAAAGAGGACGCCGCGCCGCCCGATCAAACCTTAATGCCGTTGCCCGCCGATTCCTCACAATGGGAAGCGGTTGCGCTCTCGCAAACGAGCAAGACCTTCGTTTTGCACGGGCCTCCGGGAACGGGTAAATCGCAGACGATCACGAACATTATCGCCAACGCGTTAAACGACGGAAAGCGGGTGTTGTTCGTGGCGGAAAAGCAAGCGGCTTTGTCCGTCGTAAAAAAGCGTTTGGACGGGATCGGGATCGGCGAATTTTGTTTAGAACTCCATTCTAATAAAACAAATAAAACGGAAGTTTTGCAAAAGCTTTCTTCCGTCCTCGCGCTCGCGGGCACGGGCGAAAAGGTGTATCTTGCGGAAAAATCGAGCGCGATCGAGAAACTCAAAGGCGAGCTTGCCGAACCGCTCGCCGCGCTCCATAAAAAACGCAGGCTCGGCATTTCCGTCTACGAGGCGATCCTCGTATGCCTGAAAAACAAAAACGCGCCCGATATAATGAATATCGAAAGCACCTTCTACGATTCGCTCACCAAAGAAAAAATCGAAGCGTACGAAAAAATGATGGTGCAGGCGGCAGCCGCGGCGAAGGAATGCGGCGGCGTGGCGAATTCTCCGTTCGCGAACGTAAATTTGACGGAATACAGCCTTGAAACGCGGGATTCGGTGTATTGCTCGTCGGAAGTTGTGATCGCGGAAATTAAGCATTTAAAGAACTATTTAGCGCTGTTTTTGGAGCTGTACCGCCAGCGTATCAGCACGCTCACCCGCAAAAAGCTCGTCGCGCTCAAAGAGATCGCGAACCTTTTATCGAGCGGCGCGCTTAATAAATATTTCAAGGAAAACGAAGAGGAATTTTTCGCGTTCTTCAACGCAAACAGACGGCTGGATATTTCGCTTGAAAATTATTTCAAGCACTTTAAAAAGCTCGTCGATATCGGCAAGGAATATAAACGGCTCGGCGAATGGCTGGACTCGGGCGAAACGGCGTACGAAAAAGAAAAGCTCGTATCGTCCGTCGCGAAAAAGCTTTCCAAGGTCGCGGTTTCGGAAATCGCGGACGGCGATTTTTATAAGCATCTGGAAACGGTCTACGAAATTTACGAGGCGATGGATAGAATCAAGTCGTGCACCCGCCTTTCCAAATACTTCACCTACGCGTTCGGGCGGGTGGACTATTTCGACGCGCGCAAAAACTTCCTTTCCGATCTTTATAAACTGCACGAAACCTGCGCCGCGGTGTTTATGGATTATAATCCCGACAGCTTCAACAGTATGTGTATCCGCGCGGCGAACGGGTACAGCGAGCCCGTTTTGCAAGGGCTTATCCGTTCGCTCGAAAGCTTCACGGCGGCAGAAGAGAGCTTTTCGAGAATCACGAACGCCGACGTGCGGCTCGTGCCCGAAGAGGACGTTTTGGAATACTACACATCCAAAGCGGGCGCGCTGATCGATAATATCGATATGCTCGCGAACTGGTGTATGTATAAAAATACGGCGGAAAAGCTGGATAAATCGGGGCTTACGTTCATTACGGACGCGCTGGAAAACGGCTCGGTCACGAGCGAAAATATTCTCGACAGCTTTGAAAAGAATATCTATAAAAATTTCTTGCAGACGAATATCCCGCTCGATCCCGTTTTATCGCGCTTTTCAGCGGCGATCACAGAGGAAGGCTCGGAAGCGCTTCGACTTGCAATGGACGAGTTTGCAAGGCTTTCCAGAGAAAGTATTCGCGCAAAGCTGATCGAAAGGCTTCCCACGCCGTCCACCGACGGAAGTTTGAGCTTGGAGCTTGCCAATTTCCAGCGCCTTTCCAAAAACAACCTGCGCGGTATGGGGCTTAGAAAGCTTTTCGAGGAGATTCCCGAGCTCATAAAGACGCTTGCGCCTTGTATGCTGATGAGCCCGATCACCGTTTCGCAATATCTAAAAGCGGAAAGCGGTTCGTTCGATTTGGTTATTTTCGACGAAGCGTCGCAGATGCCGACGGCGGAAGCCATCGGCTCGCTTGCGCGCGCAAAGGCGGCGATCGTCGTCGGCGATCCCAAGCAGCTCCCGCCCACGACCTTCTTCTCGACGACCTACGTGGACGAGGATAACCTCGAAAACGAGGATATGGAAAGCGTTCTCGACGACTGCCTCGCGCTCGGGATTCCCGAACGGCATTTAACGTGGCATTATCGAAGCAAGCACGAAAGCTTGATCGCGTTTTCTAATTTGATGTACTACGGCAACAGCCTTTGCACCTTCCCTTCCCCCGACGCGCCCGACAGTAAGGTACGGTTTGAGTTCGTTGAGGACGGGTTATACGACAGGGGCTTCACGAAGCGCAACAAGGTGGAAGCCGACGCGCTGGTGGCGGAGGTCTTACGCCGACTTTCCGACGCGCAGCTTAAAAAATCGAGTATGGGTATCGTCACGTTTAGCAACGCGCAGAAGGAATATATCGAGCGCAAGCTTTCGGCGGCGATCATTGAAAAACGCTTGGAAAGCGCGGCGTACGATCGGGAAGAGCCGCTGTTCGTTAAAAACCTCGAAAACGTGCAGGGGGACGAGCGCGACGTAATTTTATTCTCCGTCTGCTACGGGCCCGATAAGCTCGGCAGGATCTCTCTCAATTTCGGACCTTTAAATCAGGCGGGCGGTTGGCGCAGACTCAACGTCGCGGTGTCTCGCGCGAGGGAGGAAATGCTCGTGTTCGCTTCGATGACGGGCGCGATGATCGATATTTCCAAAACCAACTCCCGCGGCGTGGCGGGCTTGAAAGCCTTCCTTGAATTTGCCGAAAAAGGCAGAACTACGCTCGCGATCCCGTCGGGAAATCTTTCCGCGAAGAAAAAGGGGATTGGGAAATATATTGCCGACGAGCTTTCGTCGTACGGCTACGATTGCCGCTACGGCGTGGGCGTGTCCGATTTCAAGATCGACGTTGCGGTGCTCGATCCCAAAAACAAACACAAATTCATTCTCGCGGTGATGTGCGATACCGCCACTCCGTTCTCGATTAAGGATAGAAACGTTTTGCAGATTCAAACCTTAAAGCGCAATAACTGGAACGTCATTCGCGTGTTCTCCGTCAATTATTATAATAATCCCAAGCGAGAAATCAAGAAGATCAAGGACCTTCTCGATAAGCTCACAGGCGCGGACAGACGGGGCGGCACGGGCTTGAACCGCGGCAAAAAGGCGTATAAGGCGGCGGAGATCAAGCCGCGCGTGGAAAACGCGAATTTCGTCACCTCGGGCGAAAACGACGCGGAGATCATTTCTCGGCTTAAAGCTATCGTGGCGGCGGAAGAGCCTATTTCCTACGAATTCCTCGTGAGAAGGTGCTTAACCAGCCTCGGCGTTACCAAATACGGCGCGAAGGTGGAAGCGCGAATGCAAGCGCTCGTCGCGCTCTGTGGCTTTAAATACGAACGCTTGGTCGGGGCTTCCTTCTATCATAAAACGGATAAAGTCGTCGGGTTCGACCGCTATCGCGTGGAATCGGGGGAACAGCTTCGAAAATACGAAACGGACTACACCCCTTACGAAATAATCGCGATCGTTCGCGGCGCGCTTGAAGATAAGGTCGCGCTGTATATGGACGAGCTTTTGATTATCGTTTCGAGCGTTTTGCGTATCGCGAAGCCTTCGGATAAATTTTTCGTGTACCTCAACGATTGCGTTTCGCTCGGCGCGGAAAAGGGCGTGTTCGTGCGTTCGGTCAGCGATAGAATTTCGCTTGCGTAAACGATCTAAGCGGATTTACGGCTATGAAGAATCTTACGGAAGAAAAAGAGAACGCGACTGCGGTGGAAGAAAGATTTTTTAACTTCCGCCCGGGGTTCTTTTTCGGCGTGCTTTTTTCGCTCGGGATCGTTTTTTCTTATTTCGTTATATTCGACGGCGCGTCGGGTTGGTGGGCGTTATTGCTTTTGCCTATCCCCGTCTGCGCCGTTATATTTTACGACGCGCGTTTAAAAACGCTCGTCGCGCTTCTTTCCCTCGCTGTGGCGTTCGTCCTCGGGTTTTCTTTATTTTACGCGCGCACGCAAGAATTTGAGGACGGGAAAAGGATAGAGGGCGAATATACCGTCGTTGGAACGGTGGTGGAAAAGTGGAAAAAGGACGGCTACGGCGCGGTGGTTTTATCGGATATTTATATCGGTGAAAAGGCTTCCGATTTTAAGTTCACCGCATACCTGTCCGCCTCGTTTTTGAAAAATATTGACCTTTCCGATCGGCTGGTTTTGCGCGGCTTCGTGCGTACCGTAACCGATACGTACCCCGACGAAGGCTTTTTGGCAAGCGAGATCGCAGACGGGAAAAAGTATTTTTCTAACGCCGTGGAAAGCGTGCGAAAGGCGGGCGAGCAAACGGATTTGTTTTTACTCGTCCGTTCGCGAATAGAAGAGGTGGTGAAAGCGGGAATGGACGAGGATTCCGCCGCTCTCACGCTCGCGCTGTTGCTCGGCAACACGTCGGAAATCGAAGAGGGAACGCTCGACAATATCCGCGCGGGCGGTATCGCGCATATTTTCGCCGTTTCGGGGCTTCATATCGCCGCGCTCTACGCCTTTTGCCGTCTTTTGACGGATAAAACGGGCTTTTCTTGCGCGCCTTCTTGGCTTCGCTTCGCTTTCGTTGCGGCGGTGATTCTCTTTTACGGCGGTGTTTGCGGGTTTTCCTCGTCCGTCGTTCGCGCGATCGCTATGTGTCTCGTAACCTATCTTTGTCGGCTTTTATGGATCAACTACGACCTGCTCGATTCTCTCGGCGTTGCCGCGGCGGTCGTGCTTTGTATTTCTCCTACGCTGTTGTTCGAGGTCGGTTTTCAGCTCTCGTTTACCGCTTGTTTGGGGATAGGATTTTTATCGGGCGTGATTTTCCGTGCGCTCGGCGGCAGGGCGTACTGGCTTAACAATCTGCTCGTAGGCAAAAAGGAGCTTGCTTTCCGCGCCAAACGGAAAAAACGCCGCGTTCCGCTCGGCGTTACGGCGAGCGTTTGGAGAAGCTTTGCCCGCGTGGTCTCCGTATCCGTCGCCGCGCAACTGGGCACTTTGCCCGTTCAGCTCAACGCCTTTGGATATCTTTCGGGCTGGGGCTTATTGTTGAATTTTTTCTTCGTGCCTTTGATTTCCGCGGCGTTTGCGTTTTTGCTTTTTCTCGTGTTTGTCACGGCGTTGCTCCCCACGGCGTTCGCGGGCGTGGTTTTGTACGTCCCCGCCGTTCTTTGGTCGGCTCTTTCCCTGCTGTTCGCGGCGGTAGATTTTTCGGGCTTTTTGCTCGTGGGCAGTATGCCCTTCGGCGCGACCCTCGCGCATTATCTGCTCGTTTTATTCCTCTCGGATAAACTCAACGCAAAGGGCGCGAAGCCGATTTTCGTTTTGCTTTGGTTGCTTTTAACGCTATTTGCGGGCTTTGCGCCGTATTTTCTTTAAGGAAAGGAAAATATTTGGAGAAAAAACGCCCTTTCAAATTCTTGCCTTTTGCCGTCGCTTATGCTATAATAACAGTATAAAGTAAAATAGAGGGAGTGTGTGAAAAGAATTATGAAATATATCGATTTCAAAAAATTTACCGACGAAAACGGCGCGCTTCCCATCTATTTGTTCGAAGGCGAAGAGGCGTATTTCCGCGAAAAAGGCGAAGAACTTTTAAAATCCCGCTTTTTGGAACAACCTACTTTGGACTATATTTCCTTCGACGGCGCGGAGCTAAAAGGCGATAAGATCAAAACGCTTGCCGACGCTTGGAACTGCTTTCCGTTTGCTAGCCAAAAACGCGTGGTGCGGGTGAGCGAGTTTTATCCGTCGGAAAAGGACTACGAAAGCTATTTAAAAACGATCTTTGAAAATCCCCCGCAAAGCGGAATGCTTTTGATCGTCAACGCGGCGAAGGGCAAAACGGGCGCGGCGGCGCTTCCCAAAAAGCCGAACGTGACGTTCGTTGATTGCGGCAGGAGCGACGAGGAAACCATAAAGAAATGGATCTATATCACCTGCAAGCGCGCGGGCGTGTACGCGGACGGGATCGTTTGCGGTAAGATCGCCGCGTATTGCGTTTGCGATATGGCGAGGATCGCAAAAGAAACGGAAAAACTCCTCACCTGTTGCGCCGCGACGGGGCAGGATACGCTCACGGACGAGCTCGTGGACGAGATGATCTATCCCGATTCCGAATATAAAATTTACGAGCTTGCGAACGCCCTTTCAAGGCGAAACTACGGGGAGTTTATCCGTATCGCCGACGAGCTGAAAGCCAAGGGCTTCGACGAGATCGCTTTATTAAGCGCGCTCGCGAATTATTTTAAAGGAATCTACGAGGTATCTTTGGCACGCGGAAGCGATCGTGAAATTGCGGCGGCGCTCGGCGTTAAGGAATACGCCGTAAAGAAAAACCGCGAACAGGCTGCAAGATTCAAAAAAGAGTCGCTTTTTGCGGTGTATCAAAACGTATATCAGGCGGTTTCGGGAATCAAAAGCGGCGAAATCACCCCTGATTCGGCGCTAAAAAAGGTGATTGTGAGCGTATTTTTTCAAAACAATTAAAAAATAGTCGAATTTTTTAAAATAAACGCTTTATTTTTTTACGATTTTATTATATAATATATAATAAACCAAACGCGCGGTTTTCGCGCGGCGAAGGAGGCACAAGTGCAGAATTTATTGAGCTTTGCAACGGGCTTTGAAGCTTTTCAGGCGAGGATTACGGCGTTTTTTGCCGATTTTTCCGTTTTGTTTGCGGTAGAGATCCTGCTCTTTTTCCTTTTATTTTATTTCGTATCCAAAACCTTGCGCGATAACGACGCGACCAAGCTTATGATCTTGTATTGGTTCTTGCTCGTCGTCGGCGGGTTGATGCTGTATTTCACCGACGAGCTCATTGACGAACAGTTCTATCTGTTCTATACCGTGCTCATTTCCGCGTTTATGCTGATTCTGTTCAGCGTGGAAGTGAAAAAGAGCCTTTGGGACGTGCACACCTCGAAAAACGAGGGCGCGGAAAAGTCTATTTTTGGCGGCGGTTCGGAGGTTTCCTCTCAGCAAGAGGTGGAAAGATGCATCACGAACGTCATCAAGGCTTTGCAAAATATGTCTAAAAATAACGTAGGGGCGTTAGTCGTCCTTTCGCGTGGGAGCTTGCCCAAGCAGGTGCTCCAAAGCGGCGTGACGATCGAAGCGGAAATTTCCACGCAATTAATCGAAGGGATCTTCTTCCCGAAAGCGCCCTTGCACGACGGCGCGCTCGTCATTCACGGACATAAAATTCAGGCGGCGGGTTGCTTTCTGCCCCTCACGCAAAAAACGAGCTATCCTAAGGAATACGGCACGCGCCACCGCGCGGCAATCGGGATCACCGAGGTGGCAAACGTCATTTCCCTCGTCGTGTCCGAAGAAACGGGTATCATTTCCATCGTCAAGCAAGGCAACGTGATTCGCTACGCCGACTACGATATGCTTTCGGACGCGTTGCACGATTACTACTGGCAGGAAATGTTGCTTGCCGATAAAAAACGCAAATAAGGAGAAAAGTTATGAATAAATTCGGTAAATTTTTAAAGAACGTGTTCATTTCCAAATTCTGGATCAAAGCGATTTCCTTGCTGCTTGCCTTTTTCGTCGTGATTTTGCTGAATTTCTAAAAGAACGCAAACGCGGCGAACGGTTTTGTTCATAAACTGTAATGGGGGATTTGATAGATTTGTTTTACGCGGCGGGGCGAAATTGCCTTGCTTGTGAAGAGAGGTAGTATGAAAATCAAGGTTTGTAAATTCGGTGGAACTTCTATGGCGGACGGGAACGTGATCCTTGCCGCTTCCAAAATTGTGAAAGCGGAAGAGGAACGGCGCTACGTGGTCGTATCCGCGCCCGGTAAACGCTTCGGCGGGGATATCAAAGTCACCGACTTATTATACGCGTGCTCGGACGCGATGGAACAGGGCGATACGGCGGCGTTTGAAGAAACGTTTGCAAAAATCCGCGTTCGTTTTACGAATATCGAACGGGAGATCGGCAAAGAGCTCGGCGTGAACGCCGCGCTCGACGAAGCGGAAAAAGAAATTCGCGCGGGAGCGGGTCGCGATTATTGCGCTTCGCGCGGTGAATTTATCGCGGGGAAAATTATGGCGGCGGTGCTCGGCGTACCCTTTATCGACGCGACCGAATTCGTCCGTTTCGATGAAAACGGCGTTCTCAGCGACGAAACCTACGTCCTTGCCAAAGAAATTTTCAAAAAGGCTCCCCGTGCCGTCGTTCCCGGTTTTTACGGGCTCGGCGCAGACGGGAAGGTAAAGACCTTTTCCCGTGGCGGCGGGGATATTTCCGGCTCGATCGTGGCGCGCGCCGTTCAAGCGGAGCTTTATGAAAATTGGACGGACGTCAGCGGCTTCTACGCTTGCGACCCCCGCATTATCGACGCGCCGAAATGTATTCCCGAGCTTTCCTATCAAGAGCTTCGCGAGCTTTCGTATATGGGCGCGAACGTATTGCACAGCGATTCGATTTTTCCTGTGAAAAGCGCGGGGATTCCCATTCGTATTTGCAACACCTTCCGTCCCGAGGATAAGGGTACTTACATAGTATCGACTTCGAAAAGAATGGTGGGCGACAACGTCGTAACGGGCGTTGCGGGCAAGAAGGACTTTACGGTTATTTCCCTTGAAAAGTCTATGATGAACTCGGAAATCGGTTTCGTCGGGAAGGTTTTGTCGGTGATCGGCAAGCACGGCATCTCGTTTGAACACCTTCCTTCGGGAATCGATACGATGTCGCTCGTTATCGACAACGCGTATTTAAAGAACGGCGTTCTCGAAACGATCGTGGAGGAAATGCGAGAGATCGCGCGTCCCGACCGTATTTATACGCACGAAAATATCGCGCTCGTCGCGACGGTAGGGCACGGTATGGCAAAAAATATCGGTACTTCGGCTCGCCTGTTCCGTGCGCTTGCCGAAGCGAATATCAACGTAATTATGATCGATCAGGGTTCGAGCGAATTGAATATTATCGTCGGCGTGGATAACGACAGATGTAACGATTGTATCCGCGCGATCTACGGCGAGTTCTTCTCGTGAAAATTGATTTAGGGAAAGGGATATGGAAGGATTATTAAAGAAAAAACTTTGGATTGCTCTTTTATACGTCGTCTGTTCGGCGGCGATAGAAATGCTCTCCTTTTTAGTGATGGGTATGGGCTTGTTTCCCGTGTATTGGGGGATTGATATCGCCTATATGCTCGTAATGGGGCTTATTTTATTCCTGCTTCCCTGTTGCGTTCCGTCGATCGTGGTGAGCTCCATTCTCTTGTTACTGCAAGTGATTATTTCCTTTATTAACGAGGCTCTTTGCACGATGAGCGGGATCGTATTCGGCTTTTCAATGCTGAACTTAACGAAAGAGGTAGGCGGGGTATTCAATTCCAACTTCGTCAATTGGTTTTTTCTTGCGGGTATGCTCGCGATGTTGTTTGCGACCATCGGGGCGTCCATTTTTATCAATAAGAAAATCAAAGTTCCCAAAGGACAAGCTTTTAAAACCGCGGCGGTAATGCTCGCGGCAGTCCTTCTTTCGGGCGGGCTTTCCGTGGCGTTTTATCAGGGCGCGGTGGCGTGCTTTAACGAAGTGAGCGCCGAGGAAAATACGATCGATTATAACGACGATTATTATTTATACGAAACGCAATTTATCTCCGCGAAAGCGCTTCGGAAATTCGGCTTTTTCGGATTCTATTCCGTACAGGTTTCCAATTCCTTCTCCGCGCTCTTCGAAGACGACGAGCGCAAAATGGACGAGCTGTTGCTGGCGGATATCGATTCCTATTTTGCCGACGGCGAAATGAGCAACGACGCTTACGGCGAAAATATCTATACGGGTTCTATTCGCGGGAAAAACCTCGTGCTGATCGTCATCGAATCGGGCGAATGGTTTGCGATTAACAAAGAGTATACGCCCACCTTATATTCGCTCGCTACGCAGGGTACGGCGTTCACCGAATACTACGCGCGCGATAAGACGAACCATTCCGAGGCGATGTCTATTCTCGGCAGCTATCCCAGCAATTTGCCGCTCTTTACGGATATTTCCGATTATTTAAGCGGGCATAGCTTGCCGTTCACTTTGCCGAACGCGCTTAAAAATCTCGGCTACACGGCGAATTATTTCCACGCCCACGAAAAGGATTTCTACGACCGCGACGTAACGCACGGTTCTGCGGAGGAAGATCCTTACGATCGCGACGACACGCACGGCGCGAACGGGGTCTACGGCTTCGATACGGCGCATTTCCTCGAAGATATGCCCAAGCTCGAAGGCTGTAACGATAAAGGCGAAAGTATTAAAGAATCCTTCTACGCATTCGATAAAGACCACCTCGTGATGCGGGAATATTTCGACGAATACACTTATAAAAAGGAAGGCTCGGACGCGTTTTATACCTTGCATATGACCCTTAGCTCGCACGGGCACTACGAAGATTTGGTGGAATACGGCGACTATCCCAATTTGACGGGCGACACGTACGAGGGAATGACGGAAGCGCAAAAGAAAGCGTATTTTTCGCAAAACGTGGTCGTGAAAGGGTTTGAGAAATACTACGAGATCATTCAAGGCTATCCTTCCACCTTCGTCTACGATAAGGCGATGGATTTCACGCAGATTAACAAGCTGGATAAAGAGGAGCAAAAAGAAGTTTATCTCAAATATAAACGCTATCAAGCGGGAATGATGGATCTGGACGAGGGCGTGAATTCTCTTATCCACGATCTGCAAGCGACGAACGAGCTCGACGATACGGTGTTCTTCTTCTACGCCGATCACAGCGCGTATTACGACACGCTGAATTATAAGCTGAAAGGAATCGAGGAAGGGCAGTCTTGGAATTCGAAAATTTATAATATTCCTTGCTTCACGTGGTACGGCGGCAGTATGGATTGCAACGTAGCGGCGCAAGGCTTCTACGAAGGGTATCACGATTTGGCTTTCACGGCTTCCAAGGATTTGGACTCTCCGTTAAAAGGCGGTGCGACCGTTTCGAAATTTACCAATTCCTTCGATTTGATCCCGACCATTCTGCATTTGATGGGATATAACTATAACTTGAATCTGTATCAGGGCGTAAGTATGCTTTCGTCCGCGCCGTCGTCGGTGTTCGTGAGCCTCGAATCGGGCATTTTCACCGATAAATATTTCTACGACGGCACGACCGTTTCCTGCAAGCAGGAGGACGGAACTTGGATTCATCTCGACTACGAAGAACGGCTTGAATCGGAAGAGGGTTTGCCCGAGGACGTCGTGAACTTCCTTACGGACAGCTTGGAATATTATATCAAGCGCGAATCCATCAATCAGGTTTATAAATACGATTACTTCCGTTATCGCAACGCGCTGGAATCGTTTGACTATAACGGCGAAAAAGTTTCGTTTTTTGTAAAATAAATCTTTTGGAGAAGAACAATGAAAGCTTATAAGGTGCAATTAAAAGAACAGTATTCCTTTTTGCAAGGCGGCACGCTCGAATGTATTTTAATGGAAAATCCTTTCGACGCTTCGCAACACCCCGAATGGAAGCGCCCCGCGTTGATCGTCGTGCCCGGCGGCGGGTATGCGTATGCAAGCAAGCGCGAAGCGCAACCTATTTCCAACGCGTTTTTGGGGAAAGGATTTCAATGCTTTATTCTCGATTACTTGAACCAGCCGCAGGGCGTGCGCTATCCCGAGCAATTTTTGGAGCTCTCCTGCGCGGTGGATTTCGTGAAGAAAAACGCAGAGGAAATGTGCGTAAACGCAAACGAAATTTTCGTGGTCGGCTTCTCCGCGGGCGGGCATCTCACGGCAAACCTCGCCACGCTCTATGCGGAAGCGTCCTCGTTTGCGGGCGTAGAGCTCGACAATAAGCCGACGGCGGTGGGGCTTTGCTATCCCGTCATTTCCAAGGAAGGTCACGAAGGCTCGTTTATCAATCTTTTAAACGGGTACAGCGACGAGGAAAAAACCGCGCTCGAAAAGAAGCTTACCTTAAACGAAGCGGTGAGCGAATCCACCGTCCCCGCGTTTGTGTGGACGACGGCGACGGACGGGGCGGTAAAAGCGACCGATTCTTTGAAATTCGCTACCGCGCTTGCGGTACATAAAATTCCTTACGAGCTCCACGTATTCCCCGAAGGACATCACGGAACGAGTACGGGGGATTACGAGGTGAACGGCTATCAGATTCCCGAAGAACTCAAAAAGATCCGCAGATGGATAGACGATTGCGCGGACTTTTTCCACCGTTTTACCGAAGAAAAATTTTAATCGTAAACGAACGAAAAAAGACGGAGATACATCCGTCTTTTTTCGTTTCAACTCAACCCTGCTCCGTCCGATCTGCCTTTTTGCGGGCGCGGATATACACGCTTCCCGTCTTTAAAGGGCAGTCGTGCGCCTTAGCTAATTCTGATACGGAAACAACCTGATATCCCGCTTCCTTTAAGTCGGGCAAAAGCCGTTTTAAAGCCTCTAACGTATTTTGCGGTCCGTCGTGCATCAACACGATCGCTCCCGAAAACTTTTTCGAAAAAACCGTTTCGTAAATTTCGTCGGCGGAAACGCCCGTCCAGTCCAGCGTGTCGATCGTCCAGTCGATAATGGGGGTATACGAAATCTTTTTGACCGTTTCGTTAATCTCGCCGTAGGGCGCGCGGAGCAAATGCCGCTTCTTTCCGTCGTGTTTTTGCAAAGCTTTATCGACTTCGTTGATCTCTTTTTCAAGCTCCGTTTCCGATAAAGCCGTGAGTTTAAGGTGTCCGTGCGTGTGGTTGCCGAGCTCGAAGCCCGCCGTCGCGGCGAGGTCGATCAAGGTCGGCGAGTACTCTTGTAGGCGATAGCCGTTGAAAAATACGGTCGCGCTTGCGGGACAGTCGGGATTTTCTTCGTTATAACCCGTAAAGATCGCCGCGATATTTTCCAAATACCCCGAAGGCGAGTCGTCGAAGGTGAACGATATCAGCTTTCGGCTCGTATCGATCTTGGAGATATCCACTTCGGAAACGTCCCAAAATTCCGATCTTTCAGGCTCTTTCCGATTTTCGTTTTCATAAAAAAACATTTGTTTTCGTATCGGCTGGGCGGGAGGAGCTTGGGGCGTTTTCGCGCAAGCAGGGAAGGAGAAAATAAAAGCCGCGCATACGGCGGATAAAATTGTTTTTTTGGGATAATGCATAGTTACAGTATCTGAGCTTTAAGCCGTTTTTATGCGATAAAAGGAAAAAAGAAGCAAAAATAAGATAATCCCTTGACAAAAGGATTTTGATATGTTAAAATAAATTGATAAACGAAAGAAAAATCGCGCTTTTTTTCCGCGCTCGGCATAGAATGGAAGTATTATCAGAGGAAATAAGATGGGAAAAGAAAAAAACGAAAAGATTGAAGGAAAGATAAAGGAAATATGCGCTCTTTTTCAAATCGAAGGGGAGTACCGCTTTTACGAAGTAATCAATAGCGGACATATCAATTCCACTTATAAAGTGTATTTCTTTCGCGGCGGAGAACTCAAAGACTATATTTTGCAACGGATAAACACGGAAGTATTCCGCGATCCCGTGGCAATGATGGAGAATATTTCGTCGGTTACCGAATATATCCGCGCGAAGATCAAATCTACGGGTGTCAGCGCGAAACGCAGCGTTCTGCATTATCAAAAGACCGCGGACGGAAAGTTCTACGCCTATCTTTCGGAAAACGATTTTTGGAGATGTTGTCGGTTTATCGACGGTTCGATTTCCTTTTTAACTCCCGATAGTTGCAAGGTGGTAGAGTCCTCCGGTCGGGCGTTCGGGGAATTTCAACAGCATTTAAAGGATTATCCCGTCGAAAAGCTACATATCGTAATCCCGCATTTTCACAACACCGTGAATCGTTACCGTTTATTCCGCGAAGCGATCGAAAAGGATTTGGCGGGTCGAAAAGGCGAGGCCGAAGCGGAGATCGAGGGGTATTTGGCGCTCGAAGAGATCGCAACGAGGTTATACCGTCTGCAAAAGCAGGGCGTATTGCCGTTGCGAGTTACGCATAACGATACCAAGTGCAGCAACGTTTTGTTCGACGAAAAAACCAAGGATTATTTGTGCGTGATCGATCTGGATACGGTTATGCCGGGGCTCGTCGCGTTCGATTTCGGCGACGCGGTGCGGATTGCCGCTTCCACGGGCGAAGAGGACGAGAAGGACCTTGTGAAAGTCGCGGTCGATATGGAAAAATACGAGGCGTTCACGCGCGGATTCGTGGGTGAGGTCAAAGATCTTTTAACGGAAAAAGAGCGGGAAACGCTTGCCTTAGGCGCGGTGGCGATGACCGTGGAATGCGGTATGCGCTTTTTGACCGATTATTTAAACGGAGATACGTATTTCAAAACGCACTATCCCGAGCAAAACCTCGTTCGTGCAAAATGTCATTTGGTGCTTGCCGAAGATATGATCAAACGGCTTGACGAAATGCAATCGCTCGTGGAAAAATACGCAAAATAAAAAACGCAAAAGTCAAATCCCGTCGGAAGCTGATGTGCATCCGACGGGATCGTGTATTTTTTCATTTTAAAGAGCGCCATCAAGATCACTCCGAAATTGCCGCCGACGAAAAAGCCAACGGCGAGCCCTGCCCAAAACATACGCGCCTCCTTGCTTTTTTTAAGTATTGACGAAACGCCGTGCAAATATACTTCGCCTGTTACAGTATACGCAAAAGCCCAAGCACAAGTGCTTTGCGATTTGTATATAATGAAGAGTGGAGGTTCGTATGAGGGTGTGTTTCGTGAGTCGGGGTTCGCCCCGCGCGTTTTCTAAAAGCGGGGAGCGGGGTGGGGAAGCCGATCTTTTCGTGTTCGGGTTTCAGAGCGGAGAAGTCAGCTACGAAAAAGAATTAAAAGGCGAAACGGGGCATTTTGAAGAACTTGCGCTCCTTTCCAAAGAGCGTAACGCCGTCGTCGTTTGCGGCTTCGTGACGGACACGCGCGGACTCAAACGAAAATCCGTTTTAGTCGCCGAAAACGGGCGAATTCTCGGCGTTTCCGATATGCTCAATATTCTCGACGGGGAATGGAACGCGGGCGCGTGCGCGCGCGTTTTCGAAACCAAAAAAGGGCGTATCGGCGTGATCGTCGCCGAGGATCTTTATTTTTTCGAGGTCGTCAAAGCGCTTACGGTAGCGGGCTGTGATTTTATCGTCTGCCCCTTCGGCGGCGACGCGGGCGAGATCGAACGGGTAATGCTGCGCGCGAACGCTTTTTGCTTCGGCGTGCCCATTCTTTTTTGCTCGCGCGGGTATAGTATCGTAGTAGAGGTTACGGGCGAAGTGGAGTTCGCTTCCCCGCAAAGCCCCGTGGTTTTTCCGTTCGAGAGGGCAAGAAGCTATCATTTGATCGAAACGAGGCGCAGAGGGTTTTCCAAGCCCTTTAAAGGAGAATATTAAAAAGCCGCTTTCAAGCGGCTTTTGCTTTTAAAATCCCGCGCGTTTGATTTCGCGGTCGGTATCCCGTTTTGTATCGCGTTCGGCGATCGTCTGCTTTTTGTCGAAGGTGTGCTTGCCTTTACAAAGCGCGATCTCCATTTTCACGAGCGAGTCTTTTAAATACAGCTTTAACGGCACGAGTGTGTAGCCTTGTCGGTTGATCTTGCCCGCGATCTTCGCGATTTCGCTTTTATGAAGAAGCAATTTCCGATCGCGGCGCGTATCTTTGGTGCTGAACGCGTCCGACTTATCGTATAGCGCGATATGCATATTTTTCACGGAAACCGCACTCCCTCGAACGAAACAAAAGCTGTCGTTCATATTCACCGCGCCTTGGCGAAGGGATTTGATCTCGTTGCCTTCGAGCACGATTCCCGCTTCGTATTTTTCTTCGATAAAATATTCGAAGGAAGCGCTTTTATTTACGGCGATCACTTTCATTTTTTTACTCCTCGTTTTAATCTTGTCGTATTTTTTCCAAAAAAACAAATTCCGTTCTTCGGCGGGCAAAATCCACGCCGACCACTTTCACGCGTATTTCTTCCCCGATCGAAAAGCTGATTTTCGTGCCTTTTAAAAGGAATTTTTCGGGGATATGCTCAAAATTGCCTTCCAGCGTTTGGATGGCGATAAAGCCTTCGATCGTGTTGGGAAGTTCTGCGAACAAGCCGTTCGCCGTCAAGCCCGAAACCACCGCCGAATATTCTTCTCCGATCCGCTCGCTCATATACATCGTCATATACAGCGCGTCGACTTCCCGTTCCGCTTCCGCGGCGTTTCGCTCCTTTTCCGAGGACTGCTTTGCCGCCGTCGCGACGAACCCGCCGTAGATTTCCTGCGCTTCGGCGTATCTGCCGTTCAAGACCTCTTTGATAATGCGGTGAATACAAAGATCAGGATAGCGGCGAATAGGGGAAGTGAAATGACAATAGCAATTGCTCGCCAAGCCGAAATGCCCGACGTTTTCGGGCGAATATCTCGCCTTTTGCATTGAACGGAGCATTACGCGGTTTAAAACGGAATACACGGGCAACCCTTCCGCCGCTTTCAAAAGCTTTTGATAATCGTAGGGCTTCACGTCGTCGGCGACGAATCGTGCGTTTAAGCCGAGCGACTGCGCGAACGCGCGGAAGGTCGTGGCTTTTTCTTCCCTCGGCTTTTCGTGGATACGGTAAACGAACGGCATATCGATGGATTGCATATATTCCGCCACCGTTTCGTTCGCGAGCACCATAAACGCCTCTATGATTTGATGAGAAAACGCGCGCTCGTAGTCGGGGATCACGATTTGATCGTCCGTTAAAAGAATCTTCGCTTCCTTCACGTCGAGAGTAACGCTTCCTTTTTTTTGGCGGTTTTCTTGCAGAATTTTCGTCAATTCTGCAAACAAGCCGACCATCTCTTTCACGGCTTCGTATTTTTTGCAAGTTGCTTCGTCGCCGTCTAAAATTTGCGTGATCTCGTCGTAGGTCATTTTATGCGCGGAGCGGATCACCCCTTCCACGATCTCGCTGTCTTTCACTACGCCCTTTTTATCGATCCGCATCAAACACGAAAGGGTAAGGCGGTCTACGCCCTCGTTGAGCGAGCAAATGCCGTTGGAAAGGGCGCGGGGGAGCATCGGCAGAACGCTGTCGGGAAAATACACGCTCGTGCCCCGTTCGAACGCTTCTTTATCGAGCGCGGAACGGTATTTCACGTAATGCGAAACGTCCGCGATATGCACGCCCAAAAGATACTGCTCGCCGTCTTTCGTCAGCGATACGGCGTCATCGATATCCCGCGTGTCCGCGCCGTCGATCGTCACGATCAGTTGATCGCGGAAATCCCTGCGGTTTTGAAGATCGGCGGGCTGAATTCCTTTTCGTTCCTGCCTTTCCGCTTCCGCTTCTACCTTTTCGGGGAATTCTTCGCGAAGGTTAAAGGAACGAATGATCGAAAGCTCCTCGGCGAAAAAATCCTCTTCGTCGCCGAGCACTTCTATAATTTCCCCGCCCGGGGCTTTACCTTTCGGGTAATCGGTGATCTTCGCAACGGCCTTCACGCCGCTTTGGATTTCGAAGCAGGAAGAAAGGGGGATATAAATTTCCGAAAAATATCTTTGGTCGTCGGGATACAGATACCCCGCGCGGCGGTCTTTTCGAAACGTGCCGACGATTTGCGTATAGCCGCGCTTTAAAATTTTCACGACGGCGGCTTCGTCGTCCGAACGCCCGTAAACGCGTTCGGCAAGCACCTCGTCGCCGTGCATCGCGCCGCGTAAGCTTTTATGCGGAATAAAGAAATCGTTTTCGTAAGCCTCGCCTTCGGGGCGAAGGAAGGCAAACCCGCGCTCGTTGCCCGAAAGCACGCCCTTGATCAAGCCTAATTGCTCGCTCGTTCCGTACCTGCTCCCGTCGTTTTTAAAAATAACGCCGTCCTTTTCCAGCCCTTCTAAAAGGTCGAGCATTCTGCGTTTTTCGCGGTAGGGGATTTTGAGAATTTTTAAAATTTCGTCTATCGTTTTATTGCCGAGCGTACCGTCGAGGAAACGCTCTAAGATTTGTTCTTTCGCGCTCAAAATAATACCTCCTTTATAAGTATACGCAAGAGGGGAAGAAAAAAGCGGCTTTATTTACAAAAGCCGCCGTTGTGAATGGAATTTCTTCTTACCAAAGAGAAGGAAGTTGCAAAACGTAGAACGCGATAGAGAAAACGATAAGAACTGCAAGACAGATAATCGTCCATTTCTTCATTTTCGCTTCGATGGATTTGCCTTTGTTCTTCCCGAAGAAGGTTTCGCTCGACCCGCCGAGCGCGTCGATCCCCGAAGAGTTGCTCGGTTGGAGCAAAACGAGTACGATGGCAACGAGCGCCGAAACGAACATAAGCACGAGCATAATACGGCTCAAAGTGATATAAAGCGTGTAAGAGGAGTCGCTGGTAGCGGGCGCCAAAAGATTGATAAGATTCAACATAGCGTGTTTCCTTTTTAATCGTCGTTTTTCTTTTCTGACGGGATTTCCGTCCGTTTGAATACCTAAAAATTATACCATACTCTTTGAATTATCGCAACTGTTTTTGCGTGTGTTTTCCGTTTTTTTGAAAATTTTCACAAAAAATACGCCGACGGCTGATTTTCCGTCGGCGTAAGTTTTCCGAAATTATTTTTCGATAAGCGATTTGCCCGTCATTTCTTTGGGTTGAGGGAGCTTCATCATATCGAGAAGAGTGGGGGCAAGGTCTGCAAGCACGCCGCCTTCTTTCAAGCTCGCGTTTTTGTATTCCTCGGAAACGAGAATCACGGGAACGGGGTTGGTCGTGTGCTGTGTGAACGCGCCCACGCCGTCGTCCGCGATCATTTGATCGGCGTTGCCGTGGTCGGCGGTAACCAGCGCGCTGCCGCCCATTGCAAGGATCTTATCCGTTACTTTTTTCACGCATTCGTCAACGGTGTGCACGGCTTTGACCGCCGCTTCCATCACGCCCGTGTGCCCAACCATATCGCAGTTCGCGAAGTTTAAGATCACCACGTCGTATTCGCCCTTGTCAAGCTCTTCGAGCACCTTTTCGGTCACGGGATACGCGCTCATTTCGGGTTGCAGATCGTAGGTCGCAACCTTCGGAGAGGGGATCACTATGCGCGTTTCGCCTTCTACGGGCGCTTCGAGCTTCGCGTTGAAGAAGAAAGTCACGTGCGCGTATTTTTCCGTTTCCGCGATATGAAGTTGCTTTAATCCAAGCGAAGAAAGATATTGCGGAAGTGTGTTCGTGATCTCGTCGGGCGGGAACGCCACGCCGACGTTTTCAAACGAGGAATCGTATACCGCAAAACCCACGTAGCAGGGAGCGAGGAAACCCGTTTTTCTTTCGAAACCGAGCGTTGCGCCCGTCTTTTTATCGACGAAGGGGAATTCTTTTTGCGAAAACATTCTCGAAATTTGCCGCGCTCTATCGGGGCGGAAGTTAAAGCAGATAATGCTGTCGCCTCGTTCGATCAACGCGACGGGCTTGCCGTTTTCCGTAAGGTTGGTGGGCAGGATAAATTCGTCGGTTACGCCGTTTTCGTAGGAAGCTTTCGCCGCGCCCTCCGCGCTGCCTTCAAACTGTACGCCCGTGCCGAGCGTGAGCATATCGTAGGCTTTCTCTTCTCTATCCCAGTTGTTATCTCTGTCCATCGCGTAGTATCTTCCCGCAACGGAAGCGATTTTTCCGAAATTGAGTTCGTCAAGCTTCGCTTGCAAATCTTTCAAAAATCCCGCGCCCGAGGTGGGAGCGACGTCGCGCCCGTCCGTGAACGCGTGAATATACGCGTTTTCAAGCCCTTGTTTTTTCGCCATTTCCACGAGCGCGTAAAGGTGGTCGGTGTGGCTGTGTACGCCGCCCGTCGAAACGAGACCGAACAGGTGCAGCTTTTTGCCGTTTTCCTTTGCTGAACGCATCGCTTTCAAAAGTTCGCCGTTTTCAAAGAATACGCCGTCTAAAATATCTTTCGTGATTTTCGTGAGGTCTTGATAAACGATTCTGCCTGCGCCGATATTGAGGTGACCGACCTCGCTGTTGCCCATCTGCCCGTCGGGAAGTCCCACGCTCATACCGCTCGCGCCGATCTGCGTGGAAGGGTATTGCGCTTTCAGCTCGTTGATATATTTGCTTCCGTCCGCGCAAATCGCGTTGCCGTTGCAATCGGGGTTGATTCCGTAGCCGTCCATAATAATAATCGCGTAAGGTTTTTTCATACTTTATTCTCCTAAATATCAAAAGGTAGGGGGCAGGTACGCGTTGAACGCAACCTTCCCCCGTTTTGTTTTTTTGTTTAAGCTTATTTGTCGAAGTTGACGATCGCTGCAAAATCGGGAGCTTTCAAGGAAGCGCCACCGATCAAACCGCCGTCTATTTCGGGCATAGCCATAAGCTCTTTGCGATTACCCGCATTCATACTTCCGCCGTATTGAATCCGAAGCGCGTCCGCGCACTTGGGGCAGAACATTTCGCCGACCGTTTTACGGATAAACGCGATCGTTTCGTTTGCCTGCTGAGCGGTTGCGGTTTTGCCCGTGCCGATCGCCCAAACGGGTTCGTAGGCGATCACGATCTTTTTGATATCTTCGATATCCTTCAACCCTTCGTGAATTTGCGTTGCAAGCACTTCTTCCGTTTTGCCGCCTTCTCTTTCTTCCAAGGATTCGCCGATGCAGACGATAGGGGTAAGCCCCGCTTTGAGCGCGGTGAGCGTTCTTTTGTTTACCGTTTCGTCCGTTTCACCGAAATACTGACGGCGTTCGCTGTGCCCGATAATCACGTATTTCACGCCGTATTCCAAAAGCATCGCCGCGGAGATCTCGCCCGTGTACGCGCCTTTTTCCGCAAAGTGTACGTTTTCCGCGCCGAGCTCGATATTCGTGCCTTTCAAAGCTTCGGAAACGGCGGGGATATCGATCGCGGGAACGCATACCACCACGTCGCAGTTCGCTTCCTTCACGAGGGGCGCGATCGCGTTTACGAGCGCAACGCCTTCGGAAGCGGTGTTGTTCATTTTCCAGTTACCTGCAATAATAGGTTTTCTCATTGTATATATTCTCCTGAAATTTTATTTTTATTCGCGATACAAGGGCGAACGCCGTCCGCCCTTGCGATTTCACTTATTTATCGTTCAAGCAAGCGATACCGGGAAGCACTTTGCCTTCGAAGAGTTCAAGGGAAGCGCCGCCGCCCGTCGAGATATGGCTCATCTTATCCGCATAGCCGAGCACTTGCACCGCCGCCGCGGAGTCGCCGCCGCCGATGATTGTGGTCGCCTTGCCGCAAACGGAAGCAAGAGCCGCCGCAACCGCTTTCGTGCCCTCTGCGAGAATAGGATTTTCAAACACGCCCATAGGTCCGTTCCAGATCACCGATTTCGCACCCGCAACAACTTCCGCGAAAAGCTTCACCGTTTCAGGTCCGATATCAAGCCCCATCATATCTGCGGGGATAGCGTTCGAGGGAACGACTTTGGTTTCGATCGCCGCGTCGATAGGGTTGGGGAATTCCTTCGCCGCCACCGTGTCTACGGGGAGCAGGATCTTTTTGCCGAGCGACTTCGCCTTTGCGAGCATTTCCTTGCAGTATTCGATCTTTTCTTCGTCTACGAGGGAAGTGCCGATCTCGCCGCCCTGCGCCTTAATAAACGTATACGCCATACCGCCGCCGATAATGAGAGTATCGCATTTTTCCAAAAGGTTGGAGATAACGTTGAGCTTGTCTGCAACTTTCGCGCCTCCAAGAATGGCGAGGAAAGGTCTTTCGGGATTTTCCAGCGTGTCCGCCATCACGGAAAGCTCTTTTTCGATCAAGAAACCGCAAGCCGCCGTCGTCACGAGCCCTTCTTCCACGATACCCGCCGTAGAGGAGTGGGAGCGGTGCGCCGTACCGAACGCGTCGTTCACGTATACTTCCGCATAGGAAGCGAGCGCTTGCATAAATTCGGGCGTTTTCTTTTCTTCGCCCTTGTGGAAGCGGAGGTTTTCCAAAAGCACGCATTCGCCTTCCTTGCAAGCCGCAACCTTCGCCTTCGCGTCGTCGCCGATCACGTCGGTCGCGAACGTAACTTTGCCGCCTAAAAGCTCGTTGAGCCTTGCCGCAACGGGCGCAAGCGTAAGCTTTTTAACGTCCTTTTTCGCCTTTTCAAGCGCTTCTTCGGTAGCCGCAGCTTGTTCCGCTTCGGGAAGCGCCGCGATCTTCGCCTTTTCCTTTTTATTGAGTTCGAGCTTAGCGTCGAACACGTTATGGGGCTTGCCCATATGCGAGCAGAGGGTAACCTTCGCGCCCTGTTCCATCAGGTATTTGATGGTGGGAAGCGCGCCGATAATACGGTTTTCGTCGGTGATCACGCCGTCCTTCATAGGCACGTTGAAATCGCATCTTACGAGTACTTTTTTACCTTTGACTTCTACGTCTTTTACGGTTTTCTTGTTCATAAATTGAGAACGCTCCTTAAATTTATTTTTCGCACGGTATTATAATACCCTATTTTCGAGCTTTTGTCAACTTTTTACAGAAAAGAAACGAAAAAAGATTTGTTTTTTGTGATAAAACCTTCAAACCCTTGACGAAATCGGGAAATTATGGTACAATGATGCAAATACGATTTAAAGGCGGTAGGCTATGAGCAGAGCAGACGAAATTTTCGCGAAGAATATGACCGACATTATCGAAAACGGGTTTTGGGACACCCATCTTTCCGTCCGTCCGCGTTGGGAGGACGGCACGCCCGCGCACACGGTGAAAAAGTTCGGGATCGTCAATCGGTATAACTTGCAGGAAGAATTCCCCATTCTCACGATGCGCAGAACGGCGTTTAAATCCTGCGTGGACGAGCTTTTGTGGATTTGGCAGAAAAAGAGCAACAATATCCACGACTTGAATTCTCATATCTGGGACAGTTGGGCAGACGAAAACGGCTCGATCGGGAAAGCGTACGGCTATCAGCTCGGCGTGAAGCATCAATACAAGGAAGGGGAGTTCGATCAGGTAGACAGAGTGCTCTACGATTTGAAACACAACCCCGCTTCGCGACGTATTATGACGAATATCTATAACTTTCAGGATCTGCACGAAATGAATTTATATCCTTGCGCGTATTCAATGACCTTTAACGTGACGGGGGATACCTTGAACGGGATTTTGAATCAGCGTTCCAACGATATGCTCACGGCGAACAACTGGAACGTCGTGCAATACGCGGTGCTTTTGATTATGCTCGCGCAGGTTTCGGGACTTAAAGCGGGCGAGCTCGTGCACGTGATCGCGGACGCGCATATCTACGATCGGCATATCCCGCTCGTTAAAGAAGTGCTTTCCAAGCCTCGCCACGCCGCGCCGAAATTGATCGTCGATCCCAACGTAAAAGATTTCTACGATTTCACGGTGGATAGCTTCAAGCTCGTCGACTACGAATACGAAAAACTCGAAACCAAGATTCCGGTGGCAATATGATTATCGCGATCGTACACGCCGACAAAGAATGGGGGATCGGAAAAAACAACGATATGATGTTTTCGCTCCCGCTCGATATGAAATTTTTCCGCGAAACGACCAAGGGAAATACCGTCGTAATGGGCGGAAAAACCTTGCGTTCTCTGCCCAACGGCAACCCCTTGAAAAACAGGGTAAATATCGTGCTAACGAGGGGGCAGGTACGCGACGACTGCGTGATCGTCCGCGATTTCGAGGCGCTGAAAAAGGAGCTCAAAGCGCGCGAAAACGAAAAGATCTACGTGATGGGCGGCGGCGAGATTTACAAAGCGCTTTTGCCCTATTGCGACGAAGCTTTTATCACCAAGGTAGACGCCGTTGGCGGCGCGGAGGTGTTCTTTCCCAACCTCGACGAGCGCGAGGATTTCGTCTGCGTAGACGAGGGCGAATGGATAGAGGACAACGGCTATAATATCCGTTTTACGAGGTATATCAACAACCGAAAACAAGAGCTTTAAAAGAAATTTCCGCAAACTGCTTTTAGGATTGCGGAAATTTTTATAAAAAAGGGAAAAATTTTTGCAAACCGCTCTTTTTCTCTTGTCAATTTCAGAAAAAAGTATTAAAATAGTAAAGTTAAAAAGTTTAAACGAAAGGAGAGGCAAAAAGTGCTCAGAGAGGATTTAAGAAACGTCGCGATTATCGCGCACGTAGACCACGGCAAAACTACCCTCGTCAACGAAATGTTGGCGCAAGGCGGCGTGTTCCGCGATAATCAGCAGGTGCAGGACAGAGTGATGGATTCAGGGGATTTGGAACGGGAAAGGGGGATCACCATTCTCGCGAAAAATACTTCCGCGCATTATAACGGCGTGAAAATCAATATCGTCGATACTCCCGGCCACGCCGATTTCTCGGGCGAGGTCGAGCGCGTTTTGAAAATGGTGAACGGCGCGCTTATTTTGGTGGACGCGGCGGAAGGTCCGTTGCCGCAGACCCGTTTCGTAATGCAAAAGGCGTTGCAGCTCGGCTTGAAGCTGATTATCGTGATCAATAAAGTGGACAGACCCGACGCGCGTATCGACGAGGTGGTCGAGGAAATGCAGCTTTTAATGATGGATTTGGACGCGACGGACGAACAACTCGAAAGCCCGATCGTCTATTGTTGCGGTCGTCAGGGCACTTCCTCGCGCACGCCCGATAAACAAGAGCCAAACCTCAACGCATTGTTCGATACCATTCTCGAAACGATTCCGCCTATGGAAATGGATACCGAGGGCGCGGGGCAGCTGCTCGTGTCGTGTATCGATTATAACGAATTCGTCGGCAGAATCGGGGTCGGCAGGATCGAACGCGGAGTCATTCGCGCCAACGAGCCCGTGTCCGTTTGCAACTTTAACGAGCCAAAAATCCGCACCAATCAAAGGATCGTCAATCTCTATCAGATCGAAGGACTTGAACGCGTTCCCGTCGCCGAAGCCAAGGCGGGGGATATCGTCGTGTTCTCGGGAATCGACGGCTTGACGATCGGCGACACCGTTTGCGAGCCTTCCAAGGTCGAGCCCGCCGAGTTCGTGCAAATCGAAGAGCCGACCGTGGAAATGACTTTTTCCGTCAACGACAGCCCGTTTGCGGGCAAGGAAGGAAAATTCGTCACGACCCGTCAGCTTCGCGACAGATTGTATAAAGAGCTTTTGCGCGACGTATCCCTTCGCGTAAACGATACGGAATACGCCGATAGCTTCCGCGTTTGCGGGCGCGGGGAAATGCATCTTTCCATTTTGATCGAAACGATGCGCCGCGAGGGCTACGAATTTCAAGTTTCCACGCCCAAAGTATTATATAAGGAAATCGACGGCGTTCGTCACGAGCCTATCGAACGCTTCGTTGCGGACGTACCCGAAGATATGACGGGCGCCGTGTTCTCCGCGATGGGCAACCGCAAAGGCACGCTCGTGCATATGACGGCGATCGGCAACCGTATGCGCCTCGAATTTACCGTTCCTTCCCGCGGTTTGTTCGGCTACAAGAGCGAATTTTTGACCGATACCAAAGGGCAGGGGATAATGAATACCATCTTCTTTGAATACGAGCCGTATAAAGGGGATATGCAACGCCGCAGCACGGGCTCGCTCGTCGCGTTTGAAACGGGCGAAGCAGTCACCTACGGTTTGTTTAACGCGCAGGGGCGCGGCAATTTGTTTATCACGCCCGGCACGCCCGTTTATCAAGGAATGGTGGTGGGATATACCAACCTCGCCGACGATATCAACGTGAACGTCTGCAAAACCAAGCACCTCACGAACACCCGTTCGTCGAGCAGCGACGACGCGCTCACCCTCGTTCCCGTCAGCAAAATGAGCTTGGAGGAATGTTTGGAATTTATCGCGGACGACGAGCTTTTGGAGGTAACGCCCAAATCCTTGCGGATTAGAAAGCGGATTTTAGATAGCGAGCTCCGCGCGAAAGCAAGATTTAAAGAAAAAAATAAGTAAATTGAGTCCCCTTCGTCGAGTTTGACGGAGGGGAATCTCACGCGTATGCCCGTGCGTACGCGTATATATATTAAATTATGGAAGTAAAATTTGCGTTTGACGGGTTTAAAAAGGAAAAATTTCGTCAATAATTTGGTTGCTAAAAAAATTTTTAAAAAATTTCCATTTTTTTGTTTCAAACGCTTGACATTACTTTACGGATTTGATATTATTAATAGGCTGTGTAAATATGTGCGTATGGGTTGATGCGGGAAGTTACTGCAAATCCGAGGCAAAAAGCCGCTTCGGCAGATAATTTCCGTTGACAAAAGTGGGGGCTTGACTCCTGCGACTAACCGGGCTTTGCGTGAGAACGCTCGCCAAAGAGTGTTTTTATTTTGAGCAAATCTCGATACACACGGATAGGTTGATACAGCGAAATAAAATGTTAGTATAAACAGAAAGGAGTAACACAAATGGCAGTACAGAAAATCAGAATCAAGTTGGCAGCATACGATCACGAGCTCGTTGACGAAGCGGCAAGCCGCATCGTTGAAACGATGAAAAAGAGCGGCGCGAAGATCTCCGGTCCTATTCCTCTTCCTACGGAAAGAGAAATCGTGACGATTCTTCGTTCCCCGCACAAATATAAAGACGCTCGCGAACAGTTCGAAATGAGAACGTATAAGAGAATTATCGACATCTATTCCCCCAACGCAAAGCTTCTCGATTCCATTCACCTCCCCGCAGGCGTGGATATCAAGATCAAGCTTTAACCCTCAATCAGCCGAGAAATACTTTTAAAGGTATTCGAGAATAAAAAAAATTTTAAGGAGTGAACTTTATCAATGAATAAAGCAATCATCGGTCGCAAAGTTGGAATGACCCAACTCTTTGCAGAAGACGGGAAAATGATCCCCGTAACGGTAGTGGAAGCAGGTCCTTGCCCCGTAGTTCAGGTAAAGACGGTTGAAAACGACGGCTACGCCGCGTTGAAGCTCGGCTTTATCGAAACGAGCGAAAAGGCTTTGACGAAACCCGAACTTGGTCAGTTCAAGAAAGCAGGCGTAAAACCCCACAAGGTTTTAAAGGAAATCAGAATTGCGAATACGCAAACGTATTCGGTTGGCGACGAACTCAAAGCAGACGTGTTCGCGGCGGGCGATAAGGTAGACGTTTCGGGCGTAACCAAAGGTCACGGTTTCACGGGCGTAATCAAGCGCTGGAATCAACAGAGATTGAAGATGACGCACGGTACCGGTCCCGTACACAGAGAACCCGGTTCTATGGGTCCCATCAGCTCCCCTTCGAGAGTATTCAAGCATAAGCACCTCGCAGGTCAGTACGGTGTGGAGAACGTAACCATTCAGAACCTCGAAGTCGTTAAGGTTGACCTTAACAGAAACGTACTTCTCATCAAAGGCGCTATTCCCGGACCTAAGGGAAGCATCGTAACGGTGTTTGATAGCGTCAAGAGCAAATAAGGAGAGTGAAAGACAATGGCGGCTATTAAAGTATATAATATGCAAGGCTCCGAAGTAGGCGAGATCGAACTCAACGATAACGTGTTCGGCGTAGAATACAGAGAGTCTTTGATCCATCAAGCAGTCGTTACCCGTCTTGCAAACGAAAGACAGGGTACGAAATCCACCCTCACGAGAAGCGAAGTAAGAGGCGGCGGTATCAAACCTTGGAGACAAAAAGGCACGGGTCGTGCCCGTCAAGGCTCTATCCGCGCTCCTCAGTGGATTAAAGGCGGCGTCGTGTTCGCACCCAAATCCCGCGACTTCTCCAAGAAAATGAACGCTACGGCGAAGAAAGCGGCGCTTTTGTCCGCGCTTTCCAAGAAAGTGGCAGACGGCGAATTTATCGTAGTGGACGAGCTTAAAGTTTCCCAAGCGAAAACGAAGGAAATGGCGGCGTTCCAAAAGGCGCTCGGACTCAACAAAACGGCGCTCGTGGTAATGGATAACGACGATATCAACGTGATTCGCGCGGCGGCAAACCTTCCCAAGTTGGAAACGTTGCCCCTCGCGCAGCTCAGCACCTACGAAGTCGTAGCGAACAACAAGATCGTTATGACGAAGGCTGCGGTGGAGAAATTCCAGGAGGTTAACGCGTAATGTTTGCAGAAGATATTATCATTAAGCCCGTCCTTACCGAAAAAGGTTACGACGGAATCGCGACGAAAAAATATACGTTTATCGTTAAGAAGGACGCGAATAAAACCCAGATCAAACAGGCAGTCGAAAAGGTATTCGGCGTGAAGGTTGAAAGCGTGAACACCGTAAACTGCAAAGGTAAACTCAAAAGAATGGGCAGACACGAGGGCTACACCCCCGACTATAAAAAGGCAATCGTTCAGTTAAAAGAAGATAGCAAGTCCATCGAATTCTTTGAGGCTTTGGCTTAATCAGGAGGAACAAAGAAAATGGCTATTAAATCGTATAAACCCACGTCGGCGGGTCGCCGTTTCGTAACGGTTCTCACCAACGACGATTTGACGGGTGACAAGCCCGAGAGATCCCTGCTCCACGATCAACGCAAGAGCGGCGGTAGAAACAATCTCGGCAGAATCACGACAAGACACATCGGCGGCGGCAACCGCAGAAAATACCGTATTATCGACTTCAAGAGATTGAAGGATGGTATCCCCGCAACCGTAAAGAGCATTCAATACGATCCCAACAGAAGCGCGCATATCGCTCTTCTCGTCTACGCAGACGGCGTGAAATCGTATATCCTTGCTCCCGTAGGTTTGAACGTAGGGGATAAGGTAATGAGCGGCGTAAACGCGGATATCAAAGTAGGCAACTGCCTCCCTCTTGAAAACATTCCCGTAGGTACGATGGTACACAACGTGGAGCTCACGCCCGGCAAAGGCGGTCAAATCGCAAGAAGCGCGGGTATCTCCGCACAGATTATGGCTGTGGAAGGAAAGTACGCGACCCTTCGTATGCCCAGCGGCGAAATGAGATACGTGCTCTTAAAATGCCGCGCGACTATCGGTCAGGTCGGCAACGTAGACCACGAGCTCGTTTCCTTGGGTAAAGCAGGTAAGGCAAGATATCTCGGACAAAGACCCGAAGTCAGAGGTTCGGTAATGAACCCTGTCGACCACCCTCACGGCGGTGGTGAAGGTAAAGCTCCCGTAGGCCACGCTGGTCCTATGACTCCTTGGGGCAAGCCTGCTCTCGGCTACAAGACGAGAAAGAAGAAGAATGCGTCTAATAAGTTCATTATTAAGAGAATCAACTAATCGGAGGGATTGAAAAATGTCAAGAAGCGTAAAGAAAGGACCTTACGTCGAAGCCAAGCTTTTCAGCAGAATTCAGGCGATGAACGAGTCCAACGAAAAGAAAGTTATCAAGACCTGGTCGAGAGCGTCCACGATCTTCCCCGATTTCGTAGGTCATACGATTGCGGTGTACGACGGAAGAAAGCACGTTCCCGTATACGTAACGGAAGATATGATCGGCTGCAAGCTCGGCGAGTTTGCTCCCACCAGAACCTTCCACGGTCATACCGCGAAAACGACTACGCCGGGTAAATAAGGAGAAAAGAGAATGGCAACGAATATGAAAAAGAAAACGGAAAGGATCGCTCAGAACAAAGACAAGCGTCCTTACGCAGTCGCTAAGTATATCAGAGTTTCCCCTTACAAAGTAAGAACGGTTCTTGCTTTGATTCGCGGGAAGGATTATAAAGAAGCAAAAGCAATTCTCGATTACAGCGTAAACGGCAGCGCGCTTGCAGTCAAGAAAGTTCTTATGTCCGCGGCGGCAAACGCCGAAGACAATATGGGTATGGACAAGAACGATCTGTACGTAGCGGAATTCTTCGCAGACGGCGGTCAGATGCTCAAGAGAATGCAACCCGTATCCAAAGGCAGAGGGCACGCGATCTTAAAGAGAACGAGCCACATCACGGTAATTTTGGACGTTAAGAAATTGGAAGGAGAAGTATAATGGGACAAAAAGTTAATCCTCACGGTTTGAGAGTCGGCGTTATCAACGGTTGGAACACCCAATGGTATGCAGATAAAAAAGAATTCTCCAAATTCCTTAAAGAAGACAACGTAATCCGTACTTTCCTTAAAAAGAAGTACTATCAAGCAGCGATCAGCAAGATCTTGATCGAAAGAGCGGCGGCAAGACTCGTCGTAACCGTTTACACGGCTCGTCCCGGCGTTATTATCGGGAAAGCGGGTAGCGAAGTAGAGGTCATTAAAAAGGATCTTGCGAAGCTCACGAACGGCAAAGCGATCAGCATCAACATCACGGAAGTGAGAAAGCCCGATTGCGACGCACAGCTCGTGGCGGAAGGCGTTGCGGCTCAGCTCGAAAAGCGTATGTCGTTCAGACGCGCTATGAAGCAGGCGATCGGCCGTTCTATGAGAGCGGGCGTAAAGGGCATCAAAATGATGGTCAGCGGACGTCTTGACGGCGCTGAAATCGCAAGAAGCGAACAATATCACGAAGGTTCTATTCCCCTTCAAACGCTTCGTGCGGACATCGACTACGGTTTCGCGGAAGCGCACACCACCTTCGGTATGATCGGCGTTAAGTGCTGGATCTACAAAGGCGAAGTGATCAAAGCTTCCAAAAAGCCCGCGAAAGAAGGAGGCGAACAGTAATGTTAATTCCCAAGAGAGTAAAAAGACGTAGACAGCATCGTGGCACGATGAAAGGTAAGGCGACGAAGGGTAACGTAATCGCGTACGGCGAATACGGCCTCGTTTCCGAAGAGCTCGGCTGGATCAAGTCCAACCAAATCGAAGCTGCGCGTATCGCAATGACGAGATTTATCAAGCGTGGCGGTAAGGTTTGGATCGACATTTTCCCTCATAAGCCTATCACGAAGAAACCTGCGGAAACCCGTATGGGCTCCGGTAAAGGTGCGGTAGAATACTGGGTAGCGGTCGTAAAACCCGGTCGCGTAATGTTCGAAATGTCGGGCGTGAGCGAAGAAGTTGCAAGAGAAGCTATGCGTCTTGCGGCGCACAAGCTTCCCGTAAAGTGCAAGTTTGTTAAGAAAGAAGTCGTAGCGGCGGAAGCCGAAACGGCAGAAGGCGGTGAAGAATAATGAAAGCGAAAGAAGTTAAAGAAATGACGAGCGAAGAGCTTACGGCGAAACTCGCGGAACTCAAAAGCGAACTTTTCAACCTTCGTTTCCGTCAGGCTTCGGGTCAGCTCGAAAGCCCGATTTCCATCAGAACCTGCAAGAGAGATATCGCTCGCGTAAACACGGAGATCCGTGCGAGAGAGCTTAAAGCGTAAATCGGAGGACAGCAAAAATGGAAAGAAATTTAAGAAAAGAAAGAGTGGGTCTTGTTGTATCCGATAAGATGGATAAGACGGTAGTCGTTGAAATCAGCGATAAGAGCAAGCATCCCCTTTATAAGAAAACCATCACGAAATCCAAGCGCGTCAAAGCGCACGACGAAAACAACGAGTGCGGCGTAGGCGATAAGGTAAGAATCGTCGAGACGAGAAAGCTCAGCAAGGACAAAAATTGGAGAATTGCTGAAATCGTCGAGAAGGCTAAGTAATTATAAGGAGAAAATAAGTTATGATACAACCTCAGACGAGGCTCAAAGCTGCCGACAACTCCGGCGCGAAAGAGCTTATGTGTATAAGAGTATTAGGCGGCTCCTTCCGTAAGACGGGCAACATCGGCGACGTTATCGTAGCGTCCGTTAAATCTGCTACGCCCGGCGGCGCAGTCAAGAAAGGCGACGTTGTAAAAGCCGTCATCGTAAGAAGCGCAAAAGGTATCAGACGTGCCGACGGTACGTTCGTCAAATTCGACGAAAACGCGGCAGTCATTATCGATAACCAAAAACAACCCAAGGGTACGCGTATCTTTGGGCCGATCGCGAGAGAATTGAGAGATAAGGACTATATGAAAATTATCTCCCTTGCTCCGGAAGTACTGTAAGGTTTAGGAGGACGAAACAATGAACGTAAAAGTAAATGATAACGTACTTGTAATTGCCGGTAAAGATAAAGGCGTACAGGGAAAAGTCCTTGCCACATCCCCCAAAGCGAATACGGTAACCGTTGAGGGCGTTCGCATTCAGAAGAAGCACGAAAAGGCGAGAAAGGCAAACGAAACGAGCAAGATCGTGGAAGTGCCCGGCCCTATCGACGCTTCTAACGTAAAGGTAGTATGCCCTACGTGCGGCAAAGCGACGAAAGTAAAGCACGCTGTCGTTGACGGCAAGAAAGTGAGAGTCTGCGCTTGCGGCGCCGTTCTCGATAAAGCGTATTCCAAGAAAGCGGCGGCGAAAGCTGCGGCGGCTGCGGAAGAAGCGCCTAAGAAGAGAACGAGAAAGCGCGCAACCAAAGCGGCTGAACCCGCTAAGACGGAAGCTGTCGAACCGACGGAAAACAACTAACGAGGTAAAGAAAGATGGCAGAAAAAGTGTATAAAAACAGAGTAAAAGAAAAGTACGAAAAAGAAGTAGTACCTTTCCTTATGAAAAAATTCGGTTATAAAACCGTTATGCAATGCCCGAAGCTCGTTAAGATTGTTATCAACACGGGTCTTGGCGACATCAAGGACAACGCGAAGTCGATCCAGATGACGGAAAACGAAATCAAAATGATCACCGGTCAGCAACCTATCCTCACGAAAGCGAAGAAATCGGTTGCAAACTTCAAAGTAAGAGAAGGACAAAACGTCGGTATCAAGGTAACGCTTCGCGGCGAAAGAATGTATAACTTCTACGACAAGTTCGTATCCATCGCGCTTCCCCGCCTCCGCGATTTCAGAGGTGTGTCGGACAAAGCGTTTGACGGACGCGGCAACTACTCGGTTGGTTTGAAAGAACAGCTGATCTTCCCCGAAATCACCTACGATCAGGTGGAAAAGATCAGAGGTATGGACGTAGCGATCGTAACCACCGCGAACACGGACGAAGAGGCAAGAGAGCTTTTGAGAGCGCTCGGTATGCCTTTCAAGAAGTAAGGAGAAACGGAAATGGCAAAAAAGTCAATGATCAATAAACAGCAGAAAACGCCTAAGTTCTCTACGAGAGCTTATACGAGATGCAGCATCTGCGGAAGACCTCACGCGGTTTTGAGAAAGTACGGTATCTGCCGTATTTGCTTCCGTAACCTTGCGTATAAGGGAGAAATCCCCGGCGTTAAGAAGTCGAGCTGGTAATAGGAGGTAACGAAAAATGACAGATCCTATCGCAGATATGCTTACAAGAATCAGAAACGCGATCACGGCGAAGAAGGAAACGGTGGAGATCCCCGCTTCCAACGAAAAGAAAGCGATTGCGGAAATCCTTTTGAGCGAAGGTTGGGTGAAAGACGTGAAGGTCGTAGAAGACGGCTACAACGGCAAGATCGCGATCACGCTTAAATACAACGAAAAGAAATCGGTTATCAGCGGTTTGCAAAGAGTATCCAAGCCCGGCTTGCGTACTTATGCAGGCGTTGCAAATATGCCCAGAGTACTCGGTGGATTCGGAACGGTTATCCTTTCCACGAACAAAGGCATTATGACCGGTAAGAAGGCAAAGGCAGCCAACGTAGGCGGCGAAGTTCTTTGCTACGTTTGGTAATCGGGAGGGTAGAAAACAATGTCGAGAATTGGTAAAATGCCCATCGCGATTCCCGCGGGCGTAACAGTAGAATTCGTAAACGGCGTCGTAACGGTAAAAGGTCCTAAGGGCACGTTAAGCCGTGAAATCGTCGGCAACGTCGGTATCGAAACGGAAGGGACGAATCTCGTTTTAAAAGCGCTTGATTCCACCGCCGACACCAACGCGAAGCACGGTCTTTACAGAGCTCTTTTGAACGGTATGGTTACGGGCGTAACCAACGGTTTCGTGAAAGCTCTCGAAGTAAAGGGCGTAGGTTGGAAAGCGGCAGTTCAGGGCAATAAGCTCGTTTTGAACGTAGGCTTCTCCCATCCCGTAGAAGTGGTCGCACCCGAAGGCATCAAGTTCGAATGTCCTACCCTTACGGATATAAACGTAATCGGTATTTCGAAAGAACTCGTAGGTCAAATCGCTGCGAACATCAGAGCAATCAGAGTTCCCGAACCTTATCACGGATACGGTATTCGCTACAAGGGCGAAAACGTAGAACATAAGGAAGGTAAGACTTCTGGTAAAGGCAAGAAATAAGGAGCGTTAAAGTATGATTTCTAAAATTGATAAAAATTCGGTCAGACAGAGACGCCACGCGCGCGTAAGAAAAACGATCACGGGCACGGCGGAAACCCCCCGTATGAACGTTTACAGAAGTCTTAATCACATTTACGTGCAGATTATCGACGACAGAGCAGGCAACGAAAAGGGCGGCGTAACGCTCGTGGCTGCTTCGACGATGGATAAAGCCGTAAAAGAAAAGATCGCAGGTCTTTCCAAAACGGAAGCTGCTAAGGTTGTCGGCGCTTGCGCAGCTGAAAAAGCGCTCGCAAAGGGCGTGCAGGCAGTCGTATTCGACAGAGGCGGTTACCTCTACACGGGACGCGTAAAGGCAGTCGCAGACGGCGCAAGAGAAGCCGGACTTAAATTTTAAGGAGTGGGTACAATGGCAGACGAAAAGAGAGAAAGAAGACCTCAAAGAAGACAGGCGGAAGACGATGGTCTCGTGAAAAAACTTATCGAAGTAAACCGCGTAACCAAGGTTGTCAAGGGCGGTAAGAATATGCGCTTTGCGGCTCTTGTGATCGTTGGCGACGGCAACGGCAAGATCGGCGTTGCTACGGGTAAAGCGAAAGAAGTTCCCGAAGCGATCGAGAAGGCTACTTTGAGAGCGAAGAAGAATATGGTTTCCGTATCCATCGTTGACGGCACCATTCCCCACCAGGTAATCGGCGTGTTCGGCCGCGGCAAAGTGCTTATGATGCCCGCAGCCGAAGGTACCGGCGTTATCGCGGGCGGTCCCGTCCGTGCGGTAATGGAAGCGGTCGGCGTTAAGAACATCAGAACGAAGTCCCACGGTACTCAAAACCCCGGTAACTGCGTAAAAGCGGCGATCGAAGGTTTGAAAGAGCTCAAATCGGTAGAAGAAGTCGCGGCGCTTCGCGGCAAGACCGTTGAAGAAATTCGTAGCTGATAAACGGAGGTAACACAAATGGCTAAGATTAAAGTTACGCTCGTAAAGAGCACGATTGGTCAAGTTCAGTCCGTAAAAGCGACGGTAGCGGCGCTCGGGCTCAAGAAGATCCGTTCTTCCAAAGAACTTGAAGATACTCCTGCAATTCAGGGTATGATCACGAAGGTTAAACACCTCGTAAAAGTAGAAAATATTTAAGGAGCTTTATTATGAGAATAGATACTCTTTCTCCCGCAGAGGGAGCAACGAAGAGTCCCAAAAGACTCGGTCGCGGTATCGGTTCCGGTTTAGGCAAAACTTCCGGTAAAGGTCATAAAGGTCAGTGGGCTCGTTCCGGCGGCGGCGTTCGTCCCGGTTTCGAAGGCGGTCAGATGCCTATCGCTCGCCGCGTTCCCAAGAGAGGGTTTAATCATACCGCGAAGAAAGTATACGTAATCGTGAACCTTTCCGATCTTGCGGAACTTCCCGCAGGTACGGTAGTAGATTATGGTTTCGTTATGGAAAACGGTCTTGCGAAAGCCGTGAAGAATAACTGCGGACTTAAAGTTCTCGGCAACGGCGAACTGAAAGTAGCTCTTACCGTAAAGGCGGCGAAATTCTCCGCATCCGCGAAGGAAGCTATCGAAGCGGCTAAGGGTACGGCGGAAACCATCTGAGAAAAGTAAAATGCGACGCGGAAAACCGTCTTTTTGCGGTTTTCCGTGAAGCCGTATTTTTTCCCCGTACGCAATCCGCGTTATTCGTTGAACTTTCGTTCAATCAGAAAACCTATAACGGAGAATAAAAATGTTACAAACAATTATCAATGCATTAAAGGTCAAGGAAATCAGACGCAAGGTGTATATGATGCTCCTGCTGCTTCTCGTTTTCCGTATTGGCTGTTTCATTCCGGTACCGGGTCTGAATCGTTCTACCTTTTCAGAGGCGATCGGCTCGAACGACTTCCTCACGTTGATGAGCAGTATCACGGGCGGCGCGCTGATGCAAGGCACGGTTTTTGCGTTAGGTATCGGACCTTATATCAACGCTTCGATTATTATGCAGCTTTTGAGCGTTGGTATTCCCGCGCTCGAAAGGCTCTCCAAGCAGGGCGAAGAAGGGCGTAAAAAAATCGCGCAATACACGAGATACGTAACCATTCTTCTCGCGGTTATCCAGTCCGTCGGTATTATCGTCAGCTTCGGTAGCGCAAGCTTGCAGACGCAGTTGTTCTTCAACGAACCCTTCGTCGCGGGCGTATTTATGACCGTCGTCTACACGGCGGGCGCGTTGATCGTTATGTGGCTGGGCGAAAGAATCACCGACTACGGCGTTGGGAACGGTCAATCGATGATTATTTTCGTCGGTATTATCGCAACGGCAGGGCAGGCGATCGTTGGAAAGGTTCAGCAATTTTCCGAAGGCTTCGACGCGCTTTGGGAATTGATCGCGTTCGTTCTCGTGGCAATCGTCATCTTCTTTGCGATCGTGTACGTCGATCTTTCCGAAAGAAAAGTTCCCGTGCAGTACGCGAAGCAGATCAAGGGCAGAAAGATGTACGGCGGTCAGTCGTCCTCTATTCCCATCAGAATTTCGGGCGGCGGCGTTATGCCTCTGATCTTCTCCTTCTCGATTTTGAGTTTTCCTCAAATGATTTCGAGTATGTTCTGGCCCGGTTCGGCGTTTGATACTTGGTGGACGAAGTGGATGTCCGGTTCGTCTACGATCGCAGGAGGCAGAATCATTTATTCGGTGATACTTTGTATCTTGATTTTTGCATTCTCCTTCTTCTACGCGCAAATGCAGTTCAATCCCGAAGACGTATCTAAAAACATTCAGCAGAACGGCGGCTTTATTCAGGGTATTCGCCCCGGTAAAGCGACGGAGAACTATTTGAAGAAGATATCCAACCGTATCACGCTGTTCGGCGCGATCTATCTCTCCCTCGTCGCCTTCATTCCTTCGCTGTTGTTCGCTTGGGCGGACTACACGATGGTCAACGTGTTCTCTACGACGGGTATCCTGATCGTAGTATCCGTTGCGATGGAATTCGAAAAGCAGATGCAGGCGCAGTTGATGATGAAGAATTACAAAGGATTTTTGAAATAACGACGGTTTCCGCGCCGCGTGAAGCGTAAGGCGCGGGAACGACCTAAAAAGTAATTTTTCCGACGGAGTGACGATATGAACATTATATTACTCGGCGCGCCCGGTGCAGGCAAGGGAACGCAAGCGACGAGAATTTCCGACGCTTACCGCCTTCCCCATATCTCGACGGGAGATATTTTCAGAGAAAACATCAAAAACGCAACGCCTATCGGGTTGCTTGCAAAGTCGTATATCGACAAAGGTCAGCTCGTTCCCGACGAGGTTACCTGTAAGATCGTAGAGGAGCGTATCGCGAAAGCCGACTGCAAAGACGGCTATATGCTCGACGGTTTCCCCCGCACGATCGCACAGGCAGAAGCGCTTGCAAAAGTGGCGAAGATCGACGCGGTGATCAATATCGACGTAGACGCCTCGCTTCTTATGGCAAGACTTTGCGGCAGACGGGTTTGCAAGGACTGTGGCGAAAGCTATCACGTATCCCGCTTGAACGGCGAAACCAAATGCGCCCGTTGCGGCGGCGAACTCTACCAGAGAAAAGACGACAATCCCGAAACGGTGGAAAGTCGGTTGGAAGTGTATAACGCGCAAACTTCTCCGCTGATCACTTACTACGGCGAAAAGGGCGTGCTCGTCAATATCGACGGCAACGCTTCGCCCGATCAGGTATTTGAAGAAGTTTCGGCAAAGCTCGACGCGTTAAAGCGATAATTATGATTCACGTAAAAAGCGAAAAAGAAATCGATTGCTTGCGCGAACCGTGCAAGATCGTACGCGACACCCTCGACTTCGTAGGCTCGAAGATCAAAGCGGGAATGAGCACGAAAGAAGTAGACGAGCTCGTCGAACGCTATATCCGTGCTTCGGGAGCAATCCCTTCCTGTCTTGGTTACGGCGGTTTCCCCGCTTCGGCTTGCGTATCGGTCAACGAAACGGTCGTGCACGGGATTCCCGACGACACGATTTTAAAAGAGGGCGATATCGTCAGCGTGGATATCGTAGCGTATAAAAACGGTTATCACGGCGATTGTGCAAGAACCTTCCGTATCGGAAAGGTTGCGCCCGAAGTCGATCGGCTCGTCAAGGTCACCGAAGAATGTTTCTTCAAGGGGATCGAGGGCTTAAAAGCGGGAACTCCGCTCTACGATATCGGCTATCGCGTGCAAAAGCACGCCGAGTCCTTCGGTTACGGCGTTATCCGCTCGTACACGGGGCACGGTATCGGCAAAGAAATGCACGAAGATCCGTCCGTTCCGAACTTCGGTCGGCTCGGCACGGGGGTGCGTTTGAAAGCGGGCACGGTGCTTTGCGTTGAACCGATGATCGCGATGGGCAGTTGGAGGGTAAGCTTACTCGACGACGGCTGGGGCGCGGTCACCGTAGACGGCAAGCCTGCGGCGCATTACGAAAACACGCTGGTCGTGCGTGAAGACGGCGTTGAAATTTTAACGCTGTAAGAAAATAAAAAACTCGGAGGAAATTCCTGTGTCCAAAGACGACGTAATCGAAGCGGAAGGAAAGGTGATCGAAGCGTTGCCGAACGCGACCTTCAAAGTCCAGCTTTCCAACGGTCATACCATCACGGCGTATATTTCCGGCAAACTCAGAATGAACTATATCAGGATCATCGAGGGCGACACGGTAAAATTGGAAATGAGTCCTTATGACTTAACGAAGGGCAGGATCACGTGGCGCAGCAAGTCGTGATCACAAGCGAAAAATAAGTTTTTATAACAAGGAGAAAAAACAATGAAAGTCAGACCTTCTGTAAAACCTATGTGCGATAAGTGCAAAGTTATTAAAAGAAACGGCAGAGTTATGGTAATTTGTTCAAAAAGTAAGAGCCATAAACAAAGACAGGGCTAAAAAACGCTTGACAAGCCCCTCGTTATGTGGTATAATCTTATTATGCCGTAATTTGGGATTGTTTGTCAATTCTTAGTTCTCGGATAAAAAAGAACGTAATTTTGGGCTGAATTTCCGTAAAGTGTTTTACGGGAATTCGGTACTTTGCGTAAGGAAACGCCACGTCGAACGCGAAAAGCGCGTTTGGGGGATGGTGCGTTCTTTTGCGTATTGCAAGAAATTTTTCCCAAAAACGGAAAAGAAAGTAAAAGTCGAAAATAATACGGTGCGTAAGGTAGCGCATTTTCCACTGCACACGGAACGCATTTGTTGACGATAGATAAAATAAAAAAGTAAAACGAAAAACGGAGGACACGAATCAATGGCACGTATTGCCGGTGTAGATTTACCCAGAGAAAAGAGAGTAGAGATCGGTCTTACTTATATTTACGGGATCGGGCTTACTACTTCCAAAAAGATTCTCGCGGAAACGGGTATCAATCCTGATACGAGAGTAAAGGATCTCGACGAAAACGACGTTTCCAAATTGAGAGAATATATCGATCACAACCTTAGAGTGGAAGGCGAGCTTCGCAGCGAAGTTTCCCTCAACATCAAACGCCTTATGGAAATCGGATGTTACAGAGGCATCCGTCACAGAAAAGGCTTGCCCGTTCGCGGTCAGAGCACGAAGAGAAACGCTCACACGCGTAAGGGTCCTGCTCGCGCGATCGCAGGTAAGAAGAAGTAATTGAGGAGGCGATAAAAAATGGCAGAAATGAAAAAGAAAGTCGCTTCTCGTAAGCGCAAAGAAATTAAAAAAGTAGACAAAGGTCAAGTTCATATCCAGTCCACCTTCAACAACACGTTGGTAACGGTAACGGATATGGCTGGCAACGCTATTTCCCAATGCAGCGCAGGCGCGCTCGGCTATAAGGGTTCGAGAAAGGGTACTCCTTTCGCGGCGCAGATGGCGGCGGAAACGGCGGCAAAAGCGGCAAAAGAACACGGTCTTCGCACCGTAGAAGTATACGTTAAGGGTCCCGGTGCAGGCAGAGAATCCGCAATCCGCGCGCTGTCCACCTGCGATTTGGAAATCACCTTGATTTCCGACGTTTCGCCCATCCCCCACAACGGATGCAGACCCCCCAAACGTCGTAGAGTTTAATCAGGAGGCAGTTAAAAGATTATGGCAACTTATAGAGAAGCTAAATGCAAGCTTTGCAGAAGAGAAGGCGCTAAGTTGTTCCTCAAAGGGGACAAGTGCTATATGGAAAAATGCCCGTTCAATAAGCGTCCGGTTGCGCCCGGTCAGCACGGTGCGGACAGAAAGAAGGTATCCGAATACGGATTACAGCTTCGCGAAAAGCAGAAGACGAAGAGAATTTACGGCGTACAGGAAGGTCAGTTCCGTAAATACTACGAAATGGCAGACCGTATGAAGGGCGTTACCGGTGAAAATATGCTTTCCTTGTTGGAAAGAAGATTGGATAACGTCGTGTTCAGAATGGGTCTTGCTCCTTCGAGAACGCTCGCTCGTCAGCTCGTAAACCACGCGCATCTGTCCGTAAACGGCAAGACGGTTACCGTTCCTTCCTATATCGTGAAGGTAGGCGACGTCGTGTGCGTTAAGGAAAACAGAAAGGGAAATAAATATTTCACCGCTTTAAAGGAAACCGCTGCGAATAACACGCTCGTGAAATGGGTGGAATTCGACAGAGAAAAACTTGAAGGAAAGGTATTGGCACTTCCCGCCAGAGAAGATATCGACAGCCAGATTGCTGAGCATATGATTGTCGAATTGTACTCCAAATAATTAAAAAATATAAGGAGGTAACATAATGATCGAAATGGATATGCCCAAGCTTGAGGTGCTTGAAAACGACGATTTCTATGCGAAGGTCGTTTGCGAACCTTTGGAAAAGGGCTTCGGTCTTACGATTGGAAACTGTTTGAGGAGAATTCTCCTCTCCGCTTTGCCCGGTGCGGCGGTGGAAGGAATCAAATTCCTCGACGGTAGCGTTAAACACGAATTTTCTGCCGTTGCAGGCGTGAAAGAGGACGTAACGGAAATTATCCTTAACCTCAAAACGCTTGCGCTTAAAACGAAGGTTATCGACAAGAACTACGAAAAAGTTCTTCACGTCACGAAAGAGGGTCCTGCCGTCCTTACGGGAAAAGACCTCAACGTAGACGCGGAAATCGAGGTGATCAACGGAGATCAGTACGTTTGTACGATCGATGAAGGCGCAAAACTCGACGTCGAGATCACGGTCGGCAGAGGCAGAGGGTATAAGCCCGCAAAAGAAAATAAGCAACCCGTCGTCGATTATATCGCGATCGACTCTATCTACACGCCCGTTCAAAAGGTAAACTATTCGGTTGAACCCACGCGCGTAGGGCAGGCGGTCGACTACGACAAATTGACGCTGGAAGTCTGGACGGACGGCACGTTCTCTGGCAAAGAAATCATTTCTTTGGCTGCGAAGATTATGCAAGATCATATCAATTTGTTCGTCAACCTTAGCGAAACGATCAAAGGTATGGACATTCTCGTCAAGACGGAAGACGACAAACAACAACAGGTTCTCAAAATGGCGATCGAGGAAATGGACTTGTCCGTCCGTTCCTACAACTGCTTGAAGAGAGCAAACATTCATACGGTAGAAGACCTTACCCACAAGACGGAGGACGATATGTTGAAGGTGAGAAACCTCGGCAGAAAGTCGCTTGACGAAGTCATTCACAAGTTGGAATCTTACGGTCTTTCATTAACAAAACAGGAGGATTAAAATTATGCCCGGCAAATTGGGAAGAACTTCCAAAGAAAGAAACGCGCTTTTAAGAGGCTTGGCGTCCCAACTTCTTTGGTACGGAAAAATCGAAACCACCGCAGCAAAGGCTAAAGAGCTTCGTCCCTACGTTGAAAAGCTCATCACCAAAGCGGTTAATACCTACGATGATAACATCGAATTCGAAGTAACGAAAAAGGACAAAAAAGGCAAGGAAATCACCGTTACGAACATTAAAGACGGCGCGAAGAAGCTTGCCGCTCGCCGTGCGATTATGGCTAAAACCTACGATCTGCAAGAAATCAAAGCGTTCAACGAAAAGAAGAGCGATTATAAGGCGAGAACGGCTGATATTCAGCATCCTTTGATGGACAAACTCTTCAACGAAATCGCGCCTAAATACGCGGCTCGTAAAGAAGAGCTCGGTCAAGGCGGCGGCTACACGAGAATTTATCTTCTCGGCGAACGTCGCGGCGACGCTGCTGAAAAAGCGATTATCGAATTAGTCTAAGTTGAAAAACTCTCTCTTGAAAAAGAGAGAGTTTTTCTATACCGTTAATTTCCCAGTTACGACGTAATAAATTTCCAAGCTGGAATGTTTACGTGGTTGCATAATGAGCTTTGATTTTTCGGCGGTATAATAATCCGATGTATACGTTGTAAGGTGGAATTTGTTTTTCATACGCGCACTTTCAAAACAGCGATGAAATCATTTTATTAAAAAATTGCTTTTGTCAATTATTCAATATATATTTCGTGTATTTTGTTATAAAAAAACATACTTTTTTTGAACAGAACATTGACAAGAGAAAGAAAAAGTGGTATTATGATAGTGTAAAATAAACAATGGGGAAATAGGGTCTAAATTATTGTATTCGCTTTATATCGCGATAAGTATTTTACGAGTCGACGTCCTAATTTGTTTAAAATTTTCAAAGGAAGGTAGGTTGAAATGAGATGTAATTTGGTAAAAGATTATCTGCTTCCCACGCGGATCGTAGAGAAATCGGACAACATTGTGAACGCGGAAGCTCTTTTGGTAAACAGAAGAGATCATATTTCCTTCACGGAAAACAATTGTTTGATTTGTCAAGGGAAAGGATATATCATTTTGGATTTCGGGAGAGAGTTGCAAGGCGGGATACGAGTTCTTTCTCACTACGTACGTTTTCAAAAATTCGAAACGGATTTTCGAATCCGTTTTGGCGAATCGTGCGGTGAAGTTTGCGCGGAGATTGGCGAAAAAAACGCCACGAACCACCATTCTACTCGCGATATGATCGTAAAAGTTCCCGAGCTTTCCGATATGGAATGGGGACAGACGGGATTTAGATTCGTCAGAATTGATTTTCTTTCACCCGATCACATTATTTGGAGAATACCTAATATTTACGCGGCGTATTCTCATCGGGATTTAGAGTATAAAAGTCAATTCATCTGCGACGATTCTCTCGTAAATCAAATTTACGATACGGCGAGATATACGGTATTTTTAACTATGCAAAAGAGCTTGATCGAAGGGATCAAGCGCGACCGTTTAATCTGGATCGGCGATATGGAACCGCAAGTTCTTGCCATCACGAATATTTTCGGCGCAGACGAGTGCGTAGAAGACGCGCTGAGAAAAGCCTACGAAGAAAAACCGTTGCCCGGTTGGATGCATATGCCTACGTATTCGTTTTGGTTCATACAGATTATAATCGATTATTACTTAAAGGTGCGCAACACCGCGTTCGTAGAAGAATGGTTGCCTAAGATGGAGGGGATCATCGAACAGTTGGATTCTTGCGTATGCGACGACGGGACTATTGATTTTTCGCTTCGTCCCGAAATTAAACCGCTCGATCCATTCTTCTTAGACTGGCCCACCTACGATAAGCCGTACGCGAGAGCCGGTTGCCGATACGTTTTCATTTTCGTCACGAAGAATTTTATTGGGCTTTTAAGGAAGTTTGGCAAATCCACGGCAAACTGCGAAAAATTAGTGAAAAAGTTAGAAGCCTATAAAGAAGATTTGACGGACGCGGCAAAACAAGTCGTGGCGTTTGGGTATCTGGCAGGACAGGTGGATTCCGAAACGGCTGCGGAAAAACTTCTCGAAGGTGGCGCGAAAGGATTGTGTACTTTCCACAGCTATTTCATTTTACGGGCGATCGCAGAAACGGCTGGAGTAGAAAAAGCGGTAAAGATAATGAAAGAATACTACGGCGGTATGCTTTCGCGAGGAGCGACGACGTTCTGGGAAGATTTTAACGTGGAATGGTTAAAAGGTAGCGGTCGCATAGACGAACCCACTCCCAAAGGACTTAAAGATCTACACGGAGATTTCGGGGATTATTGCTATAAAGGCTTTATTCATAGCTTTTGCCACGGTTGGTCTTGCGGACCCGTTCAATTTTTAACGGAATACGTTTTAGGGCTCAACGTGTTAGAAAGCGGTTGCCGAAAGATAGCGATTAAGCCGAATATGGCGGGATTAAACAGCCTTCAAGCAAAATTCCCGACGCCTTACGGGGTGATTTCCGCCAACGTTTGCGTGGAAAACGGTGAAACGAAAATGCACGTCGACGCACCGAGCGAAGTGCAGATCGTTTACTGAAAATAATAAAAAAATAGGAGAAAAAATGATGTCAATCGAAAGAACAACGGAAAAATTCAACGTGTATTCTGAAAGCCAATGGGTATATCCCGACGACGAGTTGAAAGAACTCGACGAAAAATTGTTAACGTTAGACGTGGCGCGCGGTGGAAACGTATTATGCCAAATTTTAACGGATATAACGGTGGAAGAAAAAACGCCGTTCACTTTTTCGGTAAAAGGAGCAAACGGGATAACGATAATACCTTATCAATTAGTAAGCGTTAGAATTAAGCGCAATAGCGCGCCGGATGGAAAGCCCAACGCAAATAAGACGGACGATTACGAAGCGGTGAAAGATTTCGTCACGCGTCAAGCGCCGTTTGACGTATATGATATTACCGCGCCGATGGATAAGTGCTTCGTACGCGGTGGAAGATTAGGCTTCGCGTTTCGTTTTATCGCAAACCGTGATATATCGGCTGGCGTGCAGAAAATCGTAATCACGGTAGAAACGCAAGGTAAAATAGTGGAAGTTCCCATCACTTTAAACGTACATAAAGCAACGATTCCGGCGTTGCAAGATTCTAAATTGATCGTTATAAACTGGGCGATCGCCAGCAGGATTGCCGGCGAGGCCAAAGCAAAGAAATATTCTAAAGAATATTATGAGATGTACGAAAAATTATTGGCGCATTTAGTCGATATACGAAACACGCAGCTCTTTTTGACGGAATGGTGGCGTAGTAATCCAGATGACGAATGCGTTAGAGATGAAAACGGAAAAATTATCGATTTTGATTTAAGCAATTTGGAAAAGTCCTTACAGATAGCGGAAAAAGCCGGAATGCCTATATTAAGCGGTTGGTTTGTTGCGCGTTTCTTGGTTTGGAATCAGCCGGAAATTTATTTGTTATGGGATTGGGACAACAAGCATCTTGCAACGGACGTGGAAGCGTATAGACAGTTAAAGCTCTACTTCAAACGAGTAAAAGAAATGGTAGAGAGAAATCATTGGCAAAAAAAATACGTTCAATGCTTATTCGACGAGCCTCAGTTTGCGAACGCCGAAAACTATCGTATTTTAGTGGGGATGATAAGATCCATTTACCCTGAATTAGTAATTCACGATCCCGTTGAAGTAGATAATATCCCCGGTTCGGCAGATATTTGGTGCGTCAAGAACGCTATCTACGAAAAATATAAAGAGTCCTTCCAAAAACAACAAGCAGAAGGTCAAAGAATGACGTGGTACGCTTGCGGTGCTCCTGCCGGACGTATGATGAATCGTACGATAGATTTACCCTTAATCGTTTCAAGACTTTGTTTTTGGATTTGCCATCGGTATAATTTTGAAGGCTTCTTGCATTTCGGTTATCACCTGTACAGCGAGTTTGAAAACGGTTTAACCGATACTCGTGAACCTGGCGGGCTTGGAATCGTATATAACGTGGACGGCGATTACTGGGATACCGTTCGTGCGCACGCGCAACGCGCAGGCGCAGAGGACTGGGAGCTTGTTTCGATTATCAAAGAAAAAGCTCCTGCGCTTGCAGACAAGTTGGTGGAAAGAGCTTGTCGCACTTTAGAAGACTACGAAACAGATTGGAAAGCTTTCGACGCTTTGCGCTTAGAAGTCTTAAACGAAGCGGATAAGTGTTTTTAACGCGAGATAGGCGTTATCTGAAAGCTCCACGTGCGTTCGCTTTTAGATAAAGGATATAACGTTACGGGGATATGCTATCTCGATTCTAAAAAGGGAGAGCATATCCTTCTATCGCGTTTTATACCGACTAAAAAGATGCGTTTATCGCGTTAGAGCCACGTTTGCAAACGTTTAGCGGCTTAAAGGCGTTAGTGGGAAAAACGTTTGAAAACCCCTATCAATACCTCGATCAAAAAGCGGCGTTTAACGACGCGGTAGAAAAATTAAAGGAGATACTATGAAAAACTACAAAGCAGACAAACTCTCGGTGGAAATTTACGAAACTAGAACGCTGATGGGCAAAGCGGCGGCGCGGGATATCAAGGCAAAAATCGCGGAGCTTTTGGCGGAAAAGGCAGAAATCAATATGATTTTTGCGGCAGCGCCCTCGCAAAACGACGTGTTGAAATCCCTCGTGGAAGATAAAGAAATCGAATGGAACAGAGTCAACGCGTATCATATGGACGAATATATCGGGTTGGATAAGAACGCGCCGCAAGGCTTCGGAAATTTCTTAAAAGCGCATATCTTCGGACTCGTACCGTTTAAAAGCGTGAACTACATAGATATTACGACGACGAACCCCGAAGCGGAAGCGGAAAGATACGGAAAATTATTGCAAGAAAACCCCACGGATATCGTGATTATGGGAATAGGGGAAAACGGGCATATCGCTTTCAACGATCCCCCCGTAGCGGATTTTAAAGACGAGAAGTGGGTAAAGCCCGTGAAGTTAGACGAAATTTGCCGTCAACAGCAAGTCAACGACGGTTGCTTTGCGAGCCTTGACGAAGTGCCTACGCACGCAATGACTTTGACCGTGCCGACTTTGGTAAAAGCGCCCTATTTATTCTGTATCGTGCCGGCAAAAACCAAAGCCAACGCGGTGTATGAAACCTTAAACGGAAGCATAGACGAGCATTGTCCCGCAAGTATATTAAGAACGCACGACAACGCAAAATTATATTTGGATAACGAGAGTTCGAAATTATTATGATAAAAATCAAAAGTAATAAAATTCTTTTAGGAGATAATATATTCGACGGCTTCTTGTACTTAAAAAACGGGAAAATCTTAGAAGTCAGTAAAGAGAATAAACCCGCCGACGAAGAATACGATTACACGGGCAAATACGTATCGCCTGGATTTATTGATATTCACACGCACGGCGCAGGAGGCTACGCGTTTATGAATAGCACGGTCGAAGACGTAATCGCGGGCTGTGATTATCATTTCGCACACGGCACGACGAGTATCGTTCCGACGATTTCGACGGGTGAGTTTAAAACTATGCGGGAAGCCGTGATCAATATCCATAAAGCCAAAGGAAAAACGAAGGGAAATATTTTGGGCGCGCATTTGGAAGGACCGTATATTTCCGCAAATCAAGCGGGCGCACAATGCCCTGCGTTTATCACGCCCCCTAAAAAATCGGAGTACGAAAGCCTGATAGCAGAATATGGAGAAAGTATCGTGCGTTGGACGTACGCGCCCGAACGCGACGAGAACGGAGCGTTTTGCAAGTATTTGACGGAGCATAATATAATCGCTTCGGCAGGGCATACCGACGCAAAATACCAAGATATGCAAGTGGCGATCGAAAACGGATGTAATCTGATCACGCATTTGTATAGTGCAACTTCGACGGTCACGCGCGATCACGGTTTTAGAAGCCTTGGGGTAATCGAAAGCGCGTATTTGCGCGACGAGCTGTACGTGGAAATTATAGCGGACGGAAAGCATCTGCCGCCCGATTTGATAAAAATGATTATAAAAATCAAAGGCACGGATAAAGTTGCGCTTATCACCGACAGTTTGGAAATCGCGGGAACGGATATCAAAGAAGGGATAATGAGCGGTACGGAGTTTATCGTGGAAGACGGCGTTTGCAAGCTCAAAGACCGCTCGGCGTTCGCGGGAAGCGTAGCAACGGCGGATTGTTTGATTAGAACGCTCGTAAAAGGATGCGGATATTCGATCCCCACGGCGGTAAAAATGCTGACGGAAGTCCCTGCGAAGATACTCAAAATCAACAAAGGCGCATTAGAGGCAGGAAAAGATGCGGATATCGTGGTGTTTAACGAACAAATAGAAATAGAAAGCATATTCTTGAACGGAAAGAGAAGCTTTTAAATTTTTTGAGAAATAAAAAGCATTGATACGATACGGTAAGTTATCGTAAACAAGGTGAGAATATCTATTAAAAAATAAAAGGAAAAGGAAAAGAAAATGAAATTGGAAACGAATAAATTTGGTATGTTTATCCATTGGGGTATATATGCGGCAGTGGGCTTACACGAACAATCATTGGCGCGTTATGATATTCCTTTTGAAACGTACGATAAGTTAATGCAAACGTTTAATCCTACGGAGTATGATCCGGAAGAGTGGGTGTTGCTTGCGAAAAAAGCAGGGATGAAATATATTTGCTTTACGGCAAAGCACCACGACGGTTTTTGTATGTGGAATACAAAATATACCGATTACAGCATTATGAATACGCCCTATAAAAAGGACGTATTAAAAATGCTGGCGGAAGCGTGTGAAAAACACGGGATGTTGCTTTCGATATATTATTCAAATCCCGACTGGCATCACGAAAACGGATACAACCGCTTTTCTACGCATCAATGGAAATCGCGGCAACCTAATAACGGCGATATGGTGAAATATCGTTCGTATATTAAAAATCAGCTTGGCGAATTATTAACCAACTACGGGAAAATATACACCTTATTTTGGGATATTTCGCCCAACGTTATCGACGAAGAAATGAACGAATACGTGCGTTCGTTGCAACCAAACATTTTAATTAACGATCGCGGTTGGGATAAAGGGGATTTCTCTACGCCTGAGCGCTCCGTGCCTGACGGTTCTCGTTTTGAAAGAATGACGGAAGCTTGTCAATCGGTGGGGCAGCAATCTTGGGGATATAGAGCGGACGAGGACTATTATTCCATTCGATTTTTAACCTCTTCAATAGATAAAATAATGGCGATGGGTGGAAGTTATCTTCTGAACGTCGGACCTATGGCGAACGGAAAAATCCCCGAAAAAGCAAAAAAGGTTATTGAAAAGGTGGGGGATTGGTACACTCGTATGCAAGGCGCTTTGGAAAATCATAAACCCGAAGTCTCCGCTTTTGAGCTTGCAAATAATATCCCGTTCGTATCGACGCAAAAAGACGGAAAAACGTATATTCATTTATATGAAGGAGCTATTTCGTCTGCAATCCATTTCATAAAAGGAATGGAATGCCCGCCCAAGAGCGCTCGACTTTTGAACGATGGAAGAAATCTTCGCGTAAGATTTGACGTTTTGCCTGGATTGCCGGGATTTGAGCTTTTTAACGGGCGCGCGGAAGGTCCTTATACGTCTATCGCAGATATTCCTTGCGACGAGTTTGCAAACGAGCCTTTGGTAATTGAAATTAACTGGGAGTAAGCTAAAAAATAAAGATTATCAAAATTTGGTAGAGGAGTTCACGATGAATAAATATTATAACGAAGAACTTGAAAAAGATACCGCGTATCGGGCAGATTACGTAGAAGGGATCGAAAGATTTTTAGCGAAGAAAAAGGAGGAGGCGGATATCGAACGCTTCAAGTTTATTTCGCCTGAAAAATATCTCAACGATCCCGAGTATTATAGAGCGGAATTTATCAAAATGCTCGGATTCCCGCTTACGGGCGAAAGAGTATATCCGAGCGTGGAGAAAAAATTCGTAGCCAAAGACGGTAACGTAAATATTTATCGTATGCAGTTCAAATTTTTCGGGGACTTAAAATTTTACGTTATGTATTTTGAACAATGCGAAAATGAGGAAAAAGCCCCGTTTATTTTCGGCTTTCACGGCGGGGAAGGTACGCCGGAAGTAGTTTCGAGTATACATTTAGATTCTTCAAACTACAACCATCTCGTTCGTCGAATGACGGATAGGGGGGCGAACGTGGTAGTTCCGCAATTTTTGCTTTGGAAAGTAGAACTTTACGGAAACGATTATAATCGCCAGCATATAGACGGTAAATTGCGTCAGCTTGGCGGTTGCGCGACGGCATTGGAATTATATTTTCTGCAAGGAATTTTGGACTATTTTTTAAAGGAAGAAAATATAAACGAAGAACGGATAGGGGTAGCGGGCTTATCGTACGGCGGAATGTATGCAATTCATTTTACCGCGATAGACACGCGCATAAAAGCCTGCTATTCTTGTAGCTGGGTAAACGATTGTTTTAAAAATTCTTGGGCGGATTGGAGTTATTTTAACGCGCAAAAAAGGTTTACAACGGCGGAAACGGTGGCTTTAATCGCTCCGCGTCCGTTAGTCGTGGCAATGGGAGATAAAGACGCGTTATTTGATTATAAGCGTACGATAAAAGAATGTGAACGCATTGAGCCGTATTATAAAGCGTTTTCGCGCGAAGATAAATTCAAATGCGTCATCTTTGACGGGACGCACGAAACGGATAAAGGAGATATAGAATTAGATTTTCTGTTTGAAAATTTATAAGAGCTGAGGGTAAAGATTATGAAAGATTTTACTTTTGAAGAAAAAAACGAAAAAAAGAAGAAAAAAGAAACGATTGAGTGGTTGAGATTGTGGTGTGAAGACACTAATAACGACTCGTTGCCCCGCGTAGCGTTAATAGGAGATTCTATAACCGCGCAAGGGCACGAAGTAGTAAAAAGAGAATTAGCGGGGATTGCGACGGTGGATTATTTGGCAACGTCCTATTCTATTTTATCGCCTGCCTATAAAGGGATGGTAGAAAAATTTATTGAAGATTCCAAGTATGATTTGATTTGTTATAATTACGGCTTACACGCTTTGAACGTTAGCGTAGAAGAGTATGAAAAAGCATATAAAGAAATGCTGAAAATATTTTTGGAACGCTGTAAAGTAATCGTCAGTTTAACGACGATCGTTCACGATAAGCAAGATTTAAATAAAGAATCGGAAAGGACTGCTCCTATCGTAAAAGAAAGAAACGTTTGCGCAATGAAGCTTGCAAGAGAATTTGGTCTATCCGTAGACGATGCGTATAGCGTCAGCGTAAAGCTTGGCAAAGACGGCAAAGAGGAAGACGGTATTCATTTCAACTCTCGCGGGAAAGAAATGCTTAGCGTAAACAAAGCGCAAGCCATAAAAAAAGCTTTGGGATTCCGTGTTGGAATTCCCCTTAGTGACCAGCGAGAAAAAAACGACGAAAGCGTATTTACCGAGTCCAGAGCACGTAGTGAAAGTATACGCGCCGAAAGGATCGGAGTGGTCGTCGGAAGAATTTTCCTGCGCCGTTGATAAAATCAAACAAAACCGTTTTGAGAACTGGCTTAGCGTGGGAGATAAGAAAAGTTATGCTACGACGGGCGGTAGATCGGCGGACGGACCGCACGCGCCGTTTTTCAATATCAAAAACGGGAAGCTTGAAGAAGGTTATATCGTAGCGATAGGCTGGACGGGACAATGGAACGCGGAGATAGAAAGAAAAGAAGAAAGCGTTATCTTTAAAAGCAAAATAGAAGACGCGCATTTTAAAATTCTGCCCGGCGAGAAATTCCGCACTTCTTCGATAACGGTAATGGGATATCAAGGCACGGTCGAAAACTCACAAAACGGGTGGCGGCGTTTCGTGAAAGATATCTATTCTCCGATAGGGAAGGGAGGAGTGCCCGAATTTGCGCCATTTTGCGCAAGCCTTTGGGGTGGAATGAGCACGAAGGGATGCTTGGAGCGCATTGAGAAAATAGAAAAAGCAAAGTTACCGTTCGATCATTTTTGGATGGACGCAGGTTGGTACGGCGCGGGCGTTGAAGAATCACCCGACGAGTACGTAGGCGATTGGAGCTTGCATACGGGGGATTGGACGGTCAATAAAGTCCGCCATCCCGACGGATTAAAAGACGTCGTCGCCAAAATAAAGGAAAGTGGCAAACGCTTTTTATTGTGGTTAGAACCGGAACGGGTTAGGGAGAACGTGCCTATCGTAGCGGAGCATCCGGAATATTTCATTGATATCGGCGGGGGCGATTTGCTGCTTGATTTAGGGAAAGAAGAAGCTTGGAAGTATTGCGTAGAAACGGTATCGGAGATTATAAAGAAGTTAAACGTTTCGGTGTATCGACAAGATTTTAATTTTAGACCGTTAGAGCATTGGCGGAAAAACGATCAGCCTGATCGCGTGGGTATCACGGAAATAAAACATATAAACGGGTTATATCGTTTTTGGGATGCGCTGATCGAGCGATTCCCCGGGCTGTTAATAGATAATTGCGCAAGTGGAGGCAGACGAATCGATATCGAAACGCTTCGTCGTTCCGTGCCACTTTGGCGAACGGACTCGCAATGCCCAAGAAACCGTATTCCCGAACTTGCGCAGGCGCAGGCGATTAATTTTGGTTCTTGGATGCCTTATTCGGGAACGGCCTGCGGGTGTATTTGGTTTGACGACTATTGTTTTAGAAGCGCCTATTCTCCTGCTATGACTTCGCATTTTGCCAACTATGAAAATCAACCTTTCCACGCAACGGCGGAAGAAATAGCGTGGCTTGATAAAATGAGCCGAGAATTTTTGCGCGTCCGCCCTTATTTGTCCGAGGACGTTTATCCGTTGACGAGCGCAAGCGATTCGTTAGAGAATTGGCTGGCGATACAATACCACGATCCGATCAAAGACGAAGGGGTTATTCAGGTATTCAAAAGAGAAAACTCCCCTTATCCCGAAGCGAATTTTAAATTGCAGGGTTTAACCGCAGAATCCGATTATGCGTTTGAGGATGCCGACGGCGGGGAATTTATCGAAAAGGGCGAAGCCTTACTTCTTAGCGGCTTGTCTTTACGAATTAAAGAAAATCGCGTAGCGAAAGTATATTTTTATAAAAAGAAGTAAACTTTTGATATCTCGCTGTCGTTAGAATACGGCGGCGGGATATTTTTATCGTTTACGGCTAGCGTCTTAAAATAAAAAAAATGAGCTCCTTGTTTCACAGAGCTCATTCGTAATATTTTATAGCTTTAATTGTATTTCGCGAACTTCGCGCTGGTGAGCGTGTAGATCAAACTTCCCGCTCTATATGCGATCGGGGTTTCCAAACGCAGCATCACGTTTCGGTAAGCGTTCGAGGTGGCGTCCGTCGTGGAAGCGATCCAAGCTTCCTGCGAAGACCCGGGATTGTCCGCTTCGAACGTGAGGGTATACGCGCGGTAGTTGATCGCGCGTTTTTCGCTACCTTTTCCGACGAGATCGAATTCAAACTCGCCGCCTTTCTTTTTGCCTACGGAAACGGAAACGACTTTCTTCGCGCTCTCAAACGGCTGATAAGAAGAAATGCTCGTCGCGCTCGTGCCCATACCGCGCAACGCGAAGAGAAGTTGCTCGTTGTCGAGATAGGTGTATTCGTCGTGCTTCGCCGAAAACGACGGGTTCTTTTGTTTTTTATCCTCGTTTAAATGGTTCGTGATCGTGCTCTTGCCCTTCGAGCCCGTGTAGACGGTTTCCACCGTGTAGTGATACTCGGTGTAGCAATGCGTAAGCTTGGTCGCCTCCGTGCCGTTCGGGGAATGGCAATAAGTCGTTTTCGTGGATTTGAGGGGGGTAAGCCCGCTTGCCGCGGTCTTAAAATACACGACCGTTTCCACTTTATCGGGCGTTTCGAACGCGGTGGTTTCGCCCGTCTTTTTCAAGGTGTATTGCACGTTGATCGTGAGGGTGGAGGTATATTCGTAAACGGCTTGTCCTTCGTAGTCCGCCGCTTTCAGCGAGGTCGTGTAAACGCCGTTCGTATAATCGATCGTATAAAATTTGGAATACAAGCCTTCCGCCTTGTCGTAAGTTACGGCGTAGGTCAGTTCTTCCCCCTCGTTGGGCAAGGTTTTGCTCGTGGTATCTTCCAGCCAACCTGCGGTGAAGGTGATTTCCTGATTCCCCGCGCAGGAAGAACACGACGAACAGGAAGCAAGAAGGGTAGAGCCCGCTAAAACGCAAGCAAGGCAAAGGGTTTTTTTGGATCTCATAAATTCTCCTAAAAAGAGTCTTTTTATTTTATTTTTTGAAAAAACGCCTTTTTCTTATCTATTATAGCACATATTTTCGAATTTGTAAAAACAAAATTGCGATTTACAAAAAATTCTTGTGAAAAAAAGCTGAAATTTTCGGGGCAAGTATGCTATAATAGAACTATACTAAAAAAGAGGTCGGTAAAATGACGGCGGTTTATAAAGCGTACACGCTTTCCGAATGTTTAGATACGGTCGTTGCGCTCGTGGAAAAGTACGAGCGGGCGGGCGAATATAATTTGATTTTTTGCGAGGACCGTTTGACCCTCGTTGCCGAACGCGCGATCGCCCGTCGGCTTGGCGGGAGCTTTTTGACGAGCGTTTCTACCTTTTCGAGGTTTTTGAAAATTCATTCCAAAATCCTTGGAAAGCAAGGCTCGGTGATGGCGGTGGGGAAAACGATTTTGCGGCTTCAACGCGAAAAGAAGCTACAATGCTTCACCTCGCCGAGCGCGGTGGCAAAGGACGCGAAGTGTATTTACGAAACGCTCGCGCAGTTTTCCGCGAGCGGGGTAGAGCCCGAAACGCTCAAAAAAAACGCGGCTCTTTTAAACGGGGATATTTTAAAAGCAAAAATAGAGGACCTCGCGTTGATCTACGAGGGGTACGCCGAGTTTTTGAAAGAAAACGGGTATATCGACGAGAGCAAATATCTTTCCCTTTTGCCCGATCGAATCCGCGCGGAAAAGCGGCTGAAAGGCGCGAATATTTTCTTCCTTTGCTACACGGCGTTCACGGCGCAGGCGGCGCAGACGATTCGCGCGGCGTGCGAGGTGGCGGGGCGTGCGATCGGCGTATTTTGCGGAGGCGAAGAAGAATTTTATACGAATTCGGCGGCGGATACGTTTGCGCGCGTGGCGGGCGAATACGAAACGCCCCGAATTTACAACGCGGGAACACCTTTGGAAGGGGAAGCGGAAGTTCTTCGCACGGGGCTGTTCGATCCCGAAAAGCTGGGCGAAAAAAAATACTCTACGGACAAAATACGCATTTTCGAAGGCGAGGACAAAACGGACGAAGCGGAAACGGTGGCGGCGAATATCCGCGAGCTGGTCGCGGAAAACGAGGGGATGCGGTATCGCGATATCGCGGTGCTGTTGCCCGACGCGAAAAAATACGCGTTACCCTTAAAAAAGGCGTTCGCGGAATACGATATCCCTTATTTTTTCGACGAAAAGATTTCTTTAAAGCGGCATCCTTTGAGCCGATTTTTGCTCGATTGCTTCGAGCTTATCAAAGAGAATTTTTCTCCGCGCGCGGTGCAGTCGCTCACGGGAAATTATTTCTTCGGCGAAAGCGGAGAATACCGAAATTATCTTTTGAAATACGCGAACTACCGTGGCGGCGCGAAGAAGCCGATCAAAACGGACGAAACGGTGAGCGGTTACGATACGGCGGCTTTGGAAAGCGGCCGCGCGCGCCTTATGAAAATCGCCGAAAAGATAAAACGGCGGGGGCAGGGTCGAGAATACTGCCTTATCACCCGTGAGCTTTTGCGCGAATTCAACGCGGAAAATAAGCTTTTGGAGTTGGAAGCAAGCGTAAACGACCCTGCGCTGAAAGGTTACCTTGCGCAGGTACTCTGCGGGATAGAAAACACCCTTTCGGAAGCGGAAAAGCTGGTCGCGGGAGAGGAGCTTTCGGCGGGGGATTTTCGCGCGATTTTAGAGGACGGGCTGGGCGCGACGGAAATTTCCCTGATTCCTTTGAAATCGGACGCGGTGTTCGTTGGGGATATTATCGACAGCCGTATCGAAAAGGTGCGCGCGCTGTTCGCCGTGGGAATGACGGACGAAACCCCGAGGTCGGGAAAGGATACCGCGCTCGTTTCCGATAAGGATATCGGGAAGCTTGCGGAAGTGAAAACCAAGCTCGAACCGACGGTTGCGGAAGTCAATCTTCGGGGCAGGGAAAATTTTTGCCTGAATCTTTGCACGTTCACCGAGAGGCTGTTTTTGTCTTATCCGTTGAGCGCAAACGGCGACGAGCCTGCGCTTTCCGAGCTGTTCCGCTACGTGCGCGGATTATTTTCGGATAAGAACGGCGGGGTGCTTCTCGCGGAGAAAAACGGCGGGGAGTTCCGCTATAAATGCTCGGCGATCACGCCCGCGCTTCGGCAGTTGCTCTTAACAAAGAGCGAGTTCGAGCGCGGCGAAAAGGATACGCGCGAAGAATATTCCGCGCTCTACGAGGCGTTGAAGCGCAAGGGGATGGAAACGGGCGAGGATCTTTTGCGGCGCAGGGAAGCTTCCCCCACGATCGAACGCGGCGAGGCGTTGTTTTTTAAGGACGGAAAAATCTCTCCGACGGCGCTCGAAGGGTATTTCTCCTGTCCGTTTAAAAATTTTGCGGCGCGGGGCTTAAAACTTAAAGAACGCGACGAAACGGCGGTTATGGCGTTCGACAGCGGGAATTTTATTCACGAGCTTTTGGAAGAAACCTCTAAGCGCGTGGAGGAATTTCAAACGGAAGAAGAGCTTCGAGGCTATGCGAAAAAAATCGGCGAAGAGATCGCGTCGCGTGCGACGTACGCCGCGCAACGGGATACGGGCGCGGGGGCTTACGCCGCGGAAAAGCTTTTAGAGGAAGGCGTAGAAGCCGCGGCGGCGGTGTACCGTCAGATCAAGGGCTCGGATTTTAAAGTGGAAGCGGTGGAAAAGGCGATCGAAACGGACGAGATCACGGGCAAGGTGGATCGCGTGGACGGCTCGCGGGAATTCGTGCGGATCGTGGACTATAAAACGGGCGCGATCGACGATTCGCCAACCTCTTATTATACGGGGCAAAAAATGCAGATGCAGCTGTATATGTCCGCCGTGAAGGGCGAGCGCGTGCCCGCGGGGGTGTTCTATTTCCCCGCCTCGATGAAATACGCCGAATCCACCGAAGATAGATTCCGTATGAAAGGCTTTTTAAACGGGGATAAAGCCGCCCTTTTATGCGGGGATAAAAACCTTACCGAGGAGAAAAAGAGCGAGTTTTTCTCGGCTTCTCTCAAAAACGGCGGGAATGCGAAAAAGATAATGAACGAGGAGCAGTTCGTGGACTTTTTAGACTACGCGGTCCTCGAAGCCAAGCAAGGGAAAAAGGAGCTGAAAGAAGGCTTTATCGCTCCTTCGCCCTACGAGGGAAATTGCGAATACTGCAAGTTCGGCGGTATGTGCGGGTTTAACCGCGACTTATCCCAAACGCGCAAGGAAAGCGAAATCACGCCCGCGGAGATCGCGGGGATCGTGCGAAAAATCAAGGAAGGAGGGGAAAACTGATGGCGAATTTCACGGCGGAACAGCTCGCGGCAATTGAGGCGCGCGGAAAAACCATCGTTTCCGCTTCTGCGGGAAGCGGTAAGACCACGGTGATGATCGAAAAGATCGTCCGCCTTATCAAATCGGGCGTTTCCGTTTCCCAGATCTTGGCGGTTACTTACACGAACAAGGCGGCGGCGCAGATGAAGGAAAAGCTCAAAAAAGAGCTGATCAAGTCCATCAACGGCGGGGAGATTTCCGCGAAAGAGCGCGCGCGGCTGAAAAAACAGCTCTCCGAGGTTTCGGGCGCGGATATTTCCACCATTCATTCCTTTTGCTCGAATCTGATCCGTTCACACTTTTTCACGGCGGGCGTGGACAGCGGTTTTTCCGTGATAATGGAGGATGACGCGGAGGGCAAAGCCCTTAAAAATAAAGCGCTGGATATCCTTTTCGACGAAGCCTACGAAAGCGCCGAGCCCGCGTTTATGCTCTTATTGTCGGTGTTTTTCCGCAATAAAAAAGACAACGAGCTCCGCGCCGTTTTGGATGATTTATATGGTAAACTCCGTAACCGCGCCGACTACGTGGCATTTTTGGAGTGCGGAAAATCGGCGTACACGGCGGAGAATTTCGAGAAGATCGCCGCGGCGCTGTTGGCGCAGCTGCAAGAAAAATGCCGTTATTATTTCGCGACGCTCGAATCCGAAAAGGCGTATTTTGTAAGCGCGGAGCAAGCAGGAGAAAGCAAGGCGGGCAAGCCCCGCGCTTCCGTTTTGCTTTGCGAAGAGATGGAAAGGTTTTTAAACGAGGCGCTTTCGGCAACGGATTATTTTTCGGCTTGCGCGATCGCAAAGCCCGTATTCCCCACCAAGGAGCGCGCCCGTGCGGAGGATACCGCCGAGCGCAGGCAAAGGGTGGAGCGGCTCGCCGCGCTCAAAGCGCGCGTAGAGGCTATTTACAAAGAGGATATGAACGCAAAGACCAAAGAGGCGGAGCTTGAAGCGTATCTGCGTTCGGGCGAGATCGCCGTCGCGCTTAGCGAGTATCTTTTGCGGTTGGACCAAAAATACGGCGAGCTCAAACGGGCGAAAGGCTTGCTCGATTGCGCCGACCTCGAACATTACGCCTTAAAGCTTCTCGCGGTCCCTTCGATTGCCGCGGAAGTGCGGGAAAAATACAAATACGTGTTTATCGACGAATATCAAGACGTAAACCCCGTGCAGGAGCAAATTTTGTCGGCGGTGGCAGGCGGGGAAGTATTTATGGTCGGCGACGTGAAGCAATCCATTTACGGCTTCCGCGGGAGCAAATCGCAATTTTTTATGGAAAAGCAAGCGGCGTTCGAACGGGACGAGCAGGCGAATTCCTTATTTTTGACCCGCAATTTCAGAAGCTCCGACGCCGTGTTGGAGGCGGTGAACGAACAGTTTTCGCTCGCGATGACGAAAAATAACGCTTCGATCGACTATGAAAACGGCTCGCGTATGGAGCGGGGTGGCTTATACGAGGAACAAAGCGGGCGGGTGCGACTGCACTTTGCCGAGGAAGAGAAAAAGGAGCGGGCTACGGAGCGAGGAGTGTATTCGGTCAAGGCGAATACGGGTAAGAAGCAAAGAAAGGCGAGCGCTTCGGCGAAGCTCATTAAAAGCATTATCGACGGGGAGAGGCGGTCGAAGTTTTTCGACGCCGACCGCGGGGAATATCGGCTCGTGGAATATTCGGATATCGCCATTTTGTCGCGAAAGAAAAAGGGCAGAATCTCAGAAGTCGTCGATTCGTTGGCGGCGGAAGGGATTCCCGTCACGTCGGCGGCGAGCGTGAATATCTGTCAATACCCCGAAATTAAAACGCTCCTTGATATTTTAAGCCTTCTTGATAACGAGGAACAGGATATTCCGCTTTGTAGCGCGCTGTTGTCGATCGGGGAGATCACGGCGGACGAGCTCGCGGAAATCCGTTTGTTCGGGGAAAAGAGCAAAGAACCTTTTCGCGCTCTCGCCAAACGCTACGCGGCGGAAAGGTCGGATTTTATCGCGCATAAATTGAAGAAATTTTACGCGTATTTTCAAGGACTCAAAGCGCTTGCGAGCGCGAGCGACGCAGGGAGCGTGCTCGCGAAAATCGTCGCCGATTGCAAGATAGAAGCCGATCTTTTAGCCAAAGAAAACGGCGCGTGGGGCTTAAAGCGCATCCATCGCTTTTTAGAGGAAGCGACCACGCCCGAGCCCTTGTGCGTACGTGAATTTTTGGACAGGCTCAGGGATTTGGATTATAGCGTGGAATACAGCGAAAACGGCGGGGAAAACGCCGTGCGCGTGCTGACGATGCACGCCTCGAAGGGCTTAGAATACCCGATCGTGATCGTGGATAATTTAAGCGAAAATTTCCGCGGCGGCGATCGCGCGCAGGTGTTTATCGAGGAAACCTACGGGCTCGCGCCGAGGGCGTACGATCGGGAGAATATGACCTATTCCACCACGCTTTTAAGAAGACTTTGCGAGAACGAAAAAGAACGCTCCGAGCTTGCCGACGAGCTGAATTTATATTACGTTGCGCTCACGCGCGCGAAATACGGACTGCATATGATCTTTCAAAAGCCCATTCCTTTGCCCGACGTTCGCTATGCGAAATCGTTTGCGGATTTTACGGAATTTTCGGTGTGGCAAAAATATCGTTATACAGAGGAGATTCCCGAGCTTCCCTATCAGGAGCGGTTTGCGATGGCGCAGCCCGACGAAGAAAAAACGCGCGAGATCGAACGGGCACTCGACTGGTCGTATCAATTTAGCGGGTATGAAAACCTGCCCGTAAAGAGCACGGCGACCGAATTAGTGGAATCGGGCGTAGAGTTTGCAAAGCGCGGCGCGGGAGAGATCGCGAAAATCGCGGCGGACGAGATAGGGAAAGACTCTTTCGATACGGACACGGAAAGGGTAACCGCGAAGGAAATAAATTTAGAGGGCGCAGACGACGGTGAGGAAAAGATTCGAACGGGGATCGCCTATCACGCCTTCTTGGAGGAATTTGATTTTTCGTTGCTTTTTGACGGGGCAGGTACGAGAATAAGCCGTGAAAAGCTCGTGCAAACAGCGTCCGAGTCTTATGAAAAATTCGTGCGCTCCAAGCGGCTTTCGGCAGAGGATAACGCGCTTTTGAGCGTTGAAAAGCTCGTGGAAATTTTGAGCAACGAGGTCTTTTATTCGCTTAAAAACACAAAGCTTTTCCGCGAACAGCAGTTTATTGCTTCGCTTTCCGCAAACGAGGTGCTCTCGCTTGCAAACGAGCTGGGCGGCGATTTGTCGGAAACGGGCATTTCCGCGCAGGGCGACGGGGAGTTTATTCTCTTTCAAGGCGCGATCGATCTACTTGCCGTGGACGAAAACGGCGCGCAGGTCGTCGATTATAAATATTCCGCAAGGGACGGCGAATACCTTAAAAAACGCTATGCGTTGCAGCTCGCGCTCTATCGCCGCGTGACGGCGAAGATTTTGAAACTGCCACTCGAAAAAGTCCGCGCGACGATCGTGAATATCCGCCTCGGCTTCGAGGTCGAATTGTAAAAAACGACGGAATATTCGTTAAAACTTCAAAAAACACGAAAAAAACAGCCTGTAAATTGCGCATAATCCGAAAAAATGCGGAGGCTGTTTTTTATGATTTTTTTAGCGTTGTCGCTCGGTTTTCTTTTTTTGCTCTCGCTCGCGTTTGGAAGAACCTTTTACGCGTTGTCGGCGTTATCGCTCGGCGGGGCTTGGCTCGCGGCGCTCGTGCAGAGCAAAAGCTTTGATTTTTCCGAGCTCGTGCTCTTCGTCGTAGCGTTTTTGGAGCTCGCGGTGGGATTTTATGCAGTGCTGAGTATCGTGTATTTCGTCAAAAGAAAACGCGAGCAAAGGCGCAAAGCGCGGGAAGAAATCTGCCGTCGCGCGGTGTATATGTTGCCCGATCGGGAAAATACTTTTTTACGGGAACGTCTGCAAACGGGGCTTCGGGTGGAAGAGGAAGCAACCGAAAAAGCCCTCTTAAAAACCGCGAAAGAGGGCTTGAAGGACGTGCGCTTCGAATACGCGCGAAAACTCATTTCAAGGCTGAAAGCCTCTCCGCTTTCTGCCGCGGATAGGCTGGAAACGGAAAATTTATCAAGGCTCGTCGCGCTCTATACCGTCAGCGAAAATCCAACGATCGCCGATCTTCGGTCGCTCAACGATTGCCTGTCCGCGCTTTTGAAGCTTTCCGCGAAATACGCCGTAGATTGCGCTTAAAGGATATTTTTGTTAAAGGGCGGCAGGGATAACGTAAAAGAAATCAGCTTTTCGCTGCGGATAGCCGTTTTCAAAACCGCACGGGTAACGACCGTGGGCGCGGGAGCGTTTTCGCTTAAAAAAGCGGAAACGGCAGGGGCAGGTATGCGTTGACCGAGCGGATAGACGGGGGATTTTTTCAAGATCACCGCGTCGGAAACGGCGGAAAGCGCGGATGCGGGATAGCGTTTTTTATCTCCCGTGATAACGCCCGTGGCGATAAAATCGGAAAGCTCCATATCGGCGAGATAGCCAAGGTACGCGCCTTCGTCCGTATAGATCGGGCGGTTTAAAAAAACGCGGGCGCAGTTGCGCGGCAACACGGTTTTTACGCGCTTTAAAAAAACGGCTTCGGCGACGTTTTCGACAGCGGTAACGCTCACGGAAAATTCCGTTTTGGCGTTCTTTTCGGCGGTTTGGCAAAGCAAATATTTAACGGCGCGGGATTTTAAGGAAATGCAAACGCCGCTTACCCTGCCGCGTAAAGAATTTCCGCAGTAAACGTCCTTGCCAATAAGTTCGCTGAGTAACATAATAAATTCGCTCCTTTCGTTTGAGTACGCATAGTATAATGCTTGCGCGCGGGCGAAAAAAGGGAACGCTTGGGTGATTTTGACGGATTTTTAAAAAAGTTTCGAAAAAGTTTGGAAAAGATAGCGAAATCGCTTGCCAAAAGCGGAAAAGTTTGATAAAATAACGCCGTAAATATTTACGGAATGAAATATTGGGGATTCGCCAAGCGGTAAGGCAACGGACTCTGACTCCGTCATTCGGGTGTTCGAATCACTTATCCCCAGCCAAAAACCTTCTCGGACGAAGTTCGGGAAGGTTTTTACTTTTTCACTTTTCACTTTTCACTAAATCCGTTTGAGAAGGTTTTTGGAAAGTAATAGGTAATAGTGAATAGTGAAGAAGTAAGATTAAATGAGATTTTGAAAGAAAAGAAATTAACGCAAACGGATTTTGCGGGAGAGTAGAATTCGCACGTTTTTGCTCGTTCGCGCGTAAGGAGCGTAGCGACGGAATAGCGAGCCTGCGAGCGTCAGCCTGATAATTCAGCGGTTCTCACCGTTTGACTTAACGCAAAAAAAGACCTAAAACGAATCACTTCGTTTTAGGTCTTTTTTGGTGGAGCAAGGGCAACTTAAATCGAGCCGTTTTCATCCTCTCCTAAAAGGACGTCAACGGTAACGTCTAATGCAACAGCCAACGCTTTGAGATAGCTCGCTTTCGGTTCGTTAATATTGTTTTCCCAAATAGAAATCATTCCATTTGAAACCCCGATAAGCTTGGCAAGTTGCGGTTGTGTTAATCCTTTTTCTAATCGTAATGCTTTAATTGTTTCGCCTAATCCTTTCATAATTATATTTATTTTATCAGAAAACTAAGAATTATACTTGACTTCTTAGGAATCTAAGAATATAATATAAAAAAGGAGAAAGAAATGAGATATACCCAAGCAATCGGAATAAGATTAAATGAGATTTTGAAAGAAAAGAAATTAACGCAAACGGAGTTTGCAGGAAAGAGCGAAATTTCAAGAATGACAATAAACGGAATTATAAAGGGGAGAGTTGCTATTGTAACGTTTGAAATTTTAATTTTAATATGTGAAACTTTGGGAATTACGTTAATTGAGTTTTTCAACTCTCCCGTATTTGAAGAAGAATTAGAAAGTGTCAAAAAGAAAAAAGGGAGAAGAATTTAAGGGCTAAGCGGAGATTGGCTATCGCCAAAGTTTCACTCGCAAACGGAGGTTGCGGGAGAGTAGAATTCGCGCGTTTTTGCTCGTTCGCGCGTAAGGAGCGTAGCGACGGAATAGCGAGCCTGCGAGCGTCAGCCTGATAATTCAGCGGTTCTCACCGTTTGACTTAACGCAAAAAAAGAACACACCGAGCGGTGTGTTCTTTTTTTTGGTGGAGCTAAGCGGATTCGAACCGCTGGCCTCCTCGTTGCGAACGAGGCGCTCTACCAACTGAGCCATAACCCCAAAAGCATACTTATTATATAACTTCTTTTCGGATTTGTCAATAATTTTTAACCATATACTTGCAA
>JAZRHC010000009.1:0-126604 GCA_045644545.1 Candidatus Scatosoma sp. | reverse complement strand
GTTGGAAAAAAACGGCGTAAAAACCTTTTCCCGCTACGACGATAAAAATATCGATATGATTTGTTCGAAGATTCTTGCCCTCGACGGCGTTGGCTTTTGTTCGGTGAAAAAGAGCGGAACTTGCGTGAAGGTTGAGGTGAGGACGAATCCCTTCGCCGAACCGAAAACGGAAAAAGGCAAGCTCCTCGCTTCCCGTGCGGGTACGATCCTTTCCCTTGCCGTCCTTCGCGGCACGCCGCTCAAAAAAGTCGGCGATACCGTTCAGGCGGGCGAAGAGGTCGTGGGGGATTATATCGTCGTTACGAAGGAAGGCGAAGAGCGGGTGACCGTCGCGCCGATCGCGAAAGTCAAGCTCGCCTGCGTGTATGAAGAAGAAATAAACGCCCAAACGGAGCAAGAGGCGTTCGCAAAAGCGTATCTTGCGCTGGGGCTTTCGGATAAAGGCGAGATCACGGGCAAAAGCTTCCTCCAAAACGGGGATTCGTTTCACGTGAAGCTGGAATATACGGAAATACAGACGATCAATTTTTAAACGGTTAAGGAGAACGGTATTGCCAAACGTCAGAAAAACAATCGATATCCGATCGATGGACAAACTCGTTAAAATTTTAGGCGCGTACGACGAAAATTTAAATTTTCTTTCGTCGGAGCTTAACGTAGTCGCGTATATCGACGGCGTGAAAATGCATATCGACGGCGAAGCGGAGCAGGTAGAGCTTGCCTGTCGCGCCGCGTCGGCTTTATTAAAGCTCGCCGAAGCGGGCGAGGAGATCGACAAGGCGCGCACGGCGTATTGTATCGAGCTCGTGAAAGAGGGCAGAGAGGACGAACTTTCCTCCGCGCTCGAAGGGGTGGTTGCGATCACCGCCCGAGGAAAACAGATCAAATGCAAAACGCTCGGGCAAAAGGAATACGTCGAGGCGATCAAAAAGAACACGGTGGTGTTCGGGGTCGGCCCTGCGGGCACGGGAAAAACCTATTTAGCCGTATGTATGGCGGTGGCGGCGTTCAAAAGCCGACAGGTCGAAAAGATCCTGCTCACCCGCCCCGCGGTGGAAGCGGGGGAAAAGCTCGGGTTTTTGCCCGGCGATCTGCAAGAAAAAGTAGACCCCTATCTTCGCCCCTTATACGACGCGTTGCAAGAGCTGTTGGGAATAGAAACCTACGCGAAGCTGATGGAGCGCGGAGTGATCGAAGTCGCGCCACTCGCGTATATGCGGGGCAGAACCTTGTCGAACGCCTTCATTATTCTCGACGAGGCGCAAAATACCACCAAAGAACAGATGAAAATGTTCTTAACGCGTATGGGCGAAGGCAGTAAAATGGTAGTAACGGGGGACGTGACGCAGATGGACTTGCCCGAGGGCAAGGCGAGCGGACTCGTCCACGCGACGAATATCCTCGAAAAGGTCGAGGGAATTTCCGTGCAACGGTTATCGGCTAAGGACGTCGTTCGTCATCCGCTCGTAATGCGTATTATAAGGGCTTACGAAAAGGACGAAACGGGCGAGGAAAAGAAAAAGGTGACCGCCAAGCAAAAGGAGTAAACGAAAGATGAATTTTCAAGGCACGAATACGTCCGAATGGACGAAACAAAAAACGTTGAGAAGCGCGTTGCTGTTCGTTTTGCATTTCTTCCTTCTCATTCTCATTGCGGCGATTTTGCTCTTTCACGACCATTTTTCCGAACTCACGGCGGTCTTGAAAGAAAACGGCGCGAATTATCTGTATATGATTTTTTGCGTACTTCTTTTAGTGTGGATAATGTACTTTTACTTCTTCTTCGAGGATAGAAGGGTGCTTTCGAGCGCGAAAAATATCGCGCTAATCTTCACGATTTTAAACGTATATATCGTAATCTCCTTCTTTTTGGGAGAAGGCGTGCATATCTACGCGCGCCCCGTCGCGCTCGTCGCGCTTTTAACCTTCGTATTGCTCGGACGGCGCGACGCGATCTTTATGAATATTATGTGCGCGCTGATGATGTTTATTATCGACCATTTTTCGGGCAGGGAATTCGCTTCGCACAACGAAATTTATTCCTCGCTCATCATTTCGTTTTCGGCGGGTATGATCGCGATCTTCTTCGGCGATAAGGCAAAAACCCGTTTCCAAATCGTCGGAATCGGGGCGTTTATCGTAATTCCCATCGACCTGATTATCTTTTTGCTGGGCGTGTGCGAATTTTTGGAAGCGGGAGGATCGTCGAGCGAGCTTCCTCTCTTTGAACAAGTGCTGATGCGTATGGGCTACGGCTTATTCGGCGGGGTGATGTCGGCGGTGATCTTCCTTGCCGTTCTGCCCGTATTCGAAAGTATGTTTAACTGCCTCACGGCGTTTCGGCTTCGCGAGCTCACCAGCCCCGACGCACGGGTTTTGAAAAAGCTCAAAGAGCAAGCCCCGGGCACGTTCAACCACTCTATGATGGTCGCCCAGCTTGCGGAGGCTTGCGCGACGGCGATCGGCGAGGACGTAGACTGCGCGCGTGCGGCGGCGTTCTATCACGACGTGGGGAAATTGCACAACCCCGAATATTTCACGGAAAACCAAGGCGAATATAACGTACACGACGAACTCACGCCCGAGCTTTCGGCGGATATGATCCGCTCCCACGCAAGGGAAGGCTATCAGCTTATTCGCGCTCACCGTTTGCCGCAGTTTTTGGCGGACGTGGCGGTGCAACACCACGGCACGATGCCCATTCGGTATTTCTACGCAAAGGCGCTGAAAATGACGGACGGGGAGCTGAATATCGAGGACTTTTCGTACGTCGGCCCGAAGCCCCAGAGCAAGATTGCGGCGATCATTATGATCGCGGACGCGTCCGAGGCGGTCGTTCGTTCCCTCAACAAGCGCACGCCCGAAGCGACGGAAAAGGCAATCCGCGACATTATCGAGGAGAGAATGGAGCTCGACCAGTTTTCGGAGTGCGACGTCACGATGGCAGACCTCACGAAGATTCGTCAAGCGCTCGTGGCTTCGCTCACGGGGGTATATCACCACCGCGTGAAATATCCACAGCTTAAATATAAGCACGCAGACGGAAAAACGACGGGAGAGAACTTATGACGGATTTCGTGATTTACGCCGACGAAGAGGATTTTTCCCGCGCGCAAGCGGAGATTTTGGAGCGGGCGATAAACGGCTTCGTTCAAACGGAGCTTCCGCTCGCCGTCGAATTCGCGTTCGTGGACGAAGCGGAGATACGCCGCTTAAACCGCGAGCTTCGGCAAACGGACAAGGTTACCGACGTGTTGAGCTTCCCCGCCTTCGACGGGGTCAAGGACAAGCCTTTCAAAAAGAAAGACTACCTTTGGGAGCTGGACGAAAACGGCAACCTTTTAATCGGCTCGATCGCGGTGTGTATCGAGCGAGCGAAAGAGCAAGCGGAAGAATACGGACATTCCTTCGAGCGGGAGCTTAACTATCTTTTGGTGCACGGGATATTGCATTGTCTTGGGTACGATCATACGACGGACGAGGAAAAGGCGGAAATGCGCGAAAAGGAAGAGTTCGTTTTGAAAAAAGCGGGAATTGCCCGCGAGTAAATTATCAAAAAGGAAAAAGCAATGAGAAGTGGATATATCGCCGTGATCGGCAGAGCAAACGCGGGCAAAAGCACGCTTATCAACGTCCTCGTGGGCGAGAAGGTTTCTATCGTTTCCCCGAAGCCTCAAACCACGCGGGACAGAATCTTGGGAGTATTGACGGAGCGGGATTATCAGATCGTTTTCGTGGATACGCCCGGGATCTATAAGGCGCGCAACGCCCTTACGGATATGATGATGAAAACCACCGAAACGAGCGCGAAATCGGTGGATTATATCCTGTACGTGCTCGACGGGCACGAGGGGATCAAGGACGAGGAATACGAGCTCGTCAAAAAGTATCGCGATCTTGGGATTCCGATGGCGATCGCGTACACGAAAATCGATATTATGCAAAAGGAAAATATTCCTCTCGATATGGCGAAGATCTCCGACTGGGGCTTAGATATCGACGTATTCCCCGTTTCGGCGCGAAAGGGAAAGAATATCCGCGAGCTCAAAGCTTTTCTTGCGAGCAAGCTCCCCGAAGGGGAGAAGGTGTTTGAAGAGGATATCGTTTCGGATAAGAGCGAACGCTTTATGATTTCCGAAATTATGCGCGAAAAAATCCTTTTGAAATACGACAAAGAGATCCCGCACGGGATCGCGATCGTGATCAACACCTTCCGCTTGCAGGAAAACGGCGTATACGAGGTCAACCTCGATATCGTGTGCGAGCGTGCGAACCACAAAGCCATTCTGATCGGCAAACAGGGCAAGGCGATCAAAGAGGTTTCGTCGTTCGCGCGGCAGGATATGGAAAAATTCCTCGGCGCAAAGGTGTTTTTGACCACCTACGTAAAAGTCAAAGAGGACTGGCGGGACAAGCAGAGCCTGCTCACCGAATACGGCTACGGGCAAGAGGAAAACTAAGTCGTTTGGGTCGCTTCGCATAAATCCTTATTCTTTCCGCAAACTGTTAGCGGGGAGGAAAAAGTTATGCGGGACAAAAAACGAGAAAACGGCGCGGCGGACCTCGCTTGGGAAATGTTCGAAAAGACGGGCAGTTTAAGCTATTATATGCTCTACTACGACCTCATTAAAAAATAAACTAACCCTTACGAACGAAAGACGGGCGGCGCGCTCGGGAGGAAAAAATGGAAGTAAAAACGGACGCGGTCGTGTTAAAGGCGATCGATTATAAAGATAACGATAAGCTTCTCACTTTGTTCTCTCCCACGCTCGGTAAGTTCACGGCGGGGATACGCGGCGTGAAAAAACCCAAAGCGCAGCTCGCGTTCGCGGCGCAGCCCTTTTGTTTTTCCGAGTACGTGCTCGCGGAGAAGGGGGGCAGGTACACGGTGACGGGGGCGTATCTGCACGAAAGCTTCTATTCGCTTAGAACGGACGTGGAACGCTTCTACGCGGCTTGCGCGGCGGCGGAGGTTTGCGTTTCGATAGTGGTGGAAAACGAGCCGAGGGAAGGAACGTTCGTGTCGCTCGTCGAGTGCCTCAAAACGCTGGGGCTTACCGACGGCGATCCCGCGGAAGCGCTCGTCGCCTTTCTTTTATCCGCGCTTCACGAAAGCGGGTATCCCGTCGATTTGGGGTATTTGGAGGAATGCGACGGGGAGATCGGCGAATTGCTTTGGTTTGATTTTGCCGACGGTAGATTTGCTACCAAAGAACGCTGCGTGCAAGGGGAACGCGCGAGCGTTTGCACTTATTATACTTTGCGGAAATGCGCGGGGCTGGATTTCGACGAGGACGCCCTTTCGGGCGGTAAAAAACGCGCGCTTCGGCTCTTAAAAGCCTACCTTACGCAAAAAACGGAAATGAATTTTGAAAATTTAGGAGAATTTATAAGGCTTTACGAGGAAACGCCCTGATTTTTCGTAAAACCAAAGGAAGTATTAGATGATGGAAAAAACCACGGAAAACAAAGTGATCACGCGCGCCGAGAAAAAGGACGCGACGAAAAATTTGATCAGGGAAGTGCTTGCGATCAAAGGCTATAAGCACAACGAACTTATCGACGAGGTCGCCGCGCTGTATATTCAGCGGCTTGGCGGCGAGGAAGCGGACAAAATCAACGACGTGAAAGGCAGAGTCGGGTCTGTGCTCGACGTTATGAAAAAGGAAAGCGACGTAGGCGAAAACGACGGCGTGTATATGCTCAAAGCGAGGTTGCCTATGCCCCCGCCCGAAGTTTCGGAAGCGGAAGAAAAAGAAAAGCCCGCTAAAAAAACGCGGGCGAAAAAGACGAAAACCGAGCCCGTGCCGCCCGCACCCTTGCAGCCGATTGCGCCCGTAGCGCCCGTTTCTCCCGAAACCGCGCCCGAGCCTGCGGAAGAAAAACCCGCGAAGCGCAAAAGAGCGAAAAAAACGGAAGAAGCCGAAACGGAGACCGAAGAAAAACCCAAAAAGAAAACGACCAAACGCGCCGTGAAAAAGACGGAAAGCAAGGATAAGGACAAAGAGAAAAAGGAAGAAAAGAAGGACGAGCCGACGGTGATTCCCGAAAACGAACCCGTGATCGTGCCGACTCCCATTCCCGCACCCGCGTCCGAGCCTACGCCCCCGCCTCAGCCTTTCCCCGAGCCCGCGCCTGCGCCGATTGCCGCGCCTGCGCCCGTGTTCGATATGACCGCGCTGTTCGGGGAGATCAAAACGCCTGTGAAAGAGCAAAAACCCGCGGAAAAGAAGCAAGAAAAGCCCGAACCCAAACCCGAAAAAACGGAAAAAGAGGGGGGCAGGGTCGAGCTGAAAGAAAAAACCGAGAAGAAAATCGAACCCAAACCCGCGCAAAAGCCCGCGCAAAAGCGCGAGGAAAAACAGCCCGCGAAAGAGCGCGGAAACCGCGCCGCTTCAAGCGGACGAAGCAAGCCCTTAACGGCGGAGGAATCGCTTAAAGAAGCGTATTTGAAAAAGCTTCGCTCCCTCAGCGGGGAATATTTCGAGTATTATTCCGTGTATCTTTTGGAAAAGTATTCGAGAATGAACGGCAGAAGGCTGGAAGGCTTGCGTATTTCTGGGGGCGATAACGACGGCGGGATCGACGGCGAGATCGAGCTTACCGATAAGCTCGGATTCAGAGAAACCATCTACATACAGGCGAAGAACTGGAATCCCGATAAGGGCAAGGAACACCTGTGGGTAGTGGGAGAAACGCTGTTGCAGCAGTTCTTGGGCGCGTGCGTGTGCCGTCAGGCGAAAGAGGGCAAACAGCATTGTCGCGGAATCTTTATCACGACTTCGCGTTTCACGCCCGAAGCCAAGCGACTTTTGGACGAGCTGTCCGATCGGCTGGTGGGCTACGGCGAAAACGACTTGTTTGAAGCGGCGAAGGAATGTTCGTTCGGGCTCGTGCAACGAAACGGCAACTGGGTGCTCGACGAAAAGCTCCTTTCGGGCGAAAAAGCGTTTTTTAATATGTTTTAAACGGTAAAAGAAAAAATCCCTTTCGTGCGTATCCATTTGCACGGAAGGGATTTTATTTATTCACGCTTTCGAAAAATTCGTCGTAGGTTATTTCAAAATATTCCACTAAGGAAATAAGATAACTCGCTTTGGGTTCATTGATCGAACGTTCCCAATAATCGACCGCTTTCTGGCTAACGCCGATTGCTTTCGCTAGCCCCGCTTGCGAAAGATTTTTTTCTATTCTTAGCTCTTTTATTCTCTCACCGATTTTCATAATTATATTATAGAAGAAATCTTCTTAAAATGCTTGACAAAGAAGAAAACTCCTTGTATAATTAAGTCACATTTTTGAAAAGGAGATACGAAAGATGGAATGTAAAAAATGTGGCACACCTTCCGTAGACGGTGCGGTATTTTGCAGTAATTGCGGAGCAAGACTGGATAACAAAAAGCCGTGCCCTGCTTGCGGTAAAATTATTGAGGAAACGGCGGCTTTTTGTATATATTGCGGAAAGCGCCTCGACGGGAAAAATGCTTGTTCGGCGTGCGGAGAAGTGTTTGAAGGAAAGTTTTGTCCTAAATGCGGAAAGGCGGCTGTTTCGGCGCAAAATATTTCTGTAAAACCGAAAAAAATTCGGGCGCAGGGCGAAGGTAAAGAAACGGCGGGTTGGACGAAAATCGTTTCCAATTGCGGTAGTGCGGCTTTGGCGATCGGTACGCTTTTGGCAATGATTTTCGTATTCTTGATCGGCGGCGTTTTAGAGGGAATGGACGATTATTATTCTCAAACGGTTCAGACTGCGCTTAAAGAAAATTCGCTTGGAATGGCGGATAATATTTTTTATTTCTTCGGGCAAGTTTATAAGGATATTGACAAAGTAGACTTCGTTTCGAGTAGCTTTTATGAAGGACTTTTTGAAGATTCCGCCAATACGTACGCAATCGTCGGAACGGTATCAACGGTAATCGTAATGCTCGCCGTGGTCATTTTCGGAATTCTTGCGTTAGTGCAATATTTCCGTAGCGTTTTAGGATATACGCAACGCAAAACGGATAAATGGGCGATTCTTTGCATTTTATCTTTTTTCGTCGGCGTGGGTATATTCTTTATGCTCAATCAAGGCTTCGCAGAGGTTTTGTTGGAGCTTAGCGAAAGCGAGGACGGTTTTAGCGTAGATAGAAAATCTCGGTCTATGGGGATAGAATATTCGTTAAACGGCGCGAGCGTTTGCGGGCTTATCTTTTGTTTTATATTTCTTTTGCTCGGAGTGGCGTGTCTCGTCGCGAGAAAAGGCGTTGCTTTAAGGAATAAAAATACTTTGACGAAGTTACTCGTTGCGGTGGGAAGCGTCGTGTTGATTACCGTTGTGTTTTCTTTATTGGCGAATCTCGGCGTAGCGTTAGAGGCTTCTTTGGAATATACCGATAGTTATTATGACGATTATTACGAGTATACGATAGTGCAAACGCTGTCGGGACTTGGCGAGCTTGATTTATCTTTTTCGAATTTCAATATAATCGCGGCTCAACTTAGCTCGTTGTCAAACGAAGTTTTGGCTGGCGCAGATTATAAAGAGTTCACGGAAAGTCTCGAAACAACCGTTGTATGTTTCAATATGAGTACGGTTTTTGTCGTTTTAACGTTATGCGTTGGAGCGTGGACTCTTTTTGAAAGAATAAAGGGAATGATAAACGGAACTCTTTTAGAGGGAAGGAAATCTTCGGTGTCCTTGTTGGTTTTGGTCGTCATTGCGGCAACGACCTTTTTTGTCGGAGGCGTCAATGCAATGAACGCGGTAGACTTATTGTTAGACGGCGCAGGTATTTCCTCTAATCGGTCTTACGATTTGGAGTATTCCTTCGGCTTAGCGGGAATGATTGTTTCTATCGTGTTGGCGTTGCTGAACGTATTGTTGCCCGTCGTGCAAAAAGCTGTTAGTAAAAGCGCGGAAAATAAAGCCGCAAAAGTTTACGAGGATTACGTTGATTAAACCTTTTATCTCCCCGCCGAGCGACCGCTTGGCGGGGAATATTTTATAAAAAATTCTTAAAATCAGACGAAAAAATCGAAAAAAATTGATATTTTTGCGAAAAAATCTCAAAAAGTCCGCTTGAAAGGCTTGATATTTCTTGCGTTTTATATTAAAATATATGTTGGTAAAACCGAACGGAGCTTTTCGCAGCGCGAAAAAAACGACGAAAGTGCCGCGAGGTTTTTTTATCGCGAAAGAAAAAATCAGAAAAATCTATTTGGAGGAAATAAACAATTATGGCTAAAAAGTATTGCTATCTCTTCACCGAAGGTAATGCGAAAATGCGCGAAATTCTCGGCGGTAAGGGCGCGAACCTTGCGGAAATGACCAATATCGGTCTTCCCGTTCCCCAAGGCTTCACCATTTCCACGGAAGCTTGCACGCAGTATTATGAAGACGGCAGACAGATCAACCCCGACATTCAAGCGGAAATTATGGAGTATATCGACAAGATGGAAAAAATCTGCGGTATGAAATTCGGCGACAAGGAAAACCCCTTGCTCGTATCCGTTCGTTCGGGTGCGCGCGCTTCGATGCCCGGTATGATGGACACCATTTTGAACCTCGGCTTGAACGAAGAAGTGGTCAACACGATCGCGACCAAATCGGGCAACCCCCGTTGGGCTTGGGACTGCTATCGCCGTTTCATTCAAATGTTCTCCGACGTCGTTATGGAAGTAGGCAAGAAGTATTTCGAAAAGCTCATTGACGAAATGAAGGAAAAGAAAGGCGTAACGCAGGACGTAGAGCTTAACGCGGACGACTTGAAGGAGCTTGCGAACCAGTTCAAGGCAGAATATAAAAAGCAGCTCGGCAAGGATTTCCCTTCCGATCCGAAGGAACAGCTCTTCGAAGCGGTGAAAGCGGTGTTCCGTTCTTGGGACAACCCCCGCGCGAATATTTATCGTATGGATCACGATATCCCGTATAGCTGGGGTACGGCGGTCAACGTTCAGATGATGGCGTTCGGTAATATGGGCGAAACCTCGGGCACGGGCGTTGCGTTCACGCGTAATCCCGCGACGGGCGAAAAGGGGCTTATGGGCGAGTTCTTGACGAACGCGCAGGGCGAAGACGTCGTTGCCGGCGTTCGCACCCCGATGCCTATCGCGCAAATGAAAGAAGTGTTCCCCGAAGTGTACGAACAGTTCCTTAAAGTTTGCGATATTTTGGAAAACCATTACCGCGATATGCAGGATATGGAATTCACTATTCAAGATAGAAAGCTTTATATGCTTCAAACCCGTAACGGTAAGCGTACGGCGGCGGCGGCGATCAAGATCGCTTGCGATTTAATCGACGAAGGGATGATCACCGAAAAGGAAGCGCTTATGCAAATCGACGCGAAGAGCCTCGATATGCTCCTTCACCCTCAGTTCGACGCAAAGGCTTTGAAAGACGCGGACAAGAACAACGTGGTCGGCAAAGGTATCGCGGCTTCCCCCGGTGCGGCGGCTGGTAAGATCGTGTTCACCGCAGAAGACGCGGTAGTGGAAGGCAAGAAGGGCGAAAACGTAATTCTCGTGCGCCTTGAAACCTCTCCCGAAGATATCGAAGGTATGAAATACGCGCAGGGTATCTTGACGGTACGCGGCGGTCAAACCTCTCACGCGGCGGTCGTTGCGCGCGGTATGGGTACGTGCTGCGTTTCCGGTTGCGGCGATATCAAGATGCACGAAGAAGAAAAATGGTTTGAGCTTGCGGGCAAGATCTTCAAGGAAGGCGACGTGCTTTCCCTCGACGGCTCGACGGGTACGATTTACGACACGCTTATCAAAACCGTTCCCGCAGACCCCAACTCCGGTTATTTCGGACGTATTATGGAGCTTGCGGACAAGTATAAGTCGCTCGGCGTGAGAACGAATGCGGACACCCCCGACGACGCGAAGCAAGCGGTTGCGTTCGGCGCGCAGGGTATCGGTCTTTGCCGTACGGAGCATATGTTCTTCGATCCTTCGAGAATCGGCGCGTTCCGCGAAATGATCTGCTCGGATACGGTGGAAGAAAGAGAAGCGGCGCTTGCGAAGATCGAGCCTATGCAACAGGCAGACTTCGAAGGCTTGTTCGAAGCGCTCGGCGGCTATCCCGTAACCATTCGTTTCCTCGATCCTCCCCTTCACGAATTCGTTCCCACGGCGGAAGAGGATATCGCGGCGCTTGCAAAAGCACAGAACAAGACGGTTGCGCAGATTAAAGATATTATCGCAAGCCTCCACGAATTTAACCCGATGATGGGGCACCGTGGCTGCCGTTTGACGGTAACCTATCCCGAAATTGCGGTTATGCAGACGAAAGCGGTTATCAAGGCGGCGATCAACGTGACGAAGAAACACCCCGACTGGACTCTCGTTCCCGAAATTATGATCCCGCTTACGGGCGAAACGAAGGAATTGAAGTTCGTGAAAGATATCGTCGTGAAAACGGCTGACGAAGTGATCGCGGCGGCTGGCGTTGCGCTTAAATACGAAGTCGGCACGATGATCGAAATCCCCAGAGCTTGCTTGACGGCGGACGATATCGCAAAAGAAGCGGAATTCTTCTGCTTCGGTACGAACGACTTAACGCAAATGACCTTCGGCTTCTCGCGCGACGACGCAGGTAAATTCTTGCCCGCATACTACGCGAACAAGATCTACGAATCCGATCCGTTCGCAAGACTGGATACGACGGGCGTTGGCAAATTGATGGATATGGCGGTTTCGCTTGGTAAAGCGGCTCGTCCCACGATGCATTGCGGCATCTGCGGCGAACACGGCGGCGATCCTTCCTCGATCGAATTCTGCCACGCGATCGGTCTTGACTACGTTTCCTGCTCGCCTTACCGCGTTCCTATCGCAAGACTTTCGGCAGCGCAAGCGAATATCAAGAAACCCAGAAACTAACTTTATAAGTGATTCGGGGCAACTCGGATTATAAAAGTTAAGGCAAAATAAATTATAAAATTGACCTTGTAGAGATTTTTTTCTACGAGGTCTTTTTTTACGCTCAAAGCCTTGTAAAAGGGATTGAAAACTTTTTTGAGTCCGCAGTTCGCGCCTTGAAAAAGATTGAAGAAGATCAAATTAACGCGACGAATCATTTGACTTTGTTTTTTTGGAGTGATATAATTTTAGTACAATATCCATTAAAAGGAAGAAACAAAAATGAGTCAATCAGATCTTCAAAACGCTATACGCGTTAATATGCGCGGGTTTTTACCCAACAGTCCTAAAAGATTCGTTCTTTGTGAAAACAAGACTGGGAGCGACGAGTTTACCGTAACGCTTATCCACGGCGAATTCGTGGAGCATACCGTTATTTATAAAGGTAAAATGACGACCGCAGAGGACGAGTTCGGCGAAAAATTCCAAGTTGGTGATTTCTCTTCCGTCACGGAAGACGGCGACTACTACATTACCGCCGGCGGAGTAAATAGCCGCCAGTTCGTCATTTATAAAAACGCATACGATATTTGTCAGCGCACAATGCTTGAGTACTACACGTATCAAAGATGCGGACACGCGCTCGGCTGGAACGGAAAGTGCCACACCGACGACGGTTATATTGCGGAAACCGATGAGCACGTTGACCTTTCGGGCGGATATCATCAGTCCTGCGACCTGAGAAAATCTCCCGGCGGCGTTTCTATCGGCGTGCTTGGTATGATGCGCTACGCGATGACCGATAAATCCGAATGGGGAGAAATACTCGTCACGGATGAAGTCAAGTGGGCTTGCGATTACTACGTCAAAAACATTCAGGAAAACGGTGCAATGTACAACACGATGAACGATCCCTTTGGTTGGGCAGGAAGGGTATTTTACAAATCCGCCGCCCCTTCCTCGGCGCAGTGGTGTACGACTTCAATTCTCGCTCTCGGCTACGCGTATTTAAAAGAAAAAGATGCAAAAAGAGCCGAAAATTGCTTAAAAACCGCGATACGCTCTTACGAATATATGACCTCGGATAGACGCCCCGACGAGTTATACCGCCATCCAAAAAAGGCGCAGCGTGGCTTTGATCCGGACTTCTTTTACGAGCTCTGTCAGAAAAATTCTACGGCGGATAAGCTTTACAGAATAATGGTCGACTGCGATCTTTACAGGGCGACGGGAGAAGAAAAGTATAAGGACGATATAAAAAACACGCTTCCCTCCGTTCTTGACAAATTCTTGTCCGACGAGCTTGCGTTCGTAGCTTTGGAGACCTTCTTAAAGGGCAGAACGGTGGGTACTGCCTGCACTTATTGCTGGTGCCCCGCCTATCCTTTGGCTCTCGTGGAAGCGTATGATATCGTCGGCGACGTATTCGGGTTGAAAGAGAAGATTCGTATGGCGGCGGACGCTATGCTTCAGAACTCCAAAATCAGCGTATGGGGGGACGTAAAAAATAGGTGTTCCGAAACCGACCTCGAAAGAAAAGCAGATATGCCAAAGCCCGGACTTCCCGATCCAACCTTAAAGGAAAGATACAAAGATATGCTGATCTTTGAAGATACGGTAGAGGGACAAAATTACTATTGGGTTAGAAACGGAATTATTTCCTCGTTTTGTGCTGTCTGCGGCGCGTTCCTTGCAAGGGCGTCGAGAATTTTTTCCGAAAGAAAGTATGCAGAAGTTGCGCAGATGGCTTTAGACGCTATGTTGGGTGTAAACCCGCAGGATTCAAGCCACGTTCGGAGCATCGGATACAATCACGCTATGCACAAAGCCTTTGGGCAGTTCTTTCCCTCAACGCCTTTTATCCCGGGTGCTGTACCCGTTGGCTACAAGAAGGTCGACGCTTACGATTCCTTTGCGGAATACGATATGCCCTGCGTAGGGAATTTAATGAATCTTATTGCCGAAATTTGCAAAATTTGCGAATAATTTTGCACGAATAAACAGACTTGCCCGTTCGAGGCGAGTATAGAATTTTCGCTATAAAAAGGCTGGTTGCAGTTAAAGATAAAATAAGTTTCTGGAAAAAAGTAACGATTTTTGCCGGAAACTTATTTTTTCTTTCTCATTCCGTTTACAAAACACGAAAAAAATGCTATAATGCTTATAAATAAAGAAGAAGGCAGGTATCGTGATGCTCAACGAAAAAATGTACGAGCTGGGAAGCAAACGCTCGGTAATTAGAGAAATTTTCGAATACGCAAAAAAACGGGGCGGGGAGATCGGCAAAGAAAACGTGTTTGATTTTTCTATCGGGAATCCGTCCGTGCCCGCGCCCGAACAGGTGAATCAAACGATCAAAAAGCTCGTGGACGAAACGCCGTCTGTCGAGCTGCACGGCTACACCTCCGCGCAAGGGGATAAGGGGGTGCGCGATACGATCGCGGCGAATCTTTGCAAGCGGTTTGGCACGAGGATTTCGGGCGACGAGCTGTATATGACCTGCGGCGCGGCGGCGAGCCTTACGATCACCTTTCACGCATTAAAAGAGGACGGCGACGAATTTATCACCTTCGCGCCCTATTTCACCGAATATAAAGTATTCGTCGAGGGGACGGGGGCAAAGCTCGTTGCGCTCCCTTCCGATAAAAATTTGCAACCCGATTTTATCGCGCTTGAAAAGGCGATCACGCCCCAAACCAAAGGGGTGCTGATCAATTCCCCGAACAATCCTTCGGGGGTGGCGTACGGGGTGAAAACCGTCGAAAAGCTTGCGGAAGTTTTGAAGAAAAAATCCGAGGAATACGGCAAACCGATTTTCTTGATCGCGGACGAGCCCTATCGCGAGCTTATCTACGATAAAGAAACCGTCGTGCCGTTCATTATGAACTATTATAAAAATTCTATCGTCTGCTATTCTTATTCGAAATCGCTTTCCACGCCGGGCGAGCGTATCGGCTATATCGCCGTGAATCCCGAAGCGGACAACGCAAAAGGGGTGTACGCCGCGATTTGCGGCGCGGGCAGGGCTTTGGGCTACGTCTGCGCTCCCGCGCTTTTTCAGCGCGTGGCGGCGGCTTGCGACGGGCTTACCGCCGATTTAAGCGTGTATAAGCGCAACCGCGATTTGTTGTATCGTGGCTTGACGGCTTGCGGATTCGAATGCGTTTATCCCGACGGTGCGTTTTATCTGTTTATGAAAGCGGCGGAAGAGGACGCGTACGCCTTTTGTGAGCGGGCGAAAAAATACGAGCTGTTGCTCGTTCCCGCCGACGATTTCGGCTGCAAGGGCTACGTTCGTATCGCCTACTGCGTGCAAACGCAAACGATCGAGCGGGCGTTGCCGCTTTTTGAAAAGCTCGCAAAAGAATACGGGCTGTGAAATTTATTTAAATTCTTGACAAATTCGCGCGTATATAATATAATAAGGAAAAAGAAAGGAGAGGAATTATGAAGAAAATTAAAACGTTTTTCGTTTCTTTGTTGACGATCTTTTTAGGCGTGTTTTCTTTGTTTTCCTGCGGCGGCGACGAAGGCGTAGCGGGGAAGTATATATTTTCTTATATTTCCACGACGGTAGACGGCGAACCCGTGCTCGTTAATGCGGGAGACGAATATAACGGACAAATTTTCCCTAAGGATTTAATCACCGTTGAGCTAAAAGACGACGGCAATTTTCTGCTCAAGATGAAGAGCTTTGACGGCGAAGAGTATTCCATTGAGGGCACTTGGGAAGAAGGCGAAGATAACTCGTTGACGTTGACGATGGAAGGGACTTCTTCCGAGACGGCGCTCGAAGCGACGATCGAGGACGGAAAGATTACGCTTGATTTTTTCGGAGACGGACTCGTGACGCTCGAAAAGGAATAAAAGCCGTTCGTTTCGGGCGTAATTTTCCCGAAAAATAAAAAAATAAAAAATTTTTAAAAAGTTAAGCAAAAAAGATTGACAAGCCCCTTCAAATGTGGTAAACTCTATTTACGCACTCGAAGGGGTGTAATTTTTTTGTATGGAGTTTTGATTATGGCAACCAAGACGGCAAGAGCTAAAATCACGTTCGAATGCACCGAATGCAAGCATAGAAACTACGACACGATTAAGAACAAGAAAAACGATCCCGATAGACTCGTTCTTTCCAAGTATTGTCCTTTCTGCAAGAAGCATACCGAACACAAAGAATCCAAATAATCGCAAACGCCCTTTTTTCGCTTAAACGCGGGAAAAGGCGAACAGAGGTTAAAAATGGCAAACGCAACTAAAACGAAAAACAAGAAACCCAACTGGTTCCGTCGCGTGGGCGCTAAGTTCAAGGAAACCTTTTCCGAGCTGAAAAGGGTTACTTGGCCGAAGTTTACCACGGTTTTGAAAACGACGGGCGTCGTTCTCGTGGTCGTCGCCGCGTTCCTCGCGGTGGTCACGGGCGTGGACGCGTTGCTCGGTTGGCTTCTCGGTTTGATCACGAACACCTGAGGGAAAGGAGAATATTATGCCGCAGAACGAACAACCCAAGTGGTATATTCTTCACACCTATTCCGGGTATGAAGCGATGGTGAAAGACAGCTTGGAAAAGCTGATCGAAAACAACAATTTAGGCGATTATATCGTCGATCTGAAAATCCCTATGGAGCAGGTTATAGAGGAGAAAAACGGCAAGAAAAAGGTCGTGGAAAGAAAGCTCCTTCCCTGCTACGTATTCATTAAAATGATCTACACCAACCAAATCTGGTACTACGTCACGAGCACTCGCGGCGTAACGGGTTTTTGCGGTCCGCAGGGCAGACCTAAGCCTATGAACGAGGACGAGATCAGAAAGATGCGTCTCGAAACGGTCGTGGCGGAAGTGGATTTCGTCGTGGGCGACACGGTTTCGATCGAAGACGGACCTTTGAAGGGATTTTTGGGCACGATTAAAGAGCTTAACGACGCCGCGCAAAAGGCGAAGATCGCAACGACGATGTTCGGCAGAAGCACGGACGTGGAAGTGGAGTATATCCAGATCAAGAAAGTGGACGCGCCCCTTCCCGAACCTTCCGCGGACGACGCGGAATAATTTCTTTTGCCTTCGGGCAAAAGCTTACCTTTGTTAAAAAGTGGGAGAGACGTCAAATTTTTGAGGGCGTCACGATAAAACCACAATAGGAGAAAATATTTATGGCTAAGAAAATCACAGCAGTCGTAAAATTGCAACTTCCCGCAGGGAAAGCTACCCCCGCCCCTCCCGTAGGTTCTACGCTTGGTCCGTTCGGTATCAACCTTCCCGGATTTACGAAGGAGTTCAATGCAAAAACGGCAGACAAACCCGGTCTCATTATTCCCGTGGTCGTAACGATCTATCAAGACCGTTCGTTCACGTTCATTTTGAAGACTCCCCCCGCTCCCGTTCTGATCAAGAAAGCGCTTGGTTTAGAAACGGCAAGCGCAAAGCCCAACTCGGTAAAAGTCGGCAAGCTCACGAAAGCGCAGGTTGAAGAAATTGCGAAGATCAAGATGCCCGATTTGAACTGTACGTCGCTTGAAAGCGCAATGAGTATGGTTGCAGGTACCGCTCGCAGTATGGGCGTGACCGTAGAGGACTGATAGGAGAGCGGTGGCAGAGAGGAAACTCTCGCGATTGACCACAAGGAGGATAATAAAAAATGAAACACGGAAAAAAATATCAAGACAGCGTAAAAGCATTTGACCTTACGAAGCAGTACGAAGCCGAAGAAGCGGTTTCCGTACTTTTGGAAACGGCAAAGGCGAAATTCGACGAAACGATTGAAATGCACGTTCGTTTGGGCGTAGACCCCCGTCAGGCAGACCAGCAGGTTCGCGGCGTACTCGTTCTTCCCAACGGTACGGGTAAAACCAAGAGAGTTCTCGTGATCGCAAAGGGCGCGAAAGCGGACGCGGCGCAGGCTGCGGGCGCAGATTTCGTAGGCGCGGAAGAGCTTATCGCGAAGATTCAAAACGAAAACTGGTTCGATTTCGACGTTATGATCACCACCCCCGATATGATGGGTATGGTAGGTCGTATCGGTCGTGTGCTCGGTCCTAAGGGCTTGATGCCTAACCCCAAGAGCGGCACGGTTACGATGGACGTTGAAAAGGCGATCAAGGAAGTGAAAGCAGGTAAAGTTGAATACAGACTCGACAAAACGGCGATCATTCACTGCCCGATCGGCAAGAAGAGCTTCGGCAAAGAAAAGCTCGTGGAAAACTTCACGGCTCTCTACGACGCGATCGTTAAGGCGAAGCCCGCCGCTGCGAAGGGTCAATATATCAAGAGCGTTACCATCGCTTCGACGATGGGTCCCGGCGTGAAGGTTTCGACCAAAGCGTAAAAAACAAAAAAATTTCGTTAAAGGCGGTCAAAAACGGTTGACTGCCTTTGACGGAAATGTTATAATAGACAAGTAAAAGATCAAAACCGCAGACAACGAGTACCGAAAGGTTTGATGGCACGCCGCTCGTCGAGGGATAAGATTGAAATTTCTTAAAGAGATTGACGTCCTTATGCCGCGCGGTATAAGGTATTTTTATTGTCAGGCGGAAGCACCGCTTAAAGGAGGTAATTATGTCGGCGAATGTAGAAGCTAAAAAACTTATCGTAGAAGAAATTAAAAGTAAAATTTCTGCGAGCAAATCCGTCGTGTTGGCGGACTATAATAAACTCACCGTGCTCGAAGTAACCGCTTTAAGAAACAAATTCAAGGAAGCGAACTGCGAATACAAGGTTTATAAAAACACGCTCGTAAGAAAGGCGTTCAACGAACTCGGCGTAACTGATTTCGACAAGGATTTGAACGGCACGACGGCGACCGTATTCTGTGCGGACGAAACGTCGGGTGCGGCAGTCTTTGCGAAGGCGACGAAGGAAAACCCCGTTCTCGTTGAAAAAATCGTTCCCAAGTGCGCGTATCTTGAAAACAAATATTTGGATAAAGCGGCGGTTAAGGAACTTTCCGCAATTCCTTCCAAGGACGTTCTTATCGCGAAGATGCTCGGCTGCTTGCAGTCCTCCATCTCCAAGTTCGTATACGTTTTGGATACGATTGCAAAAGCAAAAGAAAGCAACTAATTATTAAAAAAAATCATTAAAAAAAATTCGGAGGATTAAAAATTATTATGGATATTCAGAAACTCATTGAAGACGTAAAAGCTATGTCTGTTTTGGAACTCAACGAACTCGTAAAGGCTCTTGAAGCTGAATTCGGCGTAAGCGCGGCTGCTCCCGTTGCTGCTGCCGGTGCTGGCGCTGCGGCAGAAGCTGCTCCCGCTGCGGAAGAAAAGACGGAATTCGACGTCGTGCTTAAAGACATCGGACCCAACAAGATCGCGATCATCAAGGTTGTTCGTGAAGCTACGGGTCTTGGCCTTGCAGACGCGAAGAAAGCTGTGGAAGCTATGGGCGTTATCAAAGAAAACGCGCCTAAGGCAGATGCAGAAGCTCTCGTTGCGAAGCTCAAAGAAAACGGCGCAACGGCTGAACTTAAATAAGTTTATTCACAAAAAATTCCCTCGAACGGACAAGTTCGAGGGAGTTTTTTTCGTTTTTTCTGGGGAATTTTCCGTCAAGTGAACTACGACACTTGACTTTTTCGTTCGTTTTTGATACAATAAACTCAGCGTATTGTGTACGAAAGGAAAAAACTGGGTGAAAACGCCTAAAAGGAGCGCGGAATGAAACTTTCGAAGAACGTAAAAAAGCAGCTTTTGAACGGCTTGTTCGTCGTCGCGCTTTTGGTGATCACCCTCGTGATTTTGTTCACGAGCAACAAAGACCTCAGCTACGCCGATATCAAAAATTATTTTGCCGATTGCAATTTTGGAATTTTGTCGGGCGCGTTCGTGTGTATGCTTCTTTTTATCGTCTTTGAGGCGGTAAGCTTACATATCATTACGCGCAAGCTCGGCTACCGTCCGAAATTCCGTTCTTCGCTCGCGTATTCGTCAGCCGATCTTTATTATTCGGCTTTGACTCCGAGCGCGACGGGCGGACAACCCGCGTCTGCGTATTATATGGTGCGCGACGGGATCGACGGCGGCACTTCGGGCTTTGCGTTGATGTTTAATATCTTCGCGTATACGGGCGCGATCCTCGTAATGGGCGCCGTGGCGTTTATCGCTGGGTTTTCCATCTTCGGGCAATTCGGCACGTTCGTAAAAGTGATCGTGCTCGTCGGCTTAGCGTTGCAACTCGCGTTGTTCGCGTTCTTCTTTGCCTGTATGAAATACGATAAATTCGTGTTGAAGCTCGGCAACGGCTTAATTTCGCTCGTCGCGAAAATGAAGATTATGAAAAAGCCCGAAAAATGGCGCGAAAAATGGCAGGGCGCGGTGGCAAAATACCACAACGATTTCGAAGTCGTCAAAAAACACCCGTCCTTGTTCGTGTGGGCGCTGTTGCTGAATATCCTGCAACGGGCGTCGCAACTTATGATCACCTACTTCGTGTGCGCGGCGGCGCTCCCCGGCGTTTCCCCGCTTGAAATCTTCTGCGCACAGGCGTTTATCACTTTGGGCTATAATTGCTTCCCGCTCCCCGGCGGGTCGGGCGTGTACGAACTACTATATATCCAAAGCTATCGCGCTTTGGGCTACGATAATCAGTTCGTGCTCGTGGCGGTGATGGTCACGCGGTTGATTTCGTATTATCTGTTAATGATCGTGAGCGGAGTGTATACGCTCGTTTATCATATGCTCGGCGGAAAGAGCAAAAAAATCGTTTTAAAAGCGGACGAAGGGGAAGAGGAAACGAGCCCCCAACCCGTTTCGGAAACGCCCGTAACAACGGAAGAAAAAACCAACTTGGAGGAGTAAACAATTATGGAAAGCAAGCGTTTCGTAGGGCACTGGCATTACGGTGTGATCTTAACGTATATCTCGGTCGCGGCGGCGATCGCGGGAATTTTCTTTTCCGCATCCGAGCACCCCGGCTACGGCGTATTTTGCCTGTTGATCAGCGGCTTTTGCGACAGCTTCGACGGCGCGGTGGCGAAAACCCGTAAGAACAGAACCCGTCAAGATAGAATGTTCGGCGAACAGATCGATTCGTTGAGCGATATTATCGCCTTTGGCGTAGCCCCGATTATGATCGGTTGGGGTATGGGTATGCGCGAATGGTATTTTGCGCCTATCTTCGTAGCGTTCTCGCTGTGCGCGCTCATTCGCCTTGCGTATTTTAACGTGGAAGAAGCCATTCGCGTGGAAAACGCGCCCGATCAGCGCCGCACCTCCTACGTGGGCTTACCCGTTACCAACGTGGCGATAGGGCTGCCTATTTTCTATATGGTGGCAACGATGTTCCGCGATCCAGCGGCGTATGATCTCGCGACGAATCCGCATTGTTTTTCGGACGTGACGTTTGCGATTATGAGCTTTGCGTATATTCTGATAGCGTTCCTGTTCGTGTTCCGCTTCAACACGCCGAAATTCAAGATCAAAGCGCTCACGATCACGATGGTCTGCGTGGTGCTCCTCGTTTTAGGGCTTCTCGCGATTCAAAAATTCGTGCTCGATTACAGCCCCGTTTGGTTCTTCTGGATTAAGTAAGGAACAAGTATGCGAAATATTCTCCCTCCCGAGGAAAAGCCGAAAAAATCCCTGCGATTTTTATATTATAACCCCTTCGGCGGGCTTGTTTTAAAGCTTTTGACCCGCCGCTGGATCTCCAAGCTCGCGGGAAAATACCTCGACAGTCGGCTTTCCAAGGGAATGATCAAAAAATATATCCGCAATAACGGCATTGATATGGACTTGTACGAGCAAGAGGAATATTCCTGTTTCAACGCTTTTTTCACTCGCCGTATCAAAAAAGAGCTTCGTCCGTTCGATCCCGACCCTTCGGCGTTTTGCTCGCCCTGCGACGGAAAGCTTACGCTTTTTAAAATCGACGAGGAAAGCCGTTTTGAGGTGAAGGGCTTTACCTACACGACGGAAACGCTTTTGCAAAGCAAGGAGCTTGCGGAAAAATATAAAGGCGGGTATTGCTTTATTTTCCGACTTTGCGTGGACGATTACCACCGCTACGCCTATCTTGACGACTGCGAAAAGGGCGAAAACGTTTTTATCAAAGGAAAATTGCACACCGTCCAGCCGACGGCGCTCGAACGCCGCCGCGTGTTCACGGAAAACTGCCGAGAATACACCGTTTTGAAAACGGCGAACTTCGGCGAAGTCACGCAGGTGGAAGTGGGCGCGATGATGGTGGGCAGGATCGTCAACAACCACGGCGCGGGCGAATTCAAGCGCGGCGAGGAAAAGGGCAGATTCGAGTTCGGCGGCTCGACGATCGTCGTTCTCGTGGAAAAAGGCAAGGTCGCGCCCGACGAAGAATTATTGAAAAACACCGAGGACGGCAACGAAACCATCGTTAAATGCGGGGAACGGCTGGGCGTGAAAATCGCGTGAGTCGTGAGGAAAATTGCCTTTTTGTGTAAATTAGGTAAAAACTTCTAAAATCGTGTAAAACCGCTTGACGGAAATGAAAATAACGGCTAAAATAAAAGGGTATCACGAGCTTAAAAAAGCTCGAATCGCAAAAAACGGAGTAGACTATGTTCAAAAAAGCATTGAAAAAAATCGTTTGCGCTACGCTTGCGCTCGGCAGCGTTTTGGGTTGTTCGGCTACGTTTGCAGGCTGTACGACCGACCGCCCCGAGGCGGAAATAAAAATCGAGTTCAACGACAAAACGTATACGCTCGAATACACGCTGTATAGAAAGATCGCGCCCGCAACGGTCAGCCACTTTATCAAGCTTGCCGAAGAAGGATATTATAAAAATATGCTCGTGCACGACTATGCGGACAGCAAAATGTATACGGGCGGCTACGAATATAAAGCCGACGATTTGGCGGGCAGTCTTGCGCTCAACTACGAAAAGGACTATTTCGGGCTCGTTGCGGACTATAAGAATTTCCCGATTACCGTTTGGGACGACGAAAACCGCAAAGACCCCACCTACACGCTCTACGGCGAGTTCTCGAAGAATAATTTCCAAGTGGAAAACGGCGCGCTTCAACAAACCTACGGCGCGTTGACGATGTATTATACGCCCAAGGACACCGAGGAAACGGTAACGATCAAGCGTGCGGACGGCAAGGGCTACACGAACGGCAAGGACTACGAATACAACAGCGCGACTTCGCTGTTCTCCATCAACCTTTCCACGACGGCAACTTCAAGCACTTCCTATTGCACGTTTGCGAAGCTTTCTTCGGACAGCAAGTCCACGCTTGAAAAGCTTCAAAAGGCAATCGCTTCCTATATCAGCACCCTCGGCACGGAGGAGGACGCGGAGGACGAATTTACCGAATCGGTCACCGTCTACGTGAACGAAAACGATCCCGTTTTGGAAAACGCCAACGATCAGGAAACCTACGAAGTGCCCGTAAAACCTATCGTGATCAAATCCGTGAAGATCACGAAATATTAACGTATGCAAACGAAACGCTCCCCCAAAAGGAGCGTTTTTACTAAACTCGCTCCCTTGTGTAAAGGGAGCTCCGCCGAAGGCGGTGAGGGATTGTAAAAGATTAACAATTCTTCCGATATTTTCTTGCGAAAATGCCATCTTCCTTTACACAAAGAAGGCAGGAGCGGGGCGGCAAGTAACGCGTGCGCGACTAGTGCAATTTTATAATAGCGCTTCGTAGTTGCGCATACCATATAAAACACGAACAACTTGTACTTCGTCATTTTTTACGCGATAAAATGCTATGTAATTATTTATCATCAACTTACGTAACGACTTGTCCTTTACGTATTCGTTGCTTATATAAGGGCAACTTTCGGGAAAGACGCAGACGTTTTCAAACGCCTTTTCAAAATCGTCAATTTGTTCGATTGCCGCAGTTGGGTTGCAAAGTTCAACGGCTATATAGTCAAATATTTGCTTCATATCAAGCCTAGCCAAAGGAAAAATTTTTAGTTGATATTTATTATTTTCCATACTTTGCTCTCATTGCACCGAAAAATTCCGTTCCGCTTATAGGCGTAGCGCCGTTTTCGATATCGTCTAAACCTGCGTTGATAAGAGCAGCCGCTTGCATCTTTGCAAACATTTCCTCGTAAAGTTTAACGCTCATTATAACGGCTTCGCCATAACCGTTTTTAGTTATAACGATAGGCACGGGGCTTTCTTGGCAAGTTTTCATAATACTCGCCGTGTTTTTAAGTTCGTTTACGGGTAATATTTTAGGTAAAGGTTGAGTCATATTTGTTCCTCCTATTACTAATATATGCTTATTATGGTCTTATTATACCATAATTTATATCAATTGTCAATAGCATTCGCCTAATAGAGGCAAAAATTTTGAAAATGTCACGGATAAATCCCAAAAGAAAATTTTTATTAAACCGCATTTACTATTGACTTTATTTTAAAAATTGCGTATAATAAATATGCTAAACTCAAAAAACCTACATTTGTAAGCATTTCCTAACTTAATAATAACCATACGAAACGGATATAATCTTGGTAGGATTATATCTCATATCGTGTTTATAAAATCCGTTGATCTTATGGTTAATTGGGGAATGTAAACGAGTTTAGCAACTATACGAGAAAGGTATATTCTACGGTGCCGTTCTCGTAAGAGAGCGGCACGCTATTTATTTATCGGAGGAAACTTATGAAAGAAAAATTAAAAATGAGGCGTATGGAACACAGTTTGAAAAAAGGCGGCAGAAAAAATATAATTACGTGGGTGCACCGTTATTTGCGATTACATAGCGAATTGCTTGAAGACAGCGTTTATCAAGAAATATACGATTACCACCGCAAAACGCTTATAGAATATTTTAAAAAGGACTTAAAAGACGCAGAATTGGACGATACGCAATTAGGCGAATTGCTTGACGAGGTTGCGGATCTTTTCAATGAAAACGCCGTTGAGCGCGTAGACAAGTATAAACCGTTCATTGAAGAAGTATATGAGTTTTGGAAAGAAAATCCCGACATAAAAGACGATATATTTATTTAAAATGCGCAAATACACAAAAAAGCGGCATAGCTTTTGCTATACCGCTTCTTCTAATTCTAAATTTTTTATTAACGCCCGCAAGGGCGTTTTTTTAAACCTTGTAAAGCTCCAACAACAGGGCGTATAAACCCGAATTATTCCACTTTTGAACGAGGCGACTCACGACGGCGCTCACTTCTTTGACGCTACTTACAGGCACTTTACTGATCGTCATATAAGTCCGCGATTTATCGAACAAAAATTCATAGTCGGGATATTGTTCCTTAATCATACGCATACCGTTAGGGGTAAAGGTCAAATCCAAGCCGTTCGCGGTGATTTGGAAATTGATATATTTATTTTTATGGTATTCAAACCGAAACGAAAACGCGTATTCGTCGCGCACTTCGTAGTAAAACGCGCTAGCAACGCCTAAATGAATGTTTTTGCCGAAAAATTTATACTGAGCGTTGGATTTTACAGGCTTTTCAGGCACGCCTAATTTCAGCTCGGAAGCGATCACTTTTCTTGCTTGTTTCAATGCCGATCTTTTATCGAAGAAAAACATAATTTTACCCCTTTTTGTGAAAATTTTATAATAGTAAATTTATTGTAGCATACTTATTTTTTAAAGTCAAGCGTTTGATAGAATATGAAAAAATTTTCAAATTTGAACGTCGGCGATCTTGCCGTTTTCTATCCTCACGCGGAAATATTTCAGCTCGAAAAGCCGTTCGGCTTTTTTATATACGAGCCCCAGCTCGCGCGGGTCGTTCGTGAGCGTAACGGCGATAAAATCCCCCAAAAACTCCCGCAGGGAATCGGCTTTTTCCGCTAATTCCTCCGAAAGCATTTGCGTAACCTCCGCGCCGATCAAAACGCTTTCGAAAAAGGCGTAGGGCAAAAGCTCCTCCCGCAAGCTTTCCTCGTTCTCCGCGCCCTCTTGCCGAAGGGTAAACGAGGCGCGCTCCGCCCCCGTTTCGCTCAAAGTCCAAACGCATTCCGCCGTCCGCTTCAACCGATCGGACAGGGGCAATACCGCGCGAAGCTCGCCGTTTTCGAAGGTGTAAGAAAGAGCCTTTTCGTGCAAAAGGAGCTCGGCGCGCGGGGAATAAAGCGCGATCTCCTTTTCCCCGTCCACGAGGATAAATCCGTTTTCTTCCTTTAAATCGACGGGAGCAAACGACGGGGGCAGGGTCGCGACGAATAGCTCGCCCGCGCGTTCGAGGGAGAGCTGCGTTCTGCCTTGTTTAAATAAGGTCGCAAGGCAAGAGTCGAATTTTTTCTGCAAGAGCGGTTGTAAGGAAAAATCGTTCGGGGGGAAATCCCGCGCGAACACGGCGACGCCGTCTTTTAAAAGATACACCTCGCACCCCTCGGGCGGGGTAAAGCGCAGGTTTTCCGTGATAAAAAACCGAATAGGCGACGCGCCCTCGGGAATAAACTCCGCGAAAATATTATCTTTCGGGGAAACCTCCGCAAATTTTTCAAAAGTGCTCGTGAGTCCGAAATACGCGCCGTTCAAGGTCAGCGCGCAGGGGCGGGAAGATAAAAAATAAATTTTCATAGTTTACTATATTCTTTTTTCTGAAATTCAATGTATAAAAAGGAAAAAATAGGTTAATAATTCTTTCAAACGAAGGGCGAACGCCCGAAAACGGAGGAATTTATGAACAAGATCAACGGCTACACGGAAGAAGAGGCGAAAAGCTTAGTGGAATACATTAAAGAAGGTCGCCAAAAAGGAAAAACGCTCACGTGGCTTTTCGAAACGTACGGAATCAAACACGGCAGAGCCAAGGGGAGCGTGCGCAACTACTACTACGCGCTTATGAAAAACTCCAAGGGCGACGAACGCATCGTCAAGCTTCTCGACGGCACGCAGCTTTCCGTGGAGAAGATTCGCGAATTTACCGAGGAAGAAACGGACGAGGCGATAAAAAGTATCCTCGCGGAAAAGAGCAAGGGCATTTCCGTGCGCAGGGCGATCTGCAACCTTGCGGCGGGCGACGATAAGCTGATGCTTCGCCTGCAAAATAAATACCGTAACACCTTGAAAAAAGAACCCGAACGAATCGCTTCGATCAAAAAGCAGTTGGGGATCGAAGAGGAAACGGAAGGGGGCAGGTACGCGTTGAAAAAGCGCGGAGAAAAGCCCGCTTTGCCCGATAAGGACTTTTTGCGCCGTAGGCTGGAAAACGAGATCAATGCGCTTTACGACCGCCTCGCCCAAGCTTTGAAAGCGGAAAACGCCCGTTTGCAAGACGAGGTGAATTTCTTAAAAGCGGAAAACGCCCGACTTAAAAACGACCAAAATTAAGGAAAACCCTCGCGAGGCACGCCCCGCGAGGGTTTTTGCGGAAAAAGCTTATTTCTTCGCTTTTTTACCCGCCGTTTTCGACTCGTCGTCAGCTTCTTGATCCGCCTCGGGCGCGGGGGAGTACGCGGCGGAATTTTCCATTTCACGGATTTTTTCGTCCATTATTTGGTCGATTTTCGCCTTGATATCCTCCTGTCCCTTTCTGACGAGCGTGCGCATTTTCCAACTGTTCGCGGCAAGTAGCGCCCCGCCAAGACCGCCGAGCACCAAACCGAGAGCAAATTTCTCCATACGACAAACCTCCTTTAAAACCGCAAAAAGCGGCTTCGCGTTGTCAGTATGTGAAAATTTTCTGAAAGTATACGCGTAAACTTCTTTCAAACGGTAGACGAACGCCGTTCGTTTATGGTATAATAAAGCTATGATAGGAAAAAGAGCGATAGCCTTCGACATAGGCGATAAACGGATCGGCGTGGCGATCTCCGACCCCTTCAACGAATACGCGATGCCGTGCGAAACCTACTTCCGCACGCGCAATTTCCCCGAGGACGTGCAGGCGATCGCGAGGATCGCAAAGGAGCGAGGCGCGGGCGTGATCGTGTGCGGTATGCCCGTCAATTTCGACGGCTCGGAGAGCGTGCAAACGGTGAAAACGCAAGAATTTATCGAGGCGTTAAAGAACGCGACGGAGCTTCCCGTGGAGCTGGAAGACGAGCGGTTTACCACGATGCTGGCGCGGGAAACGCAGATCGCGGGCGGAGTGAAGCGCGGGGACAGGAAAAAGACGATCGATTCGATCGCCGCTTCCTATATCCTCGAAAGCTATTTATCGAGAATGAAAAAACGCGAACGGGAGCAACGGCTCGCGAACGCGGAGGAATCATAATAAATTAAAAAAAGGAGAGAACGCTATGGCAAAAGATATTCAATTGACGGAAGAGGACTACGAGGAGGAAAATATCCTCGAACTCGAAGACGACGAAGGGAACGTAGAAAGATTCCTGCATATCGGCACGATCGACTATAAGGGGGAATGGTATTGCTTCTTCCAAAAAGCCGAACCCGAAACGGAGGAGGAAGAGGACGAAGTCGTGATGTTCCTTTTAAAAGGCGAAGGGGAGGAGCAACAGCTTTTGCCCCTCGAAGACGAGCAGTTGATGGACGAGGTGTTCGCGGAATTCTGCAATCAATACGAAAAGTACGAAAACAGCGACGAAGCGATGAAGCTCGACGGCGCGGATTAAAAACGGTAAACGAAAACGGCTTGAAACGAAAATTTCGAGCCGTTTTTTGCTTGCGATATAAGCCTTTCCCACAGGAGAGGGCTTTTTTACAATTCGATTCCGAGTAATTCGTCTGCGGAAACGCCGAAAATAGCGCACAATTTGACTATCGTGTCTATATTCGGCTCGGTTCTCCCTTGCTCGTAGCTTGCATAGCCGTTAGGAGAAATATTTAATTTTTCGTAAACGTCTTTTTGCGTTAAGTTGCAATCTTTTCGAATTCGTTTTAATCGTTCGGCAAAAGTCATATTTTTAGTTTCCATATTATTATTTTATCACAATACTACCCAAAATGGGTTGACGCAACCCAAATTGGGTAGTATAATATAAATACCCGAATTGGGTAGTTACGAAAAAGGAGAAAATAAATGGAAAACGAAGAACTTTTTAAAGACATTCCCGAATTGAATCGCATATTTCGAGAGTTGGATAGGGAGATCCGCTATTATCACAGAAAAAGTTGGAACGAATACACCACCAAAGAAAGACTCGTCAAAAAGCGCGACGAGCTACTCGATATCGCGAAAAAATTGACTTTATCCGATTTGTATCTTTTGTATTACGTGCAAAAGATAGAATCTTTAAGAAAAATGCGACTCCTTAGAAAATTGAGGAAGCACTATCAAAGTCAATGCGAATTATTGAACTTTTTAGAAAACACCGACGAGCATATCGATATCTTTTTGCTCGGGCGCGCCGAAAAAAAAGTAAAAATTCCAAAAAAATCCTCGGATATATAGCAAAATAGCTTGCAATCGCCTGTCCTTTATGGTAAAATAATATAGCTAAAAATTCACACTCGCTCACTGTGCGCAATCCGTGTCCGTAAAATCTTTCAATGCGGATAAGTTGCGAGCCAACGCAAAGCGAGGAGGAAAAACGGAGGTTTGAATTATGGCAGTTATCACTATGAAGCAGCTCTTGGAAGCAGGCGTACACTTCGGTCATCAAACGAGAAAGTGGAACCCGAAAATGAAGAAGTACATCTTCGCGGCAAGAAACGATATTCACATTATCGACTTGCAACTCACCGCAACGCTGATCGAAGAAGCGTACGCGTTCGTTTGCGAACAGGCGAAAGCGGGTAAGTCCGTCCTTTTCGTCGGCACGAAAAAGCAAGCGCAGGACGCGATCAAAGAAGAAGCGGAAAGATGCGGACAGTACTACGTGAACACCCGTTGGCTCGGCGGTTGCTTGACCAACTTCAAAACGATGAGAAGCCGCGTTGAACGCCTCGAAAAGCTCGAAGCGATGGAAGCAAACGGCGACTTTGAAGCGCTTCCCAAAAAGGAAGTTATGCTTTTAAAGAAGGAAATGGGCAAGTTGCAGGCGAACCTTGGCGGTATCAAGAAAATGAAGTCTATGCCCGGCGTTATGTTCGTGGTTGACCCCCACAACGAAGACATCGCGATCAAAGAAGCGAAGAAACTCGGCATTAAGATCGTTGCAATCACCGATACCAACTGCGATCCCGACGAAATCGACTACGTGATCCCCGGCAACGACGACGCAATCCGCGCGATCAAGCTCATTTCTTCCGTGATCGCAAACGCGGTTATCGAAGCGAATCAGGGCGAAGAAGCGCTCGTATCCGTAGCGGAAGAAGCGGCGGAAGGCGAAGAAGCGGTTGCTATGGACATTGAAGAAGTCGTAGCGGCGGCGGAAGAAGTAGCGGAAGCGGAAGAAAACGCGTAAGCGACACGTATTTTGAATAAATCGAAAAGGAGATAATAATTATGGCATTTACGGCTAAAGACGTAATGGCGCTCCGCGAAAAGACGGGCGCAGGCGTTATGGACTGCAAAAGAGCGTTGACGGACGCTGACGGCGATATGAGCAAGGCGGCAGACCTTTTGAGAGAAAGAGGGATTGCAAAGGCTGAAAAGAAGGCTTCCCGTATCGCTGCGGAAGGTATCGTCGCTTGCTATATCGAAGGCAAAACGGGCGTTTTGATCGAGCTCAACTGCGAATCCGACTTCGTTGCAAAGAACCCTCAGTTCCTTGAAATCGCAAACGAAGCGGCGAAAGTAATCATTAAAGAAAACCCCGCGAACGTAGAAGCGCTTCTTGCTTGCGCTACGCCCGCTGACGGCACGGTAGAAGAATATTTGAAGAGCAAAATCGCCGTGATCGGTGAAAAGATCGCGATTAGAAGATTCGTAAGATACGAAACGGAAGGCTTCCTTGAAAGCTATATCCACCTTGGCGGCAAGCTCGGCGTTATTCTCGATATGGCGGGAGAAGCGACGGCGGAAGCGAAGGAAGTTGCGCACGATATCACCTTGCAGGTAGCGTTCACGAAGCCCGCATACCTCACGAAGGAAGAGGTTTCCGCGGAAACGCTCGAAAAGGAAAAGGAAGTGTTGAAGCAACAGGCGATCAACGAAGGCAAACCCGAAGCGATCGCAGAAAAGATGGTTATGGGTAGAATCAAGAAGTTCTACGAAGAAAACTGTCTTTTGGAACAAGCGTTCATTAAGGACGATTCCAAGAAGGTTGCCGACCTTTTGAAAGGTGGCAACACGTCGATCAACAAGTTCGCGTTCTTCGTAATGGGCGAAGGTCTTGAAAAGAAGAGCGAAGATCTTAGCGAAGAAGTTGCAAAGCAAGTTGCGGCAATGAAGAAATAATTAAAAAGCAAAACGCAAAAACCCGCGATTCTCGCGGGTTTTTTCCTATAATAAGCCTTTTTCGATTTTTTGCGTCATTGTGAGGAGTGAAACGACGAAGCAATCCCAAGGACTTTACGGACTGCGTAAAAGGGGATTGCCTCGCTCCACCTATCGGTTACGCTCACAATGACTGTAACTGTTTCTCTTATATAAAACAAAAATCTTCGAAATCTTTTTGTTTGTCTCAAATACCCAACAAATAATTTACGGAAACTTTCAAAGCAATCGCAATCTTTATTAAAGAGCTGCATCTCGGTTTGCTTTTCCCCGATATCCAAGCTTTCACTTGTCGTTCGCTTACGCCAACGATTCGTGCAAATTGTTTTTGCGTTAAATTTCTTTGTTTGATAAGTTCTTGAAGAACGTCTTTAAATAAACGGTAAGTATTCATAAATTTATTATAGTGTTACACAAGAAAAAAGTCTTTGCTTACATCACAAAAAGTTGTAAAAATTATCTGCCAAAAAACTTATATTTTTTCCAAACTTTTTGGTTTATTTATATAGCTTTCTTTTGCAAAATATGGTATAATAGGTAAAAGGCGTTTTTGCGGGCATTTTTTCGGCGCGCAAAAACCTAAGAAAAACGAAAAAGAAAAACGGAGGATAACGGATACTATGCAGCCAAAATACAAGAGAGTACTTTTGAAGCTTTCGGGCGAAGCGCTCGCGGGGGATCAACATTTCGGGCTTAATCACGAAGTGATCGCGGGGGTCGTCGAACAGATCGTCGCCGTGCATAATATGGGCGTACAGGTTGGGCTCGTGATCGGCGGGGGGAACTTTTGGCGCGGTCGTCAGGGAACGAATATGGACAGAACGACTGCCGACCATATGGGTATGCTCGCCACGGTTATGAACTCTCTTGCAATGATGGACGCGATCGAACAGCGCGGCGTGCCCGTGCGCGTACAGACCGCGCTCGATATGGTATCCTTAGCCGAGCCCTTTATTTTAAGAAAGGCGCTTCGTCATTTTGAAATGGGCAGGATCGTGATTTTCGCTTGCGGCACGGGCAATCCCTATTGCTCGACGGACACGGCGGCGGCGCTTCGCGCTTGCGAGATCGACGCGGATATGCTACTTATGGCGAAGAACGTGGACGGGATCTACGATTCCGATCCCAAAACCAACCCGTTTGCGAAAAAATACGAATCGCTTAAATACGCCGACATTATCAATCGCGGCTTAAAAGTGATCGATTTCACCGCGGCGACGATGTGTATGGAAAACAACGTACCCACGCTTGCGTTCGGCTTGAACGAAGAGAATTCCATTATCCGCGCCGTTTGTGGCGAAAAGGACTTGGGCACGCTCATTTCCGTATAATTTAAATAAGAAAATCAAAAAAATCAACGTAGAAACGGAGGACAACACAATGATTGAAAACGAAAAAGTAGAAGAAATGATGCTCGAACTCGAAGAGAGAGCGGAAAAAACGCTCAACTCCCTCGAAAACGAATATAGCGGGATTCGCGCAGGCCGCGCAAACCCGAAAATCCTCGACCGTATCGAAGTGGAAGCGTACGGCGGTATGAGCAAGCTGATCGAGCTCGGGAACGTTTCCGCACTCGACGCGCGTTGCTTGCAGATCAACCTTTGGGATAAATCGCTTTTGAAAGCGGTGGAAAAGGCGATTTTGCAATCGAATATCGGCATCACGCCCACCAACGACGGACAGGTGATCCGCCTCGTATTCCCCGTAATGACGGAGGAAAGAAGAAAAGAACTCGTGAAACAAATCAAGAAAATGGGCGAGGAAGCCAAGGTTGCCGTGCGTAACCAACGCCGCGACGCGATGGACGTTTTGAAGAAAATGAAGACCGCGAAAGAGCTTTCCGAGGACGAAACGGCAGGTTGCGAAGCGGACGTGGAAAAGACGGTTGCTTCCTATATGAGTCAGCTTGAAAGCATTATTTCGGCAAAAGAAAAAGAATTGATGTCTATTTAAGCTATGGCAAAGAATACAATAATGGTAAGCGCCGAACGCGTGCCCAAGCATATCGCGATCATTATGGACGGCAACGGCAGATGGGCGAAATCCCGCCTCCGCCCCCGCGCCTACGGGCATAAAAAAGGGGTGGACAGAATGATCGGACTGATGGAACACGCCTTTGATTTGGGCGTGGACTATATCACGGTATACGCCCTTTCAACGGAGAATTTAAACCGTCCGCAAAAGGAGCTCGACGCGCTTTTCGAGCTGATCCGCACCCGATTTTTAGACTGTATGCGCAAGGTTTGCGCGCGGGGCGTGCGCCTTAAAATTATCGGCGAACGCGATTTGCTCCCCGCCGACGTGCAGGAGATTTTGGAAAAAGCGGAAGCGGAAACGCGAGATTTTGAAGGCAAGGGAATTAACGTTGCGCTCGCTTACGGCTCGCGCGCGGAGATCGTTCGCGCGGCAAATCTTGCGGTGGAAAAAGGCGAAAAGCTTACCGAAGAACGCCTTTCCGCACTTTTATATACGGGCGGTCAGCCCGATCCCGATTTGATTATCAGAACGGGCAAAGAGGTGCGCCTTTCCAACTTCCTTTTATGGCAAGCGGCGTACGCCGAGCTATATTTTTCCGATAAAATGTTCCCCGAATTTTCGGACGCGGATTTAGACGAAGCGATCGCGTATTTTTCGTCTAAGACCCGCCGTTTCGGAAAGACGGACGAACAGATAGAAAAAGGCGAATAAATGAAAAACGAACGGGGCAGGGTTGAGTTTATTTCCCGCTCCAAAGGACTTTTATATGAAAATTCGATTGCTTACGGGCAGTTGCTATATCGCGGTGTTGCTCGTATTCTATCTTTTGAAAATTTTTGTAAACGACTTATTTTTCGACGCGCTTACCTACGCGTTCGCGCTGATCGGCACGTTTGAAATGCTCCGCGCTATGAAGGAGAAAACCACGAAAGCCGAACGGGGAATCGTGTTCACGTTCGCGATCCTTTGCGTGCCTGCGTGCGCGCTCGGGGAATATTTCCTCGGCGCAGGGCTTCTGTTCACGATCGCTTGCGTGTTCTTCTTGTCGGTTGCGCTTTTGAGCTTGCTCGTCGCGCGCCACGATGAAACGACGATCGAAAACCTCGGCACGGCGTTTTTGTCCGCCGTTTATCCGAGCTTGCTTTTGTGCTTGCTCGTCCTTTCCAACCATATTTCGGTAGACGGCGCGGGGCTTTCCAGGTACGCGCTCAACGGCGATATCGCGATTTTGTTCGTGTTCGTCGTGTCCCCGTTTGCCGATTCGCTCGCCTACGTGTTCGGAAGATTCTTAAAGAAATTCTTCCCCAAAAAGCTCGCGCCTAATTTGAGCCCGAATAAAACTGTGATCGGCGGAATAGGCGGGCTCGTTGGCGGTATGCTCGGCGCGGCGATTTTGTATTTTGCCTATAACGGCGCGGCGGGCTCGTTCGAAAAAGCGTATTTGATCTTGCCTTTCTATCTTGGCTTGGGTCTTTTGCTTGCCGTGGCGACGGCTTTTGGCGACCTCGTTGAAAGCTGTATAAAACGCAAGGTCGGCTTGAAGGATATGGGCAACATTATGCCCGGTCACGGCGGGGTGCTCGACCGTATCGACGGGTCGCTCTTCGCAACGGTCGTCGTGTATCTTGCCTTCGTGATTTTAAGCTTCGTATAATTTACGCCCGAAAAATACCTTATCCATCGCGGAAAAGGTATTTTTTCCACAGGAGAGGAAATGAAAAAAATTTCTTTGATCGGCTCGACGGGCTCGATCGGCAGACAGGTCTGCTCCGTCGCGCGTCGCTATCCCGAAAAATTTCAAATCGTAAGCCTCGTTGCCAACTGTTCGGCAGAGCTGTTTTTAGAGCAGGTGCGGGAATTTAAACCCAAATACGCCGCACTCGTAAACGAAAGTGCAGGTAAAAAAATTGCGGACGAAATTCCAAACGGCGTTTGCTTTCGTTGCGGCGAACAAGCCGCTCTCGACGGGGTGGCTTACGGCGATATTGATACCGCCGTCGTCGCCGCGACGGGCTTTGCGGGGCTCAAATATTCCTTAAAAGCGATCGAAGCGAAAAAGGCGCTCGCGCTTGCGAATAAGGAAACGCTCGTTTGCGGCGGCGAGCTCGTTATGAACGAAATCAAGGGGGCAGGTATCGATTTAATGCCGATCGACAGCGAACATTCCGCGCTTTGGCAAGCCCTTTCGTTTAAGACGAACGCGCCCTTTAAACGGCTGATTATCACCGCGAGCGGCGGTCCGTTCTACGGCTGGACGAGAGAACAGCTCCGCTCCGCTTCCCCCGCCAGCGCGCTCAAACACCCCACGTGGAATATGGGCGCGAAAATCACGATCGACAGCGCGACCCTCTTAAATAAAGGTTTCGAAGTGATCGAAGCTATGTGGCTGTATAACGCCCCGCTTGAAAAGATACGCACGGTCGTACAGCCCGAAAGCATTATCCATTCAATGGTCGAGTTCGACGACGGCGGGATTTTGGCGCAAATGAGCTATCCCACGATGGAGCTTCCTATTCAGCTCGCGCTCACCTATCCCGACCGCTTCGATTGCGATTTAAAACCGCTGGATTTCGAAGCGCTCGGCGCGATCCATTTTAAGCCGTTAAACCGCAAGGATTTTCCCTGCTACGACTTAGCGCTCACGGCGGCGGAGCAGGGAGATAACTATCCTTGCGTTTTGAACGCGGCGGGCGAGATCGCCGTGCGGGCGTTTTTAGAAGAAAAAATTCCGTTCACGGCAATCGCGGAAGTGATAGACGGCGTTTTGAACGCGACGGCGCGAAAAAAAGCGGATAGCTACGCGGCGTTACGGGAAGAAGATTTTATCGCCCGTGCCCGCGCGAAAGAATTTATTAAAAAATAACTTGCGGTTTAGCGATACTCGAAAGAGAAAAAAGGTATAACCTTCCGAAAAAAATCAAACACTATCGGGAAAGGGGTTTTGGGGATTGAATAATTTATTAAGTTTTGCAAGCGTAATGAAAAGCGTCGGCGGGGTGCTCCTCGCGATCGTGATCTTGCTCGCGATGGTCACCATTCACGAGTTCGGGCACTATCTCGCGGGGAAAATACTCGGCTTTAAAATTAACGAATTTTCCGTCGGTTTCGGACCTGCTCTTTTTAAAAAGCGCAGTAAAAAAACGGGCGAGCTTTTCGCCGTGCGCGTGATCCCTTTGGGCGGTTATTGCGCCTTCGACGGCGAGGACGAAGCTGACGAACCCGAAAAACCTGCCCCTGCGCAAAAGCAAGAGCCTGCCGAAGCGGTGTTCGAGGATATGACGGACGAGTCCATTCAACCCGCACCCGAAACGAAAGACTCCGAAACGCCCGCCCAAAAGCCCGTCGAGGAGAAAAAAGAGGAATACCCCGAGCCCAAAGGGGAACGCTTCAACGATCAGCCCCCTTGGAAGCGCATTATCGTTTTGATCGCGGGTGCGACGATGAATTATTTGTTGGCGCTCGTGCTTTTAATCGTGATGTTCACTTGTATCGGCAGACCGTTATATACGGTATGGGAAAAACCCGCCGAAAACGGCGCGACGGAAGCTTCCGTGCAAACGGTCGAGCCCGTTTTGCAAGAAGGGGATATTATCCTTGAAATCGGCGGCGAAAGCTTGTATTTGATCACCGATTATATGGACGTTCTCGACGGTAAAAAGGCGGGCGATACCGTTAAAGTAAAAATTCTTCGCGAAGGGAAAGAACGAACGGTAAAGCTCACCTTGCAGGAAAACGCGGACTTCGTGAATATGTCCGACACGGGTCGGCTCTTGAACGCGCTTGGATTGGACGGTTTATACACCGTTACCGTCAAGCAAGGATTTTTTGAAGGAATCGGACATTCTTTGGCGTATTCCGTGAAGATCGGCGGCGTCGTTTTGCGTTCTTTGGGCGAACTCGTCACGGGAAAGCTCGGAATGGACGCGGTCGGAGGCCCGATCACGACGATTTCCGTCACGGCGGAAGCGGCTTCGAGCAGCGTTTTATCCTTCCTCAATATCGCGGCGTTTATCGGGGTCAACCTCGCCGTGTTCAATCTGTTGCCGATCCCCGCGCTCGATGGTTGCAAAGTGATTTTCTGCGTAATCGAATGGATACGCCGAAAGCCCGTCAACCGAAAAGTGGAAGCCGCCGTTCATTTCGCGGGCATTATCCTTTTGTTCGGCTTTGCAATCTTAGTCGATTTGCTACACCTTTTTTAAAAAAATTTTCCGACTGTCAAGTAAAAATGCTTGACAGTCTTGTTTTTATCCGTTATAATAACGTATGGAAACAGCGCGGAGGTGGGAAATGAAAGACGATCTGAACTTTCTCAGGCTTTGGGATCTTTATTCCCCCCTTCTCACGGAAAAGCAAAGGGAGATCACCGATTTGTATTTCACCTACGATTTGTCCTTAGGGGAAATCGCCGAGGAAAAAGGGGTATCCCGCCAGAGCGTTTCCGATTGTTTGGCAAAGACCCGCAAGCAGCTCGAAAAATACGAGCAAAAGCTCGGTTTCGCTCGCGTGAGCGCGCAGTTGCAAGCGGAGATCGACTCGCTCAAAAAAAGTATAAAGTAAAGAGGCTCGTATGGCGTTATTCGGTTCGTTATCCGAAAGATTAAATCATATATTTTCCAAGCTTACGAAGCGGGGCAAGCTCACCGAGCTTGAAATCCGCACGGCGATGCGCGAGGTGCGCGTTGCGCTTTTGGAAGCCGACGTAAACTTAAAGGTCGCCAAGCAGTTTATCGCGGAGGTTTCGGAAAAAGCGGTCGGGCAGGAGATCCTCTCGTCGTTAAACCCCGCGCAACAGGTGATCAAGATCGTCAACGAGGAGTTGATCGCGCTGATGGGCGCGAAAAACGCGAAAATAGAAGTTTCGCCCAAGCCTCCCACCGTGATTATGATGTGCGGTTTGCAGGGCGCGGGCAAAACCACCCTTTGCGGAAAGCTTGCGTTGCAGCTTAAAAAACAGGGCAAAAAGCCCCTTCTCGTCGCGGGCGATATCTACCGTCCCGCCGCGATCACGCAGCTTCAAGTCGTGGGCAGAAACTGCCAAACGGAAGTATTCGAAAAGGGCACGCAAAGCCCCGTAAAAACCGCGAAACAGGCGATCGAATACGCAAAGTCTATGAACTACGACACCGTGATTTTGGATACCGCAGGTCGGCTTCAAATCGACGATACCTTAATGCAGGAGCTCGAAAATATCAAAAAGGAAGTCGAGATCACCGAAACGTTGCTCGTCGTGGACGCAATGACGGGTCAAGAGGCGGTGAACGTCGCGCAGACCTTTAACGAACGGCTCGCCATCACGGGCGTGATTTTAACCAAGCTCGACGGCGACACCCGCGGCGGGGCGTGCTTATCCATCAAAGCGGTAACGGGCAAGCCTATCAAGTTTATCGGGGTTGGCGAAAAGCTCACCGATTTAGAGCCTTTTTATCCCGACCGTATGGCTTCGAGAATTCTCGGTATGGGCGACGTGTTGTCTTTAATCGAGAAGGCGCAACAGGCGATCACGGAAGAAGACGCGCTGAAAATGCAAAAGAAAATGCGTGAAAATTCCTTCACGCTCAGCGATTATCTCGAACAGTTCTCAATGATGAAAAAGATGGGCGGCGCTTCCGCGATGCTCTCGATGCTCCCCGGTATGAGCAAGTTAAAGGTCAAGGAAGAAGATCTTGACGAGAAAAAGATCGAGCATACGAAGGCGATCATTCTTTCGATGACGACGCAAGAGCGCGAAAACCCCGCGATTATCGACAGTCGCAGAAAACGCCGTATCGCGGCGGGCTCGGGCAGAAGCGTGCAGGAGATCAACCAGCTTTTGAAGCAATACGAGCAGACGAAAATGCTTATGAAGCAATTAAAAGGCGGTAAGGGAAAATTCCGCTTGCCGTTTTGAGTAAAAACGAAGAATCTGCTTCGCAATTCTTCGTCGAGTCTTGCTCGCGTCTTGCTTCGTTTTAAGAGCACAATATAAATTCACAACGGAAAAAACGCGGCGACCCCGCGGAAAAAATAAAGAAAAAATATTTTAAGATACTATGGAGGTATTTATTATGGTAAAAATGAGACTTTTCAGAATGGGCGACAAAAAGAACCCTATCTATCGTGTAGTAGTTGCGGACAGCAGAAAAGCTGCGACGGGCGAATACATCGACTGCATCGGACACTACGTTCCCACGACCGATCCCGCAACGCTCGATATCAACGTTGAGCTTGCAAAAGAATGGCTTAAAAAGGGCGCGCAACCCACGGAAACGGTAAAGAACTTGCTCGTAAAGACGGGCGCGATGGAAAAATCCGAAAAACTCAGCCCTTCGAAAACGAAGGCGAAAAAGTCCAATAAATAATTTTTCTTATTTTGCGTTTTGCATAAAAAGAAAAAAATTCGGAGAAAAAGAGTATGTTGGATTTAATCAAATACATCGTGAACCAGTTCGCAGAGGATAAGGAAAACGTCGAATACACGGAAACGGAAAAAGAACGCGTAATCGAAGTCGTGATCACCCTTCCTTCTTCGGATATGGGCAAAGTCATCGGCAAGCAGGGCAAAATCGCAAAGGCGATGAGAACCATCGTTCGCGCGGCGACCCCGAAAAACAGCAAAAGATACGTCGTCGAAATCCGTGAAAAGGACGGAAACGCCGTTGATTGCGACGGAGAAACGGAAGCCGAATAATTCGCGTAGACCGTTTGAAAAGGCTTTCGAAAGAAAGCCTTTTTGCGCTTAAAAGAAAGTGAGGAGTAAGCTTATGGAAAGACTCGTTATCGGCGAGGTGTTAAAGCCGCAGGGAATCCGCGGCGAACTCAAAATCAAAACCTACACCGATTTTCCCGAAAACGTCAAAGAGTTCAAAACGGTGTATATCGACGATCAGCCTTATAAGATCTTATCTTTCCGCGCCGACGGCAAGGGCGCGGCGTATTTAGGGCTTCGCGGTATTCCCGATCGGAACGCGGCGGAGCTTTTCCGCGGCAAAAAGATCGAGGGCGACAGAGAGGACGCGCCCGAGCTCGACGAAGGCACGTATTATATCGTGGATATGATCGGACTTTCCTGCGAAACGGAGGAAGGGGAGTCGCTCGGCACGCTCGTCGAGATCACGAGCCTTTCTTCGGATATCTACACGATAGAAAAAGCAGGGAAGAAGATTCTCTTCCCTGCCGTGAACGGAGTCGTAAAAAAGGTGGATATCCCGAACAAAAAGCTGATCGTGGACAAAGCCGTTTTCGATCAGATCTCCGTCGATTAGTTTTCTGCTTTTGGCTTCATTTGCTTTAAAAGGGAGTCTAAAACGCCCGTTTTCGTCAGCGCAACGAGCACGCCGATCGCGATCGCAGCGTCGAACGGCACGTACATACATTGATAGATAAACGAATAGAGGAAAGCGTTTTCGAGCGACCAAACGGGCAAATCCGCCACATATCCTGCGTTAAAGAAAATAACGCCTGATAAAAGGTGGAAGATAAACCGCAAAAGAAAAGCGCAAACCGCGCCGAGCACGAGCGGAGAAACGGCTTTTTCCTTGCGCGGCATACGTCTAAAAAGTCCCATCACGCCGATGCTTGCAAAGGGCAAGAGATAATCGAGGAAAAAGGTTGCGGGCGTGAGGATATACGGGCTTTCGATAAAATTCAGCAAGCCGTGTATAAGCCCCACGAGCAAACCGTCGGCAAGCCCGTAGCAATAAGCAAAAACGAGCACGGGCACGAACGAAGCGATCGTGATCGAGCCGCCGCTTGCGAAGATCTTGAATTTAATCACGGAAAGCGTGAACGAAACGGAAATGCAAATGCCTGCAAACGCAAGCTTTTTTGAGTCATGCTTTTTCGCGTTGTTTCCGCCGATAAATGCAATTACCGCAAGCAGTAAGATCACCGCGCCGACGGAGATCCATTTGATGATTTCCGTAGTTTTTTCACTAACGGATAAAAGGGAATAGAGAAACATAAAAAACCTCCTGTTCCGTCGCGCGCAGTATTTCTTCGGTGAAAGAAATAAAAACCCCGCTTTTTCAAAAATCCAAAAAGCGGGTGTAAAAAATCCTAAGCCGAAACGAAAATTTCGCTATCAATCTCTCGCTCAAGTATTACCTTGCCGATTCAAATGGTATGATCTCAGCCCGAAAGGGCACCCACGACGGATAAATTAAATTTTGTAAGAGTATTATAATACAATCGGCGGGATTTGTCAACGAAATAACGCCGAAAAGGAGAAAAAAAATGCGCTACGATTTCTACGCGTACCTCGACAGAATGAAATACATCAAGCGCTGGCAGTTGATGCGCTCGGAGCGGGAGGAAAATATTATGGAACACTCCCAAAGCGTTTCCCTTCTCGCGCACGCGCTCGCCGTGATCCGCAATAAAATCTTCGGCGGCAGCGTGGATATCGGCAAAACGGTGCTCCTTGCGCTCTATCACGAAACGGGCGAGGTGATGACGGGGGATCTCCCCACGCCGATCAAATATTATAATCCCGAGCTTCGCGACGCGTATAAACGGCTCGAAAAAACCGCTTGCGAAAAAATGGTGGAAATGCTCCCCCAAGAGCTGAAAGAGGAAATTTCGCCTTTCGTGCTCGCGGACGAAACGAGCGAGGAATATAAGCTCGTGAAAGCCGCGGATAGGCTCTCGGCGTATTTGAAATGCTTGGAAGAGCTTCGCTCTGGCAACGGCGAATTCGAAAAGGCGAAAAAGAGCATTGAGCAAGACCTTCACTCGCGCGCTTTGCCCGAAGTGGAATATTTTTTCGAGCATTTTATCCCTTCCTTTTCGTTAACGCTCGACGAGCTCGGAGGAATTTGACCCGTCAATCCTCTTAACAGGAAAAATTCACCTGTTTTTCAAAAAACGATAAAATAATCAACGAAAAACAGGCGTATAATAGACCTAAATAAATAAGGGCGTTGCCCTTTACGGAGAAAAATCTGATTATGAAAAAAATTACCAAAAGACTACTGGCGATCGCCTGTGCGTCCTGCTTGGCTTTGGGATTCGCTTCTTGCGATCTGACGGGCGGCGTGCAAAGCAAATCGGCTTATGAAATCGCGGTTGAAAACGGCTTTGAAGGCACGGAAGCGCAATGGCTTGCCACCCTTTCGAACGGGAAATCCGCCTACCAAATCGCCGTTGAAAACGGCTTTACGGGCACGGAAACGGAATGGTTGCAAAGCCTCAATGGCTCGAACGGCAAGGACGCGGAGGATATCGACCCGTACGCGGCGTATCAGTCCGCGATCGAGAACGATTTGTTCGAGGGCAGTTATATTGAATTTTTAGAACAGTTTTTTAACGGGGATATCCAGCCCGTCAACGACACCGAGCGCCTCGCGCATAATATGATGTCGGTAGTCGGGATCTATTGCGGGTTTAAAGCCGCCGACCGTACCACACACGGCATTCCGCAAGCTGCCTCGCCTACCACCTCCGCAGGGAGCGGGGTCGTGATCGACCTCGATAAAGAAAACGGCAACGCGACGATCATCACCAACTATCACGTCGTATACGAGGCGGACAGCGGCGAAACGGACGGCATCTCGTCTGCCATTTATTTGTATCCCTACGGCAGTTTGATCGGCTACGATTCCACGACGATGAAAGACGAAAGCTACGGCATTAAAGCCACCTTCGTGGGCGGCGCGATGGACTACGATATCGCCGTTTTAGAAGTGCAAGGGAGCGAAATTTTGAAAAACAGCGCGCTTGAAGAAGCGACGGTCGGCGATTCGGATGCCTGCACGGCGGGCGAAAACGTGTTCGTGATCGGGAACGCGGAAGGGGACGGCTTATCTATCACCGACGGCGTGCTTTCGGTGGAATCGGAATATATCACGATGGACTCGACTTCGGGCGACGGCTCGCCGGTGGAATACCGCGTTATGCGCACGAGCGCGGCGGTTAACCACGGCAATTCGGGCGGCGCGATGTTCGACGCGAGCGGCAGACTCATCGGGATCGTGAACGCGAAAAACGTGGAAGAGGACGTGGAAAATATGGGCTACGCCCTGCCGATCAACAACGCAATCGCGGTGATGAACAACGCGCTTGACCATCGCGCCGAAGGCGGTATCGTGAAGCGCGCGATGCTCGGCATTTCCGTGCAGACGGTGGAATCCAAAGCGGAAATCAACGCCAACGGCAAGCTCGTGATCACGCAAAAATGCGCGGTGGCGGAAGATTTAAAGTCGAGTGCGGCGGCGTACGGCAAGCTTCAAAAGGGCGACGTTTTGAAATCGATTACCTTGCTCGACGACGAGGGCGCGGAGATTAAAACGCTTTCGATTACCCGTTTGCATCAGGTGGGCGATCTGCTTTTGAACGCAAGGCTGAACTACGTTGCGAAAATGACCGTCGATCGCGGCGGCGTGGAAAAGACGGTAGAGATCAAGTTCGACAAAGAAGATTACTTCGATATTTACGAATAACGTAAAGTTTCTCAAAAACGCGCGCGGAAAAACCGAGCGCGTTTTTCTCATAAGCTTGACAAACCGCGCGCAATCGTATATAATAAAAGAAAATAGAAAAACGACGGGGAAGGACGGTATGAAAACGGAAGAATTTATTTCAGCTTTATCAAATATAAAAATGGACGATGGGGCGCGCTTTGAAAGGCTTCGCGCGGGGCTTCCGCTCGGCGTGGACGAGGCGGGGGAGATCGTGCTCGCGCGCACGGATTCGAAAAACGGCAGAGCCAACCACCTTTGCGTGACGGGTTTAAAGCGCACCGAATTTATCAAAAGGCTTTTGTTAACGCTCGTTCGCGTTTATGAAAAAAACGAGCTTTGCGTACTTTTGCTCTCGCCCGATTTCGCGTATTCGGACTTATTGACTTTGCAAACCGCCGATATCACCGCGCCGTATATCCGCTCGCAGGCGGATCTCGATTCCGCGCTTTTGATCCTCGACGAGCTCGTGCGTATGCGCAAGGAAAACGGAATTCAAAAATACCCTCGCCTGTTCGTCGTTCTCGACGGGCTGGAAAAGCTTGTAAAAGACGAAAACGGGCTGTTGGATTGCTATAAGCCGTTCTTGGAAAAAACGCTCGGTACGGGCGTAGAGATAATCACGGGCGTGGACCTTTTGCAAAGTATTTTCAGCGGTTATCCCGGCGCGTTCGTCGGGATCGGCAACTGCCTCGTCACGGCGGACGGCGAGGACAAGACGGACGTAACGTTCGTGAAAGAGGATTCCTCGCTTTCTTTGCCCACCTCGCTCGATTATCCTTGCGAACCGTCGGTGGAGGAACTCGTCGCCGCTTATAGCGGAGCGGAAGACTGAAATGCAAACGACGGATTTTGATTTTCAACGCGTACCTGCCCCCTTGCTTGCGTGGTATCACGCGAACAAGCGCGACCTTGAATGGCGGGTAAATCCGACTCCGTATCGGGTGTGGGTTTCTGAGATTATGCTCCAACAAACGCGTGTGGAAGCGGTGAAGGAATACTACGCTCGCTTTATGCGCGAATTGCCGACGTTGCAAGACTTAGCGGCTTGCGAGGAGGAAAAGCTATTAAAGCTTTGGGAGGGCTTGGGCTATTATAGCCGCGTTCGCAATATGCAAAAGGCGGCGAAGGAGATCGTGGAACGCTTCGGCGGTGAATTTCCTTCCGACGAAAAATCTCTTTTAAGTTTGTCGGGGATCGGGGCGTACACGGTCGGCGCGATCCGTTCGATTGCGTTCGGGCTTCGCGCTCCCGCCGTGGACGGCAACGTTTTCAGGGTCGCCTCTCGCCTTTCCCAAAACCCCACCGTCATTTCCGACCCTGCGTACCGTAAATATTTAGAAGAAAAATTACTATCAGTTTATCCCGAAGAAGGGGAGGCTTGTTCGGCGTTCACGCAAAGCTTAATGGAGCTCGGCGCGCTTATTTGCAAGCCGCAATCCCCCGATTGCAGGGTTTGTCCGCTCAAAGGGATTTGCCGCGCCAACGCGCACGGCACGCAAAACGACTATCCCGTATTGCCTGAAAAGAAAGCGAAAAAAACGGAAAAACGCTTCGTGTTTTTGATTAAAACGAAAGGGGGAATTTCCCTTCGCAAGCGCAAAGAAGGCGTTTTAAAGGGAATGACGGAGTTTCCCTCCGAGCCCGCAATCGATAAAACGCCCGAAAAGCTCCTAAACGACTGGGGCGTGGGCGCGTTCAAGATCGTAAAGCGCAAAGCTTACGCGCATATTTTCACGCATATCAAGTGGGAAATGGATTGTATCCTCGTGGAAGCGGAAGGCACGCCGTTCGAAAGCCGTACGCTCGAAGAAATCCAAACGCAAGTATCCTTGCCCACGGCGTTTAAACAATGCCTGTCCCTTTTGGAATAAATTTCCTTAAAACCCTTGAAAAAATAAAAAATATATGCTATAATACAAAAAAGCAAGTGAAGGAGAAGGATAAAAAATGAAAGTATTGTTAGTCAACGGCAGTCAACACGAGCACGGCTGTACCTACACGGCGCTTCAAGAAACGGCAAACGCCTTGAACGCAAACGGGATTGAAACGGAAATTTATTGGATTGGACAAAACCAAACGAGCGGTTGCAAGGGCTGTTGGGCGTGTAAAAAGCTTAAAAAATGCGTGATCGACGACGGCGTGAACGAGTTCGTTCAAAAAGCCGCCGAGTTCGACGGCTTCGTGTTCGGCTCGCCCGTATACTACGCTTCGGCGGCGGGCGCGCTCGTGTCGTTTATGGACCGAGTGTTTTATAGCGGCGGGAGAGCGCTTGCGTATAAACCCGCGGCGGCGGTGGTGAGTTGTCGGCGCGCAGGCGCGAGCACGACCTTCGACGTGATCAATAAATATTTCACGATCAATAATATGCTCGTGGTCGGTTCGAATTATTGGAACGAGATTCACGGCAACGCCGCGGAAGAAGCGGCGCAGGATATCGAAGGGCTTCAAACGATGCGCGTTTTGGGCAACAATATGGCGTGGGTTTTGAAATGCATTCAAGCGGGCAAAGAAAAGGGTGTCGAGCTGAAAACGGAAAAGAAGATCTTCACGAATTTCATTCGCTGAAAAATACTCCCCAACCGATCGGTCGGGGAGTATTTTTCTATGGAAAAAATTTTTAAAATCACTCGGTTTTTTCGTTTCCGTCGTCCGTTTTCGCCGTTTGCGCGCGTTCTTTTATTTCCGCGCTTTTCGCGATCGCGAGCGAAGTGATTTTCACCGCGATGATAATCAAAGCGATAACGATAAAAATCGCAAGCAAGCCTTTCCACAAAATATTCAGCGCGGCGACGAGGTTTTCGCCGTTCATAGGGGTAAGCCCTTCAAAAATTGCAAGTATCGTATTCAACATAATTTTTCCCTCCTCACAATACCAAACCGATAATCAAACCGCCGACGATCGCGGAAGCGATTTGTCCAGATACGTTCGCGCCGACCGCGTGCATAAGCAAGTGGTTGGACGCGTCCTCTTTTACGCCTACTTTTTCCACCACGCGCGCCGCCATAGGGAACGCGGAAATACCCGCCGCGCCGATAAGCGGATTGATTTTTTCTTTACTGAACACGTTCATAAGCTTGGCGCACATAACGCCGCCCACCGTGTCGAACACGAACGCGAACAAGCCGAGCACCATAATGATAAGGGTGTTTACCGAAATAAACGCGTCCGCTTGCATTTGGAAGGAAATGGTGATGCCCAAAAGTAGGGTGATAATGTTCGAGAAAGTCGTTTGCGCCGTTTCGGAAAGCGATTTCAACACGCCGCATTCGCGGAGCAAATTACCGAACATCAGCATCCCCACGAGGGAGATGGATTCGGGGGCAATCAAGCCGGAAACGATGGTAACGATCACGGGGAATAAAATACGCATCAGGCGGGAAACCTGTTTCGCGTTGTATTTCATCTTGATCACGCGTTCCTTTTTCGTCGTGCAAAGCTTCATAACGGCGGGCTGTACGATAGGCACGAGCGCCATATACGAATACGCCACGACGGTGATAGGTCCGACGAGCGAGTTAAAGGGATTGCCGCCGCCGAGCAGAGTGTTGGCGACGTGAATCGCCGTAGGTCCGTCCGCCGCGCCGATAATACCGATAGAGGACGCCGCGTCGAGCGGGAAGCCGATCATAACGGCGAGGATAACGGTGATAAAGATACCGAGCTGCGCCGCGCCGCCCAAGATAAAGAGCTTGGGGTTGGAAAGCAGCGGTCCAAAATCGATCATACACCCGATCCCGATAAAAAGAAGCAAGGGCATTGCCTCGCTCGCCGAGATCCCCACTTGAAAGAGGGAGTTGATAATACCGTTATCTTTAATAACGGGCGAGAGGGGCAAATTGACGAGAATCGCGCCAAATCCCATAGGCAGGAGCAGGGCGGGTTCCATATCTTTCTTAATGGCAAGATAGATCAAAATACCGCCGATAATCCACATAGCGATCATTTTAGGGTTTTGCGCGACGGCTTCAAAACCCTCTAAGAGATATTCCATAAAAGGCCTCCGTGTAAACGTTTAACGATATAATTATAGAAAAAACGCAAAGGGATGTCAAGGGAAAAGAATAGTCGATTTCCTTAAAAAAGTAAATAAAAAATAAAAAATCCGCAAAATCAGCGCAAAAACGCTTGCCAAAGCGTGCAAAATCATATATAATAATCAAGACTTCGAGCGTTCCGCTGCCTTTTTGGGCGCGACGAGGAATCGCGCAGCGGGTTATGAACGTATCGTAAATAATGGAGGTAAAAAGTCTAATGAAAGGGATTATTGAAGCGATCAACGCGGAAAATTTGAAAGCAGAAGTTCCTTCCTTCAACGTAGGTGACACCGTAAAAGTCGGGTTTAAGATCATCGAAGGCGGCAAGGAAAGAATCCAGAACTTCGAAGGCGTCGTTATTGCGAAGAAAAACGGCGGCATTTCCGAAACCTTCACCGTGCGCCACATCTCCTACGGCGTCGGCGTAGAAAAAACCTATCCTCTTCATTCCCCGAAAATCGCGTCGATCACGGTCGTGAGAAAGGGTAAGGTTAGAAGAGCGAAGTTGTATTACCTGCGCGGTTTAACGGGTAAAGCGGCTAAGGTTAAAGAAAAGATTTAAAAAACCGCCTCAACGAGGCAAGAATGAGTTCGCCCAAAGTCAAAGGCGAACTTATTTTTTTGCTCGTGGCTCGTAAAATACTCAAAAGTAAGCCAAATTCGGTTTACTTTTTTTTCGTTTTTTTGTACAATATAAGAAAAGAAAAATTCAGCAAACTTTCCTTTTTGAAAAAGGAAGCGGGAGCTTTTTATGCGAATCAAAAACAAATTTACGATTTCCTTTATTATCCTTCTCGCGGCGTTCTTTATCGCCCAGCTCTTCACGCTCGGCTCGTTCCGTTCGAGCGGCGAAGCGATGGAATACGCAAGCGGCAAAACCGTGATCTATAAAGCGGAGATAAAAAGCGGTGAAAAACTCGACGATATTTATATCAAAATAGGCTCGATTTACGCGGACTACGGCACGGACGCTACGGTCACGATCAAAACGAGCACGAGCTCGTCTGCAACGGCTACGCCTTCCACCTCGCTCGGGTCGGTTTCCATCGCGAACGTATACGGCAAAGAAGGGCGCGTAGGCGCAAATTATAACTGGATCGCCGTCGCGACGGGCAAAGCCGTTTCGAACGTGAAGAAGATTTCTTTGAGCGCGGATAAAAACTTAGAGCTTATCGAAATCGTCGCGTTCTCGGATAAAGGGAATCGTATTGCTTTGGACGTCGCGGAAAACTCCGCGTTCAGCGCCGCGTCGGTGCAAAAAACGCTCGACGCGCAGGATTCCTTCCTTTTGAATAATTCCGCGAAATATAACTTCACGCAGGACGAGGGCTACGCTATGACCGCCGTCCACACCGTGCTCGGCGGGAAAAAGATCGTGGAGGGGAGCGAATACAACCTACATCCCGATTTCGGCGTGCTTTCCACTCTTTTCGTCGCGCCTTCTATCGCGCTGTTCGGCGAAACCACTTTCGCGCTCCGCTTGCCTTCCCTTGTGGCAACGACGGTTGCGCTTGCCTTTTTAGGACTTCTCGGCACGTCGCTTTTCAAGGATGAAAAATACGGCTTTATCCTCGCGCTCGTCTTCGCGTTCGGCGGTATGGCGACCTCGGTGGGTAGGCTCGGCGCGCCCTATGCGTTGCTCACGGCGTTGCTTCTCGGTAGCTTATATTTTATGCATCGATTCTATTCCAAAGGACTTTCCCGCAAAGCGTTGAAAGGCGGGTGCAATATCCTTCTTTCGGGGCTTTTCGCCTCGCTTGCCATCGCGATCGAAGCCACGGCGATTCTTCCCGCGGCGGGCGTGCTCGTGCTGTTCGGGTTCGGGTTAAGGCGGCAACGCCTCGCCTATCGCTTAGAGCTTGCAAACGCAAAGGGCAAAGAAGAAACCCGCCTCGCGGAGGACGGCACGCAATTCACCGTGAATCCCGCCGAAGCCAAAGCCAAGCGCGATTACGGCTATAAATTGCGCGTGAGTATCGCCTTTGCGGCGATCGGATTTATCGCCGTAGCGTTTTTAACGAGCTTGTTCTCGGGCGCGATCGCCTACGGCGCGCTCGTGAAAGCGTACGACGATCCCGCTTCGCCTAAGCTGAGTATTCTCACGCTCCTGTTCAAATCCTTCGTCGATTCGGGCAGCGCGACGACCGTCACCGAATTCACCTCGGCAAACGCCTCGAATATCTTCTCGTGGTTCTTGCCCTTGAAGGCGGCGACCCTCTACGACGGCGTAACGCAGGTCGGCTCTTCACAATATCTTGCGTGGAACGCGGCGTTTAACCCCGTTTTGTCCGCGTTAAGCCTGCTCGGCTTACTGTTCGCCACGGTGCGTGTGATCTTGGATTTTGCAAAAAAACGCACGGACAAAACCGCTTTGCGCGTTCGTCGGGCGTACTTCGTTTTCCTTGGCGGATTGCTCGCGACCCTTCTTTCGGCTTTGATCAAGGGGAACGTGAGCGCGATCTCGTCGCTTATCTTTCAAGCCTTCTATCTCGGCTTTATCCCGCTTGCGCTCTTTTCGTTGCGCGATCGCGAAAAGGGGAAGCTCTCCCCCTCGGAGCTCGTTTTCGCCGTGCTTATGCTCGGCGCGGCGGTTGTGTTCGCGCTTTCCTTGCCGAGCGCTTACGGCTACGCCGTATCCGCCTCGACGGCAAAGCTTTTTAGTTGGACGAGTATTCTTTCGGGCGGCTATTTCAGATAATACTTGAACGTTTTCCGCAAGAGTCGAGCTTTTGCGGAATTTGCTTTTTACCAAAGGAGAAATCAAATGATAGCAAAAGTACAAAGCTACGCGCTTTCGGGGCTGGAAGGGATTGCAGTCACGGTGGAAACGGACGTTTCCAAGGGGATTCCTTCTTACGATATGGTCGGACTCCCCGACGCGGCGGTCAAAGAATCCAAAGAACGGGTGCGGAGCGCGATCAAAAACAGCGCGCTCGAATTCCCGCTTCACCGCGTTACCGTGAATTTCGCGCCCGCCTACGTCAAAAAAGAAGGCTCGGCGTTCGACCTTGCGATCGCGGTGAGTTTATTGATCGCCAACGGCGTTTTGGAATGTGAAACGGAAGGGATCGTCTTTTTCGGCGAGCTCGCGTTAAACGGCGATCTTCGCCCCGTCACGGGCGTGTTGCCCTCGATTATTTCCGCCCGCGATCAAGGCTTTAAAACCTTTATCGTGCCCAAGGGTAACGAGCGCGAAGCGGGCTTTATCCACGGCGTGAACGTATACGCGGCGGGGTCGTTAAAAGAAGTCGTCGATCACCTTTCGGGATTAAAAAAGATCGAGCGCACCGCGCCGTCCGATTTCGTCGTCTGTGAGGGGAAGGAAAACGCGAAAGATCTCTCCTTTATCAAAGGTCAGCCGATCGCAAAACGCGCGCTCGAAGTGGCGGTGGCGGGAGGACACAATATCTTATTCGTCGGGCCTCCGGGGAGCGGAAAAACGATGCTCGCCCGCGCAATTCCTTCCGTAATGCCCGATATGAGCTTCGACGAGGCGCTCGAAATCACGAAGATTCATTCGGTCGCAGGCACGCTGGGAAAAGAGGGGATCGTCACCGAACGCCCCTTCCGTTCTCCGCACCACACGGCGACTACCGTTTCCCTGTGCGGCGGGGGCAGTCGATCTGTGCACCCAGGGGAAATCAGCTTAGCGCACGGCGGCGTGCTGTTTTTGGACGAATTGCCCGAATATAAGCGTTCGTCGCTCGAATCCTTGCGCCAGCCCTTAGAGGACGGCGTGATCACCATTTCCCGTGCGGGCGGCACGGCTACTTATCCCGCCTCGTTTATGCTCTGCGCGAGTATGAACCCTTGCCCTTGCGGGCACTACGGCAGTAAAAAACGCCGTTGCACCTGCCTTCCCAACGATATCAGAAAATACCGCGCCCGCGTTTCCGGTCCGCTCCTTGATAGAATCGATATCCAAGTTGAGGTAGACGGCGTAGAATATAGCGATCTGCTTTCGGAAAAGCGGGAAGAATCGAGTGCGGAGGTCAAGCTTCGCGCCGACCGCGCCAGAAGGATACAGCGGGAACGCTTCGAAGGCACGGCGGTCAAGACGAACGCGGAAATGGGGGAAAAGGAAACCAAGGCGTATTGTAAGCTCACCGCCGAGTGCGAATTGATTTTAAAGACGGCGTTCGAGTCGTTGAATCTTTCCGCTCGCGCGCGTTCGCGAATTTTAAAGGTCGCGCGCACGATCGCGGATTTAGAGCTTTCCGAAGAGATCTTGCCCGATCACCTCTACGAAGCCATTTCTTATCGCACCTACGGCGCAACCTTGTCGGAGATAGATTGATGGAAGGGAGAAGAAAATGACGCTTACGCCCGAGGAAAAAGGATATCTTTGGCTGGATTCTTTTCCGCTCGATTTAAAAGAAAAGCAAAAACTCCTGCTTTCGGCGGGAAATTCCGCATCGCTGGTGAGGAAATTTTCCGAATTTCGCCGTCTTTTGATTGATTTTCAAAAAGAAAGCGTATATAATACTATGCGGGAGACGTTGACGGACGGCGGCGCGTATTTCAATTCCTTCGTGCAAGGGCTTGAAAAACGGGGGATCGTTCCCGTAACGCTCGCCTCGCCCGACTATCCCAAGGAGCTGAAAACGCTTCCCGACGCGCCTTTGGCACTGTATGCAAAGGGAAATTTAAGCCTTTTAAAAGGACGAAAATTCACGATCGTCGGCTCTCGGCGTACTCCGCCCGCCGTTCTTAAAATGGGCGCGGAGCTTTCTCAATCGATTGCGGAATCGTTCGCGATCGTCACGGGCGTTGCCGACGGCGGCGACGGCGCGGCGATCGAAGGCGGGCTTCGCGCGGGGAAAATTATTTGCGTGTTGGCAGGCGGTTTTTCCGCGATTCCGCAAGGCAAGCTTCCCCTTCTCAACGAGATCGCGCAAAAGGGCTTATTGCTTTCGCCTTACCCTTTAAAAACGGCTACGCGCACCTTTTCCTACGAGTACCGAAACAAAATCTTAGCCGCGCTCGGCGAGGGTACGCTCGTGCTTTCGGCGGGGGAAACGAGCGGCGCGCTCATCACCGCAAAATACGCGAAAAAAGAGGGAAAGCCGTTGTTTGCGATTCCGTATTCCTTGGGCAACGAGCTTGGGCAAGGCTGCAACGCGCTCATTCAAGACGGCGCGTATCTCACGCAAACGGCAGGGGACGTGTTAAGCCGTTTCGGGCTGGAAACGCCTCGAAAAAAACCGCCGCGTCCGCCCTTATCAAGCGACGAGTCGCTTACGCTTAACGCTCTTCGCGAACGCTCGGAGTGGCATATTGCGGAGCTTTCGGAAAAAACGCAGATTTCCCTTTTTAAGCTGACGGCGATTTTGTCGTCGCTCGAAGTCAAAGGACTCGTCGCAAAGCTCGGTGGCAACCGCTACGAGCCCGTATAATCAAGTAAAAAAAGTAAAGTTTATAGATAGAAAGGAACGAAGAATGGATTTAATTATCGTAGAATCGCCGTCCAAGGCGAAAACCATTTCCAAATACCTCAAAGGAAAATACCGCGTAGACGCTTCGGCAGGGCATATCCGCGATTTACCCGTGCACACGCTCGGCGTGGATATCCGCAACAACTACGAGCCGAAATACGTCAATTCGGAAGGAAAAGAGGACGTGATCCGTCGCCTCGTGGAAGATACGAGAAAAGCGGACAGAGTGTATCTCGCCACCGACCCCGATAGAGAGGGCGAGGCGATCTCTTGGCATTTGCAAACGGTTTTGGGACTCGACGAAAACGGCGAAAACCGCATCGAGTTCAACGAAGTTTCCCCCCGCGCGATCGAGGCGGCGCTCAAAACCCCCCGCAAGATCAATTATAATCTCGTGGACGCGCAACAAGCCCGCCGCGTGCTCGATCGGCTCGTGGGGTATAAGCTCTCCGATCTTTTAAATAGAAAAATCGAAGATACGTCCGCAAGCGGCAAACGCTCGCTTTCGGGAGGGAGAGTGCAGTCGGTAGCGCTTCGCTTGATCGTGGAAAGAGAGCGGGAAATCACTTCGTTCAAGCCCGAAGAATACTGGAATTTAACGGCGGAGCTTCGCGACCTGCCGCAAAAATACGCTTCGTTCAAAGCGTTACTTGAAAAGAAGGGCGCAAAAAAATACAAGCCGTCGTCGGCGGAGGAAACGGAAAGCGTTTTATCCCAACTCGCGCAAGGCAAATTCGTGGTTTCAAAGGTGAAGAAAACGATCGCGAAATCGCACGCGCCCGCGCCGTTCACGACGAGCTCTATGCAACAGGACGCGTCCACCAAGCTCGGCTTCACCGCGCCCGAAACGATGACCCTCGCCCAGCACCTCTACGAAGGTATGGACACGGGCGGCGGCGATCATTTGGCGTTTATCACGTATATGAGAACGGACTCCGTGCGCGTTTCCAAGGAAGCGCAAGCCAAGGCGCTCGATAAGATCCGCGAGGTCTACGGCGCGGAGTACGCCCCCGAAAAGCCCAACTACTACGCTTCCAAAAAAGGCGCGCAGGACGCGCACGAAGCGGTGCGCCCGATCGATTTGGATATGACCCCCGACCGCGCGAAAAAACTGCTCGATAACAAGCATTATAAGCTATATAAGCTCGTTTACGAGCGTTTCCTCGCCTCGCAAATGGCGGAAGCCAAATATAACAGCGCGCAAATGGAGATCGAAAATAACGGATATATCTTCAAGGCGAGCGGAAAGGTGTTGCTGTTCGCGGGCTTCACGGCGGTGTATCAGGACAGCAAAAAAGAGGACGAGGACGGCGCGGAATCGGCAAAGCTGTTGCCCGATTTAAAGGAAGGGGACGAAGTGAAGCTTCTTTCGATGCAAAAGGAACAAAAATTCACCAAGCCTCCCTTGCGCTACACCGACGCTTCCCTCGTGAAGGCGATGGAAGAAAAGGGGATCGGCAGACCCTCGACCTACGCTACGATTATTTCCAAGCTCAACCAAAAATACGTAAAAAAAGAAGGCAAGTATATGATCCCCGCGCCCGTGGCGTACGAGGTGGTGGATATGCTCGTAAGCTGCTTTAAGGACGTTATGGATATCGGGTTTACGGCGGGAATGGAAACCAAGCTCGACGATATCGAAGAAGGCGGCGTGGACTGGCACGCGGTGATCGGGAATTTCTACCCCGGCTTTGAAAAGAACCTCAAAAACGCCTCTTCCTACGGCGACGAGCTCACGCAAGAGGTTTGCGGAAAATGCGGACATTTTATGATTCGCCGTATCGGCAAATTCGGAAAATACCTCGCGTGCTCGAATTATCCCGAATGTCATAATATTTTAAGCGAAGCGGAAGAAAAAATTTCGGCGGTGCGCTGTCCTAAATGCGGGGAAAATATGGTGGAAAAGAACGGCAAGTTCGGAAAATTCCTCGCTTGCCCTAACTATCCCACTTGTAAATCCACCCTGCCTATGGAATCGGGAGAACCGCCTAAGCTCGTGGGAAAATGCCCCGAGTGCGGCGCGGCGATGACCGTTCGAAAATCCAAGCGCGGAAAGGAATATTATAGCTGTTCGAATTACCCCGACTGCAAGTTTATGAGCTGGGATATCCCCACGGGCGAAAAGTGCCCGACCTGCGGCGACGCGCTCGTAAAAACCGCCCGCGGCGGCGTGAAATGCACGAATAAGGACTGCTCCTATCGCGTACGCCCGCCGAAGGAGGAAAACGCGGAAAAGAAAGCTCAACGCAACCCTGCCCCCCCGAAATCGGGCGACGAAGCCCCGCTTTTAATGGAAGAACCCAAGTATACGGGCTACGACGACGAATGGACGGGATACTTCCCCGAAGGGTTTGAAGAATGAGAGAACCAAACGCAAAAGTTACCGTGATCGGCGGCGGGCTTGCGGGGAGCGAAGCGGCGTATTATCTCGCTTCGCGCGGAATAAAAACGACGCTCGTCGAAATGAAGCCGAAAAAATTCACTCCCGCGCACGAAAGCGAGGGCTACGGCGAACTCGTCTGTTCGAATTCCTTAAAAAGCAACGACCCGTACTCCAACGCTTGCGGGCTGTTGAAAGAAGAAATGCGGCTTTTGGGCTCGCTCGTGATCGAGGCGGCGGATAAAACCAAAGTCCCCGCGGGCGCGGCGCTTGCCGTCGATCGGGAAAAATTTTCGGCGTATATCACCCAAAAGCTCCGTTCCTGCTCCAGCCTCACCTTAAAAACGGAAGAAGTTTTTGCTCTTCCCGACCCCGAGGAAGGGGAATACGCGATCGTCGCGACGGGACCGCTCACCTCCGGGCCGCTCTCAAAGGATATCCTTAAAAAGCTCGGCGGGCAATTGCATTTCTACGACGCTTCCGCGCCTATCGTGTCCGCGGACAGTATCGATACGTCCTGCGCCTTCACGGGCGACAGATACGGCAAAGGCACGGGCGACTATATCAACTGCCCGATGACGAAGGAAGAATACTACGCTTTCGTGGACGAGCTTTTAAAAGCCGAACGCGCGCTACTCCACGAGTTCGAAAAAGGGGAGATTTTCGAGGGGTGTATGCCGATCGAGGTAATGGCTTCCCGCGGCAGGGATACCCTTCGCTACGGCACGTTAAAGCCCGTGGGGCTGTTCGGCGAGGACGGCAAACGCCCGTTCGCGGTGTTGCAGCTTCGGAAAGAAACGGAAAGAGGGGAAACGTATAACCTCGTGGGATTTCAAACGAATTTGAAATTCCCCGAACAAAAACGGGTGTTTTCAATGATCCCCGCCCTCAAAAACGCGGAGTTCTTGCGCTACGGCGTAATGCACAGAAACACTTTTTTAAACTCGCCTTGCGTTTTAAATCGGGATTTTTCGTTTAAAAATAATACACGCTTGTTTTTTGCGGGTCAGCTCACGGGCGTGGAAGGCTACGTCGAAAGCGCGTCCAGCGGGCTTACGGCGGCGATCGCGATCGCCGACGAGATTTTGGGTCGCGAGCCCCTCGCGCTTGGCGACGATACGATTACGGGCGCGCTCCAAACGCACGTGTCCACCCCGAATAAGGACTTTCAGCCTATGAACGCGAACTACGGAATTTTAACCCCGCTCGGCGTTCGGATACGGGATAAAAAGGAACGCTACCGCGCCCTTTCCGAGCGCGCGCTCCAAGCGGTGAAAACCGCGCTTGAAACGCAAAAACAACGGACGACAAAAGAGTCTAAGGAGTAAAATAATATGGAATTTCGCGGCACGACGATTTGTGCGGTAAAAAGAAACGGCGTCACCGCTATCGCGGGCGACGGACAGGTGACGATGGGCGAATCGGTCATCTTCAAAAACACGGCGGTCAAGGTGCGCCGCATCTACGGCGGCAAGGTGATTTTGGGCTTTGCGGGCTCGGTTACCGACGCGTTCGCGCTCACCGAACGCTTCGAGGGTATGCTCAATAAATTTGCGGGCAACTTAATGCGCTCGGCGGTGGAGCTTGCAGAGCTTTGGCGCAACGATAAGGTGGGCAGAAAGCTCGATGCGATGATGATCACCGCCGACGAAAACACGCTTTTAATTCTTTCGGGCACGGGCGAGGTGATCGAACCCGACGAAGGGGTGTGCGCGATCGGAAGCGGGGGAAACTACGCGCTCGCGGCGGCTCGCGCGCTCATTCAGGAAACCGACTACGACGCGGAAACCATCGCGAAAAAAGCGCTTAAAATCGCTTCGGAAATTTGCGTGTTTACCAACGACAATATCCGCTCCGAAACGGTCGGCGAAGAAAAGCCCAAAAAGAAAGCGGCGAAAAAGCCCGCTAAAAAATCGGCAAAGGAGGCGCAGGAATGAATTTATCTCCCAAGCAGATCGTAAATCAGCTCGATAAATATATTATCGGTCAAAGCGACGCGAAAAAAGCCGTCGCGATCGCCCTTCGCAACCGTTATAGAAGAGCGCAGCTCCCTGCGGAAGTCCGCGAGGAGATCACCCCGAAAAATATCATTATGAAAGGCCCGACGGGGGTGGGCAAAACGGAAATCGCCCGTCGGCTTGCCAAGCTCGTGCGCGCGCCGTTCGTCAAAGTGGAAGCCACCAAATATACCGAGGTCGGCTACGTGGGGAAAGACGTGGAAGGAATGGTCCGCGACCTTGCGGAATGTTCTTATCGCTTAGTCAAAGCGGAAAAGGAAGAAGAGGTGAAAACCAAAGCGACGAAGGCGGCGGAAAAGCGTATCGTGAAGATTCTCGCGGAAGCGAAAAAGGACGAAAAAGGCGACCTTGCCAAAGAGGTGTTCGAAGCCAATCTTCTCGAAAATTTCCGCAAGGGCGCGTACGATAATTTCCCGATTGAAATTGAAGTTACCGAAGTTCCGCAGGCGATGGAGCTCGTTCCCGGCGGCGCGGCAATCTCTATCGGAAGCATTTTCGGCGATATGTTCCAGCACAAGAAGAAAAAACGCCGTATGTCCGTAAAAGAAGCCTTCGACGTTGCGCTTACGGAAGAAGCGGATAAGCTCGTGGACGAGGACGCCGTGAAGGACGAAGCGCTCCGCAGAGCGGAAAACGAAGGCATTATCTTTATCGACGAGATCGATAAAATCGCGGGCAAAGGCAACCGCGGCGGCGCGGACGTGTCGAGAGAAGGCGTGCAAAGGGATATTCTCCCTATCGTCGAGGGTTGCACGGTCGTCACCAAATACGGCCCCATCAAAACGGACTTTATCCTCTTTATCGCGGCGGGCGCGTTCCACGTGGCGGCGGTAGAGGATTTGATTCCCGAGCTACAAGGCAGATTCCCCGTTTCGGTGGAGCTCAAAAGCTTGACCAAAGAGGATTTCGTGAAAATCCTCACGGAAACGGAAAACTCCCTCGTATTCCAGTATAGCACCCTTTTAAGAGTGGATAATATCGATTTGCAATTCGACGAAGGCGCGATCGAGCGGATCGCGGAAGTATCCGTCGAGCTCAACGCGACGAGCGAGGATATCGGCGCGCGCCGTTTGCACACGGTGATGGAATATCTTTTAGAAGACATTTCCTTCAACGCGGGCGGGGATTATCCCTTGTTCACTCTCAATATCGGCAAAAAATACGTGGACGAACACCTCGCCAAGCTCACGGGCGACAGAAACCTCAAAAAATACGTTTTATAAAACGGGAAAACCCGAAAGGATAAAAAAATGATCAACATACCCAAAGGCACGAAAGATATTCTGCCTTCCGAATCTTATAAATGGCAATACGTGGAATCGGTCGCCCGCGAGCTCGCGAGCCTGTTTAACGCGAAAGAAATTCGCACGCCCACCTTCGAGCACACCGAGCTTTTTTCTCGCGGCGTAGGCGACACGACGGATATCGTCACCAAGGAAATGTATACCTTCCTCGATAAAGGTAACCGCTCGATCACCTTAAAACCCGAAGGCACGGCGGGCGCGGGTCGCGCGTTTATCGAAAACGGCTTAATCGGCGGCGTTTTGCCCGCGAAAATGTTCTATATCACGCCCGCGTTTCGCTACGAACGCCCGCAAGCGGGCAGACTTCGCGAGTTCCACCAGTTCGGCGTGGAAGTGTTCGGCGCGAGCGGCGCGGATACCGACGCGGAAACGATTATGCTCGCAGATTCGTTGCTCAAAAAGCTGGGGCTCAGCGTGAAGCTTTTTATCAACTCGATCGGCTGTCCGACCTGTCGCGCGAAGTATAACCAAGCGCTCAAAGACTTTTTCGCGGCGCATTTAGAAGAGCTTTGCTTCGATTGCAAAGCCCGTTTCGAGAAAAACCCGCTTCGCCTTCTCGATTGCAAGGAAGAAGCCTGCAAAAAAATCAACTCGGGCGCGCCGAGTATACTCGATTATTTGTGCGAGGATTGCTCCGCGCATTTTAAAGCCCTCAAAGAATATCTTGCCCTCGCAGGCATTTCCTACGAGATCAACCCCCGTATCGTGCGCGGCTTGGACTATTATACTCGCACCGTGTTCGAGTTCGTTTCCGATTCTATCGGCGCGCAAGGCACGGTCTGTGGCGGTGGCAGATACGACGGACTTATCAAACAGCTCGGCGGGAACGATTGCCCCGCGGTCGGGTTTGCCGTCGGCATTGAACGGCTTTTGATGGTAATGGAGGCTTCGGGCGTGGAGATCCCTCAGCCCGCGCCCGTCAAGGTGTATCTTGCGGGAATGAACGACGAGTGCCGCAAAAAAGCCTTCGAGCTCGCGGCAAGCCTTCGGAAAAACGGCGTAGTTGCCGAAACCGACCATATGAACCGCTCTATCAAAGCGCAGTTTAAATACGCGGACAAGCTCGGCGCGCAGTTCGTGGCGGTGATCGGGGAAAGCGAGCTTTCAGAAGGGGCGTTTAATCTTAAAAATATGTCCACGGGCGAAAGCGAAAAAGTGTCTTTTGCTTCCGCGGTCGAATATTTTTCCAAATAAACTCAAAGAATAAAGTTAGGAGGAAAAAGACTATGGTAAAATACGTAAACGGCAAAGAACTCGAAGAGCTTTTGGAAAGCTCGGGCAAAACGGTTTTCTGCGATTTCTGGGCGAGTTGGTGCGGTCCTTGCAGAATGTTAGCGCCCGTCTACGAGGACGTATCGGATAAATACGAGGAGCAAGCGGTATTCGTCAAGCTCGACGTAGACGAAAGCGAGGACGCGGCAATGAAATATTCGATCACCTCGATCCCGAATATTATCGCGTTCAAGAACGGCAAGCCCGCGGCGAATAATTTGGGCTTCGTGCCCCAGTCCGCCCTCGAAAACTTCGTAGAAGAAAACCTTTAAGCAGGATAGGAAGTCCAGAAACTCAGTTTCTGGTGGGGTGCAGGGGCAAAGCCCCGCGCATTATCGGACTTTAAAAAGGAAAACGCAGTTTTCCGCCTTTTCGTGGCGTAGCCACGCATTAAGGGGCAACGCCCCGCAATAAAGTACCCAAAATAAGCAACCGATAGGTTGCGCCCTTCGCCGTGAGGCGATCACGCGGCGTTGTCGCGGAAACGAACAGGCTAATAAAAAACGAAAGGACTCGGAATTTTCCGAGCCCTTTGTTCGTATAAAGAAAAACCGATTGAAAATTATTGACAACCTTTCAAAAAAATGCTAAAATAAAAATGCGACACAATTAAATAAAAATTTTTTCAACGAATATACTTCTAGTGGTAGGAGTGTATCTTTTCGCGTTAAAATTTTCGTTGAAAGAATCTGAAAAGTTTAATTGTGTCGCAGCAAAGCGAGAGGAGCATTTTTACGGATGTCGTTTCGTTTTGCGGAGCGACATTTTTTATTTTTAAGGAGGTTTTCTATGAGAAAACGCAAAGTATTTCAATTGTTACTGTCGGTCGGTACGCTCACGTGCTGTTTCTTCGGTTTTACGGCGTGTGAAACTTCTAAAGAGCCGCATACGCACGTTTACGATCAACAAACGGTACGCGAAGAATATCTTTCCTCTTCGGCGACCTGTACGGAAAAAGCGGTCTACTATACGTCCTGTTCGTGCGGCGAACACGGAGAAGAAACGTTTGAGGACGGGGAACCGCTCGGGCATACGGGCGGCGAAGCGACCTGCAAGGAAAAAGCCGTCTGCACCCGTTGTGAGAACGCGTACGGCGAATACGCAAACCATAATTTTGACGAGGAATGGAGTGTAAACGACGAAAAGCATTGGCGGGAGTGCGTAACTTCGGAATGCAACGAACGCGCCGAAGAACAAATACATACTTATACGAATGGAAGTTGTATTTGCGGAAAGCAAGAGCCGATCTTCGATACGCATAGCGTAACGGCAAAAGAGTGGTCGGACTCTTTTGCGTTTGAAAACGTGACGGTGGAAAATTATCGCCTCGTAGAAAATCAAAAGATTTTGACGATGGAGATATTGTTGGACGGCGAGAACGGTTTATTGATCGTAGACGGTATGAAAGTACCTATGGACGGGTACGCCGCCGCAATGCGTTTGACCTATAATTTTTCCTCTTGCTACGCTACTGCGACTTACGCCGACGGAAAATACGCCGTCGAGAGGTTCGACGTGTACGGAGACGGGAGTTACGTTTATGAAAACGCTTTATTGAGTTTTGATAACGGAAAATTACTCGGCATAGAAGCAACGGTCAAAGAAGAGGTCGTGGAATACGACGACGATTTCAACGAAATAGGCACGACGACGGAAACGTATTCGGCTGTTATCGAGTTTAAAGACTACGGAACGACGGAGCTTACTTATCAGAACGGTCCTTTAACGCAAGCGGAGTGGGAAAGCGCGTTTGCCGACGATAAATTTACGGACGTCGTAATCTCAGTGACGGACGAAGAGGGAACGAGTACGATCTGGCACGACGGCGCAAAGGAAAAATTTTCCACGACCAGCGTTCCGACTGCCGCGTTGTATTTGGTGGACGGAATTTGGTATTGGTACGGTACGGTCGTTGTAGAGAATTCCGTTACGCATTACGAAAGATCGGATTTTACGAGCGATCTGCCTTACGATTCGTTCGTCGCGGCGTTCGATCAAATGTTTGCGCTATTAAAATTTTCTTATACTACTATGACTTATGATACCGAAAGCGGGGAATATCAATGGTTTGACGAAAACGGCGGATTCAGCGTAAAGATCGAAAACGGCAAGCTGACGAGTATCACGCAAACGTTTATAACGCAAGAAGGAACGACTACGAAGCTTTGGCAATTTTCAAACTACGGAGCAACGACGGTTTCCGTGCCGTTTACTCCTTCGGTTTCCTGTACTTGTCAAGTTTGCCAAGCGAACGCTACGAACGGGTAAGGAGAAGGCGTATGAAAAAATTTTTAATTAAAATCTTTTTGATTTTTGCGTGTTTCGTTTTTCCGTTCGGCGGTTGTTTCGGAAACGGCGGTAAGGACGTGGAAGTACTCGTCGTTCACGCAACGAAAAGCGAAGTACTCTCCTTCAACACCGACGCATACGCATCCCAATTAAAGGTGCAACCCGAATATAAAGAAGGGAAAATCCTTTTGGGTTATTACGATACGAAAACGGACGAAGGAAAGATGTATTTCGATTTTCTCGGCAAATGCACGACGAACGGTTGGGACGAGGAGTATCCCGATACTTTATACGCCGTATACGCGCAGGCCGAAGATACTTTCCTCTATACTCCACAGATCAAATACGACGAAACGCCGTATAATCCAAGCTATAAATGGAGCGGAGGCTTTACGGAGTTTTACTTCGCCGATTTTTCGGAAGCCTCCATACAGGCTTTAAAAGGCGACGACGAATATACGGTCGGATATGCGAACGCCGCGAGGCAGATCTATTCCAATCCGAATACGCAAGTAACGGTTACGATGTCGTTTTCTTGTAAGCAGATTTGCGAATGTTGTGCGTTGAAGCTCAAATACAAGGTCAAGATAGGGGATGAGAGTTTCGAAGAAAAGCAAGTTTCTTTGTCTAACGAATGGCAAACGTTTTCCTTTTCTACACGAGTGTTTGCAAAACAACTTAAGGGAAACGGAGTGGAAAAAGGGTATATTTCTCTTTTAACGAATCCGGCGAGTCAACCGCATTTGAGCGAGCTGTATTCGGTGAAAAATATCTCTTATACGATCGGAAACGCAGAATAAGAAAAACGTAAAAACCCGACGCCTTACGCCGCCGGACATTTTATTTTCAGCCTACTTTTTTGTGAGAAAAGGAGGGTGGCTGACTGATTAAATTAATAATTTTCCGCTCTTACTTGGAAATACGCCTGCGGATGGCTACAAACGGGGCAGATCTCAGGTGCGCTCTTGCCTACTACGATATGTCCGCAGTTGGAGCATTGCCAAACCGCGTCGCCGTCCTTGGAGAACACGAGCTTGTTCTGCACGTTCGAAAGAAGCTTTTTATATCTTTCTTCGTGTTCTTTCTCGATCGCCGCAACGCCGTCGAAAAGATCTGCGATCTCGTCGAAGCCTTCTTCTCTCGCCGTCTTGGCAAATCCCGCGTACATATCCGTCCATTCGTAGTTTTCGCCTTCCGCCGCCGCTTTCAAATTTTCGTCCGTCGAGCCGATCGCGCCGCCGTTTAAAAGCTTAAACCAGATCTTCGCGTGTTCTTGCTCATTCTTTGCGGTCTCTTCGAAAATCGCCGCGATCTGCACGTATCCTTCCTTTCTCGCCTTGCTTGCGAAATAGGTGTACTTGTTTCTCGCCTGCGATTCACCCGCGAACGCTTCCCAAAGATTCGACTCCGTCTTCGTTCCCTTCAAAGGGTTGATTTCTTCAAATACGCCTACTTGCTTGCACTTAGGGCAAGCTTCGGGAGCAACGTCGCCAACGTGTACGTAACCGCAAACCTTACAAACAAATTTCTTCATAACTCTTTACCTCTTTTATCGATTTTTTTTGTTGTTGAAAATCAATCTTATTAGGACTAAGTTTCATTAACCGATTTAATTATAATATAAAAAAATATATTTGTCAACGGTTTTGAAGCAAAAAATTAAAAAATTTTTCCAAATTTTCATAATTCGTTAATACTTTAACAACAAAACCCGTGTATAATAGAAAAAAAGCGTAAAATCGACGAAAAAAGAGGAAAAGCGCCTCTTCCTTATTATTATAATGCAAGGAAGAAAAGCGCGGGAGTGAAAAGTGAAAAAATTCAGCGAAAGAAAGAGAGAAAAAATAGAACGCACGGTCGCGAACGACAGAAGCTATAAGCTCGTCGTCTACAACCGCTTTTTCGTGTTTGCCATTTCCGTACTCGTGCAGATCACCTCGTACGTGCTGCTTCTTCTCGTGCTCGACGACGCGTCAAGCGCGATCGTGCGGAGTGTGTTCAGTATCGCTTCGGTCGTGTTCGTCGTGTATATTATCAACAAGCACGACCGCTTGACGGGCAAGCTGCCTTGGATAATTTTGATTCTCGTCTTTCCGTTCGTGGGGATTATAATGTATTTATCCTTCGGCGAGGGCAAGCCCACGCGAAAAATGAACGCGAAGATACACGCGGCAAAAGAGCTTAGAAAAGACCTGCTTTCACAAAGCGCGGAAGCGACGAATGCGGTGGCGGAGGGCGCGCGTTCGCTCGCGGTGTCGAACTATCTTTCCACGGTGGCGGGCTATCCCGCTTATACGGACGGAACGGTGGAGTATTACCCGACGGGCGAAAAGACCTTCGAGGCGATCAAAGCCGCGCTTCGCTCCGCTAAGAAGTTTATTTTAATGGAATATTTCATACTTTCGGGCGGGGAGCTTTGGAAGGAGATTTGGACGATTCTGTTCGAAAAAGCCGAGCAAGGCGTGAAAATTTTTATTCTCTACGACGATTTCGGAAGCCTGTTTTCGCTTCCGCCGAAATACGGGAAATATCTCGAATCGATGCACCCGAATATCAAGTGCCACGCCTTTAACCGCGTGATTCCCGTATTCGCGCTTCGCTTGAATAACCGCGACCACAGAAAAATCCTCGTCGTAGACGGGGAAGTTGCGTTCACGGGCGGGGTGAATATCGCCGACGAATACGTCGGCAAAAAACGCCGATTCGGGTATTGGAAGGATTCGGGGATTAAAGTCACGGGTAGCGCGGTCAACTCGTTCACGGCAATGTTTTTGGATTTATGGAACGCGTTTCGCAAGGAAAAAGAAGACCCGCAAGAATATATGATTGCGCAAAAAGGCGCGCCCACGTCCGCGATCATTCAGCCCTACGACGATTCTCCGCTCGACAAAATTTCGGCGGGCGAAGCGGTGTATAGCGATTTGATCAACAGCGCGAAAAAAAGGGTTTGGATCTTCACGCCGTATCTGATCTTAGACGATTATATGCGCGCCGCGCTCTGCCACGCCGCTCTGCGCGGGGTTGACGTGCGTATCGTGACCCCGGGGATACCCGATAAAAAAATCAGCTACCGCTTGACTCGGGCGAACTACGAATTGTTGTTGGAATCGGGGGTCAAGATCTACGAATACACGCCGGGGTTTATCCATTCGAAAAGTATGCTTTGCGACGACGAAGTCGCGGTGGTGGGCACGATCAACCTCGATTATCGGAGCTTATATCACCACTTTGAAAACGCGACGTTATTCTCCGATAGGGCGGCGTTAAAAGCTTTGGAGCTTGACTATGAAGAAACCTTTGCAGTGTCCAAGCTTTGTAGCTTGGAAAACCCCAAGCGTGGAGTCGTGGGAAGACTCTTTGATTCAATTCTGCGCCTTTTCGAAACGCTGTTTTAAAAAAAGCTCGACCCTATATTTTTTGCAGGTGAAGCGTTTTGCGCTTCACTTTTATTTTACGAAAAGTTTCTTATTTTCCGTTTAAGAAAAAACGCAAAGGTTTAAAAATATAATGAAAAACAAACCATAAAAAAGGAGACGAAACTATGGACGCAAAAAAATTTACGGAAAAGACCGTGCAAGCCTTGCAAAACGCGCAAGCTCTCGCGAGCGAATACGGCAATCAGGCAATCGAGCAGCTCCACCTCCTTCACGCGTTGTTAAAAAGCGAAGAGGGGCTGATCTTCACGCTTTTGAAAAAAATGCAAAAAGACCCCGCCGCGATCAGATCGGACGCGGAAAAGGAAATTTCCCGACTCCCCAAAGTGCAGGGCGGGGAGAAATACCTCTCGCAAAAGCTTGCGGACGTTTTTTCCAAAGCCGAAACGAAAATGACGGAAATGGGGGATTCCTATCTTTCCGTCGAGCACCTGTTCTTAGGGCTTTTGCAAGCCCCCGACGAAGTGCTCAAAAAGCTGTTTAAAAAATATTCGATCGACGAAAACGCCTTTTTATCCGCGCTTTCTTCCGTTCGCGGTCACCAAAGAGTCACGAGCGAAAACCCCGAGGAAGCCTACGACGTTTTGAATAAATACGGCGTAGATCTCGTCGAAAAAGCCCGCGCGCAAAAGATCGACCCCGTAATCGGGCGCGACGAGGAGATCAGAAACGTCGTGCGCATCCTTTCGAGAAAGACGAAAAACAACCCCGTTCTAATCGGGGAAGCGGGGGTCGGCAAAACGGCGATCGCAGAGGGGCTTGCCATTCGGATTATGCGCGGTGACGTACCCGATTCTTTAAAGGATCGCAAAGTATTTTCCCTCGATATCGGCGCGTTGATCGCAGGCGCGAAATTCCGCGGCGAATTCGAAGAACGCTTAAAAGCCGTGCTTTCCGAGGTCAAAAAGAGCGACGGCGGGATCATACTCTTTATCGACGAGCTTCACTTGATCGTCGGCGCGGGAAAAACGGACGGCGCGATGGACGCGGGCAACCTGTTAAAGCCTATGCTCGCCCGCGGGGAGCTGCATTGTATCGGCGCGACCACGCTCGACGAATATAGAAAATATATCGAAAAAGACCCCGCGCTCGAACGAAGATTCCAGCCCGTGCTCGTGGCTGAGCCGACGGTGGAGGACACCATTTCCATTCTCCGCGGCTTGAAGGAACGCTACGAGGTGTATCACGGCGTAAAGATACAAGGCGGCGCGTTGATCGCGGCGGCGACCCTTTCCAATCGCTATATCACGGACAGATTTTTGCCCGATAAAGCCATCGACCTCGTAGACGAGGCGTGCGCGCTGATTAAAACGGAAATGCAGTCTATGCCCTCGGAAATGGACGAGATCGCGCGCAGGATAATGCAGCTCGAAATCGAAGAAAACGCCTTAAAAAAGGAAACGGATTCCCTTTCCAAAGCGCACTTGGGCGACATTCAAAAAGAGCTTTCCGAGTACCGCGCGAGCTACGCGGAAATGAAAGGCAAATGGGAGAACGAGAAAAATTCTATCAATAAAGTGCAAAAGCTCCGCGAAGAGCTCGAAGCGGCGAATGCTCAGCTTGAAAAGGCGCAAAGGGAATACGACCTCGAAAACGCTTCTCGCCTTCAATACGGCAAAATCCCCGAGCTCAAAAAGCAGCTCGAAACGCTCGAAAAAACGGTTTCGACGGGGGCAGGTACGCCTTCAAACGAAAATTCGTTGCTCCGCGACCGCGTGACGGAGGAGGAAATTTCCCGTATCGTGGCGCGTTGGACGGGGATTCCCGTTTCCAAGCTCGTGGAAGGGGAAAGGGAAAAGCTTTTGCGCTTAGGAGAAACCCTTCGCGCCCGCGTGATCGGGCAAAACGAAGCGGTGGAAGCCGTCGCAAACGCCATTTTGCGCTCCCGCGCAGGGATCGCCGACCCCGATCGCCCGATCGGCTCGTTCCTGTTTTTAGGTCCTACGGGCGTAGGTAAAACGGAGCTTGCCAAAACGCTCACCCAATCGCTGTTCGACGACGAGAAAAATATGGTTCGTATCGATATGAGCGAATATATGGAAAAATACTCGGTGTCCCGTTTGATCGGCGCGCCTCCCGGCTACGTGGGCTACGACGAGGGCGGTCAGCTCACGGAAGCGGTCAGAAGGAAGCCCTATTCGGTGGTGCTCTTCGACGAGGTGGAAAAAGCTCATCCCGACGTGTTCAACGTGCTCTTGCAAGTCCTCGACGACGGCAGGATCACCGACGGGCAGGGCAGAACGGTGGACTTTAAAAACACCGTGATCATTCTCACTTCGAATTTAGGTTCGGCTTCCATTTTGGAAGGGATCGATGAAAACGGCGAGATCTCCGCGGAAGCGAAAGGGGAAGTGGAGAAGCTTTTAAAAGCCTCTTTCAGACCCGAATTTTTGAACCGACTCGACGAGATCGCGTTTTTCAAACCGCTCACGAAAGAGGGGATAAAAAAGATCGTGGAGCTTCTCGTTTCCGATTTGAAAGCCCGCCTTGCGGAAAAGCAAATCGCGCTCGTTTTAACCGATTCGGCGATCGATTATATCGCGGCGCAAGGCTACGACCCCGTGTTTGGGGCAAGACCCTTAAAACGCTATATCCAGCGCGCTTTGGAAACGAGGCTTGCAAAACGCCTTTTGTCGGGCGAAGTGAAAGCGGGCGAAACGCTTACGGTCGCGGCGAACGACGGCGGCTTGACGGTATCGTAAAATATTCGAAAGCAATTCCTTGCGGGCGCGCTCTACGCCCGCAGGGGATTTTCATAGAATGAAAATTTCGTGAAAGTAACAAAAATCCTTTTGAAACGCTTGACTTTAAAAAAAGTCCGTTTTATAATGAAAAAGTAAAAACGGGGCGAAAGCTCCTCCTTTTACTTTTGTCACGATTTCAAATTCAACGAAACGAGAGGAAAATATATGGTAAAAACTCTTTTAAAAAGCGTTCGGCAATATAAAAAACCGTCGCTCGTCACGCCGATTTTTATGGCTTTGGAAGCGTTTTGCGAATGTCTGATTCCCTTTTTTATGGCGCAAATGATCAGCGAAAGCGTCTTAAAGGAAAGCGGGGCAATGGCGCATATTTTAAAATACGGCGGGATCTTGTTGCTTTTGGCGATTGGTTCGCTGGCGAGCGGCGTTTTGGCAGGCAGATTTGCCGCGACGGCGAGCTGTGGCTTTGCCGCAAACCTCCGTCACGATCTATTTTATAAGGTGCAGAAATTCTCCTTTTCCAACGTGGATAAATTCTCCACCTCCTCCCTCGTCACCCGCTTGACGACGGACGTCACGAACGTGCAAAATTCCTATCAAATGTGCTTGCGAATCGCCATTCGCGTGCCCTTGCAGTTTATCTTCGCAATCATAATGAGCTTCACGATCAACCCGAGCCTCGCTTGGATCTTCGTGGTGATTATTCCCGTTCTCGCCTTCTTCCTGCTTTCGATTATGCGCTACGTAATGCCTTTCTTTCGCCGTATTTTCAAAAAATACGACGCGCTTAACAACTCCGTGCAGGAAAACGTGGGCGGGATTCGCGTGGTGAAATCCTTCGTGCGCGAAGACTACGAAACGCAAAAATTCGATAAAGCGGCGACGGAGGTGAAAAACGATTTCACACGCGCGGAAAAAATCCTCGCGCTCAACAACCCGATTATGACCCTTTTTATCAATTTCGCGGCGGTGTTTATTTTCTATCTCGGCGCACGCCAAATTATCGCTTCGGGCACGCTGAGCGGCGATTTCACGCCCACCGAGCTTTCCGCGCTCACGACCTACGGCGTACAAATTCTTTCCTGCTGTATGATGTTCTCAATGGTGTTCGTTATGATCACGATGTCGTTTGAATCGGGTCGGCGTATCAGCGAAGTACTCGAACAGGATTCCGACCTCGTTAGCCCCGAAAACGGCGTGAAAGAAGTAAAAAACGGGGAAATTCGTTTTGAAAACGTCAGCTTCAAATACTCCGCAAAAGCGAATAAATACGCCCTTTCGGATATCGACCTCACCATTCGTTCGGGCGAAACGGTGGGCATTTTAGGCGGCACTGGCTCGTCGAAAACGACGCTTATTCAAATGATTCCCCGCCTCTACGACGCGACGGACGGCGAAGTGTACGTCGGTGGCGTGAACGTGAAAGACTACGATTTAGACGTGCTTAGAAAAGAAGTGGCGGTGGTGCTCCAAAAGAACGTGTTGTTCTCGGGCACGATCAAAGACAACCTGCGTTGGGGGGACGAAACGGCGACCGACGAAGAGCTTGTCAAAGCCTGCAAAATCGCGCAAGCCGACGAATTTATCCGATCCTTCCCCGACGGCTACGATTCTTATATCGAGCAGGGCGGCACGAACGTTTCGGGCGGGCAGAAGCAACGCCTTTGCATTGCTCGCGCCATTTTGCGCAAGCCCAAAATCTTGATTTTCGACGACTCCACGAGCGCGGTCGATACCAAAACGGACGCCTTTATTCGCAAAGGACTTGCGGAAGAATTGCCCGATATGACCAAAATTATTATCGCCCAACGGGTAGCTTCCGTTGAACACGCGGATAAAATTCTCGTTTTAGACGGCGGTAAGATCGTGGAAGAAGGCAATCACGCCGAGCTTTTGGAAAAGGGCGGCATCTATCGCGAAATCTACGAAGCCCAAACCAAAGGCAAAAAACAAAACGAGCAAGGAGGGGAAGCATAATGTCGGCAACTACGCAAAGCAGAACGGCTTCTATGAAAATGCCCAAAGGCCCTATGCGCGGACGGGGTATGCCTGTTCCCAAAGGCGCGATCAAAAAGGGCACGCTTCCGCGCTTATTAAAAACGATTTTCAAATATTATAAATGGCAACTCCTCGTAGTGCTCCTTTGTATTTTCTTGAACTCGCTCGGAAGCTTAGTGTCGTCGGTGTTCGTGCAATCTATCGTAGACGACGTAATCGAACCGGGCGTAGCAAACGGCTACGGCACGGTGGCGGGCAAGCTTGCGGGGCTCGTAATCACGATGGGCTCGATTTATCTCGTCGTCGTTTTGGCGGGCTTTTTCTGGAATAGAATTATGGCGACGATCACGCAGGGTATGCTCTATCATTTAAGAACGGATATGTTTGCAAAAATGCAAACCTTGCCCATTAAATTTTTCGATACCCACGCGCACGGCGAAATTATGAGTACCTACACGAACGATACCGACGCCACCCGTCAACTGATCGGGCAGAGCTTACCCACTTTGCTCAGCAGCTCGACCACGCTGATCGTATCCATCGGCTTTATGCTTTGGAACAGCCTTTGGCTGTTTGCCGTGGTGCTCGTATGCACGGTTGCGATGGGACTGGTGGTAAAAATTGTCGGCGGGAACAGCGCGAAATATATGGTGGCGCAACAGCACTCTCTCGCGGCGGAGGAAGGCTTCGTCGAAGAGATGATGAAGGGGCAAAAGGTCGTGAAGGTCTTCACGCACGAGGAGCGCGCGAAAGAGGATTTCGATAAGCTCAATCAAAAGCTTTATAACGACAGCCGCCGCGCGCACGTTTTCGGCAATATTTTAGGACCTATCCTCGGCAATATCGGGAATTTCACCTACGTGCTTTTGGCGATCGTCGGCGGGCTTTTATATACCTTCGAGGCGACCAACGTTGGGATCAGCAGTATCTTTTTCGGCGCAAAAACGCTTTCCATCGGCACGATCGTGGCATTTCTCGGAATGTCGAGAAACTTCACGCAGATCGTCAACCAAATGTCCCAGCAAATCTCGATGATCGCGATGGGTCTTGCGGGCGCGAGCCGCGTGTTCACGCTGATGGACGAATCGCCCGAGCAGGACGAAGGCTACGTCACGCTCGTCAACGCGAAAAAGGACGAAAACGGCAATATCACGGAAACGCCCGAGCACACGGGGCTGTGGGCTTGGAAGCATTATCATAAAGCGGACGGCACGACCACCTACACCGAGCTCAAAGGCGAGATAGTAATGGATATGGTAGACTTTTCCTACGTGCCCGAAAAGCAGGTTTTAACCGACGTTTCGCTGTATGCAAAGCCCGGTCAAAAGATTGCGTTCGTCGGCGCGACGGGCGCGGGAAAAACCACGGTCACCAACCTTATCAACCGTTTCTACGATATCGAGGACGGCAAGATCCGTTACGACGGTATCAATATCAACAAAATCAAAAAGAGCGATCTTCGCCGTTCGCTGGGAATCGTGTTGCAGGATACCAACCTGTTCACGGGCACGATGATGGAAAATATCCGCTACGGCAGATTAGAAGCGACGGACGAGGAATGTATCGAGGCTGCGAAACTCGCGAACGCGCACGATTTTATCACGCGCTTGCCCGAGGGGTACGACACGATGCTCCAAAACAACGGCGCGAACCTCTCGCAAGGTCAACGCCAGCTCTTATCGATCGCCCGCGCGGCGGTTGCGGACGCGCCCGCAATGATTCTCGACGAAGCGACCTCTTCGATCGACACGCGAACGGAAGCGTTAGTGCAAGACGGTATGGATAAGCTGATGCAAGGCAGAACGGTATTCGTGATCGCGCACCGCCTTTCGACGGTGAGAAATTCCAACGCGATAATGGTTCTCGACCACGGCAAGATCATAGAGCGCGGCACGCACGAACAATTGATCGAAAAGAAAGGCACGTACTACCAGCTCTACACGGGCGCGTTCGAGCTTGAATAAGCAAGGGGCGAAGCCTCGCAATATCGGATTTTACAAAAATAACGATCGGCGATTTTCCGATCGTTATTTTCTTTTCATTTCTTCATTTAATTCTTTTAAACGCTTTTTTAAATAATAGAGTTGGAAAACCTCGCGCAACCGCCTATCTTCTTCTTTCCATTCGGGCGTGAGCGTTTCGAGAAAAATGATCTCGACTTGCTTATCCAACTTTTCCGCATACCGTATCGTGGAATAAGTGTCTCCTTTTGTTTCCCCGTTCCAAGCCCCGACCACGCACGAGGACTTGTCCACCATATACCGATTTCGTTTTAACGTGCAATCGGGCGTATACCGCTCGGAAATAATATTCACTTCGTCCGCTTGACTCAAAATATTTTGATAGCGGTCTTTTTCTTTTTGCGACCATTTCAAGGTTTGATTGGGGCAAGGTACGGCGATTTCCAAAGTAATATAAGGACGTTTTTTTCGAAACCAAAGCACGAACTCGGCAAAATCCATATCCGCGCCCATCGCGCCGCCGGAAATAAAATGCGAAAAGCCTTGTTGAATGAGCGTTGCGATAATTTTAGAAAGCTGAGAAAGATACTCTTGCTGACATTGGTTATGTTTATCGTAATAATCCCACAAAAATCCTTTTGGTCTGTGTCCCGTGAAACAGCAAATTTTATTTTTCCGATTCATAAAGCTACCTCAAATATACGCAAAGCGTATTGCTATTATATCATACGCAAAGCGTATATGTCAAGTTTTTATATACGGAAATTGTATATAATTATTGAGAAGAGGTTAAAATGAAATTTTCTGAAAATTTGCGGCTTGCGCTTTTAGAGAATAAAATGTCGCAAGAGAAATTAGCGAAAAAATTAAATACCTCACAAGCGACGATAAGTCGTTGGGTGAAAGGTGTCAATCAACCTGATTTCGACATCTTGCTTTTAATATGTGAAATTTTAGATAGAACACCAAACGAATTACTCGGCTGGGACGATTAATTCTTGCCTCCCTTTTGTAAAGGGAGGTATTTTTTTGTTCTGATAAAAAGTTGCTTTTTTTAAAAAAGTATGGTATAATAGCCCTACTATGAATAACGAATTTTTCTCTTTTGAAGTGATTAAAACCGACCCCGAAACGGGCGCGCGCGCGGGCGTTTTGCATACGCCCCACGGCGATATTCAAACTCCCGTGTATATGCCCGTCGGCACGCAAGCGACGGTGAAAGGGGTGTTCCCGCGCGATTTAAAGGAAGCGGGCTCGCAAATCATTTTGTCGAATACCTACCATTTATATATGCGCCCGGGCGACGAGATCGTTAAAAACGCGGGCGGTTTGCATAAGTTTATGAACTGGGACAAGCCGATTTTAACGGACAGCGGCGGGTTTCAGGTGTTTTCGCTTGGAAACTTAAATAAAATCACCGACGAGGGCGTGCAATTTTCCTCCGCGGTGGACGGGAGTAAGCATTTCTTCACCCCCGAAAAGGCGATACAGGTGCAGCAAAACCTCGGCGCGGATATCATTATGGCGTTCGACGAATGCAGCGAATACGGCTACACGCACGCCCAAGCCAAGTCGGCGATGAAGCGCACGGCGGCGTGGCTCGAACGGTGCTATAAATTCCATAATAAGCCCGAACAAGCTCTCTTTGCCATCGTGCAAGGGAATATGTATAAAGACCTGCGCGCGGAGAGCTTGGAACGGACTTTGCCGTTCGTCAAGCACGGGATCGCCATCGGCGGACTTTCCGTCGGCGAACCAAAACCTTTAATGTACGAGCTTTTGGACGATTTGCAACCCAAATTGCCGACCGACGTACCCCGCTATTTAATGGGGGTCGGATCGCCCGATTGCCTGATCGAGGGCACGATGCGTGGGATTGATATGTTCGACTGCGTGCTCGCCACCCGAATCGCGCGAAACGGCACGGCGATCACTTCCAGAGGGCGCGTGGTGGTGCGAAACGGGAAATTCAAAGAGGATTATACGCCGCTTGACCCCGAATGTGATTGCTATTGCTGCAAAAACTACACGAAAGCCTATCTTCGTCACCTCGTCAACACGGGGGAAATGTACGGCGCGATGCTGTTGAGCTTGCACAATATCACTTTTTTGCATAACCTTATGAAAGGGCTTCGCGAATCCATTCTCGGCGGCTACGTGCGCGACTACGCCCGCGAGTTCTATAAAAAATACGGCGGCGAGGGCAAGTGGTAAATCGTTCTTTTCTTTGCCTGACGGATGAAAAATAGGTGAAAGAGAAAAAAATTTCAAAAAAGGCTTGCGTTTTACTTGCCAAAATTCTCAAAAAAGGGTAATATAGAAAGCGGTAGGATTTACCAACGTAGCAAAGAAAAGCAATAAGGAGTAAACTAATTATGATTTGGAATTTATTGACAGGCACGGAAGGGACTACGGGTTGCGAGTCTTGGAGCTCTTGGCTTATGATCGGGATTTTGTTCGCGATCATTATCGTTTGGATGGTGTTCAGCAGACGTTCCCAGAAGAAGAGACAGGACGAAGTGCAAAACACGCTCGACGCAGTCGGTCCCGGCAACAAGGTGAAAACCATCGGCGGCATCTGCGGTATCGTCGTGGAAGTGAACAACGAGGACAACACTTTCGTTTTGGATACGGGCACGGAATCGACGGGCAAATGCTATATCAAGTTCGATAAGCAAGCGATTTATCAAACGGACGCGGTAGCAAAGAAAACCGAACCCGCTCCCGCGAAAAAAGAGCCCGAAGAAGAGCCCAAAGCGGAAGAAGCTCCCGCTGAACAGCCTGTGGAAGCGCCCGAAGAAGAAGCGGTTGCGCCCGAAACGGAAGAAAAGAAAGACTAACTTTTCAAAAAATAATTCTAAACGTAAAACGCCTTCGCATAAGATAATGCGGAGGTGTTTTTCTATGCATTACGAAACTGATCAATCGGGATTTTCCCGCGCGTTCGAGGTGACGAAAGCCTCGGTCGTGGCTTTGCTGCTTTCCCTTATCGGCGCGTTTATTTTCGCCGTGATTCTGCGCTTTACGAGCCTTTCGGATAAAGTGATTTTGCCCGTCAACCAAGTGATCAAAACGGCGGCGATTTTCTTCGGCGTACTCCTTTGCGTGCGCGGGGAAAAAGGACTTTTAAAGGGCGCGCTTGCGGGGATTTTCGCCACGATGCTCTCCTATCTCGCCTTTTCGGCGATCGGCGGGGATTTTTCGCTTTCGTGGCTCGCCCTTTTGGAATTGCTGTTCGGCGCGTTTGCGGGCGCGTTGAGCGGAATTTTCGCGGTAAATATCAAGCGCAACTGATTTTTTTGGAGCGGAAACGCAAAAAGTGGCGTAAACCGCTTGCAATTTCAGCCAAAGTGTATTATAATTAAATCAATACGTAACAAAAGGAGAAATACGGTTATGATCAAAACGATTGCAAAACCTCAGGACAAGAAAGTAACGGGTTGCGGCGAATGCAGAAGCACCTGTCAGTCGGCTTGCAAAACGAGCTGCACGGTGGGCAACCAGTCCTGCGAAAGAGTAACGCGCGAAGACAAGATCGAACGCAAATAATTCTCTTTAACGGATAGCCGAACAGGCTGAAACGGCGTAAAGGCGCGTATCGCTACGCGCCGTTTTTTGCCGTCTTTGTCTTATCATCACAAACTCAAAGGAATTTTATGATTCACGTTTTTAACTATCGCGATAAAAATTATATCTACGACGTCGGCAGCGGCTCGCTTCACGAGTGCGACGAAAACACGGCGAACTACTTAAAAAACCAAGCGGGACAACCCGTCGATATCACCTATCTCGCCGACGAGGATTTAAAAGAGATCCTTTTCGACGTGGAAGCCCTTAAAGAACAAGGGCTTTTGTATAAAGACGAGGCGAAAGCCTACCCCGTGAAAAGCAACGAGGTGAAGGCGCTTTGCATCCATATCTGCCACGACTGCAATTTCCGCTGTCGGTATTGCTTTGCCGACGAAGGCGCGTATCATTCCAAGCGCGAATCGATGGATTTTCAAACGGCGAAAGCGGCGGTGGATTTCCTCATTCAAAACAGCGGAAAACGCAAGGTTTTGGAAATGGACTTTTTCGGCGGCGAGCCGTTAATGAATCTCGACGTTTTGAAAAAGACGGTCTACTACGCTAAGGAAGAAGGCGCGAAGGCGGGCAAGAAATTTCTGTTCACGACCACGACGAACGCCCTTTTGTTAAACGACGAAACCATTCGTTTTTTCAACGAAGAAATGGAAAACGTCGTGCTTTCGCTCGACGGCAGACCGGAGGTGCACGACGCGATTCGTAAATCCATCAACGGCAAGGGCACGTTCGATTTGATTATTGATAAAATCAAGAAATTTATTTCGTTAAGAGGGGAGAAAAGCTACTACGTGCGCGGCACGTTCACGGCAAAAAACCTCGATTTTTCCAAGGACGTTTTGTTTATCGCCGACCAAGGCGTGGACTCCATTTCAATGGAACCCGTCGTGACGGAAATTCCCGATCTCGCAATCGGGAAAGAGCATCTTCCCGCGATTGAAAAGGAATACGAGAATCTTTGCGACGCGTATTTAAAGCGCCACGCCGAAGGCAAGGGCTTCAATTTCTTCCACTTTAATATCGACTTAGAGGGCGGACCTTGTTTATCTAAGCGCGTATCCGCTTGCGGCGCGGGCAACGAATATTTTTCCGTCGTTCCCAACGGCGATTTATATCCCTGCCACCAGTTCGCGGGCGATAAGGCTTTCCGTATGGGTAGCGTGTTCGAAGGGATCACCAAGCCGTCGCTTCGCGAAAAATTCAAAAATTCCTGCTTATTCACGCGCAAGAAATGCGAAAACTGTTTCGCGAAATTTATCTGCTCGGGCGGTTGCAGCGCGAATAACTACCATTTCAACGGCGATCTCGACGAGCCGTACGAAACCACCTGCGCAATGATGAAAAAGCGCGTGGAATGCGCGATGCATATCCTCGCGGAAAAGAAACTCCGCGCAGAGGAATAACTCCGCGCCCCACGCTTCAAGGCGTACTTGCAATCGAAGATTGCCGACCCGCGATCAAAAAACGCCCCAAAAGGTTGAAATTTTCGAAAAAGCGCAAAAAAATTGTATATCTCCCGCCGATATGACTTGACGGACGGGCGAAAAATAAGGTATAATAAAAAAGTATTATTGTATGGGGGACTCCCCGAAAAAGTATCAGGAGGCAAAACAATGGGCAAAAAGAAATCGACGGCGTTAATGATCTTACTCACCGTCGTAATCGCCGTATTGTGTGCAATAACGATTTTTCCGTCTTTCACTTTGCCGTGGACGGACGGCGTTAAGGGTTGGAATCCTGCCGTTATGCAGTACGATTTCGGCGCCGACCTCGGCGGCGGCTACTACGCGTATTATTATCCCGAAGGGGTGATGAGCGAAACCGCGTTCGACAGCGAATACGAGCTCAAACCCGAAGCGGACAAGCAGGCGTTTAAAGATTCCTACGTTCAGCACGGCGGCTTATATTTAAGCGTCGACGAAGAGGACGGGATCTACGTTGGAGGCGAACTCTCCACCGACTTTAAAAAAGAATTCGACCGCTTCGTGAAGGTGATTTCCGAACGCTACGCGGAAAAAGGCTATTCCGACTATCGCGTTTCCGTCGTGGACGACTACGCAATCCGCGTGGAGCTTCCCGCAAGCGAACTCTACGCTTCGAGCGTTATCCAAATGCTCTCTTATACGGGCGAGCTCACGCTTAAATCGGGCACGTCCGATTCGTATACGGAGCTAGAAGAACTCACGAAAAAGGACGTGAAAATCACCGACTATATCGAAGGCTTTTCCGCGGACACGCAATACGACGTGGCGTATCTGGAAGTCGAGCTTACCGATAAGGGCGAAGAGCTGATCAAGAGCGTAAAATCCACGCTTAGCTCCACGAGCGAAGCCGAAAGCGGCACCGGGCTCATCTTCTCGGTTGGCGATAAGCAAGTGGGCTACGCGGTGTTTAAGGACTATATCGACGGCGATACGATCACGATCCCCGAAGACGAAGCGTCCAATATCGCGGCGGTAGAAACCTACGCGATCCTTTTGAACTCCGCTTTGGAAAACGGCGGTTTTGATTTTGAGCTCGCGGCAATCAATGCGAGCGACATTCGCACGTTCGAACCCGTATACGGGGATAACGCGGTGCTTCTTTTGTATATCGCGATTGCAATCGTGTTGTTGGCGCTTATCGTCGTGCCTATCGTCCGTCAAGGCAGATACGGCGTGGTGAACGCGTACGTGGTGCTTTCGTATTTGATCATTACGGGTCTTTGCTTCGCGTTTATTTCCGATGCGGCGTTCGAAATCACCTTGGGCAGCGTGCTCGTGTTCCTTGCGGGCTTGCTCCTCGTTTGTGCGCTGAACAACAGCTTCTATCAGGCGATTAAAAAGGAATTCTATTTGGGTAAAACGGTGGAATCCTCCGTAAAAACGGGGTATAAAAAATGTCTTTTCCCCGCGATTGATTTGTATGCGATTTTGATTTTAGGCGCGATCGTTATGGCGATCGTCGGCGCGGCAGGGCTTCATTTGATGGGCTTACAGGCGCTTATCTGCTTTATCGCGGGCGCGTTCTGCAACCTGCTTTGGACGTTCGCCGTCAACTTTATCTTCTTATCCGCAAGCAAAAATAAATATAAATATTTCCGCTTCGTAAGGGAGGATGACGACGATGAATAAGAAATTTGTAAACCGTGTAATCGGCAAACCCCTTCTTCTTTCCCTTATCACTGCGGCGATCGTGATCGTGAGTATCGTCGTGGGCGCGATTTTCGGCTTCAACAAGGCGGCAACCGTGGACGATATGAAGCTCCTCACCGTCAATATGGATAGCTTCGTCTACGAAACCGAGCTCGAAAAGGTGGAAGAAATCTGCGAGGACGTCTTCGGCGACGTTTCGTATAATTACAGCCAAAAAGGCGCTATGAGCGGCGCAGATCAGGAAATTTCCTATGCGTTCGATAAAGAGGAAAACCTCGATACCGTTAAAAAAGCTTTGGCGGATAAATTGCAAAAAGCTTTCCCCGACTTTGAGATCCGCGTGACGGTTACGACGGAAACGGTCGAAAAATCTTTGCCTACCTCGTATATCGTCCGTGCGGCGATTGCAGGCGCGATTTTCTGCGTGCTCGCGTTCGCGTATACGGCGATTCGGCGCAATCTCGTGGCGGGCGCGGCGATTTCCCTTGCAATGTGGCTTTCGGGCGCGCTCACCTTCGCGGTATTCACGCTTACGCGTATTCCCGTCACCACGGCGTTCACCTACGTGCTGTTCTTCAATCTGATCGTAACGGCGATCGCCGCGAGCTTCACCTTCCGAAAGGTAAGCGAAACGCTGAAAACGGAAGCGGGCAAAGCTATGCCCGTAGACGAGCTCACGCAGTCCTCTGTCGCGACCAAAGAAATTTTGATCTTCGCAGGAGCGACGGCTATCGCGCTCGTGCTCGTCGGTGCTATCGCAACGCACGCGATGAGAATGTTCGCGATTTCTTCGTTTATCGCGCTGGTGATATCGACGTTCTCGGCTTGGCTTTTTGCGCCCGCGGTATTCGCGCCCTTGAAAAAGCTTTCCGATAAGAACGCGGCAAAACGCGCAAGATACGATTATAAGAAAGAGAAGAAAGCTTCGGAAGAAGCGTAAAAACGAACGGAAATCGGGCGGGAGGGGGCAAAACGACCCAACCTGCCCGATTCGTTTTTTGAACAAGGTAATTATGAAAAAAATAGTCCCCGAATATTCCTTTTCGGCAGAACAATTGAATATTGTCAACGCGCTCGCCGAACAGACGGGGCTGACCCAAAACGTCACGCGTATTCTCTACGCGCGCGGCGTGGACACGGCGGAAAAAATTCGCAAGTTTATGCACCCGTCCGCGAAAAACTTCCTCTCTCCCTTTTTAATGAAGGGAATGAAGGAAGCGGTGGAAATGATCACGGAGGCTCGCGATCAGGGCAAAACGGTCGCCGTGTTCGGCGACTACGACGCCGACGGCGTATGCGCCTGCGCGATTATGTATCACGCGCTGAAAGATTTCGGTATCGACGCGCATATCTACGTTCCCGAACGCTCGGACGGCTACGGGCTTTCCGAAGAGACGATCGACCGCATTTTCGAGGATTGCAATCCCGAGCTTTTTATCACGGTGGACTGCGGTATTTCCTGCGCCGACGAAACGCAATATATCTACGAGCTGGGAACGGACGTGATCGTCACCGACCATCACGAGCTCCCGGAGCGACTGCCCGATTGCGTGATCGTCAATCCCAAGCTTCAAGACGACTACCCTTACGATAATCTTTGCGGCGCGGGGGTTGCGTTCAAGCTCGCCTGTGCGCTGATCGGGGAAAAGGCGTATCAATACCTCGATTTCGCCGCGCTCGCCACGGTGGCGGACAGCGTGCCCCTTTTTGGGGAAAACCGCGATATCGTCACGGAAGGCTTAAAGCTTTTCAACGGAAAAGTCCGCCCTTGCTTTGCGGGGCTGATCGGCAAAACCTACGACGGCGTGACCGCGCAAACGCTCGCCTTCACGCTCGCGCCGAGAATCAACGCGGCGGGGCGAATGGGGGACGCGCAATCGGCGTTTAGGCTTTTTATCAGCCAAGACCCGTCGGAGATCTACGAGCTTTCCACCAAGCTGTGTTTATATAATACGGAGCGGCAAAAATATTGCGACGAGCTGTATCAATCGGCAAAGGAAAAGCTTCGCGTTAAGGGCGCGTACGGCTACGTGATTATGCTCTCCGACGAGAGCTGGAACGCAGGCTTTATCGGGATCGTCGCCGCGCGTATCGCAGAGGAATACAACCGCCCCACCCTTTTGTTCGTCCACCACGGCGATATGCTTAAAGGAAGCGCGCGAAGCATTGAAAACGTGAATATCTTCACTGCGCTCAAAGCTTGCGGCGAGCATATCGAGGAATTCGGCGGTCACGCGCAAGCGGCGGGAATCAATATTCGCGCCGATAAATTCGACGATTTGGAACGCGCGTTAAACGACGAGATCGCCCGCGCGTATCAGGCGGAGGACTTCGAGCAACGCGTTTTGGTGAGCGAGGAGCTCAGCGCCCCCTTCTCCGAAAAATTCGCCCGCGAGCTGATGCAAATGGAGCCCTACGGCGTAGGACACCGCCGTCCGCTCTTCTTCATTAAAGCGGGGGCTTGCACGGCTCGTCCCGTAAAATACGCCTCCCCGCACTTATCGGTCAAAAGCGAATATATCGATCTGATGTATTTTTCGGGCTTAAAAAACCTTAAAATAATCGAAAGCGACGTGGAGAAGCAGATCTTGTTCGAGATCAACGTTTCCCAGTTTAAAGGCAGGGAATACGTGAAGGGCTTTATCCGCAATCTTCTCTACGACGGCAGAACGGGTCGGCTCGTGTCGGAGAGCATTTTCTCCAACGCCGTCGCCCGCTTCTACGCCCCCGAGATCGGCGCGAAAATTCAATATTTATCAACGAGCGAGATCAAAGAATTGATCGCGCAAAAGCGCGCGGAGTGCGCGTACGGGCTTTGTATGATCGCTTCCGATAGGCGCACGCTCAAAGCCTACGACGAGCTGGAAGGCTTCGCTTGCGATTTGTTTTATCCCTCGTCGCGCAATCTTTCCAACGAATTGATCGTATCGCCCGCGGCAGACGCCGACCTTTCGGGCTTTAAGGATATCGTGTTCTTGGACGCGCCGTCCGATTTCAATATCGCCTCCCTCGAAGGCAAAACGCTGTACGTCAACGGCGATATTTGCGGATATAAAATGTTCGAGAGGTTAGATACGGGCAGAGAAGTGCTTCTCGATATCTTCTCGGCGCTTCGAAGGGAAGTCAATTCCCTTTCGGGCGGAACGGCGGAAGAACTCGCCTTCGCTTGTGACGGCTTGGGCTTCGACAGACGGGAATTTATTTTCGCCTTAAACGTATTCGAAGAACTCGGGCTCGTCGCCTTCGACGAAGGCAAGCTCACCGTGTATCGCGGTGTAAAAGCAGAACTTACAAGCTCCTCGATCTATCGCAAAATCTGCGATATTCAGGAAGGATAAAAGAGGTAAACAATGGACGCTACGCTTACCAAAATCAACGCCGTTTACGCGGGCGCGGACAGAGAAAAAATTCTCAAAGCCTACGCCTACGCGGAAAAAGCGCACGAAAATCAAAAACGCGCCTCGGGCGAACCCTATTTCATTCACCCTTGCGCCGTCGCCGAGATTTTAATCGACTTAGGTCTTGATCCGGCGACGATTTCCGCCGCCCTTTTGCACGACGTGATCGAGGATACGGAAACGACGGAGGAGGACGTTCGCAGCGAGTTCGGCGAAGAGGTACTTGGGCTCGTAAGCGGGGTGACCAAGCTCGAAAAGATCGTATTCAAATCCAAAGAAGCGGAGGACGCGGAAAACTTCCGCAAAATGTTCGTCGCGATGGCAAAGGATATCCGCGTGATCATCATCAAGCTCGCCGACCGCTTGCATAATATGCGCTCTTTGGACTTTTTATCCCACGAACGCCAGCAACGCCTTTCCACCGAAACGCTCGAAGTGTTCGCGCCGCTTGCGGGCAGACTGGGTATTTCGCAAATCAAATGTGAGCTGGAAGACCTTTGCCTTAAATACACCGATCCCGAAGCCTACGAATTTTTATCGGTAAATATCCGCGAACGACTTTCCGAACGCAAGGAATTCGTGCAAAAGATCGTCGCGGAGATCAAAGAGCTTATGAACCGCGACGGCGTAAAAGGGGAAGTGTTCGGCAGACCCAAGCATTTCTTCTCCATCTATAAAAAGATGAAAAACAAGGATAAATCCCTCGATCAGATCTACGATCTAACAGCGGTTCGCGTGATCGTGGGGGATATGAAGGAGTGCTATACCGTCCTCGGGCGCATCCACGAAAAATGGAAGCCGATTCCGGGGCGTATCAAGGACTATATCGCCACCCCTAAGCCCAACAAATATCAATCCCTGCACACGACGGTTATGACCGAATTCGGTCAACCCTTCGAAATCCAGATCCGCACGGAAGAAATGCACCGTATCGCGGAATTCGGTATTGCGGCGCATTGGAAATATAAAGAAGGAAAAACGGAAGAATCCTCCACCAACTTCGAAAACCGCCTTTCGTGGCTTCGCGAGGTGATGGAATGGCAGGGCACGGTGAAGGATTCCACGGAGTTTATCGACGCCCTCAAAACGGAGCTGTATAGCCACGAGCTTTTGGTGTTCACCCCCCGCGGCAAGGTGATTTCTCTGCCCCCCGGCGCAACGCCGATCGACTTTGCTTACGCCATTCACTCGGAAGTAGGTAACCGTTGCACGGGCGCGCGGGTCAATTCCAAAATGGTCCCGCTCACGTCCGCGCTCGAAACGGGCGACGTGGTCGAGATTATCACTTCTCCCAGCTCCAAAGGTCCGTCGCGCGACTGGTTGAAATTTATCAAATCTTCCAGCGCAAAAGCCAAGATTAGGCAGTTTTTTAAAAACGAACTTAAAGACGAAAATATCCGTATCGGTCAGTTAAAGCTCGACGACGAAGCCAAGAAAAAAGGCTATACGATGTCTACGCTTTTAACCGAGGAAAGCTTTAAACGCCTTGCCGAACGCTTCTCCTTCGGCGCGGTGGAGGAAATGTACGCGGCGGTCGGGTACGGCTCGATCTCCGTCGGTCAGATCCTGTTTAAGCTGATCGATTATTATAAAAAAGAAATGCCCAAAGCGGTGGAAGTCCACGTCGGCGCGGGCAGAAACACGGGCGGCGTGTTGATTAACGGACAAGCGGGGCTTTTGGTCCGCTTCGCGGGCTGTTGCTCGCCCGTCCCGGGCGATAAAATCGTCGGATTCACCACTCGCGGCAGAGGGGTGGTCGTGCACCGCGCGGACTGCAAAAACGTGAACGGCGCGGATAAACAGCGTATTCTTCCCGCCTCGTGGCAAATCGAAGCGGGCGCAAAACAACGCTTCAACGCGAATATCGCCATTCGCGCCGCCGATCAAGGCGCGGCGCTTTCGGTGCTCTCTTTGGTCGTGTCCGAGCTCAAACTCTCGATCACCGCAGTCAACGGCAGAATCGATAAAAATCAGGACGCCGTGTTGGAAGCTTCCATTTCTTTAACGGACGTTTCCGAAGTGGATATGCTCATTAAAAAGCTGAAAATCGACAAGCGTATCTACGACGTGCACCGTATCACTACGCTTTCGTAAAGAGGACTTATGCAGATCAAAAAAATCACGCCCTACGGCTTCGGCGCAAACGGCTATATCGTGACGGCGGACGGAAAAACCGCGCTCGTGATCGACCCTTCGGGCGCGACGATCAAAGACGAAATAATTCGGCTTCAACTCAACCCTGCCTACGTGCTTTTAACGCATTGTCATTTCGATCACGTCTACGGCGCGCCCGCTTTGCAAGCGCTCGGCGCAAAGGTCTGTTGCACGGAAGAAGAAAAATCCCTCGTCGGCACGCCCGCGGCACTCAGCGCGCTGTTCGGCGCGCCCGACCCCGAATATCAAGTGGATAAAACCTTTTTCGGCGGCGAAGAAACGGAGCTTTGCGGCTTAAAAATCAAGGTATTTTTAACGGCGGGGCACACCAAGGGCGGCGCGAGCTATCTCGTCACCGACCCGAAAACGGGCGAACGCGCGCTGTTCACGGGCGACGTGCTTTTTGAAGGCAGTATCGGCAGAACGGATTTCCCCACGGGCGATCTCGGAACGCTTCGAAAAAGCTTGCGCCTTCTTTCCTCGCTCGACGAAACCTTGCCCGTCTACGCGGGGCACGGCGAGGATACCACGATAGGAAACGAAAAACGCACGAACCCTTTTTTAAAAGATTTGTGAGGGAAAATATGCTCACGACCGATTGCAAATTTTTAGAAAACGAACTTTTAGACGCGGCGCGGCTTTTCAAGTCGCGCCCGCAGTCCGTCGTACATTCCTTCCGCTTTGAAAACGGCGTTTTTTATAACGATTTTTCGGTGGACGGCGAAAGCTATTCTTTCCGCGACGAAGCCGAGGTTTTTGACGAATTGCATTATAAACGCTTGGAACGGCGTTTTGCCAAGCTCGCGCTCTATAAAATTTTAAGCAAAAAATACGGCGAAACCACCCCTTGGGGCGCGCTCACGGGCATACGCCCGACCAAGCTTGCCTATATGGAAGGGGAAGAGGGGCGCGATTTTCACCCGCTTTTCGAGCAAATGCAGGTCAGCCCCGAAAATATCGCCCTCGTCGAAAAAATTCTCAAAACGCAAAAGGGGATCTACGAAAAAAAGGACGGCAACACCGACTATTTCGTTTCCCTCCCGTTCTGCCCCACCAAGTGCGCCTATTGCTCGTTTATCACCGCGCCGATCGAGAAAACCCGCCGTTTTCTTCCCGATTATTTGGAGTGTTTGGAAAAAGAGATCGAGGCGAGCAAACCGCTCGTCGGCAACCTTCGTAGCGTGTATATCGGCGGCGGCACGCCGTTCGCGCTCGATACGCCCGATTTACGGCGCGTGTTAAAAGCAATTTCTTTTCTTTGCACGAACGCTTGCGAATACACGGTGGAAGCGGGCAGACCCGACGTTTTTTCAAAAGACAAGCTGGAACTTTTAAAGGACTACGGCGTGACCCGTATTTGTATCAATCCGCAAACCTTTTCCGACGAAACGCTCCGCGCGATCGGCAGAAAACACACCGTCGCGGACTTTTATAAGGCTTACGAAATGAGCGAAAAATACGGCTTCGAGATAAATATCGATCTGATCGCGGGGCTGGAAGGGGAAAGCTTGGAGGGCTTTAAAAAAGGCGTAGAGCAAGCGGCGGCGACGGGCGCGGACAATATCACCGTGCATTGTTTGTGCTTAAAATCGGGCGCGAAGCTCAAAGAAGAAACCTGCTTTTTGGAAAACGACGGCGTTTCTCAAATGGTGCTTTCTTCCCGCGAAATTTTATCCCGAAAGGGCTACCTTCCTTATTATATGTACCGCCAAAAATATCAAGCGGGCAACAACGAAAACACGGGCTGGACGAAAGCGGGCAAGGCTTGCGTGTATAATATCGACGTAATGGAAGAAACGGCGAACAACCTCGCGGTGGGCTCGAACGCGGTGTCCAAGCGGGTGTATAACGAGCTCAACCGAATCGAACGGCTCGCCTCGCCAAAGGATTTAAACACGTATATCGGAAAAATCGACGAAATAATCCAAAAGAAAAGGAAATTTTTTGAATAAACGGGTCGTTTTTTCTTTACAATCCAAACGGAATATGATAGAATAGTAACAACGGCTGTAAGGCGTAGCGATTCTCCACGCACGACTTTGCAGTACGGGATAATAAATTCCATAGGAGGATAAAAAGAAATGGAAAAGAACGAAATCATCGCAAAATTTGCAACCCACGAAGGCGACACGGGTTCTCCCGAAGTGCAGATCGCGCTTTTAACGCAGAGAATCAATCACCTCAACGAACACTTGAAGACGCACAAGCAGGACAACCATTCCCGCCGCGGTCTTTTGAAGATGGTCGGTAAACGTCGCGGTCTTTTGGACTATCTCAAAGAAAAAGACATTATGAGATACAGAGCGATTATCGAAGCGTTGGGACTTCGTAAATAACGGCAAGCATAAAAGGGCGGGTGTTTTCGACTCGCCCTTTTTTGTGTCGGACAAGCTTTTTTCTCGGCAAGGCATAGCCGAGCGGAAACCTTTTTCGGCTAATATCCCTCTCCCGTCGGGCGACGGACGGAGGACAAGAACAAAAAAGAATAGACAAGGAGAAAAAACAAAATGCCAAATTTAGAAAACGCAAAAGTATTTAAAATGGATTATGCGGGGAGAGAGCTCACCGTTGAAATCGGTAAGTACGCAGAACAAGCCAACGGCGCGTGCCTCGTCCGTTGCGGAGATACGGTCGTAAACGTAACCGTATGTATGAGCGAAAAGGCGAGAGAAGGAATGGATTTCTTCCCCCTTTCCGTAGACTATGAAGAAAAGATGTTCGCCGTCGGTAAGATCCCCGGCGGGTTCAAAAAGAGAGAGGGCAGAGCGTCGGATAAAGCGATCCTCGTAAGCCGTTTGATCGACCGTCCTATCCGCCCCCTGTTCCCGAAGGGAATTTTTAACGACGTAGTGGTGGTTGCGACCGCGCTTTCCGTCGATCCCGATATCGCGCCCGAGCCTATCGCAATGATCGGTTCGTCCGTCGCACTTTCCATTTCGGATATCCCTTGGGCAGGGCCTACGGGCTCGGTCATCGTCGGCTGTATCGACGGGAAATATATCATTAACCCCACCGTTGCGGAAAAGGAAAAGAGCACGATCCACCTTTCCTTGGCGGGCACGAAGGACGCGATCCTTATGATCGAAGCGGGCGCGAAGGAAGTCACCGACGCGGAAATGGTCGGCGCGATTATGTACGGCCACGAAGAGATCAAAAAAGTCTGCGCGTTCGTCGAAGAGATCGCGAAAGTTGCGGGCAAGCCCAAGAAGGAAATGGAATTTTACCATATCCCCGAAGAGCTCGACGCGGAAGTTAAAGCGTACGCTTACGACAAACTCGTCGCCGCGCTCGATACGTTCGACCGTCAAGAACGCGAAGTTCGTCAAGCGGCTGCGGAAGAAGAGATCGTCGCGCACTTCGCGGAAATCTATCCCGATCAAATGAGAGAAGTCAAAGACTCCATTTATTATATCGTAAAGGGTATCGTCCGCGCGAAGATTTTCGATAAGGGTATCCGCCCCGACGGCAGAACTTTAAAAGAAGTCCGCCCCATCTGGTGCGAACACGGCGTGCTTCCGAGAGTTCACGGCTCGGCGGTGTTCACGAGAGGTCAAACGCAGGCTCTCACGACCTGTACGCTCGGTATGCTCGGCGAAGCGCAGAGAATGGAAGGGCTCGACGAAGAAGAAGAAAAGAGATATATGCATCAATATAACTTCCCCGGCTACTGCACGGGCGAAGCAAAGGCATTGAGAAGCCCCGGCAGACGTGAAATCGGCCACGGCGCTTTGGCTGAACGCGCGCTCGTTCCCGTAATTCCCGACGCGGCGGAATTCCCGTATGCGATCCGCGTGGTATCGGATATTATGTCCTCGAACGGCTCGTCCTCGATGGCTTCCGTCTGCGGTTCGACGATGGCGCTTATGGACGCGGGCGTTCCCATCAAAGCCCCCGTTGCGGGTTGCGCTATGGGTCTTATCAAAGACCCCGAAACGGGCAAATACGTGATTATGACGGATATCCAAGGTCTTGAAGACTTCCTCGGCGATATGGACTTCAAAGTGGCAGGTACGGAAAAGGGTATCACGGCGATCCAAATGGATATCAAGATCAAAGGCATTTCCGAAGAAATTATGCTCGACGCGATCGCGCAAGCGCAGGAAGGCAGACGGCACATTTTGGGCAAGATGCTCGAATGTATCCCCGAAACCGCTCCTCAGCTTTCCGTGTACGCTCCGAAGATCATTTCTTTCCAGATCAGCCCCGACAAGATCGGCGACGTCGTCGGCAAGCAGGGTAAGGTCATCAACAAGATTATCGAGCAGACGGGCACGAAGATCGACATTGAAGACGACGGTACGGTTTGCGTGGCTTGCTTTGGCGATATCGCGAACGCAGAGCGCGCGAAGGCGATCATTCAATCGATCGCGCACGATCCCGAAGTCGGCGATATGTTCGTCGGCGTAGTCGTCCGCGTTCTTTCCACGCTCGGCGCATTCGTAGAATTCGCTCCGGGTAAGGACGGTATGGTCCACATTTCCAAGCTCTCCGAAAAGAGAGTCAACAAAGTGGAAGACGTCTTGAATATCGGCGACAAGGTAAAAGTCGAGATCATCAAGATCGGCGAAAAGGGGATCGATTTAAAACTCCTCGAAAAACTCGAAGACTAATCAAAAAGGCTTATCCAAAACGGATAAGCCTTTTCCCTATCGGAAACTAAGAAACAAAGCATTGAAAAACCCACTCGTTGCATACACGGGTGGGTCGTTTTTTATTTTTCGTTCCCCGTCGCGAGATATACCATCAACACGGACACGTCGGCGGGGTTTACCCCCGAAATGCGCCCCGCTTGCCCTAAATTAAAGGGACGGATCTTATCCAGCTTTTCCTGCGCTTCGAGCCGTAAGCCCGATATCGATTTATAATCGATATCGGGCGGCAACAGCTTGTTTTCCAATCGCTTTGCTCTTTCGATCAGCTCCAAGCCCTGCTTTAAATATCCTTCGTATTTCACGGTGATCTCCGCCGTTTCCTTCACGTTCGCGGAAAATTCTTCAAACCCGCCGAACTCGGCGATAATATCTTTGAGCGGCACGGAACGCTTGATCATATCCGAATAGGAAACGCTCCCGTGCGTTTGCTCGTAGCCGTACTTTTTCAAAAACTCGCTCGCTTTTTTTTGCGGCACTTTGGTCTGCATTTCCTGTAAAGCCTTTTCGTAATCGGCTTTGCGCTTTAAATAGGTGGCGTAGCGTTCTTTCGTCACGAGTCCGACCTCGTAACCCTTTTCCGTCAAGCGGAAATCGGCGTTGTCCTGCCGCAAACAAATGCGGTGCTCGGCGCGCGAGGTCATCATTCGGTAGGGCTCGTCCGTGCCCTTCGTCACGAGGTCGTCGATAAGCACCCCGATATACGCCTCGTCGCGGCGCAAAACGAAGGGGGGAAGTCCGCGAAGCTTCAAGGAAGCGTTCACGCCCGCCATAAGTCCTTGCGCGGCGGCTTCCTCGTACCCCGAAGTCCCGTTGATCTGCCCCGCCGTATACACGCCCTCGACCTTTTTAAATTCCAAAGTCGGCAACACGTCGAGCGTGTCGATACAATCGTATTCGATCGCGTACCCGTAGCGCACGATATCCGCGTTTTCCAAGCCCTCGACGGAGGAATACATCGCCCGTTGCACGTCGTGTGGCATCGAAGTCGAAAGCCCCTGCACGTACACTTCGAGCGTGTCCTCGCCTTCGGGCTCTAAGAAGATCTGATGCCGTTCCTTGTCTTTAAACCGCACGACTTTGGTTTCGATAGAGGGGCAGTAGCGCGGACCTGTCGACACGATCACGCCGTTATATAAAGGGGAGCGGTCGAGGTTGGCAAGAATAATCTCGTGCGTTTTCAAATTCGTGTAGGTCAAATAACAAGGCAGCTTGTTTTCGGGCGCTTTTTCGCTCATAAACGAGAATGGATAAATATCCGAATCCCCGTTTTGAATCTGGCATTTTTCGTAAGAAACGGTGCGCCCGTCCAGCCTTGCGGGCGTACCCGTTTTGAACCGCCGCACGTTAAACCCGAGCTTTATCAAGCTTTCGGTGAGCCTCGTCGCCGCGGAAAACCCGTTCGGACCTTCCTTTCGCACCACCGCGCCCGTGATCGTTTCGCTGTTGAGATAAACGCCCGTGCATAAAATCACGGCTTTGCAGGAAATAATCCCCCCGTAGGTGGTTTTCAAGCCCGCGCATTTTCCGTTTTCGGTTAAAATTTCGCTGACTTCCGCTTGAATAATTCGAAGGTTGGGAGTATTTTCCAGCACCCGTTTCATTTCGCGGTGATAAGCGGCTTTGTCCGATTGCGCGCGCAGGCTCTGCACCGCCGCGCCCTTGCCGACGTTGAGCATACGGATTTGAAGCGCGGTTTTGTCCGCAACCAAACCCATTTCCCCGCCGAGCGCGTCGATTTCGCGCACGAGATGTCCTTTCGCCGTGCCGCCGATCGAGGGATTACAGGGCATAAAACCGATACTGTCCAAATTCAAAGTCAAAAGGGCGGTCTTGATCCCCGTGCGCGCCAAAGCAAGCGCGGCTTCACACCCCGCGTGCCCCGCGCCGACGACCGCCGCTTCCGCTTCGTATTCCAAAAAAGTCTTTTCGTCCGTCATAAATTCTTACTTAAAATTTATTGTTTCAAAACGATATTTTTGATATCGTCTACTTCTTTATTGATCTTGTCGTTGAATTTTTTAAGCTCCTCGATCTTGTCGCGCGCGTACATAATCGTCGTATGATCCCGCCCGCCGAGCAGATTCCCGATCGAAACGAGGGGGAGGGAGAGCATTTCGCACATCACGTACGCGCAGATCTGCCGCGCCTTCACGAGATCGGCTTTCTTGCCTTTCCCGACTAAATCTTCCCGTTTTTGCTTAAAATATCCGCATACGGCGGCGATAATCTTTTCGGGCGTAACTTCCTCTTGTTCTTTGGATTCGCTCACCGATTCGTTCAAAGCCTGCGTGGCAAGCCGAAGGGAGATCGGCTCTTCGTGGAGCTTACTTGCAAAGATCACCTTCGTAAGCCGTCCTTCGAGGGTTCGCACGTCGTGCCCCGAATCGGAAGCGAGGAATTCAAGCACTTCTTCGGGCATCGGGAATTTTCGATCGAGCGCCTTGCGCTTTAAAATCGCGATCTTGGTTTCAGTGTCGGGCGGTTGCACGTCCGCGATCATACCCCCTTCGAAGCGAGTCCGAAGCCGTTCTTCGAGCGTGGCGATTTCTTTAGGCGGTCTGTCCGAGGTCAAAACGATCTGTTTTTTTTGCGACGACAATTCGTTAAAGGTGTGGAAAAATTCCTCCTGCACTTGACGCTTGTCCTTTAAAAATTGCACGTCGTCGATCATTAAAACGTCCACGTTGCGATAGCGCAAACGGAACTTCGCGCTGCTTTTTTGCGCGATCGAGTCGATAAATTCGTTGAGGAAATTTTCGCAGGTCGTATACAACACCTTCTTTTCAGGATAATGCTGAGCGATATAGTTGGCGATCGCGTGCATAAGGTGGGTTTTCCCCAACCCCGATTCCCCGTAGATAAATAAGGGATTAAAGCTTTCGCCCGGCGCTTCGGCAACCGATTTTGCCGCCGCGTACACGAACTTACTCCCCGTACCCGTCACGAACGAATCAAACGTGAACGCGGGATTGATAGGGGACGGCTGAAAAATCTCGTTTTCCCGTTCTACTTCCAAAGAATAGATTTCGCTGCCTTCTACGACGATACGAAAATCGTTCACAAGCCCTAAATCACATTTTTCAATGGCGAGCCGAATACGTTCGCAAAGATTATTCTTTTCCATAATCGCATTCGCTCTAAGCTCGGTGGAAGCTTTTAAAATGAGTTTTCTACCGACAAGGTCAATCGGTTCAAGATCCTCGATATACGCGTTGAACGAAACGGGGGAGATAAGCTCCTGTGCCTTGTCTTTCACTTGTTTCCAGATAAATTGAAGCTGCGTTTTTTCCGTCATTTTTTCCCTGCCTGAAAATTATTTTTCAGAACCTACTCTGAAATCTTTGTTTTTTTTACGATTATTTGATATAATTATAATACAAAATTCGATTAAAAGAAAGTATTTTCGGCGGACTTTTTTCAAATTATGCAAATAAAAAAATTATTCTTGCAAAATTTCAGAAATTACGAGGAGGAAACCTTCACTTTTTCGGAAGGTTTGAATATCCTTTTCGGCAAAAACGCGCAGGGGAAAACCAACTGCGCCGAAGCCGTTTTCTATCTTTGCACGGGCGCGTCCTTGCGAATTCGCCACGATAAACAGCTTATCCGTATCGGCGCGGAAGCCGCTAAGATCACCGCCGAAGCCCAAAACCGCTACGGAAACGTCACCATCGAAGCCGTAATCACCGAAAATAAGCGCGAGCTCAAAGTCAACGGCAGTAAGATCGGGAAAAACGCCGACCTTTTGGGGCATATCAACAGCGTGTTTTTCTCCCCGGGCGAGCTTCGGCTCATTCAGGACGGACCGGACGAACGCCGCCGCTTTATGAACATTTCCATTTCGCAGACCTCCGCGGCGTATTATACCGCGCTACTTCGCTATAATAAAATTCTCGACCAACGCAACGCGCTCCTCAAAAACCACGACGTTTCGCTGATTTTAGACACTTTGCCCGTCTGGGACGAACAGCTTTGCCGCTACGCGGCGACGATCGTGAAAAAACGCGCGGAGTTTTTGGAAAAGCTCGCCCCTTACGCCGAAAAGATGCACGCGTTTTTAACGGACGGCGCGGAAGAACTGAAAGTTGCGCCCGATAAAAAATATTCGGGCGACGAATCGGAGATCTCCAAAACGCTTCAAAAACGCTTCGAAAACAACTACGAAAAGGATTTGCGCCTCGGCTTCACCACGGTCGGGCCGCACCGCGACGATATCGATTTTTTCATCAACGGGATCGACGCGAAGGCGTACGCCTCGCAAGGGCAAACCCGCACGGCGGCGCTCTCGGTCAAGCTCGCGGAAGTGGAGATATTCAAGGATCTTTCGGGCGAATATCCCGTACTCATTTTAGACGACGTGATGAGCGAGCTCGATCTTCCTCGCAGAAAAAAACTCGTCGAGCGCATTTCGGGCTTGCAGACCATTCTCACCTGCACTCACGCCGAACGCGCGCTGTACGGAAAAGACGCGAAGAAAATCCGAATCGAAAAAGGCAAAATCCGCCCCGAAAAAGCATAGACGGGCGGGAAAATACGCATACTGTAAGGCGACGGAGCTCCGTCGCCGTTTTTCTTTGTAAAGGGAGGAAGCTATGAAAAACCGAATACTTACTCTTTGTTGCGCGCTTCTTTTCTCCGCGCCCGCTGCCCCCCTTGTCAAAGGGGGGAATCAAAGGGGGGATTCCCTTTCCTCGACTTTTGTCGCCCCTTCCTCTGCTCTTGAAAAAATGTCGGCGTATACCACCTATTATAACCAAAACGACGGGGGCAGGTGCGAGAATATCACCCTTTCTTCTTCCCGTATCAACGGGATCACCCTGCAAGCCTACGGCGATTTTTCCTTCAACCAAACGGTAGGGGAGCGCACGGAAAAGGCGGGCTATAAAACGGCGAAGGTCATCTTTCAAGGCGAATTCGTGCAAGGCGTGGGCGGGGGCGTGTGTCAGGTGAGCACCACGCTCTATAACGCGGCGATCTTGGCGGGGCTCACCGTCACCGAATTTCACCCTCATTCCCTGCGCGTTTCCTACGTTCCGCTCTCCCGCGACGCGATGGTGTCCGCGTTCAGCGATCTGAAAATATACAATCCCTATTCCTTCGCCGTCACTTTTTTTGTAAAAGCCGAAAACGGCGCGCTCGCGTGCAAGGTCTTTGGTAAAGCGTTGAAGGATACCTATTCCGTCGAATCGGAGCTCTTGCAAGAGATAGAAGCGGGCGAGCCTATCGAAAAGGAGGGCGAGGAGGGAATTTTGCGCTACGCTCAAAACGGCGCGCAAAGCGCGGCTTATCTTTTGCGCTATCGAGGCGGCGTGCTTATAGAGCGAAAAAAACTGCGCGAAGATACCTACGCGCCCGTCCGCGCGATCGTCGGCAAAAAAATCCCTTTTGCGACAAAGAAAATGCCGTGAAACGATTGTCTTTTTTAGGAAAAAATGTTATAATAAAAAAGATAAAATATAAGGAAAAGCGTCGAAAGACGAAAACCTTTGCTTTTCCTTTTAAACGGTAACGCATTATGGACAGAATTCAACTCAAAAACCTCAACGAAAAAATCTCTTGCTTCGGCGGCAAAACCGTCGTCGTCGCGGGCTGGGCGAAAAGTATCCGCGATTCCAAAGCCTTCGGCTTTATCGAACTCAACGACGGAAGCTGTTTTAAAAACACGCAGATCGTGTTCGAGCGCGACCGCCTTGCAAACTACGACGAGATCGCCCGCCAGAACGTCGGCGCGGCGCTCGTTATCACGGGCGAAGTCGTTTTGACCCCCGAAAACAAACAACCCTACGAAATCAAGGCGCAGGAAATCAAGGTGGAAGGGGAATCCACGCCCGACTATCCCTTGCAAAAGAAACGCCACACCGTGGAATTCCTCCGCGAGATCGCCTATCTTCGCCCCCGCACCAACCTTTTCGGCGCGGCGTTTAGAATCAGGAGTCAGGCGGCGTTCGCCATTCATAAATTCTTCAACGATCGCGGCTTCGTTTACGTGCACACCCCCATCATCACGGGGAGCGACTGCGAAGGCGCGGGCGCGATGTTTCAGGTTACGACTCTTTCTCCCGAAGAAATGGCAAAGGGGAAGGATATCGATTATAAAAAGGACTTCTTCGGCAAAAAAGCTTCCTTGACCGTTTCGGGTCAGTTAAACGCGGAAACCTACGCGATGGCGTTCGGCAACGTCTACACCTTCGGTCCGACCTTCCGCGCAGAACATTCCAACACGGCGCGCCACGCCGCGGAATTTTGGATGATCGAGCCCGAAATGGCGTTTTGCGATCTGGCAGGCGATATGGATATCGCCGAAGCGATGGTCAAATTCGTGATCGACTACGTTTCTCAAACGTGTAAGGACGAGCTGAATTTCCTCAATCAATTCGTGGATAAAGGCTTGCTCGATCGGCTCAAAAACGTTTCCGAAAACGCCTTCGTGCGCTTGACCTACACGGAAGCGATCGAAATTTTGAAACGAAACGCGGATAAATTCGACGATAAGAATATCTACTGGGGGAAAGACCTGCAAAGCGAACACGAACGTTTCCTCACGGAAACCGTGTATAAAAAGCCGGTATTCCTCACCGATTATCCCAAGGAGATCAAGGCGTTTTATATGAAGCAAAATCCCGACGGCAAAACGGTTGCGGCGGCGGACTTGCTCGTGCCCGGTATCGGGGAGCTCGTCGGCGGCTCGCAAAGAGAGGAAAACTACGATAAGCTCGTCGCCCGTATTCAAGAGCTCGGTATGAATCCCGAGGATTATTCGTGGTACTTAAATTTGCGCAAATACGGCGGTACGACGCACAGCGGCTTTGGGCTGGGCTTTGAAAGAATGATAATGTATTTAACGGGTATCGCGAACATTCGCGACGTGATCCCCTTCCCTCGCACCGTATCCAACCTCGAATACTAAGGAGAAAACTATGATAAGAATCGTTATCGACGCGATGGGCGGCGACTACGCGCCCGACGAACAGGTAAAAGGCTCTATTCTCGCGCTCAACGAGAATTCCGATATGTCGCTGATCTTAGTCGGCGACGAGCTTCAAATCAACGCGGTTTTGCAAACGCTCACCTACGATACATCCCGCGTGGAGGTCGTTCACACCACCGAAGTGATCGGTATGGAGGAAGTTCCCACGAAAGCGGTGAAAACCAAAAAGGATTCCTCGCTGGTCGTCGCTTGCAATCTTTTGAAAGAAGACAAAGCGGACGCGCTCGTTTGCTCGGCTTCCACGGGCGCGGTGCTCACCGCGGGCGTGCTGAAAATCGGCAGATTGAAAGGGGTATCCCGCCCCGCGCTCTGTCCGCTTATTCCCAACTTAAAAGGCACGGGCACCCTCCTTTGCGATTGCGGGGCAAACCTTGAATGTAAGCCCCTTCACCTCGTGCATTTCGGCATTATGGCGAGCGCGTACGCACAGGCGGCGTATGGGATCGAAAGCCCCGTCTGCGGGCTTTTGAACAACGGCACGGAGGATCATAAGGGCGATCAAGTGCATCAAGAAGCCCACGCTATGCTCAAAAAGACGGATTGCCTTAACTATAAAGGCAATATCGAGGGCAGGGATATTATGCTCGGCGAAATCGACGTCACGATCGCGGACGGCTACACGGGCAATATCGCGCTTAAATCCGTAGAAGGCTGTGGAAAAGCGATCAGCACGATTATGAAAAAGCAGTTTAAGCGCAATCTCTTTACCAAGCTTCGCTATTTGCTCGTCAAGGATATCGTCGGCAATATTCGCAAAAATCTCGACTATGAAAAGCTCGGCGGCGCGATGTTCTTAGGGCTTCAAAAAACGGTGGTAAAGGTGCACGGCAACGCCAAGGCAAAGGGCTTTGCAATCTGCATAAACCAAGCCTTAAACGCCGTGCGCGGGGATATGCTCGGCAAAATGAAAACGATGCTCGATAAGGTTAATTTAGAGCTCGCCGCGCCCGCGGCTGAGGGAAAAAGCGAATGAGCTTTGACCGCCTTGAACGAGCCGTCGGCTACACCTTTCGCGATCAAAGCCTTTTAAAAACGGCGTTCACACATTCCTCGTACGCGGAAAAATACGGCGGGGAAAGCAACGAGCGTATGGAATATTTAGGCGATTCCGTTTTAGAGCTGATCGTGTCGCAAAAGCAATATTTCGAAGAAGGGGAAAAAGCGGAAGGAGAGCTGACGAAGGAACGGCAAAAGCTCGTTTGCTTGGACGCGCTCTACGAAGAAGCCGAACGCTTGGAGCTGAAAAAATATTTGCGATTTTTCGGTAAAGCCGCTTCGAATATCGGCAAAAAAACGGTGTCAAGCCTCTACGAAACGCTCGTCGCCGCGATCTATCTCGACGGCGGGTTAAAAGAAGCGGAAAAATTCGTCCTTGCCAACTACCCGAAAGCGGCGGAACGGCAAGAAAACTATAAAAGCGCGTTGCAGGAATACCTGCAAAAACGCGGACTCCCGCTCCCGACCTACGAAGGGCAAAAGCGCGGACAAGACCACGCCCCCACCTTTCTCGCCACCGCACGCGCGGACGGCGCGACCGCTTTCGGCGAGGGAGCGAGTGAGAAAAAAGCCGAGCAGCAAGCGGCAAAGCTTCTTTTGCAAACGCTGAAAGCAAAAGAGAACGCAAACACGGATAAAAAGTAAGGAGTAACGACTTTGGATTTAAAGGAAATACAACTCGTCGGCTTTAAGTCTTTCGCCGACAAAACGACCATTCGCTTCGACGAAGGGGTAACCTGTATCGTAGGCCCGAACGGTTGCGGAAAAAGTAACGTCGCCGACGCGGTGCGTTGGGTGCTCGGGGAGCAGTCGGCAAAATCTTTGCGCGGCACGAATATGCAGGACGTTATTTTCGGGGGTACGGATTTTAGGAAACCTCATTCGTTTTGCGAAGTTACCCTCGTGTTCGACAACACGAACAAGATTTTCGACCTCGATTTAACGGAAGTGTCAATGACCCGTCGCCTTTCCCGCACGGGCGAAAGCAAATACTTAATCAACGGACAACCCAGCCGCCGTATCGACCTCGTGAATTTATTTCACGGCATCGGCTTAGGGAAGGAAGGCTATTCGATTATCGGGCAGGGCAAGGTCGCGCAGATTATGAACTCGCGCGCGGAGGATCGTCGCCTTATTTTCGAAGAAGCGATGGGCTTGATGGTCTTTAAGCAGAGAAAGCAAGAAATCGAACGCAAGATCGGCGACGCCAACGACAATTTGTTCGTCTACCGCCAGCGTATCGACGAAGCCGAACGCCGCTTAGGGCCGTTGAGCAAGCAAGCGGAAGCGGCGAGAAAATATAAAATTTACGCGGACGAGCTGAAAATCGACGAGGCGAATACTTATATTTACCGCTACGAAAACGCGGAAGAGGAAAAGAGCAAGTTCAAAAAGGACATTGCCGCCATTTCCGATAAAATTATCGATTTAAACACGAAGATCGAGCGCATCAACCGCCAGACGGACGAAAACCGCGACAAGATCGCGGCGGCGGACGCCGCCCTCACCGATTTGCAGGACAAGCGTTTGGAACTCTCCGTCGGCAACGAAAGAAAGGACGGCGAGCTCAAACTCGTCAAAGAGCGTATCGCGACGTACAGAAATCAGCTCACCGTATCTTCGGAAGCGATCGAAAACGGCAAGAGCCGTATTAACGAGATATCCGACGAAATCGCGCGCACGAGCCAAAAGACGGCGCAGGACGAAGCCCGCCTTTCCGAGCTCGAAACGGAAACGGATATTTTGCGTTCGGCGGTCGCGGCGCTCGATAGTAAGATCGCGGTCTTTGAACGCCTTTCCGACGAAAACCGCTTAAATCAGCTTTCGTCCGCGGAAAACTTATCCGAGCTCAAAAAGAATTTGGGCACGCTCTCCGCGCGGAAGGAAGCGGCGAAGGAAAAAATCGCCGAGCTCACCGCCGCGCTCGAAAAGGTCGAACAAAGAAAAGAACGCCTCGAAGACGAGCTTTCGGCTGTCCGAAAGGATATGAAACGACTCAAAGACTTCACGGCGACGGGCGCGAAAGAGCAGACCGAGCTCGAAGAAGAGTTCGCGGAAATGGAGCTCACGATCAACGACTTCACGCAGGACTTGTTCAACACGAAAGGTCAAATCGCTTCCCTCGAAGAAAAGCTGGAAATGCACCTGAGTATGAAAAACCGCTTCGAGGGCTATAAAGATTCGGTGCGCCGATTATTATCGGTGTCCAAAACCAACCCCGAGGTGGCAAAACACCTGCGCGGCGCGCTTGCGGATATCGTGACGACCGAGCAAAAATACGAAACGGCGATAGAAACGGCGTTTGGCGGCGCGATGCAAAATATCGTCACGCCGACGGCGGACGACGCGCGTTATCTGATCGAATACTTAAAGCGCACCAACGGCGGTATCGTCACCTTTCTGCCCGTCGAGAGTATGAAGCCCCGCCCCGACAACCGCGAAATTCGCTACGCAATAGGCGAACGCGGCGCGATGGGGCTTGCCACCGAGCTGGTGAAATACGATAGTTATTATTATAACGTCATTTCCAACCTTCTCGGCAACACGCTCATTTGCGACAATATCGCCAACGCGACGGCGATCGCGAAAAAATACGGCAACGCCTTCAAGATCGTAACCTTAGAGGGCGACACGGTTATGGCGAGCGGCGCAATGACGGGCGGCAGTCGCCACCGCGACGCGGGCTCGCTCCTTTCCAACGAGCGTAAAATTCAAGAATGCAGAGAAAATATCGTCCGCAAAAAGAAATACATTGAAAAACTCGAATCGGCGATCGCGAGTAGCGAACGCGAAAAAGCGGAAGCGAAGGCAAAGCTCGAAAAACTCCGTGAAAAATATCAGGACGCGAACAACGAAATCGCCGCGCTCACTCAGCGCGAAACGGCGATCACGAGTCAGCTTTCCGAAACGGAAACCGACCTTGAATTCTACCGCGACGCGCTCAAAGAAGCGAAAGTCCGCTTAACGGCGCTCGAACGGGAGGAAACGGATTCCTCGCAGAGCGAAGAACAGCTTAACACCTTGCGCGAAACGGCGGCGAAGGAACTCGAATCGCAAAAATCGCAGACGGATAAATTCAAGGAAGAACGCGACGAAAAGGCGAAAAAGCTCCACGAACTTGAAATCGAAATGAGCGCGCTCTCCGCGGGAATCGAAAAGCAGACGGCGGACGTCATTCGTTTGACGAAAGAAAAGGACGAGCTCGTGAAAAAGCTCGTGGAAATGGAACGCGAGAAATCGGAAGCGGAAACTCGCCTTTCTATGCTCGAAACGGAAGCCGACGAAAAGGAACTCACCGACGAGGAAAAAGCGGCGGTGGCGGCGGTCGAAGCGGAGATCGAAAAGGTGACCAAGCAAAAGGACGAGCTGAACGCCTCGCAAATCGCGCTCGACGAAGAAAAAACGCAGCTCCAAGAAGAGCTTACCAAGCGTTCGGACAAGCGGTATAAATGCGAAATCGAGATCAGTAAGATCGACACCAACCTCGAAAACCTTCGCCTTCGAATGGAAGAGGCGTACGAGCTCGACTACGAGGGCTGTCTTGCCTATCGCAAAACGCCGTTCAATATCGACGAAGCGACGGCGAATATCACCGCGTTAAAGCGCAATATCACGATGCTCGGCGCGGTCAATCCGAACGCGGTCGAGGAATACGACGACGAGCGCGCGCACTATGAAGAAATGGTCGCCCAGCGCGACGACCTGCAAAAGGCGATCGACGATCTTTCGAGCGCGCTGGGTGACATTCGCGGCGAAATGCTCCGCATCTTCGACGAGGGCTTCGCGGTCATCAACGAAAACTTCAAAACGACGTTTAAAGAACTTTTCGGCGGCGGCAAAGCAGAGCTTCAAATGGACTACGAGGAAGGGGAAGACCCCCTGAACGCGGGCGTGGAAATTATCGCTTGCCCTCCCGGGAAAAAGCTCGCGAAGATCTCGCTTCTTTCGGGCGGCGAGCAAGCGCTCACGGCAATCGCGATTTTGTTCGCGATCTTAAAATCTCACCCGATGCCGTTCTGTATCCTCGACGAAATCGAGGCGGCGCTCGACGACGCGAACGTAGATAGATTCGCCACCTACCTTAAAAAATTCGCTCTCGACACGCAGTTTATCGTGATTACGCACAGAAAACCCACGATGAACCAAGCGGATTCCCTGTTCGGCGTCACGATGCAGGAAAAAGGCGTGTCCAAGATCGTTTCGGTCAAGCTCGCGGAAGTGGAAACGCGGCTCGGCGCGGGTACGGTCGAATAAAACGAAACGCAACTTTCCTCCTTTCCGTTTGCTCGAAAGGAGGAAAATCGTAAAAAGGAAAGCTATGGGAATATTCGGTAAACTTTTCGGCGCGCTCAAAAAAACCAAGGCAAATTTCTCGGAAAAACTGCGCGTACTCTTTTCCAAAAACAAGCTCGGCAACGAGTTCTACGACGAGCTCGAAGAACTTTTAATCTCTTCCGACGTGTCCGTTTCGACGGCGGCGGAGGTGGTTAATCGCGTAAAAAAACAAGCGATCGAAGAAAAACTCAAAGACGAAGCGTACGTCACCTCTCTGCTTCGCGGTATCCTCGTCGATATTTTAACGGAAGCGGAGGTGGAAGAACCGTCCTATCCTTGCGTGTTAATGCTCGTAGGGGTCAACGGCGTTGGCAAAACGACCACCGTCGGCAAGCTCGCCAACCATTTCCTGCAAAAGGGCAAAACGGTTACCGTCGCGGCGGCGGATACCTTCCGCGCGGCGGCAAGCGAACAGCTCGCCGTTTGGGCGGAACGTGCTAAGGTCAGGCTGGTTAAGCACGAAGAAGGGAGCGACCCAGCGGCGGTCATCTTCGACGCAGTATCCTCGGCGAAAGCCAAGAAAACGGACGTCGTGATCGTAGACACGGCGGGCAGACTCCACGTCAAGGAAAACCTAATGAACGAGCTGCGGAAAATGGATCGCGTAGTTACGCGCGAATACCCCGAAGCCGACTTTTTAAAGCTCCTCGTCCTCGACGCCACGACGGGTCAGAACGCCGTCAATCAAGCGCGGGTATTTGACGAAGCGGTGGAGCTCGACGGGATCGTTTTAACCAAGCTCGACGGCACGGCGAAGGGCGGCTTTATCTTCTCGCTCGCAGAAGAGCTTTCTTTGCCCGTATTATACGCGGGCGTAGGCGAGAAAATGGACGACCTCGAATATTTCAACCCCGAGGAGTTCGTAGACGCGATTTTATAAAAACGGGCATACCGTGTACGCGTTGAAATAAAAAAAGGAGGAAACGCTATGGAAAATATCGTGGAATGTCGGAATCTCACCAAACGCTACGGCGAAATTACCGCGCTCAACGCGGTAAACCTTTCCGTGCCCGACGCGGGCGGGATCGTAGGACTTTTAGGTCCGAACGGGAGCGGGAAAACCACCCTTATCAAGCTTTTGATGGGGCTTTTAACGCCCACGGAAGGACAATGCAGGATCGCAGGCTATCCCATCGGCGTAGAAACCAAAGCGCTCACGTCGTATTTGTCCGACGCACATTCTTTGAATCAGGGCTACACCGTTCAGCAAGAAATCGAATATTTCTACGATTTCTTTTTGGATTTCGATAAAGCCAAAGCCGAGCAAATGCTCTTAGAACTCGGCGTACCGTTCAAGCAAAAGATCAAAACGCTGTCGAAGGGCACGAAGGAAAAGCTCTCCCTCGTTTTAACGCTTTCTAGAAACGCAAAGCTCTATATCCTCGACGAGCCGATCGCGGGCGTAGACCCCGCCGCGCGCGAATACATAATGAAAACCATTCTCGCGCATAAAAGCGCGAACGCCACGATGATTTTAAGCACGCATTTGATTTCGGAGATCGAAGAATATCTCGATTACGTGTTGTTTTTAAAACAAGGCAATATCGTGCTCGAAGGCAAAACTTCGGACGTGCGCGAACGCGAAGGAAAAACGATCGACGAATTGTTCAGGGAGGTGTTCAGATGGATGTAAGGCTTCCTTTCCTTGAAACGGATTTCAATAAAAAAGGCGAACTTAAAAGAGTGCGCGGCAGAGTGCTTAGAAAGCTTATGAAATACGATTTCCGCGCGATCTTCCCCGCGTTGTTGCCCTGCTTGGGCGCGTTACTCGTTGCGGCGATCGTGATCGGATTAAGCTCTTTGGGAATGGACGGGCTGGACAAGGGTGTTTGGCTCGTGCTGTGGTCGATGCTCTTTTTCTGGCTTGTTTTTCTTGTGCTGTATTTTGCCACGAGAATTCCTTTTAAACGCTTTCAAACGAATTTTTTCCAAGACGAAGGATATTTAACGCTGACTATTCCCGCGAGTGCGGAAGAGCATTTACTCTCTAAGCATTTGAGCGGTATCATTTCTCTTTTGATTGCCGTCGTGGGCAGTTTGTTTGCCTGTATGCTGTTGTTTTTGTGTAGCGGTTTTTCGGACTTCTATTTCTTAGACGAGTTAATGAAAGAAATAGGGCTACTTTTTCTCGAAGCGCCCGTTCGCTTTATCGAAGAAACCATTTTGCTCGTGGAAGGAGTTATTGCTATCTTCACCGTTGGCGGTGCAATCGTCTGCCTTGCGCGGAAGATACCCAATAAACGCTATTCGCTCGTGGTTGTGCTGACGATTTTCGTGCTTGTATTTGTTTTTTCGAACCTCGCGCGGATTCCCCTTTGGCAAGATCTTTTTCAATTTTTCGCAACGCCCGTAGGCGAGCACGTCGGCGCGGTGTTGAGATTTTTGTTCACGGGCGGTTTGATCGTGCTTTCCGTTTGGTACGAGCTTAGAACGCTCAAAACGAATATCAATTTAAAATAAGGTAACCTATGCGAATCGATATCCTCACCCTTTTTCCCGAAATGTTCTCGGCGACGAAAGAAAGTATCTTAGGCAGAGCGCAAAAAGCGGGAAAAATCCAAATCAATATCGTGAATATCCGCGACTACACGACGGATAAGCACTTAAAATGCGACGATTATCCCTTCGGCGGCGGCGCGGGTATGGTAATGATGCCCGAGCCTATCGGCAACGCGATCGAAGCGATCGACCCCGAGCATAAGGCTTGGCGCATTTATATGTCGCCTAAGGGCAAAACGCTCGTTCAGCAAAAGGTATTCGAGCTTTTAGAGCACGATCGGCTGATTTTGTTATGCGGGCATTACGAAGGAGTAGATCAGCGCGTGATCGACTTGTTTATCGACGAGGAAATCTCGATAGGCGACTACGTGTTAACGGGCGGCGAATTGCCCGCGATGGTGCTTACCGACTGCGTTTCCCGCTACGTTGACGGGGTGCTGAACATCTCGTCTTTAATCGACGAAAGCTTTTCGGATAATCTTTTGGAATACCCGCAATACACCCGCCCGCAGGAATATAAAGGGCTTGCCGTCCCCGAAGTGTTAAGAAGCGGCGACCACGCGAAGGTGGATCAATGGCGCAGGGAACAATCGCTCAAACTCACCGAACGGCTCCGCCCCGATTTATTAAAATAATAGGGGAAAACTACACGATAGGAAAAAGAAGATGAAAAACATTCAATGGTTTCCCGGTCATATGACGAAAGCGATGCGGGATATGGAAGCCAAGCGCGACCTTTGCGACGGCGTGATCTGCGTGATGGACGCCCGCGCACCGATTGCCACGGTAAATAAAAATCTCAATAAAATTTTCGGCGGAAAGCCCGTATTATACGTTCTGAATAAATCCGACCTCGCCGATAATAAAGCCGACGGGTTCGTGAAGCTTATCGAAAGCAAGGGGAAATACTGCGTGAAATGCGATTCCACGAATATTTCCACCAAACGCCTTTTAACGCAAAAGCTCACGGCGATGACCGAGGAAAAACGCGCCCGCGCGGAAGCCAAGGGCTTGAATAAAACCTTCCGTTTTATGGTCGCGGGGATTCCGAATACGGGAAAATCCACGATCGTCAACCTTTTGAGCGGTCAAAAACGCGCAAAAACGGGGGATAAAGCGGGGGTTACGCGCGACATGCGCTGGCTGAAATGCGGCGCGTTCGATCTTCTCGACACCCCCGGCACGATGCCGCCGTCTTTCGATAATCAAAGCCTAGCGAAACATCTTGCGTATATCGGGAGCATTAACGACGATATTTTGGATATGGACGATATCGCCTTAGAGCTTTTGGGCGAGCTTGCCGAGCAATACCCCGCGTATTTAACGGAACGCTACGGCGTTACCGATTTTTCCGAAAAGCTCGGTATGTACGAGCAGGTTTGCAAGCGGCGCGGGTTTATTTTGCGGGGCGGCGAGTTCGATTACGAGCGCGGCGCGAAAGCGTTGATCGACGATTTCAGAAAAGGCAGACTTGGCAAGCTCTGTTTGGAAAACGCAAACGACTATCAGGACTGGGAATTTTAAAAATGGCGAAAGAAAAAGTAGATAAGCTCGTATTCGAGCGAGAGCTTCTTGCAAAGGGGTATCGGTATATCGCGGGAGTAGACGAAGTAGGCAGAGGTCCGCTCGCAGGACCCGTCGTGTGCGCGGCGGTGATTATGCCGCTCGACGAAACGCTTTTGATCGACGGCGTAGACGACAGCAAAAAGCTTTCCGAAAAAAAGCGGGAAATTCTCTCCGAACTTATCAAAGAACGCGCAATCGCGTATACCGTGTACGAGGTGAGCGAAAAAACCATCGACGAGATCAATATTTTGGAAGCCACCAAGCTCGGAATGAAAAAAGCCCTTGAAGGGCTCGCCGTCACGCCCGATATCGTGTTGACGGACGGCAATATGACCCTCGATATCCCGCATAAACAGCAAAGTATCGTGCACGGCGACGCGCTTTCCTATTCGATCGGCGCGGCGAGTATCGTGGCGAAAGTGTATCGGGATCGTTTAATGGAGGAGTTCGCAAAGCTCTACCCCGCGTATTGCTTTGAAAAAAATAAAGGCTACGGCACGGCGGCGCATATCGCCGCGATCAAGGAGCAAGGTTTATGTCCCATTCACCGCAGGACGTTCACAAAAAAGTTTTAGGGCGTAAAGGCGAAAAGCTCGCCGAAAGCTATTTAAAAAAGCAGGGCTGTAAGCTTTTACAGCGCAATTACCGAACGCCTTTCGGCGAAGCCGATCTGATCGTTTTAGACGGCGACGAGCTTGCGTTCGTGGAAGTCAAAACCCGCGAAAGCGATTCCTACGGCAAGCCCGCCGACGCGGTCGACAAGAAAAAACGCGAACGCTATCAACGAATCGCAAAGTTTTATTGGATGCAAACGGGCGAAGAGCCCAACGCCCGCTTCGACGTGATCGAGGTTTACGGCGACGGGAAAATCGAGTGGTATAAATACGCTTTTTAAAATTAAAAAAACACGGAAAAACGGCGAAAAATCGCCGTTTTTTGCTTGTGTAGCGCAATCCCTTTTGCCGTAAGGGATGAAGCGACTTTTAAAGACAATTTTCGACAAAAAAGTTTTCGAAAAATTCGTTTTCGTCTGCTATAATAGCCTCAAAGCCTTGTGGCAAAAGGGATCGAGCACGATTATGACGGTATATATCGAGTACGCGCTGATAGAAAATTTTTTGATCGACGGAGGACTTTTGCTCCTTTCGAGGCTTCTTTTAAAGAGGGAAATTTCGCTTTTAAAAATCGCGTTTGCCGCGCTTTTGGGGGCAGGCTTTGCCGTGCTCTATCCGCTTATGCGGTTGCCTGCTTTTTCGTGCTATATCCTTAAATTTGCGGTGGGGATATTGCTTTGCCTGATTGCCTCAAAAAGCGAAAAGAAAGGGGGCAGGTACGCGACGAACGCGCTTTCCTTCTTTGCGTGCTCCTTTTTATTCGCGGGGTTTTTATTTGCCGTGAACGACTTGTTCGAAGGGGAAACGGTTAAAAAAATCCCCGTCGGGGGACTTGTCGGCGGCGGTGTGATTTTTGCATTTTTCTTGCATAAACTTATAAAAAAACTTTATTTTATGCGAAAAATCAACGGTTTTCTGTATAATTGCGAACTCGTTTCGGGGAAAAATCAACTCAAACTCAAAGGCTTTTTAGATAGCGGCAATCAAGCGAGCTACGGTGGCAGACCCGTGTGTTTTTTATCTTCAAAACGCGTTCTCGATTTGATAGAAGCGGGGCAGGGTTGCGACGAAATGCAAATCTTGACGGTCGGCGGAGAAAAAACGATCAAAATTTTTCAAATTGACAAATTATTGATATATTCTTCCAGCCGATTGAATATAATAGAAAAGGTTATCGAAAAGGTGTATATTTCTCCGTCGGGGAATTTAGAAAACGGGGAATACGAGCTACTATTAAACGGCGCGCTTTTTTCTTAAATCGAACGAATCGTATCATTCAAAAGTGCGAAAAAGAGGTGAAATTATGAGTTTTTTTGAAGTCGTCAAAATTTTTTTGAGAAAATTCGGGGGAATTGACGAAAAGAGCACGGTGGATTATATTTGCGGGAACGGCGAGGCGTTGCCGTTGCCTCTTTCCAGCGAAGAAGAAGGGGAAATGCTTGGTTTGCTCGCGAAAGAGAACGAGGAAAAGGAGCGCGCCAAGTCTAAACTCATCCAGCATAATCTTCGGCTCGTCGTGTATATCGCGCGCAAATTCGACAACACGGGCGTGGACGGCGACGACCTTATTTCCATCGGCACGATCGGGCTGATAAAAGCGATCAATTCCTTTCGCACGGACAAAAATATCAAGCTCGCGACCTACGCTTCGAGGTGCATTGAAAACGAAATTTTGATGTATTTGCGCAGAACTTCCAAGCTCAAAAGCGAAATTTCCTTCGACGAGCCGTTAAACACCGATTTCGAGGGCAACGAGCTTTTGCTATCCGACGTTTTGGGCACGCCCGCCGAAAGCGTTTACGGGGATATCGAATCGAACGCAGAAAAGGAACAGCTCAAAGAAGCGCTGAAAAAGCTTTCCGAGCGGGAGCGCAAAATTATGTTTCTTCGATTCGGCTTGAACGGCGGGGAAGAAATGACCCAAAAGGACGTGGCGGATATGCTCGGCATTTCTCAAAGCTACATATCCCGCCTTGAAAAGAAAATTATCGAGCGACTGAAAAAAGAAATCGCAAAAATGGAGTAAACGCGATAAAAAATTCATAAATTACGCATACTGAACTCGACCCTGCCCCCCTCTTTCTTGTTTTTCTACATACGAAAAGGAGGGAAAAACAATGAATAAAGTGGAGATATGCGGCGTGGATACGTCGGGACTTCCCAAGCTTACGGCGAAGGAAAACGAGGAGCTTATGAAACGGCTCAAAGAAGGGGATAGAGAGGCTCGGGAAAAGTTTATCGTGGGCAATATGCGGCTCGTGTTATCGCTCGTGAAACGCTTTCGCACCAAGCATTTGGGCGTGGACGACGTGTTTCAGGCAGGTTGCGTGGGGCTTATCAAAGCCATCGACAATTTCGACCTTCGCGTGGGGGTGAAGTTTTCCACCTACGCCGTGCCAATGATCGTGGGGGAAATGAAACGGTATCTTCGCGACGGCAATTCGTTGAGGGTGTCGAGAAGTATTCGCGATATGGCGTATAAAATTTTGAAGGCGCGCGAGGCGATCGAGGCGCGCGACGAGGAGGCGACGATCGAAAAGATCGCGGGCGAGCTCGAAGTGAGCGAACGCGAGGTCGTGTACGCGCCCGACGCGATCTCCGATCCCGTTTCTATCTACGAACCCGTGTATAATAAAGCGGGGGACACGCTGCTTTTAATGGATCAGCTTTGCGACGAGAAGAATACGGACGAGATCTGGACGGAGCACGTCGCGCTTGGCGAAGCGATGGAAAAGCTCGGCGAGAGGGAAAAGAAAATTTTGTTTTTAAGATACTACGAAGGAAAAACGCAAACGGAGATTTCCGAAGAAGTCGGGATCTCGCAAGCGCAGGTATCGCGACTGGAAAAGAACGCGCTCGCGAATATCAGAATGAATATATCGTAAGCAAAAAGGAAGCCTTGCGGGCTTCCTTTTTGAATGCAGAGTGCAGAGTGCGGAATGCAGAATGGCAGTAAAATTTATACAATCATTTTGCATTATGCATTGAGCATTCTGCATTTGAAAGGTCGGGGGATTCTTCGACTGCGCTTGCGCTCCGCTCAGAATGACGAGGGGGAGTGCAGAATGACGGGGAACGGCTATTCGTATTCTTCGAAAGAACGGCGATTGTGCGAAGCGTGGGGATCGCGGGGATCACGGGGATCGCAACAAGGGTTGTTGGGCTTCTTGCTCTCGGACGGGCAAGGATTGCAAGGCAGTTCGCCTTTATCGTTTGCGGGGAGATTGACTAAAATTACGTCCTCGCCGATACGGACGATATTTTTCATCGCCACGAAGCGTTCTTCACGTTTAAAAAAGCCGCTTTTCCCGCCCGGAACGACGAATCCGAAGATTTTATTTTCAGGATAGCAAAAAAGTAGGTCGCAGATCCTGCCGAGCTTTTTCCCGTCCTGCGTATTTACCACTTCTTTCGTCCGAAGCTCCGAAAAACTCATTTCCATAAACGTATACCTCCTTATATAGTATATGCGAGCAAAAAAGAAAACGTGAACGGAAAATTTAATGCAAAGTGCAAAATGCAAAATGCAAAGAGGCGGTAAGATTGCGGAGGCGGGCACGCGCGAAGGACTTGACAAAAAAGGCAAGATATGCTATACTTTATTAAAGTATATGAAAAAATTTCACCTATTTTTCACGCAAACGCGTTGTAAACTTAACAAAATTTGGTTATATTGTATATGTTAAGTTCAACCAACGAAAAAGAAAGGGAGATTGCAGGATTATGAAAATATTGATCGTAGACGACGAAGAAATGATTCGCGGCGTGCTCCGCGAATACGTAGAGTTTGAAGGCAACGAAGCGTTTGAAGCGGGGGACGGTATGGAAGCCGTGAAGGCTTGCCGCGAAAACGATTACGACCTCGTGTTGATGGATATTATGATGCCTAAGCTGGACGGGTTCTCGGCGGTGAAGGAGATTAAAAAATCCAAGGACGTGCCCGTGATTATGCTCTCGGCAAGAGGCGAGGAATACGATAAGCTTTTCGCGTTCGAGCTGGGCGTGGACGATTACGTGACGAAGCCCTTTTCGCCCAAAGAGGTAATGGCTCGAATCAACGCCGTGACCAAGCGCCGCGCTGGCGGGAATGCCGTGGAAGGGGTTTTGAAATTCGAGGGGCTCGAAGTGGATATGGCAGGGCGGAACGTATACGTGGACGGCGAGAAAGCCGAGCTTACGCCCAAGGAATACGAGCTTTTATTTTACCTCGTGAGAAATAAAGGAATCGCGCTCACGCGCGAGAAGCTTTTATACGACGTTTGGGGCTTTGATTTCTTCGGCGACGATCGCACGGTGGACACGCATATCAAGATGCTCCGCGGGAATCTGAAAGACTATCGGAAATTTATCGTGACCCTGCGCGGGTTGGGCTATAAGTTCGAAACGTAAGGCGTTCGACCTAAAAACGAGGGCGAAGGATGGCGAAAGAGAAAGGCGCGAAAAAGCCGAAACAACGGAAGTATAAGAAAAAACAACGCAGCACGAGCATCTACTTTCTGATTTGGGCTGCGTTTTCTGCCGTTGCGCTCGTGATCGTGTTGATTTTCGGGATTTCGCAGCATTTCACGCTCGTGCAGACGCATAAAGAGGAGATCGAACGCAATCTTATCCAAAGCGGCAGGCAGATCACCGCTTCCATCTCGGCGGCGGCAACGGGCACGCCGCCTTTAAAGGAAGAAGAGTGGCATTCCTATTTAAGATATCTTGCGAGAGTGAACGACGTGGGCGTGCTGATACTCAACGAGTCGGGCGAGGTGCTCTGCCCAAGCGACGAGTACGAAACGGAAGAGCCCTACGCCGCTTTGGCAAAGACGATCGAGAAAAAGCTCGGCGACGAGAACGGCCCTATCGTGTTCGAGGGGGAAGAGGATTACGGATACGCCGTGCGGTTCGTGTATTTCGGTGAAAACGCGTACTTATATATTTACGAGTCGATGGGGATTTTGGACGACGTGACGGCGCAGATGGTGCAAAAGACGGTGATGACCGCGATTTTCGTGCTGTTGTTGACGTTCGCCGTGTCGAGCGGGATTTCGGGTTGGCTAACTAAGCCGATCACGGAAATGACGGAGAAAGCCAAGCTGTTTGCGGCGGGAGATTTCAACGTGGACTTCCGCGGTGGGGACTACGGCAGCGAGATGGTCGAGCTTGCCGACACGTTGAATTTTGCGCGCGACGAAATTTCCAAAGCCGACCGTATGCAAAAGGAACTGATCGCGAACGTTTCGCACGATTTCAAAACGCCGCTGACGATGATCAAGGCGTATTCGTCTATGATCAGGGAAATTTCGGGAGAAAATCCCGAAAAGCGGAATAAGCACGCGCAGGTGATTATCGACGAAGCCGATCGGCTCACCTCGCTCGTGGAGGATCTTCTCGATCTTTCCAAGCTCCGCGCGGGCATCAACGAAGTGAAGCCGACGGAATTTGATTTATCGGCGTATACGTACGAGGTTTTGGAGCGGTTTGAATACTTAAAAGACACGCAAGGCTACGACCTGCGGACGGAGATCGAGGACGGAATTTTTACCTTTGCGGACGAAAAGAAGATAGGGCAAGTGCTCTACAATCTGATCGGAAACGCCGTGAATTATACGGGCGAGGATAAAACGGTGATCGTGCGGGTGAAAAAATGCTCGGAAACGCAAGCGTATTTTTCGGTGACGGACACGGGCGAGGGAATTCCCGAAGAGGAGTTGCCCACGATTTGGGGAAGATATTACCGCTCCGCAGAAACGCATAAGCGGCCCGTGAAGGGAACGGGCTTGGGGCTTTCGATCGTGCGGGTGATTTTGGAAATGCACCGCTTTAAATTCGGCGTAAAGAGCGAGCTCGGAAAGGGAAGCACCTTTTACGTGGTGTTTCCGCTGAGAAAAGGAGAATGAAAAGAATAATACGGAAACTCCCCGCCGTTTGGTTGACAAACGGCGGGGATACGTGTATAATATAGTTACTTTTATAAGGTCTTTGGGGCGAGGTGAAATTCCTCACCGGCAGTATAGTCTGCGAAGAACGCGGGAGATTTCCCCCGTTCCCGATTCGGTGAAATTCCGAAACCGACGGTATAGTCCGGATAGGAAAAGATCAAACGAAACCGCGCGCGATTTCGTCGGATTTCAGCATTTTTTCGCCCCTGTTTTGAGCAGGGGCGGTTATTTTTTACGGAGGCAGTTATGGACGAAAAAGAAAAAAACGAGGGGGCAGGTACGAGCCCAAAGAAAGAGATTGCCATAAAACAACGATTTTCGGCGAAGCGGGTGGCGACGACGGCGCTGTTCGTCGCGCTTTCGTATTTGATTAGCTTTTTGGAAATTCCTTTATTCCCCGCGGCGGGGTTTTTAAAGCTGGATTTCGGGAACGTGTTTATTCTTTTGATCGGGTTTTTATTAGGTCCTGTGGAAGGGGTGATCACGTGCGTTTTAAAAGAAGGGCTTCGGGCGATCGGGTCGGGCTCGGGCGGGGTCGGCGAGATCGCGAATATACTCGTCACGAGCGCGTATATTTTGCTTCCGACGATTTTATATCGCTATAAAAAAGGACTCGGCGCAGTGGTCGCTTCGCTTAGCGCGGCGTGCGTGATCGGCACGCTCGTGGCGTTGCCCGTCAATCGGTTTATTAACTTTCCCTTATATATGGGCGACGGGGCGGGCGCGGCGTTCGCTTCGCTTTGGGGGTATATCCTCGCGTTTAACCTGATCAAGACGGTTTCGGTGGCGGTTTTGACGGTGATTTTATATAAACGCCTCTCGTATCTGTTCAAAAAAATGAAAATTTGAGCGCAACCGCTTGCAAAATTTTCGGCGAGGTATTATAATAGAGCTATGGAAAAATTTATTTCAAAATCGCGCGAGGAAACGGAAGCGTTTGCCGAACGATACGCGAAAACCCTTTCGGCGGGCGACGTGGTGCTTCTCGACGGGGATATGGGCGCGGGAAAAACCGTGTTTGCCAAGGGCGTTGCCAAAGGGCTTTCCATCGAGGAAGAAGTGACGAGCCCGACCTACGCGTATATGAACGACTACGACGGGCGGCTTTTCCACTACGATTGCTATCGGATCGAATCGGTGGGACAAGCGGAATCGCTCGGGCTGGCGGATTATTTCGAGTTGGGCGGGGTATGCCTCGTGGAATGGGCGCAGAATATCGCGCCGTTGCTTCCGAAAAAAGTAAAGCGCGTGCAAATTTTGAAAATTGACGAAAATCAAAGAGAGATACGGTATTGAAAAATTTTTTGGCGATCGATACGAGTTCGAATTATCTAACCGTGGCGGCGGTGAAAGGCGGGGAGGAATTTTCCGTCTTTTTGCCCGATTGCGCGATGAAACATTCCGTTTCCTTTATGGGCGCGGTGGACGAGGTTTTGAAAAAAGCGGGGCTGACTTTATCCGAGTGCGATTTTTTCGCCGCCGTCGTCGGCGCGGGGTCGTTTACGGGTATTCGTATCGGGATTTCAGCGGTGAAAGGCTTTTGCCTTGCTTGCGGGAAACCCGCCCTTCCCGTCACTTCCTTTGAAACGATTGCATATAATGCCGTAGGCGGGAAAAAGCTGTGCCTTGTGGACGCCTTGCACGACAGCTATTACGCGTGCGGGTACGAGGGCGAGCGGGTGAGCTTAGAGCCTTGCTATCTCACCGAAGACGAGGTGCTTGCGCTTAGGGAAAAGGGGTACGCGCTGTGCGCGGCTACGCCGCTTCCGATCGGCAAAAGGGCGGAAGTGCAGCTCGTAGACCCCGTGAAGGGGCTGTTTGGCGCGGTGCGGGCGTTGAGCGAAAAAGGGGCGTTCGGGGAGCTGAACGCGCTGTACGTTCGGAAAAGCTCGGCGGAGCTCAATCGCGAAAAGGGCGAATAAGCTATGCAAGCTCGGGACTGGACGAAAGAGGATATCGCGGGGATTGCCGCGCTCGAAAAGGCGTGCTTTTCCGACCCGTGGAGCGAGGAGGCGTTTTTCGCCGCGTTTTCTTCGCCGTATTTTGCGGGCGTGTTGATCGAGGATAACGGAAAGCTCGCGGCGTATGCGTGCGCTTCGGCGCTGTTTGAGGACGCGGAAATCAGCGTTGTGGCGGTCGCGCCCGAATACAGGCGTCGGGGCTTGGGAAAAGCCGTGCTTTGCGAGCTTGAAAAGCGAGTGCGGGAAAAGGGCGCGGAACGGATATTTTTGGAGGTTCGCGTTTCCAACGAAAGCGCGCTGGGGCTTTATCGCGGCGCGGGGTTCGAGTCGTTTGGCGTGCGGAAAAAATACTACGCGGACGGCGAGGACGCGTTCGTGATGCGAAAGGAGCTTTGAAGTAAAAAAGGAGGGGAAAATACGGTCGATTTAACAGGCGTTTCGTATATACGAAAGGGGAAAGGGCAGGAGCTCGTGATGCTACACGGCTATCTTGCTTGCAAGGAAACTTTTACGGCGCAAATCGCGTATTTTTCTCGGTTTTATAAAGTCACGGCGATCGATTTTTTGGGGTTTGGGAAAAGCGCGGCGCTGGAATCCTCCTTTTCCGTGGCGGATTACGCGGACTGGACGAGAGAGGTTTTGAACGCGTTGGAAATCAAAAAACCCAAGGTGATCGCACATTCGTTCGGGTGCAGGGTTGCGGTGAAAATGGCGAAGCAAGCCCCCGAGGCGTTCGATAAAATTATTCTAACGGGCCCTGCGGGCGTGATCTTGCCGAGGGGACTCAAATATAAGTGGCGGGTTTGGTGGTATCGGTTCGTGAAAAAGTTCGCGCCGAGGTTTGCCGAACGCAGGTTCGGGAGCGCGGAATACCGTACCCTTTCGCCCGTGATGAAGGAAAGCTATAAAAAGATCGTAAACGAGGACTTGCGCGCGGACGCGCGGGAAGTGAAAAGTCCCGTTCTGATCGTCGAGGGGCGGGAGGATACGGTGACGACCTTGAAGGAAGCGGAAGAATATCTTCGGTGCTTTCAAAAAGGGGAGTTGAAAATAATGGAAGGCGGACATTTCGCGTTTTTGGAATATCCGCTCGTCTTTAATTTATTAGCAGAGGAGTTTTTTTCTTATGATTGAGGTATGGGTCGGGATCGCCGCGTGTATCTCTTGCGTTTGCCTGTTTTTTGCGGCGAGCGTGCGATTGCTCGGGATCGCGCAACAAAGCGGCTACAAAAACGCGCAGATTTTGCGTTGGCTCAAAAGGAAGGACAATTTGTTTTTTAACCGCCTCACCCTTTGGGGCACGATGGGCTTTTTGACTTCCGCGATCGTCGCGCTGTGCTTCTCTCCGCTCGGCGTAGCCGCCGCGCGGGTGGCTTCCGCTCTGCCGTTTTTCCTGTTCTCGGCGTTGTTTTTGGTCGCGGAAAGAAAGTACGCGCTGAAAGTGCCCTTGAAGGCGACGGGCAGGGTGCGGAGAATTTCCGTCGTTTATATTCTGCTTCTCGCGTGCGTTTCCTATCTTTTGATCGCGCTGTTGGATTTTTTATCCGCGGTGATCGGGAAGGAGCTTTACGGCGTGTTTGCCTTTACGCCGTTCGCGCTTTTCGCGCCGATACTGTTGCCGTTCGCGTTTATAGCGGCGAACTTCCTCGACGGGGTATTCGAAGAGCTTCGCAATAAAAAATTCGTAAAAAGAGCGGGGCAGGTACTTAATGAAATGCAAATCACGCGCGTTGCGATCGTGGGGAGCTACGGAAAAACTTCCGTGAAAAATATCCTCGCGACCATTCTTTCGCAAAAATTCGACGTGGTCGCTACGCCCGAATCGTATAATACGCCGATCGGGATCGCCAAAACGGTGTTCTCGCCTGAATTTGCGGGCAAAAAGGTGTTTATCGCGGAGATGGGCGCGAGAAAGGCGGGAGATATCGCGGAGCTTTGCGGGCTCGTAAAGCCCGACTACGCGATCTTTACGGGCGTTTGCGCGCAACATATTCAGTCGTTCGGGTCGGAAGAAAACGTGTTTAAGGCAAAGTGCGAGATCCTTGCGGGCGTAAAGGAAAACGGCTCGATCGTGTGCGGGAACGAGCTTGCGGAGCGTATCGCCGCTTCGGGCGCGGAACGCGCGGTGGGAAAGGGCGCGGAAATTTCCTCTCTTGCGCTCGGCGCGAAGCAGACGGAGTTCACCCTCACACTCGGCGAAGAAAAGATCGCCGTTTGCACCAAGCTTTTGGGAAAACATAACGCGGAAAATATCGCGCTTGCCGCGAAGCTTGCGTTTGAAATGGGCTTGACGGCGCAGGAGATCGCGGCGGGCGTTGCCGCGCTCGAATATGTCCCGCACCGCTTACAGCTTTTGGAAAACGGCGGGCGGTATATTCTCGACGACGCGTACAACGCGAACGAAAAGGGCGCGAAGGAGGCGATTCAAGCTTTGAACCGCTTCGAAGGCAAAAAGTGGCTCGTCACCCCCGGGATCGTGGAAGGGGGAATTTTGGAGGAGGAGCTCAACGCCCGTTTGGGCGAGCAGATCGCGGCGGCGGAGCTCGACCGCGTGATCCTCGTCGGCGAAACGCTGGTCGGGGCGGTGAAAAACGGATATCTTCAAGCGGGCGGAAACGCGGAGAATTTGACCGTGGTAAAAACGCTGAGCCTTGCGCAAAAAGAGCTTGGCGGGCTTAAAGCGGGGGATTGCGTGCTGTTTTTGAACGACTTGCCCGACGCGTATTAACGCCCGACGGCGAGCGCGCAAACCAAAAAACCAAAGAAAAACCAAAGAAACACCAAAGCGGAAAAATTTGCAGCGGAGGTGTTTTTTATTATGCGTAGAGTGGCGGTGGTATTCGGGGGGAAATCGTGCGAGAACGAGATTTCCGTGCTGACGGGGGTGTTCGTTCTCAACGTACTCGACAAAGCGAAATACGAGGTGTTGCCCGTATATATGCATACGGACGGGGCGTTTTATACGGCGGGGAAAATGTTTGATTTAAGCACGTTTCGAAAAGGCAATTACGGCGCGTTTCAACGAATGGTTTTCGAAGGGGGAACGGCGTATGCTTTTCGCGGCGCGGGGAAAAAGATCAAAGAGATCGGGAAAATCGACGTCGCGCTCAATTGTTGCCACGGCGGGCTGGGGGAAGGCGGCGGGGTTTCCGCGCTGATGCAGCTAAACGGCATACCGCTCGCCTCGCCCGAATTGACCGCTTCGGGCGTGTTTATGGATAAGGGGCTCACGAAAATTGCCGCAAAGGCGTTGAGCGTGCCGACCGTCGAGTTCGTGCGGTTCGAGGAATCGGAATACCGCCGTCGCGGGGCGTTCGTGCTCAAAAATATAGAGTCGAGGCTGGGATATCCCGCGATCGTCAAACCCGCGCGGCTGGGCTCGTCGATCGGGCTTACCGTCGCGAAAAGCGAGGAAGAGATCAAAGAGGCGATCGAGGCGGCGTTTGAGCTTGACGAACGGGTAGTCGTGGAGAAATTTTTGAAAGGGAAAAAGGATATCAACTGCGCGGCGTATTCGCTCGGCGGGGAAATTTTCGTTTCCGAACCCGAGGAAGCGGCAAGCGGGGAAGGGATTTACAGCTTCGCGGATAAGTATTTAAAAGGAGGCGCGGCAGGCGGGAAGAACGCGGAAAAAATGCAGAGCGTGCGGGGCAGGTGCGAGATCAAGGGCGAATTTCGCGAGAAAATCCGTATGTATACGAAAACGCTTTATAAGCGAATGAGTATGCAAGGGATCGTGAGAATGGACTATCTTTTAAGCGGGGATAAGGTGTATTTAGGCGAAGTGAACACCGTCCCCGGGTCGCTTGCGTATTATCTTTTTTGCGACCGCATTTCGGAAGCGAGAAATTTTTTCGGCGCGGTTTTAGAGGACGCGATCACGCGGGCGAAGGGGGCGGAAAAGCGAATTATCCGAACGGGAATTTTGCAGGGATAAAAAAAGGAGCAAGGCGCGTTGCCTTGCTCCTTTTTTTTGGCTTGACAAGACGGAGGAAGACGAGGAAATTTAATAAAAATCGGATAAACCTAAAAGATAGTCGGCGGAAACGTCGAGTAGTTTGCTCATCCTTTTTAAGCTATCGTAATTCGGCGTGCTGTTGCCTTTTATCCATAAATGAATTTGTTTTGCGCTCGTGTTTGTAATTCGTGCAAACTCGGCTTGCGTTAAACCGTTGTCGTGTAAATATTCTTTTAAAATGTCTTTAAAATTACGAAAAGTTTTCATACGTCTATTATAAAGGATAAAAAAGAAAAATACTTGAAAGTACGCTAATAACTTACTATAATGGTCAAGGGGATTCTTCGACTGCGCTTGCGCTCCGCTCAGAATGACGAGGAAGGACAATCCCTCAGTCAACTTCGTTGACAGCTCCCTTTACATAAGGGAGCCTATAAGAGCAAAAAAAGAATTTTAAAAATTTTTTTATTTTTTTGTTTAAGGGGGAAACGGACGGGTTAAATATAAAATGTAAAATAAATCGGCGGCAAAAAGCCGCTTACAAAGGAGTGTTACATTATGGCAGGAAAAGTTATCGGTATTGACCTCGGTACGACCAATTCGTGCGTGGCGGTTATGGAAGGCGGCGAGCCCGTCGTTATCACCAACGCGGAAGGCGCGAGAACTACCCCCTCCGTCGTTTCGTTCCAAAAGGACGGATCGAGAGTCGTTGGGCAGGTTGCAAAACGTCAGGCGGTTGCGAATCCCGATAAGACGGTGATTTCGATCAAACGTCATATGGGTTCGGATTATAAAGTAAAAATCGACGATAAGGATTATTCGCCGCAGGAAATCTCGGCAATGACCCTTGCAAAGCTCAAAGCGGACGCGGAAGCGTATTTGGGGCAGAAGGTTACGGAGGCGGTTATCACCTGCCCTGCGTATTTCTCCGATTCTCAACGCCAAGCGACCAAGGACGCGGGCAAGATCGCGGGGCTGAACGTGCTTCGTATTATCAACGAGCCGACGGCGGCGGCGCTTGCCTACGGCTTGGATAAGGAAAAGGGCGGCAAGGTTATGATCTACGACCTCGGCGGCGGTACGTTCGACGTTTCCATTTTGGAAATTTCCGACGGCGTGTTCGAAGTGCTTGCGACGAACGGCGATACGAAGCTCGGCGGCGACGACTGGGATAACAAGATTATCGACTATCTCGTAGACGAGTTCAAAAAGACGAACGGCGTTGATCTTAAAAAAGACAAGATCGCGATGCAAAGACTTAAAGAATTCGCGGAAAAGACGAAGATCGAGCTTTCGACGATGAATTCCACGGAAGTAAACATTCCGTTCATTTCAATGACTCCCGAAGGACCTTTGAACCTCGATATCACGCTCACGCGCCAGAAGTTCGAGGCAATGACCGCCGATCTTTTGAACAGAACGGTAGAGCCTATGAAGGCGGCTATGCGCGACGCGGGGCTTTCGTATAACGATATCGACAAGGTGATTTTAGTCGGCGGGTCAACCCGTATGCCCGCGGTCGTTTCCAAGGTGCGCGAAGTAACGGGGAAAGAACCCTTCAAGGGAATCAACCCCGACGAATGCGTAGCCATCGGCGCGGCGATCCAAGGCGGCGTTTTGACGGGCGAAGTGAAGGACGTGTTGCTTCTCGACGTTACCCCGCTTTCTTTGGGTATCGAAACGCTCGGCGGCGTGTTCACGAGAATTATCGACAGAAACACGACGATTCCCGTTAAAAAGAGCCAGATTTTCTCGACGGCGGCGGATAACCAAACGAGCGTGGACATTCACGTGCTGCAAGGCGAACGTGAGTTCTGCAAGGACAATAAAACGCTCGGCAACTTTATGCTTTCGGGGATTGCTCCCGCTCGCAGAGGCGTGCCTCAGATCGAAGTTACCTTCGATATCGACGCGAACGGTATCGTGCACGTAACCGCGCAGGATAAGGGCACGGGCAAATCCACGGATATCACGATCACCTCGTCTACGAATCTTTCCGAAGAAGAGATCGACAAGGCGGTGAAGGAAGCGGAGCAGTTCGCGGAAGAGGATAAGAAGAGAAAGGAAAAGGTCGATAACAAGAATAAGCTCGACGGTATGATCTTCTCGGTGGAACAGACGATGACGGAAGCGGGCGACAAGCTCGACGAAGCGGATAAGACGACCCTGCAAGCGGCGATCGACGCGGCGAAGAAAGAGCTGGAATCCGACGACGACGAACGCATCAAGGCGGGTTACGAAACGCTTATGAAGGACGTACAGCCCGTGTTTGCGAAGCTCTATCAAGCGAACGGCGGCGCGAATCCCGATATGGGCGCGAACCCCGCGGACGGCGGCGACGACACCGAATTCCATCAATAAGAGTTAAGTTTTAAGCGCATCGGGTTTGGCGGTTTTGCCAAACCCGTACGGCGTATATAAAGGATAAACACTATGGCAGATAAGAAGAATTTTTACGAAGTTCTCGGCGTGGATAAAACGGCTTCCGCCGATCAGATTAAGTCGGCGTATCGTAAGCTCGCAATGAAATATCACCCCGACCACAACCAAGGCAACGAGGAAGCGGCGGAGAAGTTCAAGGAAATCAACGAAGCACACGAAACGCTTTCCGACCCGCAAAAGCGCGCGGCGTACGATTACGAGCTCGAACACCCCGGTATGGGCGGGTTCGGAGGTTTTGGCGGCGGATTCGGCGGCGGGGGCTTTGAGGATATTTCGGATATCTTTTCGAGCTTTTTCGGCGGCGGGTTCGGCGGCGGAGCGCGGGCGCAACAGTCGGCGGTCGGCGAAGATATTCAGCGTGAAATGAGCTTGTCGTTTATGGACGCGGCGAAGGGGTGCAGAAAAACCATCTCGTATATGCGCAACGAGCCTTGCGAGGCTTGCAGAAGCACGGGCGCGAAGAACGGCACGGCGTATAGCACGTGTTCGCGGTGCGGCGGGAAAGGCGTGGTGCAACAGGTGCAACAAACGATGTTCGGACGGACGATCCGTCAGAGTCCTTGTCCCGATTGCGGCGGCACGGGCAGAACGATCAAGGAAAAATGCCCCGATTGCAAAGGAAAGGGCTCGACGAGAAAGGAAACGCAGTTCACCTTCGATATCCCCGCGGGCGTGGACACGAATAGCTACATTAAAAAACGCGGGCTCGGGCAAGCCGCGCCGAACGGTGGCGCGCCGGGCGATTTGATTATCGTGTTTAAGGTGGAGCCGCATAAGATCTTTAAGCGCAATCGCTTCGATTTGCATATCGACTTGCCGATCTCGTTCAAAACCGCCGCGCTCGGCGGCGTGGTGAAAGTGCCTTCGATCGACGATACGTTCGAGTTTACCGTGCCCGAAGGAACGCAGAACGGACAGGTGTTCACGGTGCGCGGGAAGGGGATCAAGTCGGCGAGAAACGGAACGGGGAATTTGCTTATTCGCGTGTTGATCGAAATTCCGACTAAGCTTTCGAAGGATCAGAAAAAGGAAATCGAAAAGCTGGATAAGGAAATCGAGCTCAAACAATACGACAGAATGAAAAAATATTCCGACAACGTAGAAAGCTTATACGGTGAAAAGCCGTTTAAATAAGAGGAAAGGAAAAGGAAGCCTGCGGGCTTCCTTTTTGAGTGCAGAATGCAGAATGCAGAGTGCAGAATGTCGGTAGGATTTTTACAATCATTTTGCATTGAGCATTATGCATTAAAAAGGTCGAAGAATCTAAAAGAGAAGAAAAACAATTATAAAATTTTATTTTCACCCTGCCAAATAGTTGACTTTTTAGGGGGGGTGCTAAAATTGTGCATAGGAGGCGAAAAAATGAAAAAAATCAAGAAAACATTGATAGGTTTATTAGCGTGCTTGACGGTCGGTTGCGCGGCGGTCGGATTAGGTGCTTGCGGAGAAGAGCATAAGCATAACTATACGCAAACGATTACTGCGCCCACTTGCACGGAGCAAGGCTTTACTACGTATACTTGTTCGTGCGGAAATACATACGTTGGTTTATACGTGGACGAACTCGGGCACGATTTTAAAAACTACGTTTCGGACGGGAACGCCACGTATGAAAGCGACGGCACGAAAACGGCGACTTGTGAGCGCGAAGGTTGCGGGCAGACGCAAACGATACAGGACGAAGGGAGTATGCTGAAATCCGCTTTTGTTGTTTCAAACGGTGTAATTACGGGATTGACAGAATATGGAGAAACGTTGTCCGTTTTAGAAATTCCTTCGGAAATTGACGGGGTGCAAATAACGGGCATTGGTGGATTTGCTTTCTATGGTTGTCATTTAACGAGTATCATTATTCCTGATAGCGTGACGAGCATTGGGGAGTATGCGTTCACTGGTTGTCCAATTGAAACTGCAACTATACCCACAAACACAATTTGTTCAATACCTAAAACTAACTTGAAAACGGTTGTTATAAATGGTGGCGATAGTATAGATAATTATGCGTTCAAAGATTGCAGTAGTTTAACGAGTATCGCTATTCCGAACAGCGTGACGAGCATTGGGGACGGTGCGTTCACTGGTTGTCCAATTGAAACTGCAACTATACCCACAAACGCAATTTGTTCAATACCTAAAACTAACTTGAAAACGGTTGTTATAAATGGTGGCGATAGTATAGATAATTATGCGTTCAGTGATTGCGATAATTTAACGAGTGTGACGATTGGAAACAGTGTGACAAGTGTTGGGGATTCTGCGTTCTATGATTGCAGTAATTTAACGAGTGTGGTTATTCCTGATAGCGTGACGAGCATTGGGAGAAGTGCGTTCTCTGGTTGCGATAGTTTAACGTATAACGAAAAAGACGGATTAAAATATCTGGGGAATACAAGCAATCCATATTTATATTTGGCGGGGGTAAGTTCACAAGATATAACAAGCGCGACGATTGATGCGAATTGTAGATTGATTGGGAACTTTGCGTTCCTTGCTTGCAAAAGTTTAACGAGCATCACTATTCCGAACAGCGTGACGAGCATTGGGGAGTATGCGTTTTATTGTTGCGATAATTTAACGAGTGTGACGATTGGAAACGGCGTGACGAGCATTGGGTATAGTGCGTTCTATAGTTGTTATAAACTTGTAGAAGTAGTTAATAAATCCCCGCATATCACGGTGGAGAAAGGTTCGAGCGGAAACGGATATTTGGGATATTACGCCTTAGGGGTATATAATAGCGAAGATTCGTTTGCGACGAAGCTTACGAATGATAACGGATATATCGTATATACGGACGGTGCGGAAAAGATTTTAGTTGGATACGTAGGCGAAGAAACCGCGTTGACCTTACCGAGCTATATTACGAGCATTGGGAAAAGGGCGTTCTATTTGTGCAGTAATTTAACGAGTATCACTATTCCAAATAGCGTGACGAGCATTGGGGATTTTGCGTTCAGTAGTTGCGGAAGTTTAATGAGTATTACCTTTGACGGTACGGTTGAAGAATGGAATAAGATTGAAAAAGGTATTTATTGGAGTTACGACGTTCTTGCAACGAAGGTGATTTGCACGGACGGGGAAGTGGAGTTGTGAAAAAAAGGAAGCCTGCGGGCTTCCTTTTTGAGTGCAGAATGCAGAGTGCAGAGTGCGGAATGGCGGTAGGATTTTTACAATCATTCAGCATTTTGCATTGAGCATTATGCATTATAAATTAAACACGGCGCAAAGCCTTGATTTTTAGGGGAACTTGTGCTATAATATTGCGTAGAGGTGAAAATTTATGAAGTATATCGAGCTTACCATACATACCACCACCGAAGCGAGCGAGATCGTCGCGGATATTATGTGGAATTATACCGATTTCGGCGTTACCATTTGCGATATCAACGATATTATCGCCCTTCAAAAAAGCAAGGAAACGACTTATTGGGATTATATGGACGACGAGCTGACCCAAAACGCTTCGTCCGACGCGCTCGTGAAATGTTATCTCGAAGAGGATTCGGCAGGGGAAACCGTTCGTTCTATTCTTTTAGATATCGCGCTCGCCAAAGAAAATGCGGGCGGGGCGATCGCGTTCGGGACGTTGGAAGATACAAAACGGCAGGTGGACGGCGACGACTGGATAGACGTGTGGAAAAAGCATTTTCGGCCTATTCATTTAGGGAAAATCGTCGTCGTGCCCGAATGGATCGAATATCAGCCTGCGGAGGAAGAAAAAGTCGTTCTGCTCGATTCGAATATGGCGTTCGGCACGGGCGAACACGAAACGACTTCTTCTTGCGTGGAATTGATGCAGGAATACGTGACGGAAGCTTCCGTTTGTATCGACGTCGGGTGCGGGAGCGGGATTTTGGGGATTTCCGCGGTCAAGCTCGGCGCGGCGAAGGCGTATTTGACGGATATCGACGAGGTGGCGGTTTCGAGCGCGCTCCATAACGCGAAGCTCAACGGCGTGGCGGAAAAAACCGTCGTGGCGCATTCCAACCTTTTGGACGATACGGAAATTCAAGGGGATATTATGCTCGCGAATATTACGGGGGAAATTCTCGTGATGCTCGCGCCGTCGATACCCAAAAATTTGAAAAAGGACGGCGTGCTTATATTAAGCGGTATTATCCAAAGCCGTTTGGAAATGGTGAAAAAGGCGTACGCCGCGGTCGGTATACAGGTGATCAAAGAACGCAAAAAAGGGGAATGGTTTGCCCTCGTGTTGAAGCATAAGGAGTGAAAAAGAGGGGAGTATGTCCGCGTTGAAGAGGTTTTTCGTTGAAAAAGTAGAGCAGGTGACCGCGCTTTCGGGCGAGGAGTTCGAGCACGCCAAAAACGTGCTTCGGCTCGGCGTGGGCGCGGAGGTGATTTTGCTCGATAATTCGGGCAAGGAATATACCGCCGTGATCGCTTCGGTGGGGAAAAAGGAGATGCTTTTGAACCTCGTGCGCGAAGAGCTCGGCGCGCGGGAAACGGAAACGGAGGTCGCGCTCGCGTTTGGGTATTTGAAAAACGCGGATAAGAACGAATTTATCGTGCAAAAAGCGGTGGAGCTGGGCGTGAAAAAGCTCGTGTGCTTTTCGTCGGAGTATTCCTCGGCGTTTATGAACGCGAACAAGCTCGAACGGCTGAATAAAGTTTCCAAAGAAGCGGCGAAACAATGCTTGCGCTCGGTCGCGCCCGAAGTGACTTACGCGGATACGCTCGAAAAGGCGTTGACCGCGCTTTCGGGCTTTGAAAACAAGCTGTTTGCCTGTGAATTTGCTAAAAAGAGCGGCGCGGATATCGCTTGCCTTCAAGGGAGTACGGCGATCGTGATCGGGAGCGAAGGCGGGTTTTCCAAGGCGGAAGAAGAACGCGCGAAAGAGCTCGGGTTTTCGTCCGTCACGCTCGGGAAGCGCATCTTGCGCGCGGAAACGGCGGCGGTCGCGCTGACGGCGGTCGTGATGTTCTCGCTCGGAGAATTGGGGGAAAGAGAATGAAAGCGGTCGTGTTTACGCTCGGTTGCAAGGTCAACGACGTGGAGAGCGGGTCGATTTTGCGCGGACTTCAAGAGCTCGGCTACGAGGTTTCGAGAGAGCTGGAAACAGCCGATCTATATATTATCAATACCTGCGCGGTAACGGCAGAATCCGAACGGAAATCCAAGCAGATCATTCGTCGCGCATCTGCCGCGAATCCGAACGCTTATATTTTGGTCATGGGCTGTTTTTCGCAGATCAAGGCGGAAGCCGTTGCCAAAATGAAGGGTGTGGACTATGTGTGCGGAAACAGAAATAAGCTTTCCGTTTCCGAATTTGCGGCAAAGCTCGTTCGTTCCGGAAAGAAAGAAAAGAATGCGGATTGCAAAATTCTGGATGTGGAAACGGCAAAATTGGAATCCATGACAGTCAACAAAGCTTACCGCGACCGCTGTTATATCAAAATCGAGGACGGCTGTGATAATCACTGCACGTATTGCATTATCAAAAAAGCGCGTGGAAACGTGGTATCCCGTGCGCCCGAGGACGTTCTGGCAGAGGTTGCCGCCATTGCGAAGGACGGTTGCCATGAGGTCGTTTTGACGGGCATTGAAGCGGCTTCCTATGGCAGAGATATCGGCGGCTATCCGCTTTCCCGCCTGATGGCGCAGGCAACGGAGATTGAGGGAATCGAACGTGTACGCGCAGGCTCGCTGGAGCCTTCCGTGATGACGAAAGCCTTTTGCGATGAGCTTGCGGGAACGGAAGGTATTATGCCGAGCTTCCATCTTTCCTTGCAGAGCGGAAGCAACCGTATTTTAGCGGCTATGAAGCGCAAATACAACAGTGAACAGGTTTTGCGTAACGTAGAATATATGAAATCTGTTATGCCGGGCGTAACCTTTACCTGCGATATCATCGTCGGTTTTCCAGGTGAAACGGAAGAAGATTTCCTGCAAACGGTGGATATTGCGGAAAAAATCGATTTTTTGCATATGCATATTTTCCCGTTTTCTCCGAGAGAGGGAACACCTGCCGCAACGATGAAGGATCAGGTTCCGGAAGCGGTCAAAAAGGAACGTGCGCACCGTTTGGGAGAGATTGGGAAAAAACATACCGAAAAACGATATCTCCGCGCGGTCGG
>JAZRHC010000008.1:0-24559 GCA_045644545.1 Candidatus Scatosoma sp. | reverse complement strand
CTTCGTATACGGACGCGCTGTTCGAAACGGTTTCGGGCTTCACCACCACGGGCGCGACCATTTTGCAAGGTCACGAGGTCGAGGGTATGGCGAAATCCTTGCTTCTTTGGCGCAGTTTTACCCACTGGGTGGGGGGTATGGGCGTTCTCGTACTGATTATGGCGTTCTTGCCGCTTAGCGGCGGGCGCAATATGCATATTATGAAAGCGGAAAGCCCCGGGCCAACCGTCGGTAAGCTCGTGCCGAAGGTGCGCCAGACCGCGCTCATTCTCTACGCGATCTATTTCGGACTGACGGTGGTGCAGTTTATCCTGCTCGTTTGCGGCGGTATGCCCGTTTTCGATTCCTTAAACACCGCGTTCGCCACGGCGGGCACGGGCGGGTTCACGATCAAATCGGACGGTATGACGGGATATAATACCTATTTACAGATCGTCGTGACCGTGTTTATGCTCCTGTTCTCGCTCAACTTCAATTCCTATTATCTCTTGGGCAGAGGGAAATTTAAGGAAGCGTTCAACGCGGAAATCCGCGTGTTTTTGATCGTCGTGTTTTCGGCGATCGCGTTGATTACGCTCAATCTTTGCCTTGCGGAGTACGGATATAGCGTAGGCGCGGCGATCAAGCACGCCGCGTTCTCGGTCGCTTCGGTGATCTCCACGACGGGGTTCGCAACAGAGGATTTCAATTTATGGCCGTCGTTTTCCAAAACCATTTTGGTGCTGTTAATGTTTATAGGCGCGTGCGCGGGCAGTACGGGCGGCGGTATGAAAATTTCTCGACATATTATTCTCGCAAAAGGCGGTATACACGAGGTCGGTCGGCTCATTCACCCCAAGCAAGTCAAAAAAATTACCGTGGATAAACGGGTGGTGGAACACGAGGTCGTGCGTTCGGTCAACGCGTACCTGGTGGCGTATATTTTGATTTTCGTCGTGTCGTTGCTGTTAATCTCGATAGAAGGGCACGACCTCACGACGAGCTTCACTTCGGTGGCGACCACGCTCAATAACGTAGGACCGGGGTTGGAAAAGGTCGGACCGACGGGGAATTTTGCGTTTTTCTCGGATTGGTCGAAATTCGTGTTTATTTTCGATATGCTCGCGGGCAGACTGGAAATTTTCCCGATGCTCGTCCTGTTTGCTCCGTCCACTTGGAGAAGGTAAGCGCGCGAAAGTTTTTTGAGAAAATTTATAAAACTCCGTTAAAAACGCTTGCATTTTTCAGAAAAATACAGTAATATAATATGGCTTGAATTTAAGCCGTATTTTGCAGAGATGGCTGAGTGGCTTAAGGCGCACGATTGGAAATCGTGTGATGCAGGAATGTATCCGGAGGTTCAAATCCTCTTCTCTGCGCCAAACGAAAACGACACCCGAGAAGGGTGTCGTCTTTGTTTAGCTGGGAAAGAGCGTGAAGAAAATCCGAATTATCGGAGGTTCACGCGAGCGACGCCGAACGGCTGGTTTGGGTTATTCTTTTCGTTTTCAGTATTTTAATCGATTTTTTTATAGCAATCGCACGCTATGCCGTTTTTTAAAAATCCCGTGTCTGAACATTTTCCGCACGCGTATTGTGGCAATAACGACTGCTCGGATATTCCAAGCCCTTCCAAAATGGATTTTCTTTCGGCGAGGAACGCCGATTTTTTCTTTTGTAACTCGGGCAACGATTTCGGCTCGAATACCTCCGCTTTCGCAAGCGAAATTTCCATTTTCGAAAGCTCGGACGAAAGCTCTTTAAACCGCTTGTTTGCGTTTGCTTTCGCCAAAAACCGATCGGCAACCGTTTGCGCTTGCTCGCGCTTCAACGCATAATAGCGTTCGCGGTCGGATTTTGCGTTCGCCGCCTCGACTGCCGCTATTGCGTAAGAAGCCGCGCTCGTCGTTTTCGCGCCCGCGTAAGTAGATTTTTTGTCTTGCTCGGAAGTAGGGATCTTCGCGAGCTCGTAGATCTCCGCTTGCTTCCAGTCGGATAAAATTTTATTAATGTAGGGAATGGGATTAGAGCTCGTCGCCGCGCGTTTTGCCGCTTCCAAAATCATATCGTCGCTAAATTTCCAGTCCCGCCAAGTCTTGATCAAAGCAAGATTCGTCGCGCTCTTTCTGATCCCGCCGCACACGCCTTGGATATTCGTGAACAGTTTGAGCTCGTCGTTTTTGGCTTTCAAAAGGGCTTTCACGCTCTCTTTCGCGACCACGCCTTCGGAAAACAGCCGTTCTATCAGCCCGTCCATCGCCCCGAAATCCCCGCGATCGGTCTTTAAGCAATACAGCGCAATATCAAGCAAAGAGCTTTCTTCAAAGCCGTAGTTAAACCATTTTTCAACGTATTCGTCGATATACGGCGCGGGGCTCAAAACCTTCACGCCGAGCTTGCGCCCGATACGGAAAGTAAGGTTTGCAAGAAGCTCGCGGTCGGAGAGATAGCTTTCGATTTCCGCCGCGGAAAGCTTACCTTTTTCCGCAAGCTCTAAAAGGGTGAGATCGAGCGTGTTCATACTCGCGCGCTTTAATCTTTTCGCCGCCGCAAGTACCGCGCCGAGCGCAAATCCTTGCTCCGTCCATTTCTTATACAGCGCGTAGTCGCTCTCGTCGGGCGCGCGGAATACGCCGATCGCCGCAAACACCGCCGAAAGGTCTTTTTCGTGCGCGTTGTAGCTGGAAAGCTCTTTTTCCACGAGGTCGTAACTCGTCCAGCCGTTGCGGATAAACTTTTTCGCCTTATTGAAAATATAGGACGGGGAAACGCTTTCGCCTTGCTTGTTGATGCAGTATTCCGCAATCAGCAAAAACGCCTGCGGGTGAATGTCGTTCTCTTCCAAAAACCGCATATATTTCACGTAATCGCTTGAAGTTACGAACTTGCCGACCTTTTGCATCATACGCTGCAATTCCTTATTAAAATCGGCGTACTGCTCGTAGCGGATCTTTTTGGGTCTGCCGACGGAGGTTTTGACGGGCAGATAGGAAACGGCAAAGGGGTCTTTGGATAAAATTTCCACGAGATCGCATTCTTCCCAGAACAAAAAGGCGTTTTTGATCTCCGCTTCGTTCGCGCCGAGAGCCTTTGCCATCGCCGTCAAACCGAACTCCGTTTCCGTATGCCGACAAAGGTATAACCCGTAGAGGTATACCTTCACGCAAAACCCGTCTGCCTGCGGCAAATACTTCGCGATAAATTTGTTTTCGACAAGCGTATACGCGTTATCGTCGAATTCTTTTGAAAAAGAACAAAATGACATACGAAACTCTCCTTTTCTCCCCTGAGCGGAAAGCGATTAAAAGTGAAAAGTCGGAAAAAATTTTGCTCACCCTTTCAACTTTCCTTGCTTTCTAAAAAGAAATGTTGTATAATAAAATAGTATAGTTATCCGAAGTTTTCTTCGGGTACTACCCATTATAACTTTTTTCCGAGCGAAAAGCAAGGTATTTCGCGCTCGTTTTGAAAAATTTTTCAAGGGAGGTTTTGCCGAATGAAAATACTTCATACGTCCGACTGGCATATCGGCAAACGCCTCGTGGGCAGGGAACGCCTCGACGAGCAGGAAGCCGTTCTCGACGAGATAGCGCAGCTTTGCGAAAGGGAAGAAATCGAGCTCGTGATCGTGGCGGGGGATATTTTCGATACCTACACGCCGAGCGCAGAAGCAGAAAATTTGTTCTTTAAAAAAATACGCAAGATTGCGGGCGAGCACCGCGCGGCGATTTTAATCAGCGGCAACCACGACGACGGCGTGCGGCTTTCCGCGTCTACCCCCCTTTCCGAAGAACTCGGCGTGTATATCGTGGGGAACGATCGGAAACCGTTTGGGCTTGCGAGCACGCGGGCAGTTCGTCCCGTTTCTTCGGGGAAAGGGTACGCGGTCTTTGAAAACGCGAAAGGGGAACGGGCGTTCGTTTCTACGCTCCCTTATCCAAACGAGGCGCGGTTTAAAGAGGAAAAATCCGAGCTTTCCTATTTGGAGAGAATGAAAGCTTGGATAGCAGAGGGGGAAGCGGGCAACGCCGAAGGCTTGCCGTCCGTGTTCGTTTCGCACCTGTTCGTGTTGGGGGGAGAAATTTCCGAAAGCGAACGGGAAATCGGGCTTGGCGGGGCGCGCGCCTTGCCGACCGAAGCCCTGCCGAAAAGCGATTATATCGCGCTCGGGCATCTGCATAAAAAACAGCGTATGGGCAAGGGGAATTGCTATTATTCGGGCTCGCCGCTACAATATTCTTTCGACGAGGCTTCGAGCGAAAAGATCGTCAAGGTGTTCGATTTGACGGCAAACGGCGTGGAAAATCTGCACGATATCCCCTTAAAAGCGGGCAAACGGCTGGTGCGGTTGGAAGCGGAGGGCGCGGACGAGGGCGCTAAGCTTTTGGAATTATATCCCGACTGCCACGCGGAGCTGACTTTGCATTTGAAAGAGCCGCTGACCTCGGCGGACTCGGCGACGCTCGCCTCGCACGGGAATCTCGTATCCTTACTTACGGAAGTACGCGCGGAAAACGAAATGGTTTTCGAATCGCGAAAGGGCTTTTCGGACGAAAAGCTGTTTAAGGAATTTTACCGCTCGCAATACGGCGCAGAGCCGAGCGAGGAGCTGACGGAGCTGTTTTTATCCGTCTTGCTGGGTAGCGCCGAAGAATAAAAGTTTATCAAAAAGCCAAAAAAACAATAGGAAGTAAAAAACTCGAATGAAGCCCGTTTATCTTGAATTCAGCGGAATAAACAGTTTTTCGGAAAAAGCCGTCGTCGATTTCAAACGGCTGCTTTCGGGCGGGCTTTTCGGTATTTTCGGGGATACGGGCAGCGGAAAAAGCACGATCTTAGACGCCATTCACCTTGCTTTATACGGCAAGATCGAACGGGCGGCGGGCTCGATTTCCGATTGTATCAACTACAACTCCGACCGCGCGTACGTCGTTTACGATTTCGAGATCGTGGAAAACGGCAAGCGGAACGCCTACCGCGTGCAACGGGAACGCCGCCGCAAAAACCTCGGTGTGAAAGCGTATTTGTATCGCTACGAGGAAAGCGGACTGCTCGCCCTTGCCGACGGCACGGATGAGGTGGACGGGAAACTTCGCGAAATTATCGGTTTGGATTTCGACGATTTTAAAAAATGTATCGCCCTCCCGCAAGGGGAGTTCGCGGGGCTCGTGCAGTCTACGAATAAAGACCGCGTGACTCTCGTTTCCCGCCTGTTCGATTTGGAAAAATACGGCGAAAGGCTTGGATTTTCCATTCGTTCGGGTTGCGATAAGATCGTTGCGGAAGCGAGGACGCTCGAAGCTCGTATGGACGAAAACGGCGGGGGCAGGGTGGAAAATATTCAAGCCAAGGAAGAGGAAATAACGCAAAGGCAAGCGGAGCTTTCCGCTTTGGAAGCGCGGCTTGCGTGCGTTAAAACGGAATGCGAAAGCCTTTCCGCGCTCGCGATAGAAAAGAAGGAATACGACGAGCTGACTCAAAAGCTGAAAACCGCGGAAGAGGAGCTTGGCTTTTACGAAAAGCAACGCGCCGACCTCGAACGCGCGGAACGCGCAACGCAGGTGAAGGAAATGCAGGAGCGCTTGAACGCAACGCGCAAAGAAAACGCGGAAACGGCGCAAAAAGCGGAAGCCGCCGACAAGCGCGCGGCGGAAAAATTCACCCGTGCCGAAGCGCTGAAAAAGGAGATAGAGGAAGCCGATTTCGAAGCGCAGATCGAAAAAAAGACGGTGGCGTTGAGCAAGGTCGAGGGCGCGAAACGGGATTTTGAAAACTGCCAGGAGATCAAGGAAAATCTCGACCGTTGCACCGAAGAATATAAAAAGCTGAAAGACAAACACCCCGCGGAGGACTTCGACGGACTTTTAAAAGAAATCGAGAAAAAGCTTTCCGCGCTCGGCGCAGATTTGTCGTTTGCGGAATATCTCAAAAACGGCTTGAAGCCCGTACTCGTTGCCGAAACCTACGAGCAAGTGCGTTTCGATTTGAAAACGCTCGGCGAAAAACACCCCCAAACGAGGGAAGATATCGCCGCGTTGGTTGAAAAATACACCTTCGAAAAAGAAGATTGCTTCGATCTCGCTTCGGCGCGCCGCACCTTCGACGAGCTGAAAACGCAGTCCGAACGCTTGAAGAACGAGAAGAAAAAAATCGAGGAACGAAAATCGGCGTACGAAAAGAACGAAGCGGAAAAGGCGCGCGTTATCGAGGACGGGAAGCATTACCGTAAACTCTACGAGGAGCAAAAGGAAAAAATTTCCGCGCTTGCCGAGCTGGGGAGCGAAGCGGACTTAAAAACCGAGCTTTCCCGCTTAAAAGAAAGAAAACGCTCTTTGGAAACCGCGCTGAAAACGGCGGAAGAGGAGTATCGCGCCGACCGCACGGAAGCGGAAAAGAACCGCGCCGTTTGCCTTGCGCTTGAAAAGCGGGAGCAAACGGAACGTGCGGAGCTGCAAACGCGCGTGGAAAGCGGCGGCTTTGCCTCGGCAGAAGAAGCGCTTTCCCTGCTGTTCGCTCTCGGTGACCGTCAGGCGGCAAAAATAAAATGCGAAAGCTTTTTCAACGATTACCGTATGATAAAAGGACGGCTTTCAAAGCTCGACGGCAAAAAATTCGAAGCGTTTTCGTGGGAAACGATGGAAGAAAAAAAAGCGGAGGAGCGCGCGCTCGATAACGCTCGCGTTCGCGTAAACGGCGAGCTTGCGGTGAAAAAATCCGAGCTGGAAGGCTTGAAAGCGCTTCGCGAAAAATATTTGGAGCTTCAAAAACAGCTCGAAGAAAAGCGCAAAAAGCAAGCACTTTGGGAACAGCTCCGTTTGCTGACCGCGAAAAATAAATTTATGGAATTTATCGCTTCGGAATATTTGCAGGATATCTGTCTTTCCGCGAGCAAAACGCTTTTATCTTTAACGGGCGGGAGGTATTTCCTCCGCTACGATAAAGAATTTAAAGCGGGGGATAATTTAAACGGCGGGATCTTGCGGGCGGTTAAAACGCTTTCGGGCGGGGAAACCTTTCTCGTATCCCTCTCGCTCGCGCTTTCTTTAAGCGGCGCGATCTTCTCCAAATCCTTGCGCCCGATCGAGTTCTTTTTCCTCGACGAGGGCTTCGGCACGCTCGACGATAAGCTCGTAGACACGGTGATGGACGTACTTTCTAAACTCAGCCAAAATTTCGCGGTGGGGCTTATCTCGCACGTGGAAGAGCTAAAACGCCGTATCGACAATAAAATTCTCGTTACCGCGGCAAACGAAACGCACGGATCTCAAATCAGCATAGAAACTTTTTAAAATAGGGAAGGAAATAAAAAGCGATTATGATTTTAAGCGCAGTATCCTTATGGAAAAAATTTAATACGAATTCCCCTTTAAACGCAAGCGAGTGGGGGGAAACCAAGCGAGGGAATTTCTCTCTTGCACACGTAACCTTCTCGGGGCATACTGCCCTCGACGGGAGCGTGCGTATCTACGCGGAGTTTGCAAAACCTCTCGCTTCGGGCAAGCACCCCGCCGTGCTTTTATTAAACGACGCGGGCAAAGCCCCCGACGAGGAGCTTTTGGGCTATTTCGCCGAAAAAGGCTACGCCGTTTTAATGCCCGACTATACGGGCAAATCGGTCAAAGACCGAGAAAACACCCCGCGCACCATTTACCCGCCTTCCCTTTCGTATGCAAACTACGATATGGCAAGGGGGCTCGACGAGCTCGGGGAGCTTTCCCCCGAGGAAACCTGTTGGTTTGAATGGACCTACGTTGCGCTGTACGCCGTGGAATATTTAAAGAGCCGCGAGGATATTTCCTCGATCGGCGTGGTGGGGATTCGCACGGGCGGCGAAATCGCGTGGAAGGCGATGCTTTCTCCCGATATCAAATGCGGCGTGCCCATCAACGCGGCGGGTTGGAGATCTTCAAGAAACTCCGCGAAATTCGGCGATAACGCCGAGATCAATTTAAGCGACGACAGACACCGCTATATCGCGGGGATCGAATCGCAATCGTATGCGACCTTCGTGAAATGCCCCGTGCTGATGCTTTGCGCCTTGCGCGATCCTTCGTTCGACTGCGACAGGGCGTACGACACCTTTGCCCGTATCGGCAATAAAGACGGCAACGCGATCGTATATTCGCCCGCGAGCGGGTCGTGTATCGGTCCGGACGGACTTACCGATATGGAGCTGTTCCTTGAAAAGCACTTAAAGGGCAGGGAAATTTATTTGCCCGACGCGCTCGGCGTAAGCCTTAAAGATACGGAAAACGGGCTTTTGGTGGAAGTAGAGGGCGACGAAGAGGGCTTGCTCGACGAGATCGGCGTTTACTACGCGGAAGCGGACGTGAAAACCAAGTCCACCCACCGCGAATGGCGCAAAGTGTATAAGGCGAGCGGAAAAACCGTGAAAAACGGAAAAACGAGCTGCGAGCTCACCCCTTACGCGGGCGCTTCGGCGGTGTTCGTTTACGCGTACGCAAAATATCTGAACGGGTTTAAGATCACATCCAAGATCACGACGAGGAAATATCCCGCGCCCGCCCTTTCGGCGGTGAAAAACCGTATGCTGTTTGCGGGCGATAGGATCGAAGCGTTCGGCGTTGCGGACTACGAGGAATATTCCATCGGCGGCGTGTTTTTGGAAAAGGAAGCCGTGCCCAAGCTCGTGAAAGGCTACGGCAATATCAAAGGCGCGTATTCGGTGGGCGGGATTAAGACGTATACGATCTCTTCCCCGCAGTATATTCCCGACGAAAACGCCCTTTTGGAATTCGACGCGTATTTGAAAGAGGACGGCGAGCTGCGCGTTTCCGTGGACACGGCGGACGTGGACGCGGGCGAACAGCGGTATTCTTGTATCGTGCCCGTCAAGGGCGGCGGGAAATGGAAGCGGGTGATCTTAAAAGCCGCGGACTTTAAAAACGAGGAGCTCAATACGCCGCTTTCGGGCTTTGCCAAAGGGAAGGCGTTGCTTTTCGACGGCGAAACGGAGCAAACGGAATACGCCGTGACGAATATTTTATGGTTATAACAAGGTAGTAAAAAATGCAAAAGGATTTGCGGGAAAGTCAATTATATATCTCGAAAAAAGGCGAAAAAGGCTCTTGGGTTCCTTTTTTGCTCGTTTTAGCACTCATTTTCACGGTATTCTTTTCTATCCGCAACTGGTTGACGAATTTCAAAGGCGTAGAAGTGTTGGGAAATTCTATGAACGATACCATTTTCGAAGGGGAAAAGCTGTTGATGAAGCTTACGTCCTCGGGCGAAAAAGCCGAACGGGGGGATATTATCGTCGTTGACGTGCGCGGATATAGCGATAGCGATAAAGTGAAGCTCAACGAGGATTTTGGCGAAACGAAGTTTTTAATCAAGCGCTTGATCGCGATAGAAGGCGACGTCGTGCGGTGTAAAGACGGTGAGGTTTCCATTCAGTACGGCGGAAAGGGCGAGTTTAAAAAGCTTAACGAGCCGTACGCAAAATATATCGACAAATCAAGCTACGATTTTAAGGAAGATTACGTCGTGGGCGAAGGGGAGATCTTTTTCCTCGGCGATAATCGACAAGACAGCAAAGACAGTCGCTATAACGAATCGCAAGGGTCGCACCTGACCTGCCTATATAAGGAAAGTGATATCTACGGGATCGTGCCCGAATGGGCGATCGAACACCGTGAAATTTTGGAAAAGATATTTTTGCGCGACTTAAAAAAGCGGAAAAATAAAGAATAGAAAAGAACGAACAGGAGAATGTTTTATGTCTATCAGAATTACGTCAGACAGCACTTGTGACCTTGGCGAATACGCCAAACGGCGGGATATCGGCATTATGCCCTTGCAGGTAAACCTTGACGCGAAATCTTATTTCGACGGCGTGGATATCACTCCGCAAGATATTTTCGACTTCGTCGCAAAAACGAAAATTTTGCCGAAAACCAGCGCGCCGAGCATTACCGATTACGAGGAGTTTTTTAAATCGCAGCTCGCGTTCGGCGACGAGATCTTGCATTTTAATATCTCTTCGAAAAGCTCGGTTTCCCACAACGTTGCCAAGCAGGCGGCGGAAGGCTTTGGGGGAAAAGTTCGCGTGATCGACAGTATGGCTTTGTCTTCGGGACAAGGTCTGCTCGTGATGAAGGCGGCGGATCTTCGGGATAAGGGAACGAATCTCGACGATATCGAAGAGGCGATCAACGCGCTTCGAACTAAGGTCAACACTTCGTTTATTCCCGATCGGCTGGATTACCTGTATAAGGGCGGCAGATGTTCGAGAATGGAAATGTACGGCGCGAATCTCTTAAAGATACACCCGATGATCGCGATGGACGACGGCGCGCTCTCCGTCAAGAAAAAATATCGCGGGAAAATGTCCGTGTGCATTAAAAATTATATCGAGTACTTAAAAGAGCTTTATCCCGAATACGACAAAACCCGTTGTTTCGTCACGCATTCCTCTGCCGATCAAGAGCTCGTGGACGAGGCGAAACAGCTCGTGAAAGAGAATTTCGAATTCGACGAAGTTTTGGAAACGGTCGCGGGCGCGGTCGTAACGGGGCATTGTGGAAGAAATACGCTCGGCGTGCTGTTTATCGCAGAATAACGCCTAAAAAGGAGAATACGAATGGTAACCGTTTATAACGACGAGAATTTTCAAGCCGTCTATAATCAGAAAAAGAAAATTTTAGGGATATTTTGGGGCGTGACGGTATTTTATATCGCCTTTTGCCTTGCGTGGCTGGTCTATTATACCCGCCTTCCCTATAACGACTCTATGCAAACCCTGCCCAAAGCCTGCGTGTTCGTGGTTTCGGGGCTATACGTCGTTTTTCTTTTTCCGTTTATGGGGATCAAATACGGCAGAGTTCGCCGCTATTATAAAATGATGTACTATCTTTCCGAGGGGATCAAAAACGAGGAGATCAACTACTTTTTGTGCTTCGAGAAAAAGGACTTGCAAAAGGATTTCGTGGACGTGATGTCCTGCGTGTTTACCACTTGGAATAAAAAGAAAAAAGAGTGGATGGAGCGCGAGGTGTATTTCGACCTCGAAAAGCAAAAGCCCGAGTTCGAGCAGGGCGACCTCGTGAAATACGTCGTGCAAAGCAACTTTATCGTGCAGTACGAGATCGTGAAAAAACACGCGATCGAGTTCGAATACGAGGACGACGAAGCCGAAGAGCAAACGGCGGAAGAGCCCCAAGGGCAAGAAACGGAACGAGAACAAGAACAAAAACAAGAAAACGAAAACGAATAAGTTTAAGAAAGGAGAAATACTTATGAGAGCAGTAGTAACGGTAACCGGTAAAGACAGAACGGGTATTATCGCAAAGGTCAGCGCGTTCCTTGCGGAAAAGGGCGCGAACATCGAGGACATTTCCCAAACCGTCCTCGGCGAATATTTCGCAATGATTATGATTGCGGAAATTTCGGGCGTGAAGCAGGAGCTTTCCTCGCTCGCAAAGGAATGTGCCGAGCTTGGCAAACAGATCGGTATGAGCATTTATATGCAGCACGAAGATATCTTCAACGCAATGCATAACGTGTGATTTCGTAAGGAGAAAAAGGTATGTTTACGAAATTCGACGTGCTTGAAACGATAGAAATGGTCGAGAAAGAACACCTCGACATCAGAACCATCACGATGGGGCTTTCCCTGTTTAGCTGTATTCGCGATACGGCGGAGGAAACGGCGGTAAAGGTGTACGACCTCGTCACCAAAAAAGCGGAAAATATCGTGAAAACGGCGGAGAACCTTTCGGGCGAATACGGGATTCCCATCGTCAATAAACGGGTTTCCGTCACCCCCGTCAGCCTTCTTTGCGCTGCGTTTCCCGAAAAAGCGCCTTTGATCGGCAAAGCCCTCGACGACGCGGCGGAAGCGCTGGGCATCGACTTTTTGGGAGGCTATACCGCCCTTACGCATAAGGCGACGGCAGACTACGAAAGAAAATTTATCCAAACCATTCCCGAGGTTCTCGCTTCCACGAAGCGGCTTTGTTCGTCCGTCAACGTCGGCTCGACCAAATCGGGTATCAATATGGAAGCCGTGAAAATGATGGGCGAGATCTTTAAACAAGCGGCGTTTTTAACCAAGGACGCGGACGGTATCGGCGCGGCGAAGCTCGTCGCTTTTTGTAACGCGGTGGAGGACAACCCGTTTATGGCGGGCGCGTTCCACGGCGTAGGAGAAGCGGACGTCGTCGTCAACGTTGGTGTTTCGGGCCCTGGCGTCGTCAAGCGCGCGCTCGAAAAAATCCCCAACGCGGACTTGACGGAAACGGCGGAGATGATCAAGCGCACGGCGTTCAAGATCACTCGCGCGGGGCAGCTCGTGGCGAAAGAAGCGGCGAAGCGTTTGAACGCGCAGTTCGGGATCGTGGACTTATCGTTAGCGCCCACGCCCGCGATGGGCGACTCGGTGGCGCAAATTTTAGAGGAGATCGGCGTTTCGACCGTCGGCGGTCACGGTACGACGGCGGCGCTCGCGATGCTGAACGACGCGGTGAAAAAAGGCGGCGTAATGGCTTCCTCGCGCGTCGGCGGGCTTTCGGGCGCGTTTATTCCCGTTTCGGAGGATATCGGTATGATCAAGGCGGCGGAAAGCGGCGAGATCAACCTCGATAAGCTTGAAGCGATGACTTGCGTGTGTTCGGTGGGGCTGGATATGATCGCGATCCCCGGCGACACGCCCGCGACGACCATTTCCGCGATTATTGCCGACGAAGCGGCGATCGGTATGATCAACCAAAAAACGACGGCGGTGCGTATTATTCCCGCACCCGGTAAAAAGGTGGGCGATTCGGTGAATTTCGGCGGACTTTTGGGTCGTGCGCCCATTCTGCCCGTGCACGGCACGGACAGTAGCCGTTTGATCAATCGCGGCGGCAATATTCCCGCGCCTATTCATTCGTTTAAAAATTAAGGGTAAAACATCAATAAGGTGGCATTATGGAAAGAAAAGAGATTGCAGAAAATTTAAAATGGAAGGTGGAGGATATTTTCCCTTCCGACGAGGCTTGGGAAAAGGAATTTTCCGCTTTGGAAGCAAAATACGCGAACGCGGATTTTTCCAAGTATCAAGGGAAGCTCGGCGAAAAAGAGAGCTTTTCGGCGTTCAACGCGTTTGTGGACGAGTTTTCCCAACGCGCGGAAAGGCTCTATTTGTACGCGCATATGAAAAGCGACGAGGATTTGAGAGTTTCCAAATACAACGCTTACCAGGCGAAAATGATGACGCTCTTTTCTAAAATTTCGGCGGCGACGGCGTTCGTTGAACCCGAGCTTACCGCTTTGCCTGAAAGCGTTTTAAACGCGTATATTGCCGATCCCGAGCTTGCGGAGTACGATTATCAGCTTCGCCGTGTCGCGGCGGGAAAAGCGCACGTGCTTTCGGCAAACGAGGAAAAGCTCCTCGCGCTCAGCGCGGACGTTTTAGGCGGTTTCCAAGACGTGTTTATGATGCTGGATAACGCCAACTTAAATCTTGGAAAGGCGCACTTAAACGGCGAGGAAACGCAGATGACGCACGGGCTTTACGGAGTCGTTCTGCATTCGGAAAACCGCAAGGAGCGCGAAGAGTGGTTCAAGGGCTATTATCAAGCGTATATCAACCTCATCGACGCGATCACGCAGACCTATTACGGAAACGTGAAAAAGGACGTGTTCTATAAAACGGCGAGAAAGCACGAAAGCTGTCTTTCGATGGCGCTCCACGGTGAAGACGTCAGCCCCGTCGTATACGATAACTTAATCAAAGCGGTGCACCAAGCGTTGCCCGTAGTGCATAAATATATCGCTTTAAGAAAGAAAATTTTGGGTTACGAAGAACAGCATATGTACGATATTTACGCGCCGCTCGTGAAAGGCGCGGAGATCAAGCTTCCCTTTGACGAAGGCTACGAGCTCGTCGTGAACGGTTTAGCCCCGCTCGGAAAGGAATATCAAGAGCTTTTGCGCAGTGCGAAAAAAGAAGGCTGGATCGACGTATGCGAAAACGAGGGAAAGCGTAGCGGCGCGTATTCAACGGGCGTTTACGGGGTGCATCCTTTCGTATTGCTCAATTATCAGCAGACGACGAACGAGCTGTTCACCATCGCGCACGAAATGGGGCACGCGTTGCACACGTATATGTCTACTTCCGCGCAACCCTATAATAAAAGCTCGTATAAAATTTTCCTCGCGGAAATTGCCAGCACGGTCAACGAGGTGTTGCTGTTAAAATATCTTTGCTCGTCTACGGAGGATAAAAACCTCAAAAAATACCTTCTTTCTTATTATATGGATATGATGCGCGCGACGCTGTTTAGACAAACGCAGTTTGCGGAATTCGAGCAGATTATGCACGCGAAGGTGGAAGCGGGCGAGCCGCTCACCAAGGAAAGTCTTTGCGAGGGCTATTATAAGCTGAATCAAGACTACTACGGCGAAGGGATCGCGCACGATAAGGAAATTTCTTACGAATGGGCGAGAATCCCGCATTTCTACACTTCGTTCTACGTGTATAAATACGCGACGGGTATCATTTCCGCGATCTCGATCGTCAAAAAGATTTTAACGGAAGGAGAAAGCGCGGTGCAGGGATATTTTGAATTTTTAAGAAGCGGCGGATCTACCGATCCCGTGTCTATTTTGCAAAAAGCCGGCGTGGATTTGACGACGAAAGAGCCCTTCGAAGCGGCGATGAAGGAATTTGAAGAAACGCTTGAGGAATTTGAAAAATTCGTTTAATTGATTTTAAGGAGGAAAAACTATGGCGGAAGTCAACACGATGCCTTTTAACCGCGACGCGGAAATGGCGTTGCTCGGTTGCTTTTTAATGGATAACGATATCGTTTCCGAACTTGTGGACCGATTGTCCGACGAGGACTTTTATCAAGAATCGCATAAATATATTTTGCGTGCGATGCAAGCGGCGTTCAACGCCCGAAAACCGATCGACCTCGTAACGGTGTCCGATCAGCTCGACAGCGAGGGGAATTTATCCCAAGCGGGCGGGATCGCGTATTTAACCGAGCTTGCCGAGATCACCCCTTCGGCGGCGAATTATAAGACCTATTTTGATATCGTAAAGCGGGATAGCACGAATCGAAAGCTTATCCGCGCGTCGCGGAAAATTATCGAAGAATCTATGAAGAGCGTGGACGCGCAGTCCTCCGTCGCGTTTGCGGAAAAGTCTATCTACGATATTTCCCGCCAAGCCGATCGTTCTTCGCTTCTTTCTATGAGCGAAGGCGACGTGATCGGCGAAGTGCTTCATAAATTCGAACAGCTTCAATCCGACCCCGATTCCTTCAAAGGAATTCCGACGGGCTATAAGCGACTGGATAGAATGACGCACGGCTTGCAAGCGGGCGCGTTGATCGTCCTTGCCGCCCGTCCCGGTATGGGGAAAACCTCGCTTGCGATGAACCTCGTGGAAAACGCTTCCTTGCGCGCGGGCAAAACCTGCGCCGTGTTCTCGCTCGAAATGCCGAGAAACGAAATCGTGCAAAGGCTGGTTTGCTCGTATGCGAACGTGAGTATGAGCAGGGCGCTTTCAGGCGAGCTGACGGCGGGCGAATGGAAAAAGCTGATGCTCGTTTCGGACAAGTTGAAAAACAGCAGCATCTATATCAACGATTCTTCGCGTATCACGCCCGCGGAAATTTTATCCGAATGCAGGCGCTTAAAGACCAAGACGGGCGGGGTAGATCTGATAATGATCGACTATATCCAGCTTATGTCGAGCGGGGATTCGAATATGGCGGGAAGCGAGAATCGGCAACAGGAGATCGCTTCGATCACTCGCGATTTAAAGATTATCGCAAAGGAACTCAGCGTGCCCGTGATCGCGCTTTCTCAGCTGCGCCGTATTCAGTCCAAAGAGCCGCAACTTTCCGACCTTCGTGAATCGGGCGCGATCGAACAGGACGCGGATATCGTTATGTTTATCAACCGCCCCGAAGCGATCGCAACGAAAGAAGAAATCGATTCGGGCAAGATCATAAAAGGCGCGGCGGAGCTTATCCTTGCAAAGCACAGAGGTGGGGAGCAGGGGCGCGTTCAACTCAAATTTATCGGCGAATGCACGAAGTTCGTGGACGTGGACGAGCAAAACCGCAACGAAGAACCGCCCGAATATCGTCGGCCCAAGCGCGAGTTCGAAGAAGAACCGCCCGCGGAAGATTGCTTTGCTCCGCCCCCTTTCGAGGGCGAGCCGCCCGCAGTCGAGGATGGGGAAGAACCTCCGTTTTAAGCTATGAAAACGTTGATTAAAGAAATTTCTCCGCAAAGTCTTGCGGAAGCCAAAGAAATTATTATGAGTGGCGGCGTGGTCGCGATGCCGACCGAAACGGTGTATGGGCTCGGCGGAAACGCGTTCGACGACAACGCCGTAAAAAAAATTTTCGAGATAAAGGGCAGACCCAACGACAACCCGCTGATCGCGCACGTGCATAAAGACTACGATTTATCCAAGATCGTGGACTATCAGCCGCCGTACGCGCAAAAGCTCCGCGAAGCCTTTTTGCCCGGCCCTTTAACGCTCGTTTATCCGTCTAAGGGAAAAGTCAGCCCTTTCGTTTCTTGCGGACTGGATACCCTTGCGGTGCGTATCCCTTCCCACGAGGGCGCGCAGGCGTTTTTGAAAGAGGTGGATATCCCCGTCGTCGCGCCGAGCGCTAACCTTTCCAAACACGTCAGCCCGACTTCGGCACAGCACGTTTTCGACGATTTCGACGGAAAAATCCCGCTGATTTTAGACGGCGGCGAGTGTGAAGGCGGGATCGAGAGCACGGTGCTCGATATCACGGGAGAGATCCCCGTAGTGCTCCGCCCGGGGCTGATCACCCGCGAGATGATCGCGGAAGTCGTCGGCGCGTGCGAGGAGTATATTCCCGACCCCGAAAGAAAGGAAAAAGTCAAAAGCCCGGGGCTTTTGTATAAGCATTATTCTCCCCGTTGCAGAACGCTTCGGTTTACGCGCAAAGAATTGATCGTCGCAAAACTTTACGGCAAGCAAGAAATAGGTTGGTCAACGCGGGTCGCGGTGCTTTGTGAGCACGAGCTCGTCAAAGAGTTTGCCGATACGGGAATGCGGATACTCGATCTCGGAAGCACGCCGACGGAAATGGCTTCGCGATTGTACTCTCTTTTGCGGGAGGCGGAAAACGTTTGCGATCTGTTGATCGCGATTGAGCCGAAGGAGCAAGGGGGCGTGATGGCGGGCGTTTTGAACAGACTGCGCCGAGCTTGCGAGGAAGCCGTCCCGATATGGGATTAAACGAAAAAAGACAGGGCAGGTACGAGATGAATCCTAAAAAACAAAAGACGATCGTGTTCGTTTGCGTCGGCAATACTTGCCGTTCCCCGATGGCGGAGGCGATTTTGAAATCCGAACTAAATCGCTTGCGGATTGAAACGGTCGAGGTGTTCTCGGCGGGGCTGAAAGCGAGCGGAAAATCCGTCAATCTTCACGCGGCGCAAACCCTTTTAAATAAAGGCTTGGAGCTTGCGAACTTCTCTTCGAAAAATATCGACGAAACCCTGTTGAAGGCGGACGCGATTATCGCGATGACCGACGAGATCAAACGCAAGCTGCTTGAAATTCAAGCCTACGGAGAGAGCCTCGGGAAGCTCGAAAAGGGCTTGAAAAACGTATATTCCTTTAAAGATTTGGCGGGCTATGAAGTAGCCGATCCTTACGGGCTCGGCGAAGGGGAATATCTCCGCGCGTTTGCCGAATTAGAAGGGGGTATGTCTGCGATCATTGCGAAATTCGTGGCTGAAAAGCCCCAAGAAAAACCGCAGGCGCAAACGCCGAAAAAACGAGGCAGACCGCGCGGTTCGAAAAACAAAAAGCCTTCTACGGCTACGGGCGCGAAAAAGCCGAATTCGACGGCTAAAAAAACGAAAACGACGAAAAATAATTACGTACAGGAGAGAATATTATGAAAATTGCAGTTGCTTGCGATCACGGCGGGCTCAACCTTAAAAACGCTATGATTAAATACGTGGAAAAACTCGGGCACGAGGCGGTGGATTTCGGCACGAAAACCTTTGATTCGTGCGATTATCCCGATTTTGCTCTTGCGGCGGCGGCAGCGGTGGCGAGCGGGGAATGTGAACGCGGGATCGTCGTTTGCTCGTCGGGCATCGGCGTTTCTATCGTGGCGAACAAAGTTCCCGGCGTGCGTTGCGCGCATTGTCACGATCTGTATTGCGCGAAGTATACCCGCCTTCATAACGACGCGAATATGATCGCCTTCGGCGAAAAGGTCGTGGGCGAGGGAATGATGCAAGAGCTCGTGTATACCTTTTTGAATACCCCCTTCGAAGGCGGCGAACGCCACGAAAGAAGGCTTGCGAAAATCAAGGCGATCGAAGAGAAATATTGCAAATAAAATTGCTATTAAGGGAAACACGGTAGAAAAATGCGTAAGATTATCGCTATCGGCGGCGGGGAGCTTCGCGAACGCGCCACGCTTAAAATCGACGAATATATCGCGGGGCTTGCCAAAGCGCGCGCAGGGGAACGGCGTGCCAACGCGCTGTTTATCCCCACGGCAAGCCACGACTTTATGCCCTATTATAATACCTTTCATAAGGTGTATACGGGCGTTTTCGATATCAAAACGGACGTCGCGCTCACCGTGTTTAAAGAACCAGATTTAGAGAAGCTTCGCGCAAAATTCGAAAAAGCGGATATGCTCTACGTCGGCGGCGGCGATACCGTGTTTATGATGGAAGAGTGGAAAAAATCGGGGCTTTTGGAGCTCATTAAAGAGGCGTACGAGCGCGGCGTGATCGTGGCGGGGCTGTCGGCGGGCGCGATCTGTTGGTTTTCGGATATCTACACGGATTCCTTGCAAACGGAGGACGGCGCGAAATACGCAATGTTCAAGGGATTAAGTTGGATAAAAGGCGTAATTTCTCCGCATTATGGCGAAAGAATGCTTGACTTTGACAAAATTGTGTGCTATAATTATGACCGTGCTTGGGGGATAGAGGACTGTTCCGCACTCGTGATTGAAGAGGGCGAAGTAGTCGGAAGCTTATCGAGCGGAGGGACTGCGTGGCTGTTGGAAAAACAGAGCGGCGTTTTGAAAAAGACTCGGCTTCAATGCATAATGCAAAGTGCAGAATGCTGAATGGCGGATAAATAAAATGACAGAGAATGTAATAGAACAAAAGAGCTTTGATTTTGCCGTTCGAATTGTCAATTTATATAAATATTTATCTAAATCCAAAAAAGAGAATATTCTTTCCAAGCAGTTATTGCGGTCGGGAACGAGTATCGGCGCAAACGTTTCGGAAGCGGAAAAAGGACAGACAAAGCCCGATTTTTATGCAAAAATGAATATTGCGCTTAAAGAAGCAAACGAAACTTTTTATTGGTTACAGTTGTTGTATAAAACGGGTTATTTAACAGAAAGTCAATTCGAAAGTCTTGAACGAGATATACAAGAGTTGTTGAAATTGCTGATTTCTATTTGTAAAACAGCGAATAATTAAATAATAATTATGCATTATGCATTCAGCATTTTGCATTAGTATAAGCGGATGTGGCGAAACTGGCAGACGCGCAGGTTTCAGGTTCCTGTGGGCGACCGTATGGGTTCAAATCCCTTCATCCGCACCAACGCGACAGCACCCCTTTGGGGCGCTGTTTTGCGTTGGTGCGGATGAAGAATTGAAGAAAACATAAATTATTATGGGTTCACGCGACGAGCGAGAACCGAGTTGTTTGTTGTTTAATAGAGTTGTCGAGCGAGGAAGCTTTGGCGTAGCCAAAATATTCATCCGCTTTAAATGTTTACAAATAATATAATAAAAACAGGGTTTTGAACGGGAAATTCGTCAAAATCCTGTTTTTTTGGTTGCGACTAACCCAATTTAATCGTTAAAATTCTGCGAAATATAAAAAACACTTGCATTTATATTTAAAAAGTGCTATACTGATTATGCCAAACTAATTGAATAATGGAAAATCGTAGGGGTATTCTCTTTTTTAAAGGGGATATTTTACCTGTTTTTTTCACACAATATCTTTGTAGAATTTGATAAAATGCAAATTCCACTTAAAGGTATTGTGCGGTATATCCCTATTTCCATTAAGATTAGTTTGGCGACGATTGGAGTTTGCGTTTTTGTGCGTTGGCTTCGGTCGGCGCACTTTTTTATTTACAGGAGGCTTTTATGCAAAAGAAAAAATTTTGGCTGTGGTTACTTTCTATTTTTATGTTTGCGTTAAGCATTTTTTCTCTAACGGCTTGCAAAGGGGACGATATGCTCTATCTTGGCACTTATAAGGGCGGAAGGGATACATTAATTATAACAAAAGAATACGTAAACATAAACGGAGAAAACTATACATATAAGATTATTGATGACAAGATTCGCATAGAAGGTTCCAGCTCTGATTTAATTTTCCACAACAATTACCAAGTCCTTTCTTTTGAATTTCTCGCTGAATTTGATAGCGGTAGTATTACGGAGCGAAATCAATATTTTAACGCAACTTTATATAATTATGGAAATGGAGGCATTCTGGAATTTTATACTTTCAAAAGCGACGGAACTGCATTATATGTAAATACGTCGGATAGGACAAAAGATAAATCAGCAACTTACCGCATAAAAGACGGGGTTATTGAGATTACGTTTATGGAGATTGTTACGTTTCAAACAAGTAAAACGTACTGGTATGTAACAGAAAACGGACAAATCTATTATGACGTCTATATAAAAGACGTGGACACCTATTTTAATGATAATGGGAATAATGATGATAACAATGATAATGGGAATAATGATGATAACAATGAAAACGGTTCTACGCAAACGCCAGCTATTGAATTTTACGAAGTAACATTTGATTACGGCTATGAACAAAAAGAGGTGGCTGTTAATATTCAAGAGGGCGGTTCTGTTCAATTAAAAACGCCCGAAAGAGAGGGATATACCTTTAATGGGTGGTTAATTAACGGCGAAACAAAAAATAGCGGGGACATCATAACGGTCACGCAAAATATTACGGCATACGCGCAATGGACGGAAAATAGGTATACGATAATATACAACTTAAACGGTGGACAGATGCAGCACGACGGCGTGATGTATGAGTATTCTATTTATAACTTACCCTATCATTTGCCTATTCCCCAAGGCACGAATACGCAAAGCTTTGTCAAATGGACGACGGACGAAGCAGGAAAAAATGAAATAAAAACCATAACTGAACTTGGCAATTATACGCTATACGCCCACTATGAGGATTCGGCAAAATGTTTGACTTATAAATACAGCGAAGAATTACAAGGCTATGAAGTGGCTGATTTTACGGGGAATGGTACTTCCGTAACAATCCCCGCTACGTATAGAGGCGTTGCCGTCAAAAGTATCGGTGATTCTGCGTTTCAGGACTGTATTAGTTTAACGGAAATTGTGATACCTGAAAGTGTTACACGTATTAGTAATCATGCGTTTCAGGGCTGTGAGAGTTTAACGGAGATTGTGATACCAAACGGCGTTACGAGCATTGGAACTCAGGCGTTTGCGTGGTGCAGTAGCTTAACGGAAATTGTCATACCAAACGGCGTTACGAGGATTGAACATGGTGCGTTTGAATATTGCAGTAGTCTAACGGAGATTGTGATACCTGAAAGTGTTACATGGATTGACAGTAATGCGTTTAAATATTGCAGTAGTTTAACGGAGATTGTGATACCTAACAGCGTTACGTCCATTTCAGGGGATACGTTTACGGGTTGTACAAACTTAAAAACCATGTTTATTCATTCGGCTTACGTTGCGAATCTTTCGTATATAGGGGATATTATTTATTATGCGACGGACGTATATATTCGGGCGGATATAACGGTAACGGCGAGCATTTACAACGTACTTTTTAACAATGTAGGCAAAGAAACGCTTGACGGCGTGGAATATTATCATTATCAAATTAAAGGAGAGTAAACAAATGAAAATTATTGCATTATGGGGAAAGCACGATAGTGGAAAAACAAATACGATGAAATTTTTGCGTGATGTTTTATTAAAACGTGGGGCAAAAGAAACAAAAATCGTAGACGAATATGATTTTATTTCCGTTTTTGATTTTCAAGATAAAAAAGTCGGTGTAATTTCAGGTGGCGATACAAAAGATATTTTGACGGGCAATTTCGGTAAATTGCCGAATGATTGCGACGTTGTTATTTGTCCGTCGAGAACGAAAGGGGAAACGGTGCAGTATTTGGAAGAATTTGTGTTTAATCCAGAGGATTTGATTTGGGTCAAAAAAGCTGAAATTAGAAATAATGGAAAATATTCCGTTGAAAAGGAAGAGAATATTATAAACTTGATACAAGCCGAGATATTATTTGAAGAGTTAAAATTGCAACTTTAATATTTTCGCCCCCCCATTTTGAAATCGTATCAAAATTAGTTATCTTGCAAAATCAATAAAACACCCCAAAACGGGGTGTTTTTGCTGTATTTAATTCATATAAAACTAATTTAAAAGCACGATCGCAAAGTTGAGATATCCCGCAAACGTTACCCAAAGAAGATAAGGAAGTTGCAACCACGCGGCGGTTTTGTTGATTTTATAATACTTAATGATCGTAATAATAATCGACAGCCAAAGCGCGAGAAGAATAATAAAAGAAACGATAAAGGATTGCATATTAAAGAAAAATATGCTCCACGAAAAATTGAGGACGAGGCTGACGGCATAAACGAAAAGCGCGTCGTCTTTTTTAGGAGAATCGCTCGTGAAGATTATTGCCGCGCTGATACCCATTAAGATATATAATATAGTCCAAACCACGGGAAAAAGCCACCCAGGGGGCGATAATGGCGGCGTATTGATCTTATCGTAAATATTCATATTGTTGGCTGTTGCCAAAGCCGATAAGCCGCCGACGGTTAAAGCGAGTAAAATCGAAAAGACATAAGGTTTTGCTTTTTTCATAAGATTATTATACGCGCCGCGCCTTTATAATATGCGATTTATAAAAGCAAATAAAAAATTCGCTCAAATACTTTTCTTTTTCCCAAAAACGTGGTATAATAGATTGTAGTGAATAAACTATAAGCAGGGGGAGATAAATGCAAGTAACGCAAGACGTTTTTTATATCGGCGTGAACGACCGAAAAATCGATCTGTTCGAAGGGCAATACCCCGTGCCGAACGGTATGGCGTATAATTCCTACGTGATTCTCGACGAAAAAATCGCCGTGCTCGACACGGTCGACGCGGCGTTCAAAGAAGAATGGCTTGGAAATTTGCACAAGGTGCTCGGCGGCAAAAAACCCGATTATTTGATCGTGCAGCATATGGAGCCCGACCATTCGGCGAATATTCTCGCGTTTGCGAAGGCGTACCCCGAAGCGAAAATCTTGTCGTCGTCGAAGTCGTTCGTGATGATGAAAAACTATTTCGGTACGGATTTTGCCGATCGGCAGGTCGTGGTGGGCGACGGGGAAAAACTTTGCCTTGGTGCGCACACGCTCACTTTTATCGCCGCGCCGATGGTGCATTGGCCCGAAGTGATCGTCACCTACGACGAAAAGGATAAAATTTTGTTTTCCGCCGACGGGTTCGGAAAATTCGGCGCGCTGGACGAGGACGAGGATTGGGCTTGCGAAGCGAGGCGGTATTATTTCGGGATCGTCGGGAAATACGGCGTACAGGTGCAGAATCTGCTGAAAAAATTATCGGGCTACGAAATTCAAGCGATCTGCCCGTTGCACGGACCCGTGCTCAAAGAAAATCTCGGCTATTATTTGGGTTTATACGGTACGTGGTCGAGCTACGGCGTGGAAAGCGAAGGGGTGTTGATCGCGTATACTTCCGTATACGGCAACACGAAAAAAGCGGTGGAGCTGCTCGCGGAAAAATTGAAAGAAAAGGGCTGTGAGAAAGTGGTCGTCGCCGATCTTGCGAGGGCGGATATGTCGGAAGCGATCGAGGACGCCTTCCGCTACGGCAAGCTCGTGCTCGCAACGACGACGTATAACGGCGGGATATTTCCCTTTATGCGCGATTTTATCGGGCATTTGGTCGAGCATAATTTCTGTAACCGCACGGTCGGCTTGATTGAGAACGGGAGCTGGGCGCCGATGGCGGCGAGGGTGATGAAGGGCTTATTAGAGCCTTGCAAGAATTTGGCTTTTGCCGAAAATTCGGTGAAGATATTGTCGGCGTTAAACGACGAAAGTCGGGCGCAGATCGAGGCGCTGGCGCAAGAACTTTGTAAAAAATAAAGGAGAAACGAACTATGAGCAAATATATATGCAACGTATGCGGCTGGGAATACGACGAGGAAACGGGCTCGCCTGAAAACGGGATCGCGCCCGGGACGAAATTCGAAGATTTACCCGAGGATTTCGTATGCCCGCTCTGCGGCGTAGGGAAAGACAGCTTTACGCAACAAAACTAAAAATGCGTTAAAAGTGGAAAGGATAAGCGAAAACACCCCCGCGCGGGGGTGTTTTTGCGTTTTTTCGCGAGCCTTATTTCTTGGTCGGCTCGAAAAATTCCACGAGCTTTTGATAAAACCGTAAGCGTTCGCCGTTTGCCGCTTCCGCTTCTTTAAGCAGGGCTTTGGCAAGGGCA
>JAZRHC010000007.1:0-10072 GCA_045644545.1 Candidatus Scatosoma sp. | reverse complement strand
ACGGTATCAAGGGCGATATTAAACACAAATACGATAGAGACAACAGCCCGTATTTGTTGTGGGGCAAGAGAAAAGAGCACGGCGGGAAGGGCGCTGACGTGATCGCTATGGAACTTGAAGCGCAAGGGTTCTATATTGACGCTATCAATAAGGGGGTAGGGTAAGAGTTTTATTGCGTTAAACCAAAACCGCTTGACTTTTTCAATACAAATAACTATACTTGTATTATGTGAAAAGTGTCAAGGGGTGTTTTTATGGCTTGAAAAGCGTGATTTTTTGGAAAAATAAAAAATTTCAAAAATTTTCAAAAAATTTTCGCTTTCACGCTGGTTGAGATAGAAAAGTGAACGCAAAGTATTGCTTTTTGCAAAAAAATATGGTACAATAAATATGGTATTTTACGAAGGAGGCTATCAAAATATGCCTACGATGGATAAATGGGATAAGCGGTTTATGGAGCTTACGGAAACGGTGGCGACTTGGTCGAGCTGTTTTCAGGAAAACCGTCAGGTCGGCGCGGTGATCGTCAAGGATAAGCGCGTGATGACGACGGGATATAACGGCGCGCCTGCGGGGATCGTGAGCTGTAAAGAAAAAGGGGAATGTTTAAGGCGTAAGCTGAATATCCCCAGCGGCACGCAGCACGAGCTTTGTTTTGCCGTGCACGCCGAACAAAACGCGATCATTCAAGCGTCAAGATACGGAATCTGTATTGCGGAAGCAACCTTGTATTGCACCCATCAGCCTTGCGTGATCTGTGCGAAAATGATCATTAACGCAGGAATCAAACGGGTCGTGTATAAGCACGGCTATCCCGACGAATTTTCGCTTGCGCTCTTTAACGAAGCGGGCGTTTCGGTTGAAAAATTCGAAGAATAAATCATAGACAAAAAAAAGGAAGAAAATCGATTATGAATCCTATCGTTACTTTTGAAATGGAAAACGGAAAAACCTTTAAAGCGGAATTATATCCCGATAAAGCGCCGAATACGGTGAATAACTTTTTATCGCTCGTGAAGAAAGGCTACTACGACGGCTTGATCTTTCACCGCGTGATCGCGGGCTTTATGATTCAAGGCGGCGACCCGCAGGGTACGGGTATGGGCGGTCCGGGATATCGCATTAAGGGCGAATTTTCGGGCAACGGCTTTATCCAAAACGATTTGTCGCACGAGCGCGGCGTTTTGTCGATGGCGCGTTCTCAGCATCCCGATTCCGCAGGCTCGCAGTTTTTCGTAATGCACGATTTGGCGGAATATCTCGACGGGCAATACGCGGCGTTCGGAAAAGTGATCGAAGGAATGGAAACGGTTGACGCGATCGCGACGACGAAAACCGATTGGAGCGACAGACCGTACGAAACGCAAAAAATCAAACGCGTAACGGCGGAAACGTTCGGCGTGGAATACGCCGAGCCTATCAAAGCGTAAAGGCAGGGGGAATATGGCAGATCATTCGATTTATAATAATCCGCTCGTAACTCGCTATGCGAGCAAGGAAATGCAACGAGCCTTTTCCGACGAAAAAAGATTCAAGCTTTGGAGAAAGCTTTGGGTTGCGCTCGCGGAATCGGAAATGGAGTTGGGGCTCAACGTAACCGAAGAGCAGGTAGCAGAACTCAAAGAATACGCCGAGCAGATCGATTTTGAGCTTGCGGCACAGTTTGAACGGGAAGTCCGCCACGACGTGATGGCGCACGTAAAGGCGTACGGCGCGTATGCCAAAAAGGCTATGCCGATCATTCACCTCGGGGCGACGAGCTGTTTCGTGAACTGCAACGCCGAAGCGATTATGCTCGACGAGGCGTTGGATATTATCCTTAAAAAACTCGTGAACGTGATGGATAAGCTCAGCGCGTTCGCCTTGAAATATAAAGATCTCCCCACGCTCGGTTTTACGCATTTACAGCCCGCGCAACTTACGACGGTGGGGAAAAGAGCCACTCTTTGGCTTCAAGATTTGGAAATGGACTACGAAAACCTCGTCAATGCGAAAGCGCATATCCGCCTTCGCGGCGTAAAGGGTACGACGGGCACGCAAGCGAGCTTTATGGAGCTTTTCGACGGCGACGACGAGAAGGTGAAAGAGCTCGAAAAAAGGGTGGTTTCCAAGCTCGGCTACGAGAAGGTGTACGGCGTAACGGGGCAAACGTATCCGAGAAAACTCGACTATAATATTTTGTGCGTGCTTTCGCAGATCGCGCAAAGCGCGTATAAGTTCTCGAACGATATTCGGCTTTTGCAGAGTATGAAAGAGATCGAAGAACCGTTTGAAAAGAATCAAATCGGCTCGTCCGCGATGGCGTATAAACGCAACCCTATGCGCTCCGAGCGTATCGGCGCGCTCGCGCGCTACGTGATCTCGCTTCCCACGAACAGCGCGATCACGGCTTCCACACAATGGATGGAAAGAACGCTCGACGATTCGGCGAACAGAAGAATCGTGAACGCGCAGGCGTTTTTAGCAGTAGACGCGATTTTGAATATTTATTTGAACGTGGCGGAAAACCTCGTCGTTTACGAAAAAGTGATTGCAAAGCATATCCGCGCGGAGCTTCCGTTTATGGCGACGGAAAATATTATGATGGAATGCGTGAAGGCGGGGGGCAACCGTCAGGAATTGCACGAACGTATCCGCGTGCTTTCAATGGAAGCGGGGAAAAACGTCAAGGTTGAAGGCGGCGAAAACAACCTGATCGACTTAATCAAAAAGGACGAAACCTTCAAGCCCGTTTGGGATCATTTAGACGATATTCTCGACGCTAAAAAATTTATAGGTCGCGCACCCGCGCAAACGGAAGAATTTATCGCAATCGAAATTCAGCCGATTCTTAAAAAGCACGGCGATTTACTGGGAGAAAAGGGAGACGTTCGCGTATAAAGCGAAAGCATTATGATTTACGAAATTGCAAATTTAAGAATATTTATCGATAATAAATTCGATTTTACGACGAAATTTTGTCAAGCGTATTTGTCGGAAGATCAGCTTTCGCCCGTCCGCCTCACCGCACGGGCTACGGAAGAGGATATTCAAAAAGAACGGGAAGCTTCGCAAGGATTTTCAGACGGGTATTTAGAAAATATCTGTATCTACCGCGATTTGTGTTTACAGCTTCCCACCCTCGATCGCTTTTTGATGCACGCCGCGATCCTTGAATACGAGGGAGAAGGCTATGCGTTTTTAGGGCGTAGTGGCGCGGGGAAATCCACGCATACGGGGCTTTGGCTCAAATATCTTGAAGGGGCTAAGATCGTCAACGGCGATAAGCCTATCGTATCCTTCGACGGTAAAACCTTCACGGCGCACGGTACGCCTTGGATGGGGAAGGAAAGGCGGGGCTGTAACGCCTCCGTTCCGCTCAAAGGAATTTGTTTTATCGAGCAGGCGAAAGAAAATTCCATTCAAAAGCTTACGCCCGCGGAAACGGCGATGCGATTGTTTTCTCAGCTGTTGCTCCCCACCGACGAAGCCAACGCGGCAAGAACGCTTGAAATTGCGGATAAGCTCGTTGAACTCGTACCTGCCTACGTCTTATATTGCGATATTTCGGAAAACGCCGTCAAAACTTCTTACGAAGCTTTGGCGAATAAAAACTATATTTTAAAAGGAAAGCAAGAAAATGAAAATTAAAAGAGGATTCGTTTTAAGAAAAGTCGGTGGCGAAAGCGTCGTCGTGCCCGTTGGGGAAATGAGCAAGAAATTTCACGGTATGATCAACCTCAACGAAACGGGGGATTTTTTGTGGAACTTCTTTTTGGAAAATCACACCGTTGACGAGGCGGTCGCCGCGCTTTTGGGCGAGTACGAAGTGGACGAAGCGACGGCAAGAGCGGACGTTGAAAAGTTCGTGGGAATCTTAACGGAGAACGGCTTCGCCGAATAACCCGATAAGCAAATGGAAAGCGGAATCGGGCAAAAACTAAAAATCGAAGAGGTGCTCGAACGGGAAGGCAAATACGTTGGACCTACGGTGGGCATAAGTATGTTGCCTATGCTCAAAAATCGTCGGGATACCATCGTCGTAAAGCCGAAAACGGAACGGCTTAAACGGCTCGACGTCGCGCTGTACCGTCGCGGCGACGATTACGTATTGCACCGCGTTTTAGAGCCGATCGAAGGCGGGTATATTATCCGCGGAGATAATTGTTACAGCCTTGAAAAAATTCCCGAAGAGGACGTATTCGGCGTTTTAACGGAGTTTTTCAGAAAGGATAAGCATTATTTCTGTACGGATAAAAAATATTTAAGATACGCCGAACGGCGAATCAAAACGTATAAATTCCGCGCGTTTTTCGTGCGGCTTAAAGTAAAGGTCAAAAGTTTTGTAAAAAAGATTTTAAAAAGGTTGGGGATAAGGAAATAAAATGAAAAAGGAAATTTCGTCTGAAAAAGGAAAAGCGTGGTTAAAAAAAGAAATGCGTCCTTATCGGACGATTATTTCGTTTTTGGCTATATTGTCCGTCGCGGCGACTTTGTTTTCGCTCGCCTTTGCGTATTTGGTCAGATATCTTATCAACAGCGCGTCGCAAGGGGATAAAACGAAGCTTCTCGTCTTTGCCTTGATCTTGCTTTTTCTGTTGCTCTTCAAGATTTTTTTGCATACGCTCGTTTCCTTTTTATCCGAAAGGGCACGGGCGAAAATAAACGCGCAGCTGCGCACGAAATTATTTTCGAAGATTTTGCGATCGGACTACGCGAGTGTACAAGCGTATCACAGCGGCGAGCTTTTAACGCGCCTCACGACGGATATTCAGGAGATAGCGGTCGATAGCGTAGGGCTTTTGCAATCGCTTGCGAGTATGATTACGCAATGTATCGGCGCGACGGTCGCTCTGCTTACGATCGATCCGTTGTTTACCTGTATTTATATCGTCGGCGGACTTTTGATCGGCGGTATTTCCGCGTTGTTCAGAAAGCTTATAAAAAAGCAACATAAAGAATTTATGGAAGCCGACGGCGCGTCGAGATCGTTTATGCAGGAAGGGCTTTCCTCGATACTTACTTTAAAAGCGTACGGCGCGGAGGCGCGCACGACGGCGAAAGCGGAAAATTACGCTTCGCAATATTATGAAAAGAGAATGAAACGCAATAAGCTCCGCTCGGTTATGAACGGATTATTTTCGTTGCTCAGCAACACGGGAATGATCTTTGCCGTCGTATGGTGTAGCGTAAGCGTTTTGAACGGTAACGACGATTACGGCTCGATTCTTTCCGTGATCTTGCTTTTAATGCAGCTTCAACAGCCGTTTACTTCGTTTGGCGGAATTATTCCCGTTTTCTATGCTCGAATCGCAAGCGGGGAACGGCTTGCGGAAATCGAAGAAATTCCCGAAGAACGGTCGCAAGGCTTTGGAAACGAAGATTTGTATTCCGATTTAAACGGGATTCATTTAGAAAACGTCGGGTTCAGTTACGGTCGCGAAACCATTCTCGACGGAGCGGACGCGCTTTTTGAAAAAGGTAAGATTATTTGCGTGACGGGCGCTTCCGGCTCGGGGAAAAGCACGCTGTTCCGCTTGCTCTTGTCGGTATATCAGCCAACGGAAGGGAGCGTATATCTGGATCGTAACGATTCGTCTGAGATCTTGACGGAAAAAGCGCGGGGATTATTTGCCTACGTTCCGCAAGGGAATTTCCTTTTTTCGGGGACGATACGCGAAAATTTACTTTTCTTTTCCGAAGAAACGGAAGGGGAAGGGGCAGGTATTGAGTTAAAGATAAAAGAAGCGTTGCAGGCGGCGTGCGCTACGTTTGCCTTTGACTTGCCCGAAGGGCTCGAAACCGTGCTTTCCGAACGTGGCGGCGGATTATCGGAAGGGCAACTGCAACGGCTTGCGGTGGCGCGTGCGCTCGTTTCCGATCGTCCGATTTTACTGCTAGACGAAGCGACTTCCGCGCTTGATTCGGAAACGGAACGGGAGCTTTTGCAAAATATAAAAGACAAAAAAGAAAAAACTTGCATTATCGTCACGCATCGCCCTGCCGCGCTTGAAATCGCGGATTCGATTTTAAAGGTCGAAAACGGAAAGATTCATACGATTGAAAAATAATAAAAGCCCCTCGGGAGGAAATCTTTCCGAGGGGTTCGCGTGCAAGACAAACAAAAAACCAACCGCTAACGCGATTGGTTTGGCAGGTGAGGCAGTGAGTCGTAAACGAAGTGGAATAGCGTAAGCGTCACACGCAACCTAAACAAAAAACCAACCGCTAACGCGATTGGTTTGGCAGGGGAGACGCGATTCGAACACGCAACCTACGGTTTTGGAGACCGCTACTCTACCGTTGAGCCACTCCCCTAAACAACGAAGCCATTATATAACAAAAATTTTTTTTTGTCAATTATTTTTTACGCAAAAATCAAGGAAAAATATTATTTATTTTAGTTTTACGGGTAAAACGATGGAAAGCACGAAAAAACAAGTTATTTTATATACCGACGGCGCGTGTTCGGGAAATCCCGGGCTCGGCGGTTTTGCGGGAATACTTCTCTACGGCGAGCATAAGCTGGAATATAGCGCGGCGGAAGCGGAAACGACGAACAACCGTATGGAGATCCTTGCCGTGATCGACGGGTTAAGGCGATTGAAATATCCTTGCGCCGTTGACGTTTACAGCGACTCGGCGTATACCGTCAACGCATTTTTAAACGGTTGGATCTACGCTTGGAAGAAAAACGGTTGGAAAAAAGCGGACGGAAAAGCCGTTTCAAACGTCGATCTTTGGGAAGAATTATACGCGCTTACCAAAACGCACGAAGTAACGTTTCACAAGGTTGCGGGGCACGCGGACAACGAGCTTAACAACCGTTGCGACGAGCTTGCAAGAAAGGCGATCGCGGATTTTCGAAAGAATCTTCCCGAATCGGAAATTTAAGTTCCGATTATAAAAACGAGCAAAAAGGCAATACTATGATTTATAAACGCTTTTTAGCGGAGGATAAATGGAAGAACAAGAACGCAAACAACGCAAAATATTGCCGTATATCTTGACGTTTACGTTGCTCACGGCGGCGTGTATCGTTTTTGAGATTTTATGTTTGGAAAACACGAATTTAAGCTGGCTCGTAAACAGAAAAACGCTGTGGCTTACTTTAACTATCGCGCTCACCGTCGCGGCGTTTGCCGTATCCGTCGTTTTTTGCGTTAAAGGAAAAGAGTTGGTAATAAAGTCTATGCTGAGCGGATATATTTTCGTGCTATTCGTTCTGATCGTTTTATTCGTTTTGCAAAAAAGCGGCTTTTTTGCGGTGGTGCAGGACGCGGAAGCTTTTCAGGAATATATGGCGAAATCGGGCGGGTGGATGCCGATCGTATATATTTTGTTTCAATACCTGCAAGTGATTATTTTGCCTGTTCCGAGCGTGGTGAGTACGGTGGCGGGCGTCGCCTTGTTTGGACCGCTTAAAACGACGATTTTTAGCTTAATCGGCATTATCGCGGGTTCTTTTACGGCGTTCTTTATCGGGCGAAAATTAGGCGGTAAAGCCGTCGCTTGGCTCGTCGGCGAGGATTCTTTAAAAAAATGGCAAAAGAAGCTGAAAGGAAAGGATAACTTAATTTTAACCGTTATGTTTTTATTGCCGCTTTTTCCCGACGATATCCTCTGTTTTATCGCGGGACTTTCTTCAATGAGCACGACATATTTTTCGGTGATGATCGTATTATCGAGAATTCTCGCCGTTTCGACCACTTGCTATTCCATCGATTTGATCCCGTTCGATACCACGTGGGGGCTTATCGCTTGGGGCGTGATATTCGCCTTGATCGTTGCGGCTTTCATTCTTATTTATAAGAATATGGATAGAATCGACGCCTTTCTTTCACGTCATTTTAAAGTTTTCCAAAAAAAGAAGAATAGGAAAGACGAAAGCGAAAAATAATATTATAAACGACTTTTTCGATTAAAAAAGCTTTTCAAATCGACAATGCGCGTGAAAATATTTCACGAATCTGCATCGTCGGTTTTTTTATAAAAAAATTTATAATGAAACGACGTTTTTTTACGTCATTCAGTTGACTTTTAAAAGCATTTGATGTAAAATGTTAATTGGTGGGAATTTGGTAAAACTTGAAAAATTTTGCTGAATTTTGACTGAAATTTCTTGGAGGCACTTTATGGATAAAATTCAATTACTGCAAGAAAGAAAAGCAAAAATTAAAGAGGCGGGCAAAGAGATCAGAAAACAGATCGGCGCGCTCGTTGACGAGGACAGTTTCGTTGAGCTTTCCGCGTTTAGCTTTTCTAAGAGCGATTTCTACGGCGAGGAAGCCGTAGGCGAAGGGGTCGTTACCGGGTTTGCTACGCTCAACGGATATCCCTTTTATATCGTCGCGCAGAATTTCAACGTACAATCCGGCGGGGTTTCGAAAGCAAATTGCGAAAAAATCGCAAAATGCCTTGACGCGGCGGAAAAGAACGGCACGTCCGTGATCTATCTTTTAAACACGGTCGGCGTGTCCGTGGGAGAAGGGGTAAACGTACTCGAAGGGCTCGGCGAGCTCTTGCTCAAAGCCACCCGTTTGAAATCGAGCGTTTATCAATACCTCGTCGTAAACGGCGAAGTTTACGGCTCGGCTGCGATGCTTGCGGCTGTCGCGGATTTTACGTTTTTCCTCGATAAAAAGAGCGTTCTTGCCGTCAACAGTCCGTTCGTTTTGTCTGCAAAATCGGGCAAGAATCTCAAAAAAGAAGAGGTCGGCGGCGCGGCGGCTTTGGATAAGACGGGAATTCCTTCTTTCGTCGTAAACGATTTAGACGACGTTAGAGCGAAAATCGCCGAACTCGTTGAATTGATCGAAGTGCCCGTAGTGGACGCAGATCTCAATGAAAGCGCGCCCGTACTCAACGAAAAAGCGTCGGCGGAAACGCTTTTCGGGATTTTGGAAAACGCGGTGGAGGTCGGTTCGTCTTATGAAAAAGACGTCAAAACCGTTCTTTGCCGTATCGGCGGCATTTCCGTTTCGGCAATCGTATTCGACGGAGGCGAAGAAGGGGTTTATCTCACCGCGGCAAAAATGACGAAGATCAAGGATTTCGTTGCCTTTGCAAGCGCGGCAAGCTTGCCGCTCGTAACCTTTACGAATACGCTTGGAATTTGCCCTTGCACTTGCGCGAATAACAGCCGCGTAATGAAAGAAACGGCGGCATATCTCGACGCGCTGGACTCAATGACCGTTCCGAAGATTTCGGTCGTCTATAAAAAGGCAATCGGGCTTGGATATACGTTGTTCGCTTCCAAATCGGTGGGATTTGACTATACCTGTGCTTTTGCAAACGGAAAGATCGCACTGTTCGACGACGTTCAAGGCGCGGCGATCGAGTTCAGCGAAGAAAAAGCGGATAAGGCGGCGCTTGCAGCGAGATATGCGGACGAAAATTCCGACCCTGTCCACGCTGCGAAGAACGGTTATATCGATTCCATTATCGAACCCGAATTTGTAAAACAATACTTGATTTCCGCTCTTCAAATGTTGATGGACTAAGGCGGTGGCAATATGTTAAATCAATTATTAAAAGTATCGGCGGACCTTGCGGCAAAAGGTTATCCAAAGGACAATGTGCCTTTCGGAGAAGTTGCGCTGTACGCTTTGCTTGGTTTTATCGTCGTGTTTCTCGGTATTTCCTTTTTAATTCTTGTCGTTTGGGCGGTTGGTAAAGTGATGACGTTCGCTGCAAATAAGCCGGTCAAGAAACAGGAAGAACCTAAAACGGAAGTTCCTGTAAAATCGTCGCAGGAAGACGAGATTTCCGATGAAACGGTTGCGGTGATTACCGCCGCGCTTATGGCGTATTATTCAAAGCAAAACAGAAAATGTGAATTTACGGTAAAAAGAATAAAGAAATTATAAGGAGATAAAAATTATGCGTAATTTTATTATAACGGTAAACGGTAAAAACTATGAAGTAGGCGTAGAGGAAGTAGGCGTAAGCGCTTCCGCGCCCGTAGCGGCGGGTATGCCCGTGGCTACTCCTGTGGTAGCTCCTGTTGCAGCTCCGACTCCTGCACCCGCCCCCGCGCCCGCAGCGGCGGCAACCCCTGCGAACGGCGAGAAGGTGCTTTCTCCTTTCCCCG
>JAZRHC010000006.1:0-35442 GCA_045644545.1 Candidatus Scatosoma sp. | reverse complement strand
GCTTGCTCCCGATCCATCACGCTATCGAATCCGAACATCGCCTTATTCCCCCTTTTAAAATTTTATTCGCTTATCATTATACCACACGCGAACGAAAATGACAAGCGATTCAAGGGATTTTTTCCTATTTCTTCACAGGTTTTCAAGCGGAAGAGCCGTCGCTTTCCAAATACGCCGTCACGCCCGCCGCGATAGCGGAAGCCAGCTTTCTTTGAAAATTTTCTTTATTCAACAGCTTTTCGTCGAGCGGGTTGGATAAAAAACCGCATTCCACGATCACGGAAGTATACGGCGTACATTCCAGCATAAAATATTCGCCCGTGTGCTCCGTTCTGGGTTTCGCGCCAACGCTTTCGTAAAGGACGTTAAGCTTCCCTTGCACCGCCTTGGCAAGCCCCTGCGCCTTTTCGTGGTTTTTCGAATAAAAGACCTGCGCGCCGCGCGTGGAAGAAGAGGGATAATAATTTTGGTGAATGGACAGCACGAGGTTGGGTTTCGCCGCCTCGATAATCTCCTTGCGCCTTTGCATATCCCGCTTTTTAAAGCCTTTCGTCGCGGCGTCGTATAACCCCGCTTGCGTTTTGCGAGTGAGCACTACTTCAAACCCCGCGTCGGAAAGAATTTCTTTGAGTTCCAGCGTGATCGCAAGGTTTAGATCGCTTTCCTTTACCCCCGTTTTTCTGCCCGAAACGCCGCCGTCGATCCCGCCGTGCCCCGCGTCGAGCACGATCGTAAGCGCGTTTTTGACGGCGAACACGGGTACGGGCGAGTTCAGCGCGCCCAAAGAAAGGGAAAACGCCGCGACGAACAGGATAAAGGCTAACAATAAAGCGGCAAAGGTAGATTTGTCTTTGATCTTGATTTTTCTCATACGCTTATTATATTCCCCGAATACGCCCCCGTATGCGTGCCGTATAAGAAAAACCGCGTGAAAGACACGCGGCGATTTTTTAACGATTTTGATATTCTTCGATCAAAGCGCGATAGTTTTTCGCTTTTTCGAGCGGCGCGACTTTCGGCGTTTCTTCCTTTATCGCCTCGGTTTCTCCTGCGGGCGGGTTCTCGCGCGGGGTTTTTGGTGAATTCTTCGGAGCTTCAAGCGGCGCGGGAAAGGAATAGTTTTCCGCTTGTTGCATCAGCTCCGCGTATATTTCCAAAATGCGGGAGGTTTGGATTCGATCCATACCTGCCCCTGCCATTTTTTGATAAAGCTCGGCGGTTTCCACCTCGCGCACTTCGATAAAACACGGCGTTTTATCGTCGAGTTTCAACCGCTCCACGCCCGAAAAATAAGGCACGGAAAGCCCTGCGCCGAGCTCGGACAACAGCTTCGATAAGCGAAAGAGTTCGGGCAGTCCTCTCTTTTCTTTTAAAAACAGCTTCACGGGTACGCGCCCCGCCTTTCGCAACGTTTTTTTTATCTCTTTTTTCAGTTCGGAAAGTCTTTCGCCGTTTAAAACGCTCTCGTCGGGCATTAGAGTGATCTCCCCCGCGCCGCCGCGCACGCAAAGCTTCGCTTCGTAGGCTTTGGCTTTTGGAAGCGTTTTGCCCGTGCCGCCCACGAATGCGTCCGCGAGCGTTTTGCTTTCCGCAAGGGCGGCTTTTACCACCGAAAGCTTATTCGGCGTTACGCGAACGGCGGCAAGAGAATATTTCCGCGCGACGGCGCAAAGCTTGCCGAGCTCGCTCGGCTCGGTAACTTCCGTTAAATCCAAAGTCGCTTTGGCGATGTTTTCGGTCACGGCTTGAATATATTTGCGGCGCTTAAAGTTACGGTATTCCTCCGCTTCCGCGGCGGAAAGCAAGATGCCCGTCGTTTGCTCGGGCGTGTTTACGAGTGTTTTTTCCATACTCCGAGTATACGACAAAGCGAGTCCGTTTATTCCATTTTCAGCCAAGTTATGACAAGCGTTTTTTCGTATACTGTCCTTATGGATATTTTAAATTGTTTAAACTCCGCAGTCGTCGGCGGGGTGTTTCTCGGGCTGTTATTTATCGTTTGCTTTCTCGGCGTACATATCGTGAAGCTCGCGCGGCGGGGTTACGAGGAAACCCTTAAAGTCAAAAAAGGCGAACAGCCGCAACAAAGCGCGCCCGAGCAAGAAAAAAAGCCCGTGCAAAAAACGCCCGAGCCCGTATATTATATTGTAGAAAAGAAGAAAAAGCGACCCAAATCGAGCTATTCCGACCCGAAAGAATTTCGGTTTAAATAGCGTTCGCCCGCTTTATTGCAGATCGCCCGTTTCGTCGTTGAAGCGTTCGAGGTTGTTCCCGTCCTGCCAAAGCCGTTCGAGATGGTAGAAAAGCCGCGTTTCGTCGTGGAAAATATGCACGATCACGTCGCCGTAGTCCACGACAGCCCAACGCCCGTCGCGAACGCCTTCCGTTCTCGTCGGTACGATCCCGTGTTCTTTTTCCAAAAGCTCCTCCACTCTCTCGCCCATCGCGCGGATCTGCGGCGCGTTGCTCGCGCTCGCGATCACGAAATAGTCGCAAAGGGTGGTTTTTTCGCGCACGCTGAGCACCACGATATCCTTGCCCCGTTTGTCCGCAAGCGCCTTGCACGCCGCGATCGCTAATTCTCTGCTCGTAAGTTCCGACATAATTACCTCCGTTCGGTTATAAATTTTCAGTCAGCCTACCGTAGTATTCGTAGGCTTCTTGCGTGAGCGGGTAGATCTCCCCGCCCTTTTCTTTTAAATGGGAAAGGGTGTCTTTGAGTGCGAAAAACATACACTCGTCGAGCGTTTTGTTTTTCCAAAACAGTTCGCGAAGCTTTTCCACGCCTTTAAAATCGCGCCCCTCTTCGAGCATATCCGAAAGAAAGATCAACTGTTCGAGCGGAGTCATTTCCGCTCTACCGCTCGTGTGAAAACGGACCGCGTTTAAAATCTCCTCGTCCTCTACGCCGAACAGTCGTTCCGTCAAATACGCGCCCGCATATTGATGCACGACCGCCTTCGGCACGCCTTGGGCGGAAAACCCCGAAAGGCAGGGCGAATCCAAAGGCAGATTTTTTGCGCAATCGTGAAAGAGCGCGGCGGCGATTGCTTTCTTTTCAGGAATTTTCAACGACGGCGCGCGCGCCGCCGCAAGAAACGCCACGCGCAGGCTGTGCGCCTTGCGCTTGTCCGTTTGCATCATCAACGACGTTTCCGCAAAAGGGATTTTATAAAGCCCGCTTTTTTCGATATATTCGGCAACGGCTGTGCCCGTAAACGGGCTTATATCCGCACCTGCCCCCGCCAAAACGCGGATTTTCGTGGAAGAAATATCCTTGCCTTGATAATCGATCACGGCGAATTTTTTTAAAAAACGCGCTTCGAAGGCGCGGGATTCTTTTGCAAGCCAGTCCCCTTCCTCGCTCCTTGCGCATACGGCAAGGGTGGCGAGGGAAAGAATAGTTTCGGGGTTTTTCCAGCTCGGAAAATCCCGAAGCATATCCGTGCCCACGAGCCAAAACAGTTGACTATCGGGGAATTGTTCTTTGAAATATTGGCAAGTGAGATAGGTATAGCTCACGCCGCCTACGCGCATTTCAAAATCGCTCGCCTCGGTTTTTTCCACGCCCGAAAAGGCAAGGCGACACATTTCCAGCCTATGCTCGTTTGCCGAAAGCGTTTTGCCCCGTTTATGCGGCGGAACGGCGGCGGGCACGATAAAAATTTTATCGAGCGAAAGGCTCTCTTTCGCCGCTTCGACGAGGTTTTTATGTTCGCTGTGCGGCGGGTCGAAAGAACCGCCGAAAATCCCGATACGCATAAACTGCGGTGCTCCTTTCCGTCCTTTTTTACTATTATACTATAAATTTTCCGTTTTTACAAGTTTATAAACGGAAAAAACGGGCAAAAATCTAAATATGAAAAAATCGGCTTTTATTTCGGACTTACTTTTCACTTTTTCGCTCGCGTTTATCGCGCTACTTTGCATTTTGCGCTATCACAGGCTGAACTTTTTCGCCGCTTTCTTTTTAGCGGCGGCGTTTGCCGCCGCCGTCACGCTCGCCGTAGGCGGATATTTAAGCGACAAGCGCAAGAAATTTTTCTTGAAAAAATCCGACGAGAAGGAAAAGGAAAAGCTTTTGTTACATTTATCCTTGCTCCCCCACCGCAAGCAAAAGGAATTTTTTTCCGCGCGGCTTGGCGGAGAGATCAAAAACGGAGTCGTGGAAACCTCCGAGGAGATCGCGCTCGTCGATTTTCGATTCGAACCGCTCCCTCCCGATCGATTAGGCGCGTTTATCCGCCGCCACAGCGAGAAGGGCAAAACCCTTTATTGCAACGATTTGACCGACGAAAGCAAACGGCTTTGCGAACGGTTCGGCGTGAAGGTACTCGTCGGCGCGGAAGTATATTCTCTTCTTAAAAAAGAGGACGCTTTGCCGAAGAAATATTTCGGCGAGGAGAGCTTTTCGGAAAAGAAAAAGCGACAATTTACCCTTTGGTTTTCCAAAGCGAACAGCAAACGGTTTTTGCTCGCGGGCGCGCTCGTGCTTTTGACCTCGCTCGTAACCCCCTTTCCTTATTATTATTTGGTAAGCGGGTGCGTTTTACTCACCGTCGCGATCGCCGTTCGTATTTTCGGTCGCGAGCCGTAAAAACGCCGCGCCGATACGCTCTATCGTATCCGAAGCCACGAGGGAATATTCGCTCGTGCTTTCCGTCGCGTATTCTGCGGCTTTGCCCGCAAGATACGCGCCGAGAACGCCGCCGTCGAACACGGAAAGCCCTTCTGCGCAAAGGCTCGCGACGAGCCCCGAAAGCACGTCGCCGCTACCCGCTTTCGCCTGTGCGGACGTGCCCGTGATATTCACCGCCGTTTTGTTGCCGTCGGTCACGACGGACGCGGCGTTTTTTAATAATATCGCGATTCCCATACGCGCCGCAAACGGTTTAGCGGCGCAAATACCGTCCGACAAAATCTCCGTCGGGGTACGCTCGGCAAGGCGGGAAAATTCCTTGACGTGCGGAGTCGCAATAACGGAGCATTTTTTGTTTTTGAAGAGGGTTTCCAACCCCTCTTTTTGGTATTTTGCAAGCGAATTCAACGCGTCGGCGTCGAGAATAAGCTTTCCTTCGTAGTTTTCGATCAAATACGCCGCGCCTTTGGCAACCTCCGCACTCACGCCCGCGCCCATACCGTAGGCGATGGAATCGTAGGATAACAGCTTTTCGAAATTTTCCTCCTCGAAGCTGATACGCGAGCCCTTGGAAATAGGTTCGAGCAATAATTCGGGCGAGCGCAAATAATACGCAGGCAAAATTTTCTCGGGCAGGAATAAAGCGACGTACCCCGCGCCGCCGCGAAGCGCCGCCACCGCGGAAAGATAGGGCGCGCCCGAATACTGCGCGCTGCCGCCCACGATCGCCGTTTTTCCGTAGCTCCCTTTATGCGAATTTCTCTTGCGCTTGGGAAGCAAGGCTTTCGCATACGCCGCGTCCGCCAAAAAGGCGTAGGCGTGGGGATCTTCTTCAAGGCGGGGAAGGGTGATACCGATATCCGCTTTTTTCACGCGACCCGAAAAATCAAGTCCGTCGCCCGCGAACACGCCCGCTTTATATTCGCCGATACAAAGCGTTTCGTCGGCGCGGATAGCAGAACGCGCCGCGCTTCCGTTATCCCCGTTCAAGCCCGAGGGAATATCTGCGGAAAGCACCTTCACGCCCTTTTCCCTTCGCGCGTTGATCTCCTCTGCGATCTCTTCGAATTTTCCTTCCAGCTCCCCTTTAAAGCCCGTGCCAAACAAGCAGTCTACGACGAGGGAAATTTTTCCGCTCGGAAGCGTAGGTTTGATTTTTCCGCCGAGCATTTCAAACTCCGCGCGATTGATCTCGCATTCCGAAGAGGATTTTTCCGCAAAATATACCGCCACCACTTCCCGCCCGCGCTTCAATAAATGCCTCGCGCAAACGAAGCCGTCCCCGCCGTTGTTCCCGCCGCCGCAAACGCAAACGAGCTTCCCCCGAGGGGCGAGTCGCTCCGCTTCGTCGGCAAGCGCTTGTCCCGCTTTTTCCATAAGATATAAGGAAGGCGTTGCAAGCCGTTCGATCGTGTATCTGTCCGCTTCGCGCATTTGAGAATTCGTGAGTATATAGTTCATTGTTTTCTCCTTCGTAGATTATTCGACCCGCAAGGAAATTTCCCCCGCCGCTATGATTCTTTCTTCGCCTTGTATCTTTGCGACCAGCTCGCCACGCTCGGTTACCGAAAGGAGGGTAGCAGGTACGCGTTCATCACCCGAAACGAGGATAACCTCCTCGCCGAGCCAACCAAGGCGTTTTTGATATTCGCCCGAATCGATCTCTTCGTTTAAATACTCCAAAAGCCGATTTTCGACTTCTTTTAAGTCAAAGACTTTTCCCGTCGCTTCCCGCATAGAAACGGCAATTTTTGAAAGCTCGTCGGGCAAATCGTTATTCACGTTCAAACCGATCCCGACGACGGAATTTGCGATCGTATTCCCCGAAAAGACGTTTTCGATCAAGATCCCGCAGATCTTTTTTCCGTTCACGAAAATATCGTTCGCCCACTTGATTTTCGGGGCAAATCCGTAGCTTTCCAGCGTTTTACACACCGCGACCGCCGCCCGCTCCATAATCAAAAAAGCGCGTTTTGCGGGGAAGTTTTCATAAAACGAAAGCTTGGAAAGATACAGCCCGCCTTTTGCAGACGAAAACGAACGGTTTTTCGTGCCCTTTCCACCCGTTTGGCGGCGCGCGATCACGACGGTATCCTCGCCGTCTGCTCTTAAATTTTTCGCGTAGTCCTGCGTGGAAGAAAGCTCTTCAAAGCGAAGAATTTTCACGCCTTTTTCTCCGTTCAATCCGCACCTGCCCTTAACTTTCGTAATCGTCGTCACCGAATTCGCCGAGCTCCTCGATCGCTTGCTTTACCAAATCGTATTCAAAGCCCTTACCCATCAGATACCGATAGGCTTTTTGCAAAGTCGCTTTATCCGCGGTTTTCCCGCGAAGATATTTTTCCAAAAGAGCTTTTGCGGCGGATAGCTCGTCCTCTTTGGAAAGCTCGTCGAGCGCGCCGTCGATCTCCTCGTTCGCCACCCCTTTTGAGCGTAGCTCCATACGGATCAATCGATTCCCCTTTTTCTTCGCCGCGAAGCAAACGTAGCTTTTCGCGTATTCCCCATCGTTTAAAAAATTATATTCTTTCAGCCGTTCCACCACGAAATCGCACACGGCGGGCAAAAAGCCTTTCCCCGACAAAAAATATCGGATCTGCTTTTCCGTTTTCGCCGTCGCCGCGAGGTGGTGAAGCGCTTTATCGAGCGCCGTTTCCTTTTCGCTTTCGAGCTGCATTTGAGAAAGCTTTTCGGGGTCGATCGTCTGCCCGACTTTGAGGCGGTTTCGAACGGTGGTTTCCAAGGTCAGCCCGCAATAAAACCTGCCGTCCACGAAAATATTACATCTCGTTTTATCCTTCACCTGCGGGGTGATCGCCGTGATCTCGCTCAAAATCTCCTCCTCTCCGAACCTTCGGCTATTATTATTCTAACACGAACGCGGAAAAATGTCAACTGCCCCGCGCCGTCTTTTTGCGCGAAACGCGCCTAAAAAATAATTTAACGTTATTTTTGTCAAAACCGTTTACTTTTTTGCATAAATATGATACAATAATATCAGCAAAAGAAAAGAGGTTTAAAATGGATTATCATAAAGTAGATATTCAAGGCTTTCAAGCCGAGCTTCCCCTACTCCCCCTGCCCAGCGGAATCAAAATCGCCTTTTTTAATTTACACGGCGACAGCGAAATGACCGAGCATTGCGCGAAAAAGCTCGCGCCCCGTCTTTCCGATTGCGACGTGCTCCTCACGGCGGAGTCCAAGGGCTTGCAGCTTGCGCATTGTACCGCGCGCGAACTCAAACAAAGATTTTACGCCGTGGCGAGAAAATCCAAAAAACTGTATATGCAAGACGGTATCGATATCGTGATCGAATCCTCTATCACGACGGGCAAGGAACAGCATCTGTATCTTTCCAAGCACGACGCCGATCTTATCAAGGGTAAAAAAGTGGGCATTATCGACGACGTAGTGTCTACGGGCGCTTCGCTTGATGGGTTGGAACGGCTCGTAAAAGAAGCGGGCGGGATCGTACATAAAAAAGCCTTCGTTTTAGCGGAAGCGGAAGCGGCGGAACGCAAGGATATTATCTATCTTGCGCAGATCCCTATCTTCCTTTAATCTTTAATTTTCTATCCTTCTCTATTAAATTATAGAGAAAAAGTGAGGTTGTTTATGTCTAAAAGAGATCACGAATACGAAGGAATGAATCCAAGACAGCGAGAAAGAATGCGCCCGCGCAAAAAAGGCGGCGTAGCGGGTAAAATTATCGCCGCCGTCCTGGGATTTTTATTCGGTATTATCGCCGCCGTCGGGAGCATTGCGGGCGTAGGCTATTATTTCGCCACCACGACGACCGTTAAGGACGCTATCAATACGGTTAACGATCTTGCGGGCACGAAAATCGATTATAAGGAATACGTAACGGACGAATACGCAAGCCAAACGGTTATCGGGCTCGTGGGGAAATTGCAAAGCTTCGCTTCGGACATAGAAAAAGACGGTGGCTCTTTCAAAAAACTCAGCGAAATTTCGCCTAAGGTGGAAACCGCGATCAACTCGCTCGCCAAAACGCTTAAAGACTACGGCTCGTCTATGGAGCAATCGGAAATCACTAACAAGCTGATGACGGAGAAATTCGATTCGCTTGGGCTTGCGCTTGAAGAGATTATCTACACGCTTCAAATCGGCGTGCTTTTGCAGTCTACCAACAACCTCGACACGAACGACAAGCTGATGATGCGCCTTTTGTTCGGCGAGGAAGGCGAAGACGAAACGAGCGGCGATTATCATTTGGACAAAGACGGCAAAGTAGTTGTGCACGAAAACGCTAATCCGATCACAATCAGCTTGCTCACGGACGGCGGAATCAACGACATACTTGCCGATATACCCCTCGACGCGCTTATCGACGAATCCGAGCTGAACGAGGATAACCCCGTGATGCTCGCGCTGGCTTACGGCACGGAAGGCACGCATTGGGATTGGAAGAACGGCGAAGCAAAAATGAATCAGCAGGTCTATACGAAAGGACTTGCCAAATCCAACGAAACCTTCTACGATATCGACGGCAACGACGTGACCGCTCAGCCCGACTCCGAAGATTCGTCCTTATATTCGGTGAGCGAAACGGACGAGGAAAGTGGCGAAACGAGCGTATTTTACTTAAAACTCGACGAAACCACGGGCGAATATCTTGCTTGGAAGGACAAAACCTGCACCTCTCCCCTTCTGTATCCCAAAACGACGGTCGGCGATCTGCAAAGCGGGGCGGGCGATTTGATCGACGGCATTGAGTTAGCCCCTATATTCGGCGTGAGCTTGGACGATATCAAAAAAGCGCACGATTCCGATTCCTCGAATGATCCCGACACGATTATTCTCGCCCTCGCTTACGGCGAAAAAGGCACGCACTACGATCTTGACGAAAGCGGAGAAGTGGTATGGATCGGCGACAATAAGCCTCGCACAATCAGCTCGCTCACGGACGGCGGCGCGAGCGCGCTTTTAGACGAGATCAAGCTTTCCACCCTTCTCGATATTTCTCCCTTAGATAAATATACCGATCCCGACAACGAGCCCGACGCGATTATGCTCACGCTGGCGTTCGGCGAGGAAGGCACGCATTATAATTTAAAAGACGCGAACGGCGACGGCACGCCCGATACGATTGAATGGATCGGCGACAACAAAGAACGCACCGTTAAAGACCTTACCGACGATAGCGACGGGATTTTTGACGAACTCACCTTGTCCTCCGTTCTCGACCTCAAACCGACGGATAATAAAGTGATGATTTCGCTCGCCTACGGCAAGTCCTCTCACTACACCGTAAGCGGCGATAAATTTATTATGAATCCCGTTGCGTATACCCTCGTCGGCTCGACGATTTATAACGACGAATACGAGCCCGTTCTTGAAAACGCGACGGCGACGGACGGCGTTTACACGCTGACCCAAGACGAAACCACCGTTTATTTGAAAGGCGAAAACGGCGTGTTGTACGCGTACGCAAGCGAGGAAGAAGCGGTTGCGGGCGCAAAAGAAACGAGGTTGCTTTATAAGAAAACCGTTTTAAACGATTTGAAAGGCAACGGCGCAAGCGATTTGATCGGCTCAATCGAGCTTGGCGCGGCGCTCGACGTGGATATCCTTACGGCGGACGAAAATACAAGCGAACTTTTGCTCGCGCTTGCCTTCGGCTACGAGGACGAAAACTACGAGATCGCGACCGTGAACGGCGTAAAATCGGTGCAATGGTTGGTGAAAGATTCCGCGACGGGAGAAAAATACGCGCCCAGAACGATCGACGATCTGAGCAAAAATTCCGAAGAGGTCTTTGATTCCATTCGTTTGGCAACCGTGCTCGACGTCACCCCCGCTTCTCACGCGATTATTATTGCGCTTGCTTACGGCGAGGAAGGCGAGGAAGGCAAAGACGGAGATTTTGAATACGTTGATCTTAATGAAGACGGAATAATCGACGAAAACGATGGGTTTAAATCCATCAACGGAAGCAAGCCGCACACCGTGAAGGAGCTGAAAGAAGGCGGCGGCGCGGATCTTTTGGACAATATCGAGCTTTCCGCGATCTTCTACGAGCCCAACCCCGAAGAAGATAAGGTGCAAATGTTTATTCTTTACGGCACGGAAAATATCCACTACGCGATTGATTCCGCGAACGGCAAGGTCACAATGCTCCAAAAGCGTATGGGCGTTTGCGACGAGCATCAACATCCTTACGACGAATACGGGCATCGACTCGGCGGCACGATAGAACCTTATACGGGAAGCGATTATGATTTCGTTTATACCGTTTCCGAAACGGAACAATATTATTTGAAAGTCGTCGATAACGCGCCGTTGACGGAAATGACCGACGATGGCGGCAAAGCACATTTCTATTTCGTATACGAAAAAACGGAGGACGGAAGCTACGTTCCCGTTATGTTCGATTCTCGTACGCTCGGGCAGCTCACGAGAGATAAGACCTTGCTCGACGATATTTCCAAAGCGTTGACGGTGCGAGATTTCCTCGGCGACGATGCGGGGCTAGACGAAAACTTCGTGTTAAAGCACGTAGCCGATCACAAGATCGACGAGCTTCCTCACGCAATTGAAAATTTAACCGTGCAAGAGGTGTTTGCGGAAGAAATTTACGACGAAAACGACGAAATCACGGGCACTTGGAAATATCTTTTATATAAAGACGGCGTTGAGCAAGAGTATAAGCTTTCCGAGATTGCTTCTATGATTGAAAATATGAAAGAAAACGTACGCGACGCCACGCTCCAAGAATTATACGACGACGGATTAATCAGCACGGAGCCCGACGAATTGATTGCAGACTTTACGATTGACGACTTGATTGCTTTTGTCGCGACCTTGCAAAATCCTGGAAATTCCTAAATAAAAAATAAGAATTTTCGGAAAATCCATAAAAACGGTTGACTATTTTTCTGAAAAGGGATATAATAATTGCATACGGCTATTTGAATAGTCGTTTTAACCTTGCGTGTGGAGATCGCACGCCGAATAAGACCAGGAGGTGAAAAAAATATGGCTAAGTACGAAATGCTCTATTTGCTTAACAACGATTCTACGGAAGAAGTTAAGGCAGCCGAGATCGCGAAATACGAAGAAATCGTGAAAGCGAACGGCGGCGTTGTCGTTTCGACGGACAAGTGGGGTGCAAAGAAAACGATGTACCCGATTAAGTTCAAGAACGAAGCTTACTACGTATTGATGACGTTTGAAGCCGAAGCGGCTGCGCTTGCGGAACTCGAACGCGTTGCCGGCATTGACGCGGAAGTGTTAAGACGTATGATAACGAAACTCAATTGATAAGGTAATGGAAAATTATGAACAAAGTATTTTTAATCGGTAACTTAACGCGCGACCCTGAGCTCAGCGAAACCCCTTCGGGCGTGGCAGTATGTCATTTCGCGATCGCTGTCAACAGAAATTATTCTTCGCAAGACGGCGAACGTCAAACGGACTTTTTCAACTGCACCGCTTGGCGCGGACAGGCTGAAACGATCGTACGTTACACTAAAAAAGGCAACAAGGTTGCCGTGAGCGGAAGCATTCAGCTCCGCAACTACGAGGATAATCAGGGCGTTAAACGCAACGCCGTGGACATTATCGTGCAGGACGTGGAATTCTTAACGCCGAAATCCAGCGGCGAATTCGACGGCGACGATATGGACGCGCCCCGTGCCTCTCAGCCCGCTAAGAAGAAGCCCGTTCTTCGTCCTATCGACGACGATAACGATATGCCCTTCTGATTCGGGTTCTAAAATAACCTAAGGAGTAAATTATTATGGAAGAAAAAGCACCTGTTAAAAAGGTTTTCAAGAAAATGCCCCGTAAAAAGGTATGCGCTTTCTGCCAGGAAAAACTTACCGTGATCGACTATAAAGACGTAAACCGTTTGAAGAAATTCATTACGGAAGGCGGTAAGATCCTGCCCCGCAGAATGAGCGGTACTTGCGCGGCGCATCAAAGACATCTCGCAACGGCTATTAAGCGCGCGAGAATCGCTTCGCTTCTCCCTTTCAAAGGCGAATAATTTTAGCGATACGAACAAGGTTAAATCCCGAAGCTTTTGGCTTCGGGATTTTTTCGTTTTAATCTTCGTCTTTATCGCAAGGATGCGGGCGTTCCCCCTCTTCGGGATTTTCGGTTTGCGAAGCTTGCGATTCTTCCATCAAGCCCGCCGCGCGGAGCGCCGCTAAAATTTCGTTGATCTTTTCCGCAATCTCTCGCGTGGAAGCGCAACGGGGATTCAAATCGGCAACCGCCGCCGCAGGCGTTATCTTGCAGCAATCCCCCTTAGGTCCTCTCGGACCTCTCGGACCTTGTTCGCCTTGCAGCCCCTGTTCGCCTTGGCAACCTTGGATTCCCCGTTCGCCCTGCGGGCCTTGCGGACCGCGCGCGCCCCGAGGTCCTTGCAAAAAAACGACCTGAGAACCGTTGCAGGGATTCCCCGTAACGTTGAATATATTGAAAGGCATTAGATATCCTCCTGTAAATGTAATGAGAATGAACTCTCTATTTCATTTTATGAAGGAAAGGGGAAAACGGTGTCTTAAAGAAGATAAATAGGCAACTCGCCGCCGATATTGATATAGCCCGTTTTTTCCGCTTTTACGGGCTTTTTGCAAGCCGCTTTTTTTGCGGGCGTTTTGGTCGTTTTAGTCGTTTTGCTCGTTTTCTTGACGGCAACGGCTTCAACGGTTTCGACCGCTTCGGGCGCTACCTTCGCCGCGACTTCTACGGGCGCGGGGATCGCCACTTCGCTGTTCTCCATATCGGGCGCGGAGGTTTTGACGTTGGAATAGCCGTTATTGACGGCTCTTTTGATTGAATTTTTACCGATGGGCATAGCTTATGATCTCCTTTGCAAGTTTGGTATATTCGTTCGCGCTACGGCTGTTTTTCTTGTAGACCACGACGGGCTTGCTATTATCCTGCGACCATTCAATCGCACTGTCCACGTGGATATACGTTTCAAACAGATTCGCGCCGTCCGTTTCGCTGAGCGTTTCGATCGTCTGTTTTAAATAGTTCTTTCTCTCATCGGCTTTGGTGATCGCAATCCCTAAAATTTCAAGCTTTGGCGCGATATTTTTCACTTGCCCCACGAACTCGAAAATATTCGCGAGCCCGAACAACCCCCAAGGGCTGGCTTCAACGGGAATGATCACGAAATCCGACGCGCACATAATATTCATTACCCAACCGCCGAGCGTGGGAGGCGCGTCGAGCAAAATATAATCGTAGTACCCTCTCGCGCGGACGGGTTCGAGGCATTTTTTCAAAATAATCTCGCGTTGCCATTTGGAAAACAGATCGAATTCGATCGAGCTCATTAAAGAGGTCGAAGGCAGGATATCCAAGCCCTCGTATTCCGTTCCGACGATAAAATCGGATAAATCCTTTTCTTCCTTGATCGCCGTGTAGATATTTTTTCCGCTCGTGGCAAAGCCAAGCGCCTTTTCCTCGTCGAAAAAAGAAAGCGTGAGATTGAGTTGCATATCGCCGTCGATTAAAAGAACTTTTTTTCCTTGAAGCGCAAGCGCGCAACCGACGTTCGAGCAGGTCGTCGTTTTTCCGCTTCCGCCTTTATTGTTCGCAAACGCGATTACCGTCGTTTTACTCATTCGTTTTTTCCTTCGCAGTTTTCTTTTTCTTAGCTTCTTTTGCTTTGGCGCGTTTTTCCGCCGCCAGTCGTTCTTTTCTATCCTCTTCGTCTTCGAGGTATTCGGCTAATTCCCGAACTCCCTCGCCCGTGATTGCCGATAACGGAAATATCTTTTTACAGCCCGCGAGCTTTAACCAACGGGTCACCCGTTCCACGTTCGCGTCGGGCTTGTCGATTCCCGAAATAATCCCGATCACTTCGCGGTTGACCATACTCGTAAGGCAAGGCGAAAAGATAGAATACGGCTCGTTTGCCGAAAGCACCAGCCCCACGATATCCGCCTCGTAGGCGTATAAGGAAAGCGCGCCGCTCGTTTCCCGCCGTTCGGTATATTCGCCCGGCGTGTCGATAATCGTTTCGAGATAGTTGACGTATTGCGTTTTGAAATATTTAATTTCTTCGCCGCGCAGAGCTTGCGTGAGCGTGGTTTTCCCCGCCGCCACTCTGCCGATCAAAATGAGTTTTTTCATTTTTTTTACGCCCCGAAAGATCAGGTTTTCGTCAGTTCGCAGCAGGTGTAATGCAATTTATTGCTGAAATATTCGCGAATCGCCGTGAAGGCGGATTCCACCGCCGACACCGTGCCCGACACGATCAGCGTACCCGTGAATCTATCCACGAAGCCGATCTCCGCGCCCGAGGCCTTCATCGCGATATCCGCGGCGATTACCGCGCTTTCGCAGGGGCTGACCGTCAAAACGCCGATCGCGCTCCTTGAATAGTCCGTTTTGGGATCGAGCCCGAGCTTATAATACAAAACGTCGTCGGGGTTTGCGATAATGTGGCAAAGCGTGATTTGTTTGCCGGGGACGAGTTCTTGAATAATTCTCATTTTTTCTTGTAATTCCATAATCCTTCTCTCCTGATTATTGTCCTATTAACCGCCGATCTGGCATTTTAATCCGCTTTCTTCGGCAACGGATAAAAGATACTGCATCTTCTCCTGCGAGGGCGGCAAAATTTCCTTCAAGGAATAATTTCTGCCGAGCTTTGAATATTTATCCTGCCCAAGCCTGTGATACGGAAGCAAATGATATTCCTTCGCGCCGATCTCGGCGGCGTATTTGGCGATCGCTTTGATCGACTTCGCGTCGTCGTTCACGTTCGGCACGACGGGGGTGCGAATGATCAGCTCTACGCCGCATTTACCAAGCTTTTTCGCGTTCTCCAAAATCAGTTCGTTGCCAACGCCCGTATATTCCTTGTGCTTTTTCGTGCACATAAGCTTTATATCCATTAAATATAAATCGAGGTAAGGAAGAATGGCTTCGATCTTTTCAAACGGCGCGTTTGCCGTGGACTCCACCGCCGTATGCAACCCGTTTTCTTTGCACGCACGCAATAAATCCCGCGCGAACTCGTGTTGCCCTAAGATCTCCCCGCCCGATAACGTGATCCCGCCACCGCTTCTTCTATAATACGGCGCGTCCGCCAAAAGCTCGGGCATCAGCTCGCCGACGGTCACGTCGCGACCGACGACTTTTTCCTTGCCGTCCTCTTGCATCGTTTGAATGGCGAATTCCTGCGATTCGGGATTGCAACACCACGCGCAACGCATATAACAGCCTTTAAAGAACACGATCGTTCTGATTCCCGGTCCGTCGTGAATGGAAAAGCGCTGAATATTGAAAATTCTGCCTGTTTTATCGTAGATACTCACGAATTACCACCCCTGTTCCGTTCTGTTGATAATATCCTCTTGCAAGGAGCGGGAAAGGGTGGTGAACAGCGCGCTATATCCTGCTACGCGCACCACGAGCGTTTTATATTTTTCGGGGTGTTTTTGCGCGTCGAGCAAGGTTTCCTTGGTGACGACGTTAAACTGCATATGCATTCCCTTTTGATCGAAATACGAACGAATGAGCGCGACGAATTTGGTCAATCCCGACATACCAGCAAGCGCGGAAGGATGGAATTTTTGATTCAAAAGCGTACCGTTGGAAGCCACGCCCTGTTCGAGCTTCGCCACCGAGTTCGCCGTCGCCGTAGGACCTTTCACGTCGCGACCCGAAGCAGGGCCGATACCGTCCGCCACGGGCGTGAAGGCAAGTCTGCCGTCGGGCGTTGCGCCCGTTTGACCGCCGAGGGGTACGTTCGCCGAAACGGGATACAAGCCCGCTTGATAAACGCCGCCGCGCGGGTTCTTATATTTTTCCACTTCCTTGGTATACGTGTTCGCAACGTCGCGCGCGAACATATCCGCTTCGTAAATATCGTTGCCGTATTTGGGGCAGGTTTCGTCGATCAAACGCTTGATCTCGCGGAATCTCGCCTTTCTTTCGGAGTCGATCCCTTCCGCCGTCGTCACTTCGTGATAGATCATACGAATCACTTCTTCGTTGACCTCGATTCCCTCTTCTTTGAGCCCGATCGCGACCTCGCTTGTAATACGCTCTGCGGCTTTGCCTTCGATACCATACCCGAAATTCGCTTCAAGCGCGGCTTTGAACTCCGCCATCGTCACTTTCTTTTCTTCGAATACGAGCTGTTTGACCGCCAAAAGCCCGTCCGTATTATTCGCGATTCCAAAGCCCTGCGGACCCGTGAAGTTATACACCGCGCCGCCCTCTTGCAAGGATTTTCCGCGCGCGATACAATCGTCCACCATACAGGACTGGAAGGGAAGAGGCATTCTCGTTGCGTGCGCCGCGTCGATCGCGTTATTCGCGTTGACGAGAAGCTTGATAAAATAGCTCTGTTGCGTTTTATACGCTTCGTAGAATTCCTCGAAAGAGGTCATTTTTGTCACGTCGCCCGTGTCGGGACCGATCTTCACGCCTTTATCCACGCCGTTCGAGAATACGAGTTCGAGCGGGCGGCACATATTAAAGAACGCCGCGTCGTGCCAACCGTCCGTTTTGCCCGCTTTTTGGGGCTCTACGCAACCGATAATGCAATAATCCCGCGCGTCTTCGAGCGTGAGTCCGCGCGCCATAATCGAAGGAATGATAATCTCGTCGTTATAATACGCAGGGAAGCCCGTGCCGAGGCGCGTAAGCGCCGCCGCTTTAACTAAAAGGGATTCGGGAGAGCCGTTCCATACGCGAATGGAAATGGAAGGCTGGGGCAGAGGCACGTGCATAGAAGCTTCGATACACATATACGAAAGATCGTTCGTCGCGTCCATACCGTGGATATCCTGCCCTCCGACGATCAGGTTTTGGAACATACCGTAGCCCGCAAAGCCGTCCGCCGACACCGCGTCGCGCACCTTGTTGATATCGTTGAGCTTGACCCAAATACAGTCGATAAGCTCTTGCGCTTGCTCCACCGTGAGCTTGCCCGCTTCGATATCCTTTTTATAGTACGGATACATATATTGATCGAATCTGCCGGGAGAAATGGAATGTCCGCTCGATTCCACCTGCAACAAAAGCTGTACGAACCAGAAGGACTGGCAAGCTTCGTGGAAGTCCGCCGCGGGGAATTCGGGCACGTGCGCGCAGTTTTTCGCGATCTTTTCAAGCTCCGCTTTTCTCGCGGGATCGGACTCCTTTTTCGCCATTTGAACGGCAAGAGTCGCGTATCTGTGCGCGTATTCGATCACCGCTTCGCACGATTCGATCACCGCGTATAAAAAGTTGCTTCTTTGCACGTAGTCGCCGTCCGCCACGTCGAGCTTATCGAGCGCGGTTTGCGCTTCCGCGATAATCCCGCGGTAGCCCTTGGCAAGCACTTTATCGTATTGCACGCAAACGTGACCGATCCCGTTATAAAAATAGTTGCCGGGCGTGAAAATGCCGTGCTTGGTGAACGCCGCGTACGCTTCGGGCGCCATATTCGCCTTGGCTAAATCGCTGTTCGTTTTTCCTTTCCAATAAGGATAGACTTCGCGAAGTTTCGCTTTGGTTTTCTCGCTGATATAAAAGGGGTCGGCGGCACGGGTCGCCACCGCGTCGAACTCCGCTTCCAGCCATTCGTAGGAATATTCGGGGAACACCTGACAGCCGCGGGGCGCAACCGTTGCGCTCCCGACGACGAGTTCGTCCTCGCGAATGACGATGGGAATATGGCGAAGGATATGCGCAAACGCCGCGCTACGGCGAAGAATAATAGGCAGATCCTCCGTCGCTTTATAGCTTTCCGTTACGAGCACGCCGCGAGCCGATTCGATTTCGGGCATTTTCTCGTATAAACGGTCGATTAACTTGTCGATTCTCGAACTTTTTTCGAGCACGAATTTGATATTTTCCATAGTCCGTCAACTCCAAACTATCGCTGTTTTACTGATTATAACTGATTCCAAAGACCTTCGTGGGGTGCGGCGATCACCGAAGTGGAGGAAAGCGTACCCGTCGTTTTCGCGTACGAAGCGCCCGCTTCCACCGCCGCCGTTACGTCGCCGACTTCGCCCGTGATCAGCACCACGCCCTTGCCGCCCATACCGCGGGAAACGCGGAGATCGTAAATTTCCACTCGCGCGGTTTTGACGGCTATATCCGCCGCCTTGATAGAAGTCGCCGCCGAGAAGGTTTCAATGAGCCCCAGCGAGCCTTTTTTCGCCGTCGTTTGCGTGCCGAAGAGAGCGGCGATAACCTGCTCGTCGATTCTGCCCATCACGGAAGAATCGATCACGTACCCGTCGAAACGGGATAAAACGTGATTGACTGCCGCCGTCACGTTGGAGATCGAGCCCGTCAAGATCATTTCGTATTTCCCGGGGCACGCAGGGTGCGCAGAAACGAGCTCTACGCCCGCGCTTTTTAAAGCCGCGTCCGTCGCTTCTACACCTTTGGGGATACTTTTCAGTTCAATTACGCCTACCGACTTAAACATTGTTGTTTACCTTATCTATGATAATTTTATTTGCTTCGTCTATCGTGACTCTGCCGCTCAACGAAGCGTATTGCGGAAGGGACAGCCCCGCCGCGCTTTCTGCGATTTTATCCCCTCTTTCCACGAAATCGCCGTCTTTGACGATCGCTTGCGAGGGTGCGCCGATATGCTGACGGAAGGCGATTTCCACGCGCGGGAAATCGGTTTCTTCCCCTGCGAATTCGGCGATTTTATCGTATTTGAGAACGCCTAACACGCTCTCCCAACGCTCGGACGGGATCATTCGGTAATCCCGTTCGGGAAGCGCTTCCACAGCTTCTTTACCGACGAAACGCATTTTATTTCGTGCGAGCAGATTTTTATAGTTCGCGATCACGGCTTTGGGGGAAATGCCTTGATTGCACGCGAGCGATTCGCAAATTCCGCAAGCGCAACAAAGAGTTGCGGAAAGCACCATTTGCGGAAGCACGGTCGCCGCGCCCATCGCCGTACGCACCATTTTATGCGGTTCGAGCGGATAGCCAAGGAGCGCGCGAGGGCACATATCCGTGCAACGCGTGCATTGACAGCACGCCGTTTCCGCACGAGCCACCGAACGCTCTACGTTGATTTTTTTGCTCTCGATTGCCTCGATATTCGAAGGCAAAATCAAAAGCCCTTTCGTCGTTTTGGATACGACGTACGTTTCGGGGTCGATCAATTTTCCCATTGACGGGCCGCCGTCCAACACCTCGTGCGTTTCGGGAACGGTCACGCCGTATTTTTTCAACAGATCGGCTACGGGCGTTCCGACGGGAACGCGCACGACGACGGATTTTTCGATATCGCCGCCGATCGTCAGCCATTTCATCGTCACCTTCGCGCCGAATTTGATCGCCGCCGCAACGTTATAAAGGGTTTCCACGTTGTAGACGATCACGCCCGAAGTGATAGGAAGATTGCCGGGCGTTACCACTCTGCCGAGAGCCTCGTAGATAAGGCTGATTTCGTCGCCCATCGGATAAACGTTGGGAAGCACCTTCACGAAAATATTTTCCGCAAGGCGTTGACCTTCCGTCCAGCGCAATTTTTCCGCCGTGTGTAGCTTGATGCAAAGGAGCGCGCGGGGAATTTTCGCGTACTCCAAAACCGCCTTAATGCCCGCAAGGACCATAGGCGTTTCGCGTTTTAAAATAATATAATCGGTATAGAGAAGCGGCTCGCATTCCGCGCCGTTGATAAGAAGGGTATCCGCGCCTTCGGCAAGCTTTGCATACGCGGGAAATCCCGCGCCGCCAGCCCCGACGATCCCGGCTTCCTTCATTATTTCTTTGAGTTCCATTTTCTTCTCTCTTGCTTTCAAATTCAGTCGACGATACCCACGATCACTGCGTCCGCGGGCGCGTTCACGTTATGCAACGCAAGGCGCGCAGAACTGCCCGTCGTGATGAGTACCGTTTCGCCGATACCCGCCCCAACGCTGTCGATCGCGATGACGTATTCACCCGTCAATTCGCCGTTTTTCATTATTTCTACTTCCATAAATTTGCTCCCGACGAGAGTTTCCTGTTTTCTCGTGGAAACGATAGTGCCTCTAATGATGCCTCTTAACATATTACTCCTTCACGACCTTTACTTTCGAGCCGTTTCCGATTTGGGCGGCGTTCGCGTCGTCCGTGTCTACGTGCATTTCCAGTCTGAAATCCTTATGAACGCGTACCTGCACGTCGTACCATCTCGTTCTTTTCTTTCCGTCCACGTCCACCGTCACCGTGTCGCAATCCTTCACGTTAAAGCGAAGCGCGTCGTCGGGGGACATATGGATATGGCGGTTTGCGATAATGCAACCCTCGGAAAGCTCCACCACGCCTTTCGGTCCAACGATACGGATACCCGCAGAGCCTGCGAGATTCCCCGATTCGCGAACGGGGGGCTTTACTTTGAGAACGTAGGAATCCGTCGCCGAAATTTCCACTTGGGATTTGCTTCTCAAAGGCCCTAACACGCGCACGTTTTCGATCGGACGAAGGGAAGGCCCTACGATCGTCAACACTTCCTTGCACGCGTATTGACCGGGTTGCGACAAATCTTTGAGCGGAGTGAGCTCGTAGCCTGCGCCGTACAGCGTTTCGAGGTCGTTTTTGTTGAGGTGGATATGCCTGTTGGACACGCCCACGGGGACTTCGTTGTTCGCGCCTGCGCTTTGCGATACGGGCGCTACGCCTTCGATATCGGCAAGCACCTTTTTAACTAATTCGGCTATCTGTGCGTTTGAATATTCCATAATACGTTCCTTATTTTACCTAACTTGCTTTTGATTTTTTGAAAAGGCTTGCCCGCAACGCCCGCGCTTGGGCGTTGCGGCTATTTCCTTTTCTCGTTTTCTTTCCTTGATTATTTGATCGAGGGAAGAAGTTTTTCCACGTCTGCGTGGGGTCTGGGAATTACGTGCGTTGCGATCACTTCGCCAAGAGAAGTAGCCGCAGCCGAGCCAGCTTCCACAGCCGCTTTCACAGCGCCTACGTCGCCGCGAACCATAACGCTTACCAAGCCGCTACCGATCTTTTCGCTGCCGATAAGGATAACGTTCGCCGCCTTGACCATAGCATCTGCCGCTTCAATCGCCGCTACCAAGCCTCTCGTTTCAACCATACCTAATGCTTCCATTTGTGTATCCTCCTGATTTTTTTGATACTTTTTTATTCTTTCAAAGCCGAAGCTTTAAAATTCCGTTTAGCCCGTCGTTAAGAATTTCATAACGTCGGGGTGCGGGCGCGCAATCACCTCGCACAATTTCACTTTGCCTACCTCCGCCGCTGCCGCCGCGCCTGCTTGCGCCGCCGCCTGCACCGCGGATACTTCGCCCTCGACGACGACGGTTACGAGCCGCCCGCCGAGGCGTTTTTCCACGTGAATAAGCTTTACGTCAGCTGCTTTTACCATAGCGTCAAGCCCGGTGATTGCGGCAACCATAGCCTGCACTTCGAGTAACGCAATTGCTTTCATACTAAAAACTTCTTATCCTTAAATTATTTGATAGCGGGAAGAAGCTTTTCCACGTCTGCGTGGGGACGAGGAATTACGTGCGTTGCGATCACTTCGCCAAGGGAAGTAGCCGCAGCCGAACCTGCTTCCACAGCCGCTTTCACAGCGCCTACGTCGCCGCGAACCATAACGCTTACCAAGCCGCTACCGATCTTTTCGCTGCCGATTAACACGACGTTTGCCGCCTTAACCATTGCGTCCGCAGCCTCGATCGCCGCTACCAAGCCTCTCGTTTCAACCATACCTAATGCTTCCATCATAATTTTGTTTCTCCTTAAAATTTTATTTTTTAATTTTTTTTATCTTAATTTGTCTTTGCCGAGCGCGCTCAAATGGGCAAACCATTCGATATCCTCGCTCTGGCGCGCGATAATTTTGTGGGTGATGTAGAGGTTTCTCTTTTCCGCCTCCGCTTTCCCCGCGGCTACCGCCGCTTCCACCGCCGCCGCCGTGCCTTCCGCTTTAATCGCCATCACGAGAGGCACTTCCGCAGAATCGCCTGCGGCGGGTTTGTTTTTGTCGATCGCCACGATCTTTACGTCCGCGGCTTTCGCCATTTTATCGGCTACCACGATCGAGGTCGTGAAACCGAATACTTCAATCATACCAAGAGCCATAATCAACCTCTTTGTTTTTTAGAAATTAAGCACAACGCCGCATTTCGACGTATATTTGCCTTTTACTCCGCTACGTAGCAGATCTTGATTCCCTTTTGCTCCACGTTCACTTCCATCGCTTCGTTGAGTTTATCGAGCGGGAAGGTGTGCGTGATCAAATCCTTGATGGGAATGTTCATTTCTCTTGCTTGACGAAGGAACGCCATCGTCGTGGGGTAATCGTCCGCCGAATAGTCCCAAGAACCGACGAGGTTGATTTCCTTATTACACATAGCAAAGTGCGGGTTCACGTTGTAGTCGCCGTTGTTTACGAAGAAGCCCATTTCGCAAAGTCCGCCGCCGCGACGGATATATTCGTAGATATCCTTTGCCGCCGCAGGCGCGCCCGTGCATTGGAACGCGAAGTCCGCGCCCACGCCGTTGGCTACGCTCTTAACGAGCTTGACTCTCTCTTCGAGGGTGGGAACTTCCTTGAAGTTGATCACCGTTTTTGCGCCGAGCTTTTTCGCCATTTCAAGCCGCATCGGCGTGCCGTCGATCGCGATAATGTGATTGATACCCGCCGCGCGCAGTACGCTGATCATTACGAGCCCTACGGGACCGAGCCCTTGAATAAGCACTTTCGAATTGAAGTTCAAAAGCCCCGTCGCGTTCGCTCTCTTCAACGCGTGCACGCAAACGCACGCGAGCTCCAAAAGCATTCTTTCCTTTAAGTCGAGGTCGTTTACCACGAAATACGTAGCGCCCTTGCCTCTGATCAAAAGGTGAGTTGCGAACCAACCCGTGAGGGGCTGAGAGTCGCTGTGAGGAATCAACCCGAACACGCCCTGCTTATCGCAAAGGTTGGTATTTGCGGGGTGATTACGGCAAACGTGACATTCGCCGCAGCTGATAACGCTGGTTACCACCTTGTCGCCGACCTTGATAGGCTTGCCCGAAGTGTCGAATTTGACGTTTTTGCCGAGCGCGATAATTTCGCCCGTGCCTTCGTGCCCGAGGGTTACGGGAATAATCCCGAAGGGATCGCCCTTCCATTCGTGCACGTCCGTGCCGCAAACGCCGCAGCCTTCGACCTTGACGAGAATATCGTCGTCTTGGAGCGCGGGAATTGCAAACTCTTTGACTTCGATCTTCTTCGCCGCCGTGAGCATCGCGACTTTCGCCGTTTTGGGAATAGGTCCGTTCGTTTTTGCGGACGAGCTTCCCATTTCGCCGAGAATCTTGCGGACGAGGTTTTCAATTTGAGAAGACGTAATATCCATTTCTTTTCTCCTTTTTAGTTTTCCTTAAATAATACGGAATCCGTCGGACAATACGCAGCGGCGATAACGCGTGAAGCTTCTCGCGCTGGTGAGTCCTTCGCCCGTAGGCCCTGCGATCGTGAAGGTCGTGTGTCCTTCCCCGCCGAAGCCGATGCCCGCGTACGAGGGCGCGTTCTTGACGAAGATCGTCGTTTCCACCGCGCGAGCAAATCTCGTTAAGTGGTCGATATTCTTCGAATGCATATGCGCCGTGTGGCGGTTGCCGTGTTCTGCCTTTACCGCAAGGTCGATCGCTTCGTCGATATCGTTCACGCGAACGATAGGAAGGATCGGCATCATCAATTCGTGCTGTACGAACGGATGATCGAAGTTCGTTTCGCAGATAATGCAACGAATTTCAGGTCCTACCCTTACGCCGATTTTCGCGAGCAACACCGCCGCGTCGCGGCCTACGCAATCGCGACTGACCGTCTTTTTGACGATCCCCGTTTTGGGATTCTTGGAATCGACGAGAACGATTTCCGCAAGGCGCGCCGCCTGTTGTGCGTTGATTTGATACGCGCCGTTTTTGAGCATTTCGGAAACGAGCTCGTCCGCGATATTTTTGAACGCAAACACTTCCTTTTCCGCGATACAAGGCAGGTTGTTATCAAACGAACAGCCGTCGATAATGTCTTTACCCGCTTTCTTGATATCCGCCGTGTCGTCAACGATTACGGGAGGATTGCCCGCGCCCGCGCCGATCGCCTTTTTACCGCTCGAAAGCACGCTTTTCACAACGCCCGGACCGCCCGTGCAAACGAGCATACGGATATTTGCGTGTTTATACATAATCTGCGCCGTATCCAAAGTGGGCTTGACCACCGAAGCGACGAGCACCTGCGGACCGCCCGCCATTTGGGAAGCGCGATTTACGAGGTCTACCGCGTAGTTGGAGGTCGCGATCGCGTTGGGGTGAGGATTGAACACGACCCCGTTGCCCGCGGCGATCATACCGATACTGTTGCAGATGACCGTTTCCGAAGGGTTCGTACTGGGAGTGATACTTCCCACGACTCCAAACGGCGCCATTTCCGTGAGGGTAAGCCCGTCGTCGCCCGTTTTTACCTGCGCGACGATATCCGCCGTCCCCGGCGTTTTATCCGCAACGAGGATATGCTTGGCAGTTTTGTGCTCTACGCGCCCCATTTTGGTTTCAGCAACGCCGAGCTTCGCCATAATCGGGGCTTCCTTTCTGCACAACTCGCGGATTTTGGAAATGATCTTTTCGCGCTCTTCGAGGCGCATCGAGCGAACGGCTTTATAGCCCGCCGTCGCCGCGTCGATCGCGTCGTTCATATCCGCATAGATCCCGATCAATCTGCGACCGCAATATTGCGTGGAATCCCAGTTCTTACACTCGGCGGCAGGAGCTTCCCCTTTGAGGTTTTTGATAACGGACGCGACTACTTCTTCGATCTGAGCTTCTGTCCAGTTAATAGCCATTTTAAAAACTCCTTAACTTTACTCTTATTTGCCGAGAGCCGCAAGCACTTTACGGGTGATCGCTTCTACGAGCTCTTCCTTGCTGCAATTGCAAGCGGTCTTTTCTTCTTCGATATCGAGACCAGGATGACGGCCGGGAAGATTCATCTTCTTGCGAAGATCCATCAACTTTTTAAGCTGATCGTTGGAAATTTCGTGTACCGCGCCGAGATCCATCGCGTGCTTGCAGATCACCGCGTTGAATTCTACTTCTTCCATTACGAAGAACGCCTTTTGAAGGTTGCAACCAACCGTCAAAGCGCCGTGATTACGGAGCAAGAACGCGTCGTGATTTTGAAGATAGGGATCGAGCGAATCGGGAATTTCCATCGTCGAGGGCGTACCGTAGTCACAGGTAGGCACGTCGCCGATCGTCAAAACCGCTTCGGGGAGAATGTACTGATCGAGGTCGATATCCGCAACCGTGAACGCCGTAGCAACGGGAGGGTGCGCGTGCACGACCGCCGTAACGTCGGGACGTTCTTTATAAACTCTCATATGCATTTTGATTTCCGAAGAGGGGTTGAGCTTCCCTTCGAGCTTCTTACCGTCTTTATCCACCTTAATGATCATATCGGGGGTAAGGTCGCCCTTGGAAACGCCCGTGGGGGTGCAATAATATTCGTTATCGCTGATCTTTACGGAGATATTACCGTCGTTTGCGGCAACAAAGCCTTTGAGCCAAAGCTTGTGACCGACTTCGCAAATTTCTTTCTTGATTTCGAATGGTGATTTCATAATTGTCCTTCCTTTATTTTATTTTTTTATTTTTTTGCTAAAATTTGAGTGTCGGAGGCGATCATAAATTCTTCGTTCGTGGGAATGACGAAGGTCTTTACTTTCGCGCCCTTTTTGGTGATATCGGCGATTTCGCCGCGTTCACAGCTCTTGTTATACGCCTCGTCGATCTCGATTCCGAGATAGGACATTTCTTTGCAGACGTCCTCGCGGAGCTGACGATCGTTTTCCCCGATCCCCGCCGTGAACACGAGCGCGTCCACGCCGTTCATTTCCGCTATATACGAGCCGATAATTTTCTTTACGTTATGTACGAGAATTTTAAGGGCGAGCTGCGCGCGGTAGTTTCCTTTTTCCGCCGCTTCCGCAACGTCGCGGCAATCGCTGGATATTCCCGATACGCCCAAAAGTCCCGACTTGGAGTTAATAAGCTTTTCCGCTTCCTCCGCCGTGATCCCCAGCTTTTTAATAAGGAAGGGAACGACGGTCGGGTCGAGCGCGCCCGAGCGCGTACCCATCGGCACGCCGTCTTGCGGGGTGAAGCCCATCGAGGTGTCCACCGCCTTGCCGTTCACCGTCGCCGTGATCGACGAACCGTTGCCAAGGTGACAGGTGATGATCTTCGCGTTTTTATTTCCCAAAAGCTCCGCCGCCTTGCCAGCCACGTATCTGTGCGAAGTGCCGTGGAAGCCGTAACGCCTTATCTTGTACTGCTCGTACAGCTCGTACGGAATCGGATAAATATACGCGTGGTCTTGAATATCCGAATAATACGAAGTGTCGAACACGCCTACGTGCGTGATATTCGGCATCACTTCCTTGCAAGCCTTAAAACCGCTGATCGCGGGAGGCCCGTGCAAGGGGTTGAGCTCTACGATCGTTTCGAGATATTTGATCTCCTCTTCGCCGAGCACGGAGGATTGACGGAGCTTTTCGCCGCCGTGCGCCACGCGGTGACCTACCGCGTCGATTTCCTCCACGCCTTTGAGCACGCCGAGCTTTTCGTCGGTCAAAAGGCTTAACACGAGCTTGATCGCCGCGCGGTGATCGGGAAGCTCAGCCGCCGATTTATAGTCCTCTTTCCCGGGGCATTTATGCGTTACGAGTCCGTCGATACCGATTCGTTCGCAGTTGCCTTTCGCGAGAACCTTCCCCCCGTCCATATCGAAAAGCTGATATTTAAGCGAGGAGCTTCCGGCGTTTACTACCAAAATTTTCATTTCTTACTCTTTCCTTATCTATATTACACGCGCTTTGCGATCACTTCGTTTTCGAATTTTTCCACTTCGTCGTACCAGTCCTCCGAAAGACCCTGACGGCGCAAATATTCGTTCCAAACGTCCGCAATCGGCAGGAATTTCACTCTTTCGTGCATATAAAGCACTTTCGTGAAGTTTGCCTGCTCTTGCAATTTCTTCATTTCCGCGTACGGCTGTAATATCGCCGTAAGCAAAGCTTTATGTACGGAACGCACGCCCGTCACCCAAGCGCAAAGGCGGTTGATAGACGCGTCGAAATAGTCGAGCGCGATCATAACCTTCTCGTCCGCTTCGTTGCGAATAATTTCTTTCGACAATTCTTTCAGCTCGTCGTCCACCACCACCACGTGATCGCTGTCCCAACGCACGGGGCGGGAAACGTGAAGCTGTACTTTATCGTAGAAGGCAAGCATAGACGGAATCTTGTCCGAAACGACTTCGGTGGGATGATAATGCCCCGTGTCGAGCAAGCAACAAATCCCGCGCGTCGCCGCGTAATTTTGATAAAATTCGTTGCTACCGACCGTGTAGCTTTCCACGCCGATTCCGAACACCTTGCTTTCGACGGCGGGAATTACCCACTCCTTGTCGTAGTCTTTAAGGATTTCGTCGAGCGAGTTTTTCAGGCGAACGCGCGGCGCTAAACGATCCGCGGGAATATCCTTATACCCGTCGGGCACCCAAAGATTTATCGCGCAAGGGCTACCCATCGCCTTACCTATTTCCGCTGCGATCTTCATACAAGCCTTGCCGTGCTTAATCCAAAAATTTCTCGTTTGTTCGTCAGGGGAGGATAAGGTCAAACCGTCTTTCAGGTTGGGATGAGCAAAAAAGGTCGGGTTAAAGTCTATGCCGTCAAGCCCGTTTTTCTTCGCCCATTTCACCCAAGGCTCGAAATGCTTGTATTCGTAGGCGTCGCGATCGACCTTGCCTTTATCTTCGCCGAGAATGGCGTAGCACGCGTGCACGTTTACGCGCTTTTTCCCGGGCATCAGCGAAAACGCTTTGGTGAGGTCGGCAAACAGCTCCTCGGGGCTTCTCGCTCTGCCGGGATAGTTCCCCGTCGTTTGAATCCCGCCCGAAAGGGAATCGCTGCCGTCGAACCCGATCACGTCGTCCCCCTGCCAACAATGCACGCTTACGGGAATTTTTGTAAGGCGTTCGATCGCCTTATCCGTATCGATCCCAAACTGCGCGTAGATTTTTTTTGCTTCTTCGTATCTAGACATAAATTCTGCTCCTTATTTCCTTTTATATACTTTATTTAAATTTCGTTGATATCGAAAGACGCTTTAATGATCTTTCTGCCCGCTTTCACGTCCGCGATCTCGCCCGCGCCGACCATTTGCATCATTAAATTCCCGATTGCCGTGCCTTCCGCAGGACCCGTGATAATTCTCTTGCCCGTATACTCCTTCGTCAGCTCGTTTAAAAGCATATTCTTGCTTCCGCCGCCGATAATGTTGAGCGTTTCGTATTTCTCGCCCGTCACTTCTTCCAAAGCTTTCAGCGAACGATCGTAGTATTTCGCAAGGTTATTATAGATCACGTACGCCATTTCTCCAACGGGGAGCTGCCTGCCCACCGATTCGTTGATCGCGTCGATCATACTTTCAGGCGCAAGGAATTTTTGCTCGTTTACGTTGATCTCGTCGTCAACGGGGTTGGCTCTCGCCATATCCGCAAGCTCGGCAAAACTATATTTATCCCCAAGCTCGTGGCGCACCTGCTGAATCATCCAAAGCCCCATAATATTGATCTGCAAACGGAAGGTCTGCTTCACGCTTCCTTCGTTCGAATACCCCGCTTCTCTCGCCGCTTCACTCGTGTGCGCATAGTTTTGTTCCACCCCAAGGAGCGACCAAGTACCGCTCGATATATACGGCGTTTGCGCTTCGAGCGGCGCGGCAAGCACCGCGCTCGCCGTGTCGTGCGTGGCGGGCAAAACGACCTTCGCCTTATACCCTACGATCGAAGCGACCTCGTCGGTAAATTCTCCAACTTCCGTGCCCGGCTGGGAAAGCTCGCCGAACAGCTCTTTTTTATAGCCGAGCTTTTCGAGAATCTCCTCGTCCCACGTATGCGTGGTGGCGTTGACCATACCCGTCGTCGTCGCGTTCGTGTATTCCTGTTTCTTCACGCCCGTAAGGCGGAAATGGAAATAGTCGGGAAGCATCAAAAAGCTTTTCGCCTTCGCCATACGCCCCGATTTTTTATCGTCCAAAAGCTGATAAACGGTGTTAAACGAGGCAAACTGAATACCCGTTTTCGCGTACAGCTCTTCGAAAGCAACCGTTTCGTGCACGGCGGGGATGGTTTCTTCCGTTCTCCAATCGCGGTAGCAATACGTTCCGCCGATCGCCTCGTCGTTCTCGTCCAAAAGCGCGTAGTCCACGCCCCACGTATCGATCCCGACCGAATAGGGAATTTTGCCGATCTCCTTCGCCTTTTTCAAGCCGTTTAAAATTTCCCCGAACAGCCGTTCGTGCGTCCACATCAAATGCTCTTTCCCGTCGTACGCTTTTAAGGTTTCCGGACCGTTTTGGAAACGGTAAATTTCCTCCGTGATCATCACTCCGTTTTCCACGTGTGAAAGAATATGCCGACCGCTCGACGCGCCGATATCGATTGCAAGATAATATCTCATTCAACCCTCCGATTTTAAGCCCGAAAAGGCACACTTTGCCTTATCCGCTTTTTTATCATATACATTATATCATATATTTTTCTTTTTGTCTATATATGCTCAAAAGATTGACAAAAAAGATTTTTTATGCTATAATTCAATCACAAACGCGCAAAAATGCGCAAACAAACTAAAAACGAGGTAAAAATATGGCTACGAACGAACGGCACAACGCCATTTTAGCAATTTTAAAGGAAAAAAAGAGCGTCAGCGTGAGCAAACTTGCAAAAACGCTCTTCGTCAGCGAAGCGACGATACGGCGGGATTTTGCGGAAATGAAAAGTATGGGACTTATCGAGCGCAGTCACGGCGGCGCGATCTTGCCCGAAAATTCGGAAGAAATTTCCATCTTTTTCCGTCGCGAAAAGAACGCGCGAGAAAAAGAACGGGTCGCTTCCAAAGCTCTCCCGCATATCCCCTTTTTTAAATCGGTGTTTATCGACAGCTCCTCCACCGCGCTCGCGCTCGTTGAACGTATGGATTTAACCTTCAAAACGGTCGTCACGAACAACCTGCAAGCGGCGATGCAGCTTTCCAAAAAACCCAACGTGACCTTGATTTTGCTCGGTGGAACGGTGCAATACAACACCATTTCCGCCACGGGCAGCTGGACGACCCGTCAGCTCTACGATTTTTCTTTCGATTTAATGATCTCGTCGTGCGCGGGGATTATCGGGAGCGACGTATACGAGCGTTCGCTCGATCAAAGCGACTTCAAGCGCGTGGCGTTTCGGCGCAGTAAAAAGCGGGTGCTTTTGATCGATCACACCAAATTCGAATCCTTCGGCACGTATCGAACCTCTTCCCTTTCCGATTACGACCTCGTCGTGACCGACGCCCCGCCTCCCGAGCTGGAAGAAGCGGAGAAAATCAATTTCATTTATTAAAACGGAAGTAAACGCGTATTTAATACAATTGCAACGATTTTCTCCAAAAAGTTGCAAAAAATACAATTATTTGGAGCAAATACTATAAAATAGGTTGATTTTCTCCACACAATGTGATATAATGCTACTATCCGGAGAAAATAAAATGATCGTTACCACTCAACAACTAAAAGAACAATATCCAAATATAGCAGACGTAAAAGGAAAAATTTCCCGCGATATAAAAAAGGGAAAACTGTTTCCGTTGGTAAAAGGCGTTTATGAAACCGACGCTAACGCACACGGTTCGAGGTTAGCGCAATTTATATACGGACCGTCTTATTTGTCCTTTGACTACGTTTTGCATTATCACGGATTGATCCCCGAAGCGGTATATAATACGTACACCTGCGCAACGTTCAATAAAAAGAAAATAAAGACGTATACCAACCATTTTGGCACGTTCGTTTACAGAGACGTTCCAAAAGAAGTTTTCAGTCTCGGCGTTTTTATTTTTAACGAAGGAAATTATTCTTATCAAATGGCGTCGGCAGAAAAAGCGCTTTGCGATAAGCTTTACACTTTGTCTCCCGTTAAGAGCGTTAAAGATTTTAAGCTACTTCTCTTCGAAGATCTAAGAATAGACGAAGACGAGTTTAATCGGCTAAACGAAGAGGATTTATTAAAACTTGCTCCGCTATACCGCTCCACGAACTTAAATTTATTAGTAAAGTTAATAAAGGAACGAAAATAATATGCAACAAATAGTAAGCCAAATGTTATCTAAATATCCAATCAAAAATTTAGCCGATAAAAAAAATGCAATTAAAGAAATCGTGCAAGAAATCGTGCTTTGCGGATTATCTCGCGGCGGATTTTTTAAAGAAGCCGCATTTTACGGCGGAACTGCTTTAAGAATTTTTTATGGCTTAGACAGATTTAGTGAAGATTTAGACTTTTCTTTGCTCTCCCAAAACCCCGATTTTGATTTAAGCAAATATTTTCCGTATATAGAAAACGAAACGAAATCCTTAGGCTTGGATTTTTCCGTTAAAGAAAAGGAAAAAACGATAGATTCCAACGTTAAATCCGCTTTTTTAAAAGGCAACACGAAGCAACATATTTTAACTTTTTACGAAAACTCCACGGAAGCGAACCTGATCAATAAAGAAGAGGTTATCAAAATCAAGTTTGAAGTTGACGTTAATCCCCCCGTCGGCGCAACGTATGAAACCAAGTTCGGCTTACTCCCTTCTCCCTATCAAGTAAGATTATATGATATGCCGTCGTTATTCGCAGGCAAAATCCACGCTTGCTTATGCAGAAATTGGAAAACCAGAGTAAAAGGCAGAGATTTTTACGATTACGTTTTCTTCTTGTCGATGGGCGCAAAAGTTAATTTAGACAATCTGAAAGCCAAATTAGTACAAACAAAATTTATAGAAGAAAATTACGATTTAACGATAGAAAATTTAAAATTACTCCTAATCGAAAGATTTGCCCATATGGACTTTAATCAAGCAAAGGAAGACGTGCTACCGTTTATTAAAGACAAGAAAAAATTAGATTTATGGAGCAAAGATTTTTTTATCGAAATCACGAAAAGCTTACAGTCTGCAAAAGATTTTATCCCTTAATTCAACGAACGCGAAAAATTCCCTATTTTAAGTCAAAAACCGACAGGATCTCCCCCGTCGGTTCTTTTTTATTATAGTATACTATATTCCCAACCCTCAAACGTCGCCAAAGCTCCTTTGACGGCGTTTTTCCACTCATATCACCTCTTCCACGGAAATGCGAAAGGTTTGCCCGTTTGCAAAACGAACCGACGTAGAAGTTTTGCTTTCGCGTTTAAAGGTCGCCAAAAGCAGTTCTTTCACGGGCGGGACGATCAAATCCAAAAATGCGTTCGCCCCAAGCTTATAATCTGAACTTACCATTTCTTGTTCTTGCTCTTTCGTTTTAGTTTTTTCTTTCATAAAATAAAAATCTCCTTTACGTAATATTTTGTTACAGTTTCGCGCGCTTGAATGACTGTACTTATATTATACACCTCGGAGTTGGGACTACGCAAGCGTTTTCTGCCAACTCCGAAGATAATATTTTGTAGAAAGGAGGCTATTTTATGGAGATTATGTCGAAACTGTCTGAACGGCTTAAAGAAGTAATGTTCGAAAAAAATTTTAAAGCTGCTGATCTCGCCAAACAAGTAGGCGTAAATCGCAATACCATTACTCGTTATATGCAAGGCGTTCGTTTACCCACTTTTGATAATTTTATTAAAATGCTTGACGTTTTGAATTGCTCTGCGGATTTTTTGGTAGGCTTGGTAGACTTTCCACCCGAAAGCCTTGTTTTTCACCCTGCACCGCCTTTCCACGAACGGTTTCGCGAATTATTGCAATTATTTAATTTTACACAATATAAGCTTCATAAGAAAACGCAATTATCCTACGACGACTATAATAAATGGCTTAAAGGCGCTTCCACGCCGTACGTAGATAGTTTAGTCAAATTAGCGCAAGCGTTCGATTGTTCCGTTGACTTTGTTCTCGGTCGGATTCGGTAAAAATAAACACTCTCATAAGGAGAATTACGTTATGAAAAAACTCAAAAAATTCTTAGCTCTTGCCCTTGCGCTTTTTTCTTGCGCGATCCTGTTCACCGCCTGTGGCGACGACGATTCGTCAAGCTCCGAAAAGTCGCAAACGGGCACGGAGCAGAACGGCGAAACGGCAACGAGCGTGACCACGATCAACGCCCTGCTCGAAGGAAAAACGGGCAAAGTAACGGTGAATATTTCGACGATCTCTAAAATACAAACCTCGGCAAGTAGCACGGTTACGCTCGGTTCGAGCACGTTGGAAGAAGCCGTGATCGACGGCGGCAACGACGGCGCGATCCTTGAATTTAAGGGCGCTGGCGAGAGCGTTTTGCAGGTCGCTCAAAGCGCGACCTTGATTTTTAAAAACCTTACGCTTAAAGACGATACTAATTTTGCTAATCAAGGCTATCCGAGCGGGTATTTGAAATTCGGCGGCAACTTGCGTTTTGAAAACTGCAAGCTCTACGACGGCGTTGCTTTGAAAGACGGCGCGAACGCCGTATTTGAAAATTGCGAATTTACCTCTTCCGCTTCCAATAAATACGCGGCTTGGGTGTCGGCGGGAAGCGTAACCTTTAAAAATTGCTCGTTCACAGGTCACCGCGCCATCAAGATTCACGAAGAATTTAACACGGATATAGAAAGCGTGACGGTTGACGATTGCCGTTTTACGGGCTTAAAAACGAAGCCCGCTGTGGCGATCGGCAGTATCCTTTCAACCGACAACACGAGTATTTCGATCAAAAACTGCACGATTACGAACTGCGAGCCTTGGGATAACGTAGACTCATTAGAAGGCATTGACGGACTGTACGAAGCGGATACGTTAACGGCGAGCTTCACGTTCGCCATTGAAAACACCACGATCGACGGCGTGCCCTCTTCCGAGCTTTCCCCCGAATTTCGGGATTGATTTGATTGCTATAAACGAAAGGAAACAGCCCGCGGCAAATTGCCGCGGGCTGTTTCCTGGTGCACCGTAATTATGTCGAAACGCTCACTCTTCCGCAATGATAAAAACCTATGATTTTTGGCTAAAATCATAGGTTTTTGTGTGTTTTTTGCTTGTTTTTCAATTCCACGCAAAATCGAATTTCAACAAACTATATCGAACCCACGTCCGCAAAAGTGACATTTTTCAACCGTCAATAGTCAATCTACAATTCGCTTTTTTCGCAACCACAACCGCAAGTGCAAACTTTTGCGGAATCTTCTTCCGCCATTTTCCCCTTTATAAGCGATTCGATTTGCTCAACCGATAACATTCTACCCATCGCAACAACTTTTCCGTCAATCACAATGGCAGGGGTTGACATAACGCCGTATTTCATAATTTCCATTGTATCGGCAATATTTACGGGCGTTTCAATACCGCAATTTTTTGAGGCAATCACAGCGTTTTCGTGATTTTGTTTAGACTTTTTGCAACAAGCACCAAGACTAATAAGTTTCATAATATATATCTCCTTGAATTTTATTAAACGAATAAGAAATTAAAGGTAAAGCCTATAATCATAATCCCGACTACAACGATAAAGATAAACCAAAATAGCAGTTTCGGCTTTACTGCCTTTGAAAGCATAATCATAGACGGCAAGGAAAGTGCGGTAACGCTCATCATAAAGGAAAGAATCGTTCCAACGCCAACACCTTTTGCATACAACGCTTCCGCAACGGGAATCGTACCGAAAATATCCGCATACATAGGCGTACCAAGAATTGTCGCAAGGGGTACAGCGTACCATTTATCACTACCCAAAACCAACTGTATCCATTCGGCAGGAATAAAGTTATGAATAG
>JAZRHC010000005.1:0-4034 GCA_045644545.1 Candidatus Scatosoma sp. | reverse complement strand
CCTGAGCCAGAATCAAACTCTTAAGTTTAATTGTTTAAAGTCGCTACCTCTCGGTAACAACGGCTCTAACGATTTTTCTTTTTTGTCATTATCTTTGCTGACTTGCTTTCAAGGTTACTTTTTCAAGTACTTCTTGCTTTTTTAAATTAACGGAAATTACCTTCATTTGCACTATTGTCAAATAAATCTCATTTCTTTCTTATTCTATTTTTAATCTGCTTTTTACCTCGGCTACAGCCTCGGTTTGCTATCCCTTTCGCGGGGAGAGCCTGTCCATAATAGCACAACTCAAACCCTTTTGTCAAGCGATTTTTCAAACTTTTTCCAAAAAATTTTAATTTTTTTAGAATTTCTTGTTTTTTATTTAAAAAATTACTTCCCAACGGGACAGCTTGACTATCTTACCACATTCAAATGGGATTGTCAAATATTTTTTCAGGGTTTTTTAAAAAATTTTTGGCTTTTTTGAGAAAATTTCAAAAAAGCCGATTTTTCTTGTCTTATTCCGTCGTTTCCTTACGCTTTTACCAAGGAAATCAACGCTTTTTCGCCGTTTAAGTCCACTTCCTTGGAAGCTTGCGCGGTTTCGGGAACGCCTTCTTTAACGGCTACGGCGAGCACGTCGCCCGCGAACGCGCCTTTTTCGAGCGCTTTTTGCGCTTTGCCTTCCGCTTTATAATAGATAGTAATGCGGTCGGTGATCTCAAAGCCCGCTTCCTTTCGCATCGTTTGGATTTTGGAGACGAGTTCGCGTTCGATCCCCTCTTCGACGAGTTCTTCGGTGAGCGCGGTGTTGAGCGCGACGGTAACGCCGTTATCGCTCGCGGAGATAAACCCTGCTTTACTTTCGGTGAAGATTTGCAAATCTTCCTCCAAAAGCACGACTTCGCTATCCTCGGGAAGGACGAACGAGCCGCCGTTTTTGACCGCTTCCACGACTGCGCCCGCGTCGCAGGTTGCGAGGAATTTAGAAATCAAGCCGAGCTTTTTGCCGTATTTCGGACCGAGCGTTTTGAGTTGAGGCTTGAGTTTATAGAAGATAAATTCGCCCGCGTCCTCCGCCGATTTATATTGCTTGATATTCAACTCGTCGAGCGCGATCGCCTTTAAGCCCTCGTCGAGCTCCGCCGCGCGAGCCGTCACGACGTACATTTCCGAAAGCGGCTGACGGTTTTTCACGTTCCCCGTATTTCTCGCCGCTCTGCCGAGGTTGACGATATCGAGCACGACGTCCATACCCTTTTCAAGCGCTACGTCCACCAGCGACGAATCGCAAACGGGGAACTGACAAAGATGCACGCTCTTGGGCGCGTCTTTAAAGAACGCGGGAACGAGGTTTAGATACATTTCTTCTGCGATAAACGGCGTGTACGGCGCGGTGAGCTTTGCAAACGTAGTGAGGACGTGCCAAAGGGTGGTATACGCCGCCGCCTTGTCCTCCGTCATTTCGCTTCCCCAGTAGCGATCGCGACCGCGACGGACGTACCAGTTGGATAAAATATCCGAGAAGTCCTGCAACGCGCGCGCGCTGTCGGTGATATTATACACGGCAAGGTTTTTATCCACCGTATCGATCAAGGTGTTGAGCTTGGACAAGATCCATTTATCCATTAAGGAAAGCTTACATTTTGCAAGGTCGTATTCGGCGGGGTTATAGCCGTCCACGTCCGCGTATAAACAGAAGAACGCGTAGGTGTTCCAAAGCGTACCCATATACTTTCTTTGCGCTTCGCTGACCGCTTCGGGATAGAAACGGGAAGGCAACCAAGGCGCGGAAGAGGTGTAGAAATACCAACGCACGGCGTCTGCCCCCTGCTTATCGAGCACCGACCAAGGATCAACGACGTTGCCTTTGTGCTTACTCATTTTGATACCGTTCTTGTCGTTCACGTGACCGAGGACGATACAGTTTTTAAACGGCGCTTTATCAAAGAGCAAGGTGGAAATGACGAGGAGCGTATAGAACCAGCCGCGGGTTTGGTCTACCGCTTCCGAGATAAAGTCCGCGGGGAAGGTCTGTTCGAACACTTCTTTATTCTCAAACGGATAGTGATACTGCGCGAACGGCATTGATCCCGAATCAAACCAACAGTCGATCACTTCGGGAGCACGGCGCATTTCGCCGCCGCACTTTTCGCATTTGCAGGTAAGCTCGTCGAGATACGGGCGGTGCAGTTCGATCGTTTTCTCGCAACCGCATTTTTCCGCAAGTTCTTCGCGCGAGCCCATCACGTGAATTTCGCCGCAATCGGCGCACACCCAAACGGGCAACGGCGTACCCCAATACCGATCGCGGGATAAGCCCCAGTCGATCACGTTTTCGAGGAAGTTGCCCATACGCCCTTCCTTGATGGTATCGGGCATCCAGTTTACCGAACGGTTTGCCGCGATCAATTTATCCTTGATTGCCGTCACTTTAATAAACCAGCTCGAACGCGCGTAGTAGATAAGCGGAGTGTCGCAACGCCAGCAGAAAGGATAGCTGTGCGTGATTTCAAGCGTTTTTAAAAGCAAGCCCCTTTCTTTTAAATCCTTGACGACGAACGGATCAGCCGCTTGCGCGCCCTTGCCCGTCAAGAAGTCGCAACCCGAAGGGAATTTCCCCTCTTCGTCGATAAGCTGCACGACGGGTAAGTTATATCTTCTGCCCACTTTATAGTCGTCCTCACCGAACGCGGGCGCAATATGCACGACGCCCGTACCGTCGGAAAGGGTGACGTAGCCGTCGTTCGTCACATAGTAGGCTTTCTCTTTGAAATTAAATTTATTTTTGCCGAAGGGATAGAGAGGCTCATACTCCGTATATTCGTACTCCGAGCCCTTTTTGACGGAAAGGACTTGATATCCTTCTTCTCCGAACACCTTTTCCAAAAGACCTTGCGCGAGAATATATTTCTCGCCGTTTTCGTCCAATTGGATTTCTACGTAGTCGTAGTCGGGGTGCATACAAAGCGCGACGTTGGAAGGAAGCGTCCAAGGGGTGGTCGTCCAAGCAAGAATAAACGTATTTTCCTTGCCGACGAGCTTGAATTTCACGAACGCCGTTTGTTGCTTGACGTCTTTATAGCCCTGCGCCACTTCGTGCGAGGAAAGCGCCGTCCCGCAACGGGGGCAATACGGCACGATTTTATGTCCTTTATATAATAAACCCTTTTCGTGGATTTTTTTAATCGCCCACCATTCCGATTCGATATAATCGTCGTGATAGGTGACGTACGGCTCGTCCATATCGCACCAGTAGCCTACGCGGTCGGACATTTTTTTCCATTCGGTGGAATATTTCCAAACGGATTCCTTACATTTTTTGATAAACGGTTCGATACCGTAGCCCTCGATTTGGGTTTTGTGCTCGAAGCCGAGCTGTTTTTCCACTTCGAGCTCGACGGGGAGTCCGTGCGTATCCCAGCCCGCTTTTCTCAAAACGTGACAGCCCTTCATCGTTTTATATCTCGGCACAATATCCTTCATAACGCGGGTGAGAATATGCCCGATATGCGGTTTTCCGTTCGCGGTGGGAGGTCCGTCGTAGAAGGAAAATTCCTCCCCGCCCTCGCGCTCTTTCATACTCGCTTCGAAAACCTTGTTTTCGTTCCAGTATTCGACGATCTTCTTTTCTCTTTCCACGAAATTCAAAGAAGTATCTACTTTTTTGTACGTTCCCATAGTATTTTTCTCCTTTTTTAAGCAAGGTATATATTATATAATGTATATAATGAAAGATAAAAAACAGCCGTCGTGCTTTGGAAAAAACACAACGGCTTTCATTAACCACCAAAACAAACTATCATTTGTCGCAACGGATAACGGATTGCGAACCCGTACCCAACTACTTGAAAAAACTTTCATCAGGTAAGCTATAAAGGTGATATTTTTTAAGCGCCCCTTCTTCCTTTCACCAAAACGGAATTTCTCTGTGCGGTAGCTTTCTTAAAAAACGCGTCCTTTTTTACACGCCTTTCGTATTTATTTTTCTTTATTATACAACTTTTTCACGCGTTTGTAAAGCAAATTACACGCTTTTTCTTGCTTTTTCC
>JAZRHC010000004.1:0-91082 GCA_045644545.1 Candidatus Scatosoma sp. | reverse complement strand
CACCTCGTCGAAAAGAGCAAGGCAATCCTCGATCGCCGCTTTATGCCCCAACGTGGGCGGGTCGAACGTGCCCGCAAACACGCATTTTCTTATCTTCTTTTCCATATACTTTCCTTTACGACTGCGCTTTCCTCAAAAACGTCAGCCACGTTTTTCCGTATTTCCTCTCGTCGTATTTTTCAAGCCCCGCGATCGACTTTTCCATTTTGCGATCCCGCTCGAAAACGGCGATCCCGTTTTCGGACAACAGCCCTTTTTTTGCAATAATCTCCAACGCTTCTTCGCCGTAGTCGAACGCGTACGGCGGGTCGATAAAAATAAGATCGAACGTTCCGCTCACCGCGCCCAAACAGGTTTTGAAATCGAAATTATACACCTTGTTATTTTCGCCGTTGGGCGCAATCTTCAACGCCTTCATATTGCGCTTTAAAAGCTCCACGCTGTTTTTCGACAAATCGTTGAACACGACCTCCGCCGCCTCGCGCGACAAACATTCCAACCCCAACGCGCCGCTCCCCGAAAACAGATCGAGCACGCGCGCGCCGCGAACTTTCAAAAACAGGATATTAAACAGCGATTCCTTGACCCTGTCCGCCGTCGGGCGCACCGCCGCGCCGTCGAATTCGATAAGCACGCGGCTTTTATATTTTCCGCCGATAATTCTCATTTTCTTTTCTTGGGCTTCGTGCCGGGTAAGCCGCCGTAGTTGATCTTTTTGGGCTTTTCCGCCTGCGCCGCCGCGACTCTGTCGGCAAGTTCCTGCGCTCTGATACTCTTGCGCCGTCTGCCGTACGCGCCCACGATATACATTCCCGCGTAGATTGCAAAGGGAAGCAAGCCCATCAAACACGACCAATAATAACTGATTCCCGCGCCCGCCGCGTTTGCGAAGAAGAAGGGAATCACCGACCAGCCCGACAAACAGAAGAAGATCAACGCGAAGATTGCCACGATTTTTGAAGGTGTTTGCCCGTCTACGGCGATTTTTGCGATCTCCGCTTGATTCGCGCCGAACACGATCCCGCCGATCACGGCGAACAGCGCGACAAACGCGCCGATCCCGAAGCCTTTCCAAATGCGGTATTCCTTTTCGATTTTATGCGAAGAAATTTTAAATTCGCTGCCCATATTCATTGCGGACACCCGTTTCATATTCCCCGAAACGAGCATTTCGTAGTGATTGCCGCCGCACACGTACGCGACGAACGCGTTATACGCCGCCGCCACGACGATACAAACCACCGTCCAAGTCCAACGCTTCGCGGTAAGACCCGTGGTCAGATCGCCCGTCATCGTCAGCATCATCAGGATCGTACCCGCCATAAAATACATAAACGACGAGGAAAACGAACGCTTAAAGCATTCGAAAATAGTTTTCCCGATCAGCTTCGCCCTTTCTTTTGCTCTCATACTTTTCTCCTTTCAGCTTCGCCTCCGCAAAGCCCCGTACTTTATTTACGTTTCATCCACGTTTATCTTCTCAACCCTTACGGGCATTTATTCGTATCTATACTTGCATTCCGCTCGGCTCGTCGCCGCGCAAAGCACCTCGTAACAAATCGTACCCGTTTGCTTCGCCGTTTTTTCCGCGTCCGTCATCACGGGTATCCATTCGCCCTTGCCTGCGCGCCCTTTGCGGATACAAATATCCATACAAAGATTGTTTGCGTTCTTTTCCGCGCCGTCCGTTCCGTTTTGCTTTTTTCGCAAAAAGCCGTCTGCGTAACCGACCCTTAACAGATTCAGCCAACCGCCCTTTTTGATAGCTCCCGAAAAATCCTCGCCGTATCCCGCGCCGCCAAAGGCGTACCTTCTATTCAGCAGAACGCGCGCGTAGACCTTCATCGCTTTTTGCAAGCGCGGAGGCTTAGGCAAAAGTTTTCTCTCGCAAGGCAGATACCCGTATAACCCGATACCGATCCGCACCATATCGAACGCAAAATCTTTGCCCAAGAGCGCGCCGTAGGTCGCGCTTAAATGCCGCGTTGCGCGGGGATAGTAGCTTCGGCAAAGCTCCGTGAGCCGCAAAAATAACTCGCGCTGTTTTTCCGCCGTCTTTTTCTGCGTTTGATACAGGTGCGAAAACACCCCTTCGACGAGCACGAACTTTTGCTTGGATAAAAAACGACAAACTTTTTTCAGCTCGTTTTCGCCCATTCCGTAGCGGTTCATTCCCGTATTGACTTTTAAATGTACTTTGACCCGTTTTCCGAGCCGTTCGGCAACGCGTGCAAGAAGCCGAGCGGAAAAGTAATCGACGGCGCAAGCCGTGAAGCCCTCTTTAACGATCGCCGCCGCTTCCGTTTCGTCCGAAGGCGGGGTAAACACGAGAATTTCCTTCCCGCACGCGGCGGGTTTTATCGCGACCCCCTCTTCGACGATCGCCACCGCGAAGCAATCCGCAACGCCCGTGAGCGCGGCTACGACCTCCGTCGCCCCGTGCCCGTACGCGTTCGCCTTCACGACGGCGCAAAGCTTTGCGCCCGTGCGCGCCACGAACGCTTGCGCGTTCTCTTTGATTGCTTTTAAATTGATCTCCGCCACCGTTTTCTGCACGGTTTATCGTATGCGGCTACGGCGGAAAAGTTACCTTTTAAGCGATTATTTTCTGAAAATAATTCTGTGACAATGCTCGCATTCGATCGTCGCGCCGCCCGTGAGCTTATTGCGCGCGGCAAGCGGCGGTTCCATACCGCAGAACGGACACCGATCGCCCGCAAGCTCGCCCACGACGGGGAATATCCGTTCCTTTCGCTTGACGGCGTATTTTTGCATAAGCTCGGGAGAAATCCCCGCGGAAATCGCGGAAAGCTCCGCTTCGATCGCCGCTTTTTCGCCGTCTTTAGAAGCTTTGACCTCGGCGTATTTTTTCTTGGTTTCCGCAAACTGCTTTTGCATCGCGATAACCTGCTTTTTGAGCTCTTGATATTCCGCGCTCGCCGCGTTTATGTTCGCGATCAACGCGTTCAGGTCGGCTTTGAGCTTTCTCAGCTTATCCGCTTTTGCCTGCGCTTTCTTTTTATAGAAAGAAATATCCGCGCCGCTTTCCAAAAGCTCGTCGAGATTATCGAAATCGGAAAGGGTTTCTTGCGTTTTTACGTATTCCTCTTCGAGCTTGCTTGCTTCCGCTTTCATAGCGCAAGCCTTGGCTTCCAAAGAATCCAGCTTCTCGGGCGCGGCTTCCATAAATTTCTTCGCCTTTACGTATTCCTTACGCTCCGCCGAGCCCGCGAGCTCCCGTTCGAGCGCGTAGAGCTTTTTGTCCGTTTCCTGATAGTTTAAAATAGCCTGTAACTGTTCCATATACTTCTCCTCCCGTCAAAGCAGATCTTCGTCCGTGTGATATACGCACGGAATCCCCGCCTGCGAACGGATTTTTTCATAATATTTTTTAAAGCCGTAGTTTTCCGACGCGTAGTGCGTCGTCTGCACGACGGCAAGCCCCGATTCTTTTGCGAGCAAAAGCGCGTGGTGCTTAAAATCGGAAGATACGATCACTTGCGCGCCGTTTTTCACCGCGTATTCCACCTCTTGCGTATCTCCCCCGCCGCCGCAAAAGCTCGCCGCGCGGGCGACCGTTTTTTCTTTCTCGCCGTAGGCGAATATCCTCGTGGTTTCCAGCTCTTTTTTGAGCTCTTCGACCAAATCGCCGAGCTTCACCGCGGGAAGGTCGTACGCCCTGCCGTAACCGCCGCCCGTCACTTGCCACATCGTTTTTTCTTCTTTTCCCGTTTGCGCGATCGCTTTGCCCGAAGCCCGTTTCGCAGCCTCGATCACGCCGTTTTTCAAGCTCTCGTCCACGCCGCCTTGCGCCATATCGAGGTTTAAATGCATCGAGATCACGGAAATTCCCTTTTCGATCGCTTTAAGTAACTTTTTCGAAAGCGGATCGAAATTATCAACTCTTATATTTCCGAGCTTTCCGTAGATCGCGGGATGATGCGTGACGATCAAATTCGCGCCTTCTTCGCTCGCCCGCTCGATCGCTTCGAGGGAAAAATCCAGCGAAAAAAGAATTTTTTCTATCTCCTTTCCCGTATCGACGAGAATCCCCGAATTATCATACCCCTCGTACGCCGCGCAATATTCCTCGCTCAGCCGTTTAGGGGCGATTTCGTCCGCTATTTTATAAATTTCACTTAATTTCACCGCTCAAAACTCCTTCCAGTTTTCGCTTTCGCTCCAAAAGCGCCGCCCTACTGCTCTCTTGCAGGTTTTCGCGCGCCAAATACCGCTCGGTATCTTTCAAAAGCTTTTCCGTGCGCTTTAAAAACGCCGACGGACGGGCCTTTAAATTATCCTTTCCGAATTCGTAGTCGTTTTCCGAATATTCTCGACCCTGCCCCCCTCTTTTTCCGTTTTCTCCGACGATCAAATCGTAGAATTTTCCGTCCTCGAAGGTGTAGTCTTTTAAAATATTCGCGCCGTTTTCAACGAGAAATCGGCGGAGCTTTTCCGAATCGTGCATCGGCTGAAAAACGAAATGCGCGGGGATAAACCCGTAGGTTTTATGCGAGAGTATCTGCACGATCTCCGCGCCGCCCATACCCGCGATCAGCACTTCGCCCGTATCTTTTGGAACGCCGTAAAACCCGTCGCCGAGCACGGGAACAGCCTTTCCGTTCTCGATAAACTCCGCGAGCAGGGTTTCCGCTTTTTGCAAGCTTCCTTTACTGATATCCGACAAAATAGCCCGCTTGCAAAGCCCGTTTTTCAGCATATACTCCGAACAATAGCCGTGATCGCAACCGATATCCGCGAAAACTTCCGTTTCTTTCAGGCAGGAACAAAGCACGTCGATTCGTTTGCCGTAACCCACTGCCTTCCCCCTTTACTCGATAAAATCTTTCAAGCGTTTGCTTCTCGACGGGTGACGGAGCTTACGCAGAGCCTTCGCCTCGATTTGACGGATACGCTCTCTCGTTACGTTGAATTCCTTGCCCACCTCTTCCAGCGTTCTGGGCTTGCCGTCGTCGAGTCCGTAGCGAAGGCGCAAAACCTTTTCTTCACGGGGCGTGAGCGTGTCGAGCACCTTCAAAAGCTGGTCTTTAAGCATCGTGAACGCGACGGAATCGCTAGGCGTCATCGTCTTTTCGTCCTCGATAAAGTCGCCCAAATGGCTATCTTCTTCTTCGCCGATCGGCGTTTCCAAAGAAACGGGGTCTTGCGCGATCTTCAAAATTTCGTGCACGCGTTCCTCCGTTACGCCCATTTTTTCCGCGATCTCGGGCGGGGTCGGCTCTCTGCCGAGCTCCTGCAACAATATACGCTGCACGCGGGTGAGCTTATTGATCGTTTCCACCATATGCACGGGAATACGAATGGTGCGCGCCTGATCGGCGATCGCGCGGGTGATCGACTGACGAATCCACCACGTTGCGTACGTGGAGAACTTATAGCCCTTGGAATAATCGAACTTCTCCACCGCCTTCATCAAGCCGAGATTTCCCTCTTGAATGAGGTCGAGGAAAAGCATACCCCGCCCCACGTAGCGTTTTGCAATCGAAACGACGAGCCTTAAATTGGCTTCGGAAAGCTTCTTTTTGGATTCCTCGTCCCCTTCCTGCATCAGCCTTGCCAGCTCGACTTCCTCGTCCGCGGAAAGCAAGGGCACGCGCCCGATCTCTTTAAGATACATCTTCACGGGATCGTCGAGCCCGATATCGGAAAGCGCCTGTTCGAAAAGCTCGCGGTCGCGATCGTCCTCGTCTACGATCTGAATTCCCGCTTCGCCAAGCGATTTATACACGAAATCGATCTGACCTGCGTTCGTATCGTATTTTTCCATAATGTCGCAGAGCGCGTTCGTGGAAATACTGCCTTTACGGCTGTAATTTTCGATAATTCCCGCCAGAATCTCGTTTAATTTTTGCTCGGTAATATTCACTTTTTTATCCTCCGTTTTCTCTAAAAGACCGTTTTTCTTTCGATTTTTATAATTTTTATATTATTTATACCTAAAATGCAAGCTTTTCAACCGTTTTTACGCGATTTTTATGCCAAAACGCGTTATTTTCAGCGTATTTTCTTCTTTTTTAGCATACTTTCGGAAAGCTGAACGGTGAGTTGCTTTTTCTTTTCCTCGTCCGTTTCCGTTTCGATTTTGGCTTTGAGCGCGCCGATCTGCTTTTCCAAAAACTCTTTTTGCAACGCTTTCACGCTGTCGGCAAAGAACCGCTCGGCAACCTCGCCCGAAAGCTTGTCCCCGTAGTTTAAATCGAGGATCTCGTTGAATTCCGCGCAGTCCTCGTCGAGAATTTCAAACAATTCGCTCGGCCGTATCCGCTCGCCCTTTTCTTCGCGTTCTACGATATACTCCGCAATCACCCGATGCACGTCTACGGAAAGCTCCACGCTTTTTAAATCGAAGCCTTGCGCATAAATAGCCGAAAACAGCTTTGCCGCCAAAATAAACCGCGCCGCTTTCACGTTTTTATCCGAACCTTGTCCCGCTTCGACGATCGTCGTTTTCGGGGTCGGCGTTTCCTGCTTTTGCTCCTTTTTCACGCTGGAAAGATCGCGTTCAAGCGATTGATACGTGATACCCGTTTTATCGCGAAGCTTTTTTAAAAGCTCCTCTTTCACCGTTTCGCTTTCCGCCGTCTTTACGATTTTAAGCGCTTCCGCCAAAAACAACCGCTTTTCTTCGGATTTTTTGATATCGTACTTGCGTTCAAGCGCGTGAATCTTATAATCAATGAGGGGCATCGCCGCGTCCAAGCATTTTTGATACGCGTCCGCGCCTTGCTTTGCCACGTCGTCGGGGTCGAGTCCTTCGGGCATCGGCACGACCTTTACGTTCAAATGCTCGTCCTTTAAAATTTCCAGTCCCCGAAGATCGGCTTTCTGCCCCGCGAAATCTCCGTCGTAGCTAATCAAAATATTCTCCGAATAGCGTTTTATCAATCTCGCCTGATCTTTCGTGAGCGAAGTCCCCATCGACGCCACTACGTTCTCAAACCCCGCTTGATATAAAGAAATGGTATCCATATATCCTTCGACGATAATCACTTCTTTTATAGGTTGCGTGCGTTTGAGCTTCTTTAAAAGATTGATATTATAAAGGGTTTTGCTCTTATTGAAAAGCATCGTTTCCTTGGTGTTTTTATATTTTGCGAAATCCCGTTTTTCCAAAAGCCGACCGCCAAACGCCACCACCTCGTCAAACGCGTTGATAATGGGGAAGATAAGCCTGCCGCCTTGCGAATCGATCAATTTACCCGATTTGGATTCCGTCAAAACGCCGCTATCTAAAAGATCGGCGCGCGAATAGCCTTTACCTTGCAAATAATCGGCGAGTCCGAAGAAATCGAGCGAAGCGCCGATCCCGAACTTTTTCACCGTCGTCGGCGACATTTGCCTGTTGGAAATATATTCAAGGTGCGCGTCCGCTCGCGAATCCCCGCTATACAAATTCGCCCGATAGAACCGCGCCGAATCCAGCATAATCGCCGCGAGAGCGTCCCGCTTTTTTTTCGCTTGCGCCGCTTTTTCGCCGTCGAAATTATTCTCGGGCACTTCCATTTTCGCGCGCGCCGCCAAAATGCGTATCGCGCCCATAAAATCCGTCGATTCGATCTCCCGCACGAATTTGATCACGTCGCCCGAAACCCCGCAACCGAAGCAGTGATAAAACTGGTCGGCTTCGTTGACCGCGAACGACGGCGTGCGTTCGTGGTGAAACGGACAACACGCCCAGTGGGTATTCCCTTTTTTATCGAGCGGAACGTAGGAAGAAATGACTTCCGTGATCTCGCTCTTATGCCGCAATTCCTCTAAAAATTTAGGCTCAACGAACCCCTTTCTTTCGTTCAATTTTCCGCACCTCCCAACGAGAAGGTAGACGGAATAAACACGTTTTCAAACACGCTGATCGCGTACCTGTCCGTCATTCCCGAAAGATAATCGCATACAACCCGCTGGGCGGGATCGCGCTCTAACAGCCGATAATACGGCTTGGGCAATTTTTCGGTGTGCTTCGTGAAATATTCGTAGAGCTGGGTGAGCATACGCTCGGCGCGTTCTTGAATGGATTTATTCGCCAGCTCGTACACCTTTTCGAACATAAAGCTTCTTAATTCGTTCGTGGCGTTCATCACCTCGCTCGACATACCGACGGCGTTTTTGCCGTAGGAATTTTCGTAAATATCCGTGATCGCCGTATTGATCCGCTCTTTCGTTTGTTTGCCGAGTATTTTCACGGCGCGTTCGGGAAGATCGGATTCCTTTAACACGCCCGCGCGGATTGCGTCCTCGATATCGTGATTGATATAGGCGATCCTATCGGCAAGCGAAACGGCTTCCCCTTCCTTGGTTGCGGGTTTGCCCGAGCTCTTGTGATTGACGATTCCGTTTCTCACCTCCCAAGTGAGGTTAAGCCCCTTGCCGCCCTTTTCGATCACGTCCACCACGCGCAGGGATTGCACGTTATGCTCGAAGCCCTCGCTCGAAAGCTTGGCAAGCACCCGTTCGCCCACGTGCCCGAACGGCGTATGCCCCAAATCGTGGCCGAGCGCGATTGCCTCGGCTAAATCCTCGTTGAGCTCCAAGCACCGCGCGATAGAACGGGCGATTTGCGAAACGTCGAAGGTGTGCGTGAGCCGCGTGATATAATGATCCCCTTCGGGCGCGAAAAACACCTGCGTTTTGTTTTTTAAACGCTTGAAAGAATTACTGTATATAATCCGATCGCGGTCGCGCTGGAAATCGGTGCGGAAATCGCAGGGCTTTTCGGGAACGAGTCTGCCGCGCGTGTTTTTGGATTTCATCGCGAACGGAGAAAGCCGTTCTTCGCTTGCGCAAATGCGTTCGCGAACGCAGGAATACGTTTTATTTTCGTCCATACTGCCCTCCTTTTGATTTGCGCCTTTTTAAGCGCATAATTTCCGTACTATTTATATATTCGACAAAACTTTCAAAAATCCTTTTTTTCTTGAAAACTTTTTTCGTTTTTTTATAAAAAATCCCGCCCCTGCGGAATTCGCAAGGGCGGTCGATCGTTGATTCGATTATAAATACAAGTTCGCCGTGTCGGGATAAGTAATGGTGTAGTAGAAATCTCTCAACGTAGCGTTATTGGCATATCCGTTTGCGCCTAAATTACAATACCACGTCATAAAAATCATATTCTTAACGGGCAACGTTAAAGTAAACGTATACGAACGAAAATCTCCGTTATCTATATCAATAATGTAATCGTCCAAAAATGCCGACGAGCTGACGACTTTATCCGAATAGAACTCAAAATGCATTTTATCGCGCACAACGGAAGAACTCTTATCCACTCTATGCGCTAAAAAGTGAAATTCTATTTTAACGTTTACGTCTTTTAGTCCGTATTCTTCCGCAAAATTAAACGTCAATCCTGACATATAATCATCTTCGCACGTTCCAGCAGTTAAACCATTATACACATTAGAAGTAACCGCTTTGGTCGCCGCGTTATATCCTTTTCCCGAAGAAGAAATTTTTACGATCGTTTCTTTCTTTGCCGTATACCAACCCGCTTTGAGCTTCATACTCGTCGCGGGCATCGAGGTCGAGCCGTACTTGGTTTTATCCGCCGTATACCAGCCCGCGAAAATATAACCCTCTCTTTCGGGTACGGGAAGGGTTAAACTCGACCCCGCCTGCGCGGAAATATCGTCTACTTCCGTTCCGCCGTTCTCGTCGAACACGAGTTTTGCCTGCCAAACGGCTTTGAGTTGCACGCTCGTTTCGGGCATTACGCTCGAATTATACGTATTCCCGCTCAAATCCTGCCATTCCACGAATTGATAGTTTTCTCTCACGGGCGTTGGCAACGTGATCGAAGAACCCGCTCTCGCCACTACGGAAGCTATTTCGTCGCCGCCGTTCTCGTCGAGCTCCAAAACGGGCGCAAATTCCGCGGCGTATAAAGTCATAGCCCCCGTGACTTTTCCCGTCACAGCGTCCGATTTATCCTCGTCGTTCTCCGTGCGCGACCAAACGACTACGCCTTTTCCGTCTACGCGCGTGTCGTAAATCATTTCCGAAACGTTTGTGCCGTGTTCTACTTTGATCTCTTCCGTTCGACCATTTCCGAAATTCAAAGTCACGTCGTATTCAATCCCCTTAAAGCCCGCGTAGAGATAGATATTTCCGTCCGCGTCGTCAAGATTGAAATTCTTTTCGTTGACTTTGTTTACCGTCGGCAACACGCCGTACCCGTCGGCGATCTGCGTTCCCTTGCCGTTGGGCGAGGTATACCAGCCCGTAAACGTTTTATAATCCGCCGTCACGTTCGTGGGCAAATTCGGGAGTGTGGAATCGTAGGCGACTTCGAACGAACGATTGCCCGTTATCGCACCGCCTTGAAAATCAAGAATGAGTTGATACGTTTTCGCCTCGAACTGCGGGAACAATACCACGTTCATACCGTCTTGGAAAGGGGTTACCGAAGCGCCGCTACTATTCACGTATCTAATACCGCCTTTTTCCATACTGTACAGCCCCGTGAACTCGTAGCCGTAGCGATAGGGAATGGATTCGAGCGAATACACCGCGCCTTCCTCGACCTCTAAGGTATGTACGCCCGCGTCGTCGGTATACTGAATGGTATACGAATCCTTTTGATCCGAACCGCCGCCACACGCGCCGAGCACGAACGAACAGGATAAAACCGTTGCCGCAATACAGCTTATCAAACCGAATTTCTTTTTCATTATTTTTCAAAATCCTCCCGTGAGAAATATATACACCGAAGATCTTATACCACGACTACCCTCACCCTGTCAAGTTTTAAAAGGAGATAAAAAGAAAAAATCCGAGCAAGATTGCTCGGACCTAAGCTTACGCCGCTTGGCGTTTTAGATTTCTTTTGTAAAGAATTTCCAGTTTATAAGAATTATACCTTAAAACGAACAACGAAGGCAAATTCATAAGTACGTTTACCACGCTCACTAATAAAGAGGTAAGCCACCAACCGCGAGGCAAAAAAGGAAACGGGATCATTATCGCGAAGCCGACGAAACAACTCAAAAGATGCCCCGCTTCGCCGTAACAGCTTTCCAGCAAAAATCTTTCGACGTATTCCACGCTCGTCGGGTCGTCAAGCTTGTTTTTTCGAAAGCCCGTGAAGTGCCCAATTTCGGGTATCTTATCTTTCCACTTGCGGATCTTTAATTTTTCGTAGAAATTCTTTTCCCTTCTGCCGACCGTGTAGAACTTCGACTTATGGTTATACCATTTGGCGGGCGAAAGTCTGCACGCGCTCGCCGCGACCGCGTCGATTAAAATCACGGCAAGCACCGCGCCCGAAGTCCAGCCGAGTCCCGCAAAATAATTCCAACCGAAAACCAACGCGTTGAGCCCTGCGAACAGAAGAATCAAAATCGCAATAATGCTAAGATACAGTATCATTTTTCCTCTTCCTCTTTTGCGTTTTCTGCCGTTTCGTATGCGAGCGGAACGCCGTAGACTTCCTCGTATTTTGCTTTTACCGCGGCGAACGCCTCGTTCATCATCTTTTCCGCGCCCTTTTTCTCGCCGAGCGAGGGGTCGGGATAAATAGGCGGCATAATATGCAGGGTGTGCCGTTGCAAAGGATAGCCGTCGCCGTCGAGCGTTTCGTCGTCTTGCATTGAAATAAAGGTGGGAAGCACGGGCACGCCCGCACGGTAAGCGATTTTAAATCCGCCGATTTTATAGGGGCGGGGCTTACGATAGTTCCACCACATTGCCTGTTCGGGATAGATCAAAACGCTATCTCCACGCTTTAAAAGCGCGTTCGTCGCGGACATAAAATTCATCATCGTGCGACGATTAGAAGATAACGGCAACGTGTTACAATGCCGCATCAAAAATCCGAAAAGCCCGGGGAAATTCGTGTAATTCCCCTCGCGAATGATCTTATAAAGATATTTTCTCGGCAAATATTTGCGGATACAATGAAAGACGATATAGTGATCGATCACGCCGAAATGGTTGCAGGTGATCACCGCGCCGTTTTTGAGCGCGGACAAATACTCCTCGCCTTCCACGCCGTCGATAATTAACGCACCTTTTTTTATCAGCCCCAAAAAGTATCTGTCGCCGATAAAATTCGCAACGCGGCGGGATATCTTGCTCGAAAGTTTTTTATTTAAATAATCGACCTTATCGGGCAAAAGCTCGGGCGCGGGCGGATCGTTTTCGACATCCTCGTCGAAACGACCTTCCCGTTCGTATTGCTTGATTTTTTCAAGAATTTCCCGACGTGCGGGGGATACTTTGGATTCGTCCATTTTTCCGATTCCTTCCGTAATAAATTTATTTTCTACGGAACGACCGACAAGTTAAGCCTTTCCGTATTTTTTCCAGTAATTATCTTCTCTCGCCGCTTCTTCGAGGCAAAGCGCTCTGAGCTTCTTTTCGCACTCCGCGTCCGCGTTCGCCATTTCTTCGGTGAACGAATCGAGGAAGCCTTTCACTTGCGGATAATATTCGTTCTTTTCCGCCACCGCCCAGAAATGTTCCTTAAACAGGATATTTTCGTATCTCCAAGGCTTCATCGTGAGGTTATAGTGAATGAGCTTAGGCGCTGCGCCTTCGCCGTTGATCGGCATTTTGTTCCATTCGTCGCTAAGGTATTTCACCGAGCCGTGGCAGGCTACGTTCAGATAATCTTGATCCTGCGCGACGGTAAATTTATATTTTTGCAAAAGATCGCAGAACTTGCCGTAGAAATCCGCTTCGCGGAATTTTTTCAGGTTCATTACGAGCACGCCCGCGTTGAAATATTCTTCCGCCACCACGCCGAGCACTTCCTTCGTATACGTGCGGAATTCGGGAACGATGGCAACCGCGCCGTCGGGCACTGCGCCGACGAGATTATCGCCAAGCTCGGCGTCGTACAGCTCGGCAATATCGCCAAGAAGAATCGTGTCGCTATCGATATACACCGCTTTATCGAGCTCGGGAAACATACCCGCGATAAAAATGCGGTAGTAAGTCGCCATCGAATAATAATCGCGAAGGTGCAAGGAATCGCTTACGTCGTTGAGCTTTTCGTTCACGTCTACGAAATAGACGGTGAAGTTTTCGTCCTCGCGTTTTTTCGCCGCCGCTTTGCTCTCGTCGCTCAAACAAGTGGTCAAAATATAGATATCGTATTTGTTTTCCTTCGAAGCGTGCGCTTTCAACGAATCCAAAGAAATCGTCAAAAAGGGAACGTATTTGTCGTCTACCGCGAAAAACACGGGCACGACTTTGGTTTGATTTTGCATTATTTACCTCTTTTATCTTTATTTGCTTTTTGCATATTTGCCGAACGTGGACCGCGACGCCCGACTTCCGACAAATACCATTTTATAGCAAATCGATAAAAAATACAACCTACTGCGCTCCTTTTTCGCTCTACTTACCGATTTTTCGGCTCTACCAATTTTAATTTTTAGCTCTACTCACAGTAGAATTTGCCGTTTTCGAGATGTTTTTGGCTTGAAATCGACGTTTTTAAAGCTTAATCGCCAACGTATCCAATTCGCGCGCGAAAAGACGATTTAAACGCGTTCAGCCCTCTAATAAAATCGTCACGGGGCCGTCGTTATATTGCTCGATCTTCATATCCCCGCCGAATACGCCCTTTTTTACGGTTACGCCGCGGCTTTTCAACGATTCCAACGCGTATTCGTAGAGCGCGTTGGCGCGTTCGGGGCGTTCCGCGAGCGTGAAGCTCGGGCGGTTACCGTGCGAAGCGTCGCCGTAGAGGGTGAACTGCGAAACGAGCAAAACCTCCCCGCCGACGTCCTTGACGGAAAGATTCATTTTGCCGTTTTCGTCTTCAAAAACACGAAGATTCGCGACTTTTTTCATTAAATAATCCGCCGAAGCTTCTTCGTCGCCGACTTTAACGCCCAAAAACACGACGAGCCCAAACGGAATTTTGGAGATCAACTCTCCGTCCACCGTTAAGCTCGTGCGGCGGACTCTTTGCACTACTGCTTTCATTTTTACTCCTCGCCCTCCGAAATTCCAGAGAGTACAACAAAACGCAGGATCGAACAATCCTGCATTTTGAATTTTATCAATAACGCAAACGAAAATTGAATCGGAGAATTAAACTCTGCTCATATATTCGCCCGTTCTCGTGTCGATACGAATGGTTTCGCCTTCTTCAACGAACATAGGGACTTGAATGGTCGCGCCCGTTTCCACTTTCGCGTTCTTCATAACGTTGGTAGCCGTGTTGCCCTTTACGCCGGGTTCTGCTTCGATAACTTTGAGTTCCACGAAGTTTTCAGGTTCAACCGAGAACGCTTTTCCGTAGAGGAATTTCACCGTTACCATATCGTTTTCCTTGATATATTTCAGCGCTTCCTCCACCTGATCGTACGCGAGCATTTCTTGATTGTATTCCTCGTCCATAAACACGTAGAATTCGCCGTCGTAGTAGGAATACGTCATTTTCTTGGTTTCCACTTGCGCGGTTTCAAGCTTCGTGGTGGGGTTGAAGGTTTCGTTGGATAAAACCTGCCCCGTAACGACGTTTTTGAGGGTCGTTCTCACGAACGCCGCGCCTTTGCCGGGTTTTACGTGCTGGAAGTCGGTAACGGTGTAAACGCCGCTCTTGTATTCGAAAGTAACGCCTTTACGAATATCGCCTGCCAAAATCTGTGCCATAATGTATCTCCTTGTTTTCTTTTATTTTTCTCGTTTTATTTTTTCGAAAAAGCGGGTTCGTCTCAACCCTGCCCCTTCCTTTTTACAAAATTATCAAATTTCTGTCCGTCTTGGACATAAAGCTTTTTACTCGTCCGTTTTCGAGCGTTACGGTGTCCTCGATGCGAATCCCGAATTCCCCCGCCGCGTACACGCCCGGCTCGTCCGAAAAGACCATTCCGTCCTTTAAAACGTTTTGCCCCTTAGGACTTACCGAAGGAAATTCGTGAATATTTAAGCCGATTCCGTGCCCCAAGGAATGCGTGAAGAGTTCGCCGTAGCCTTGCTCTTTGAGATAATCTCTTGCGATCGCGTCGGCTTGTACGCCCGTCATTCCCGTTTGCAATCTTTCTTTCACGAGGTTATGCGCGCCCAGCACCGCCGCGTAGGCTTTTTTGAATTCCCCGTGCTTGCGATCGTCGCCGAATAAAAACGTGCGCGTGATATCCGAGCAATAGCCGTCCACCTTACAACCGAAATCGATGAGAATTTCGTCGCCGAAACGGAGCTTGGTTCTGCCCGTTTCGTAATGCGGCACGGAGGCGTGCGCCCCGAACGCCACGATCGTATCGAACGAAGTTCCCGACGCGCCGAGAATTTTCATATTATATTCGAGTAGCGCAGAAAGCTCGGATTCGGTGATTCCTTCTTTGATTTCGGGCAAAATTTTCAAAAACGCTTCTTCCGCAATCTCGCAGGCGCGGGCGATCTTTTCCTGTTCCCAAGCTTCCTTCACGCTCATCGTTTCCGAAAGCACGCCGTCGATATTTTCCAGCTTTACGCCCGCTTTTTCAAGCGCGAGGTATTCCACGTGACTGGTTTCCCGAAAGGAAATACCCACTTTTTGATAAGAAGCGAGCCTTTCCAAAACCTCGCTTTGCTTATAAAGAACGGGGGTGACGTCGGTAGATTTCAAAAGCTTTTCCGCCGCTTCGATATAGCGTTTGTCGGTGTAGAGCGTAGTGCCCGTTTTATCGACGATCGCACAGCCGTTTTCCGCAACGAACCCCGTGATATACAGCAAAAGATATTCGCACGAAGTATACGCCGCGTCCAAACCGCAAGCGTTTAAGAGCTTTTTTCCGTTCGTATAGATCATTCCTTTCGTCCTCTTATTTCTATTGTAGCAAAAATTTTCCTTTTCGTCAACCATACGCAAAGGGATTCCCCAAAAAAATCAAAGATTCCCGTCGAAATATATGCGTTTCATCGCCGCCGCGTCCTCAACCTGCGTGCCCGACGACTCGCTCACGATATACGGTTCGAGCGAAAGTTCTTTGAGCGCCTCGCCGAGCGGCTCGAATTCAGGGCCGTAAATTTCGTCCTCAAAGGTCAGGTGCTTGATCTCGCCTTTTGCCGAATACATAATTTTCGAGAAATGGATATGGAAATGCTTCATTCGCTCGAAGCCGAGCTTCTCGATCATATATTCCAACCGACTTTTATAATCGGCTTTGGTTTTCAGCGAGCCCTGTTCGCGGGCGTTGATATGCCCGAAATCCACGCAAGGCGTGAACACGGGATCGATCGAACAAAACTCCGCGACTTCCTCGACCGTGCCGATCTGCGCGAGCTTTCCCATCGTTTCGGGACAAAAAATCATATCTTCCAAACCGTTCAGATAAATATACTCTTTGAGCGTATGCAAGCGTTCGATCGTTTTATCGACGGCTTCAAAACGAGTTGCCTTGCCTTGCGCGGCGGGATGAAACACCACCCGTTTTCCGCCCATCAATCGGCAGAGCTTCGCGCTGTCCAAAACGTAGCCGTAGGATTTTGCCGCCATTTCGTCGTCGGGGTTTGCGAAATTGATAAAATAAGGCGCGTGAACGGAAATTTCCACCCCTTGCTTTTCAAAAGCTTTTCTGATCGAAATCGCCTTTTCCTCGCTCATACGCACGCCGCGCCCGAAGGAATATTCAAAGCAGTCGAGCCCGCGTTCTTTCACGAACGCCGCCGCTTCTTCCGTGCGCTCCAAGCCTTCCGCGTAAAAGCTGTCCGAATTGCCGCTCGGTCCGAATTTAATCATTTTCTCTCACTCTCCTTATATCTTCCGTAAGCTGCGCTTTGAGCTCCTCTGCCGAAGCGAATTTTTTAACCTCGCGCAAATACCGTTTAAAGTTGATTTTCAGCGTTTTTCCGTAGAGATCGCCCGAAAATCCGTCGAGGTAGGTTTCCGTCGTTACGTTTTCATTGGCAAAAGTCGGGCGCGCGCCGTAGTTCGTGATTCCTTTATAAAAAACGCCGTTCACTTCCGCGACCGTTTCGTATACGCCTTGTTTTAAGGGCAATTTCTCCTGCGGATACGCGATATTCGCCGTGGGAAAGCCGATCGTTCTGCCCACGCCCCTGTCTTTGACCACCTTGCCGAGCAAGAAAAATTCCGAATCCAAAAGCTCGTTCGCCTTTTCGACTTCGCCTTCCAAAAGCAACGCTTTGACCGTGCTCGCGCTTACCTTTTCGCCTTGCATTTTTACAAGCTCGACCGTTTCAACGCGGACGCGGGTATCCCGTTTTAAAGCTTCGGGCGTTCCCGAAGCCATATAGCCGTAGCGAAAATCTTCGCCGCATAAAAAGGCTTGAACGGAAAAATACTCCGTCAAAATGCTCGAAAACTCTTCGGGCGAGAGCGTGCGGATTTCGTCAAAAGGAAGCTCGAAGGAAAAATCCACGCCGAGCGATTTAAATATCTCCCGCCGTTCTTCGATCGTGAAGATCGCTTGCCCCTTTCCCCCGACGATCGACATTATCCCGACGGGCAAACCGTATTCTTTTGCGCGTGAAATCAGCGCGCGATGACCAAGATGCGCGCCGTCGAACCCGCCGAGCAACATCACGCAAGGCGCGTTTTCTTTGAAATTGTCCGTTAAATAGACCGTTTTTAACATAATTTCGTCTTTAATTTCGCTAAGCCGCCTTGAACTTCCGCAACGCCGTAGAAGCTTCCGTCGAGGTTGTAAAATTTATACTCCCCGTCGGCGCGGTCGGTGGGAATTTTCACGCCGTCGAAAATCTTTTCCCAACGGGGCGTATCGAGCGTGAGCGTTTCAAAGGGCAACACGCTTTCGGTGGGAACGATCAGCCTTTCAAGCTCCTCTGCCGTCGGGTCGTTTTCCAGAACGGAAAACGGAACGGCGTTTTTTATCGTAAACGCGCCGCTTTGCGTGCGGCGAAGATAGCTCATTACGGCGTTCGTGCCCAGCCTTTTGGCAATATCCCGCCCGATCGAGCGGATATACGTCCCCCCGCCGCACTCGATACGGACTTTGAACGCGTTCTCCGTCGTTTCCGATTTTCCGAGCAATTGCATACCGTAAATATGCACCTTTTTGGGCGCGAGCTCGAACGCTATCCCGGCGCGCGCAAGCTCGTAGCCCCGCTTGCCCCCAACGCTTTTCGCGCTGTATTTAGGAGGCAACTGCAAAATCTCTCCGAAAAATTCGGGCAAAACTTCCGCGATTTCCCGTTCCGTCGGAATTCCTCCGCCGAAGGTAAGCGCGCCCGTCGAATCGAGGGTATCCGAGCAAACGCCGAACGTAAACTCCGCGATATATTCCTTTTTCTTATTTAAAAAATAATCGAAAAGCCGCGTGGCGTTGCCGATCCCGACGGGCAGAACGCCGCTCGCCAAAGGGTCGAGCGTGCCCATATGTCCGCACGCGATCCCCGTCAGCCATTTTATTTTATTGACTACCGCCGAAGAAACGATCCCCGACGGCTTATCCACGTTCAAAAAACCGATCTTATTGATCTTAGGCGTTCTTTTCACTGCCCGCCCCTTTTAGCGCAGTTCTACGCCGAGCTTGAATTTGAGGTTTCCGAGTATCTTTTTCACGAACCCGTCGAGCGTTTCGGGCGTAAACGCCTTTTCCGCCGTGGAGTCGGGCGTGAAGGTAAGCGTGTACGCCATACTCTTCTTGCCTTCGGGAAGCTGACCGCCGCGGTATACGTCGAAAAGCTTCGCCGCCGTGACGTATTTGCAGGAATGAAGCAACACTTCTTCGATTTCGCCCGAAGTGAGCTTCTCGTCAGCGATCAACGCAAGGTCGCGCTTGACCGCGGGGAATTTCGGAAGATTTTTATACGCGATTTTATCGTCTAACGAATCTTTCAATTCTTCGAGATCGAGCTCGCCAAGATATACTTTTTTATCGAGCCCGAGCGAAAGGGCGATAGCAGGGTCGAGTTCACCGATCACGCCGACGATTTTTTTGCCGAGCAAAACGTTCGCCGACACGCCGGGGTGCAGGTACGGTTTTTCCGCCCGTTCGTAAGCAAAATTCAAATGGAAAAGCTCGGAAATTTTTTCGACCGCGCCTTTCATATCGAAGAAATCGCATTTCGCGCCCCAAATCCCGAGCACGAGCGTTTTTCTCTCTTCGGGTTGTTCGCCCGCCTCCGTGTTTTTCGGAAGATAAATATTCGCAACCTCGAATTCTCTGCCCTCGTCGTTGCCTCGGCGGATATTTCTCACCGCGTTTGCGAGCATAGAAGGGGCAAGGAAGGTGCGCATCACCGAAAGCTCCTCGCTGATCGGGTTGAGAATCTTCACCGCGTTGCGCTCCGCAGCGTTTTCGGGAAGCTTCATTAAATCAAATTCCTTGGGGGAATAGAACGAATAGTTATACGCTTCCAAAAATCCTTGCGCGCGCAATACGTTCTTTAAATGCAACTCCTTTTTCTGCTCGTCGTTCAAGCCGCCGCCCGTAACGCTCGCTTTTTCAAGGAAGGTCGGCGTGATGTGATCGTAGCCGTACATTCTGATAATTTCTTCGGCAAGATCGGGATAATGATCGACGTCGTCGCGATAGCCGGGAATTTCCACCGTAAGGGCATCGCCGTTTAAGCTCGGTTTAAAATTCAGGCGGTTCAAAATCGCCAAAATCTCCTCGTTCGGCACTTCGATTCCCAAAAGCGCGTTGATCTTTTGCACGCTCGCCGTCATTTTACGGGGCGTAAGATCCGCCGCGCAAACGTCCTTAGAAAGCTCGGTGACCGTTCCGCAACCGAGTTCCTCGATAAGGTGCAACGCGCGCGCCATACCGTACGCGTTCGTATACGCGTCCACCCCTTTTTCGAATCTCGACGAGGAATCGGAGGATTGGCCGAGAGCGCGGGAGGTCTTACGCACGTTATCGCGCGCAAACTTCGCGGATTCGAAAAATACGTTTTTCGTCGTCGCCTTGATTTCGCTGTTTAACCCGCCCATAATTCCCGCGAGCGCCACGGGCTTTTCACCGTCGCAAATCACGAGGTTTTCGGGATTCAGCGTAAATTCTTTTTCGTCGAGCGTAACGATTTTTTCGCCTTGCTCCGCTCTCCTTACCACGATCTTTCTGCCCGCGAGATCGTCCGCGTCGAACGCGTGCATCGGTTGCCCCATTTCAAGGAGCACGAAATTCGTGATGTCGACGATGGGCGAAATGGAACGGATTCCCGAAAGCGCAAGGCGTTTTCTCATCCAAGCGGGAGATTTTCCGCCTTGAATATTTTCCACGTAGTGCCCTACGTAGCGCGGGCAAAGCTCGGGCGCGTGCACTTCCACTTCTACGGGCGCGGCGTTCGTTTTATGCGCCGTGAAGGCATACGAAGGTTCTTTCAAGGGCTTTCCAAGCACCGCCGCAACCTCGCGGGCGATCCCAAAAATACATTGACAGTCGGGGCGGTTTGCCGTGATCGAAATATCGAAGATCCAGTCGTCAAGCCCCACGATTTTTCGGATATCCTCGCCGACGGGCGCGGATTTATCCAAATCCAAAAGCCCGTAATATTCCGCGCCGTCGTAGTAATCGTCGTTAATGCCAAGCTCCTCGCCCGAGCAGAGCATACCGAAGGATTCCACGCCGCGGAGCTTGCCTTTTTTGATCTTTTTGATCCCGTCGGGGTTCTTTTCGAGCGCTTTGGGATCGCTTTCCACCACGGTGGAATTATCGAGCGCGCAAGGCGTTTTCATTCCCACGTACACGTTGTCCGCGCCCGTGACGATCTGAATTTCTCTGCCGTATTGCTCGCCGCAATCGACTAAACAAATCTGCATATGATCGCTGTCGGGATGAGGCGTCAAGGCTTTGATTTCACCGACCACCACGCGGGAAATTTTTTCGCCTAAATAGACGAGCTCCTCCACTTCAAACCCGCACGAGAAAAGCTTTTCGGCAAGCTGCTCGGCGGAAATATCGATATCTACGTAATCTTTTAACCAACTTAAAGGTGCTTTCATTTTTTCGTCCTCCTTTTAGTCCTCAAACTGTTCCAAAAACCGCGTATCGTTTTCAAACAGGGTCTTGATATTATTGATCCCGTATTTGAGCATCGCGATTCTCTCGATTCCCATACCGAACGCAAAGCCCGTGTATTCGTCGGGATCTACGCCGCAGTTTTCAAGCACGTGACGATTCACCATTCCCGCGCCCAGCACTTCGATCCAGCCCGTGCCTTTACAAAGCCGACAGCCTTTTCCTCCACATTCCGAACAGCTTAAATCCACTTCCACGCTGGGCTCGGTAAACGGGAAATACGAGGGGCGCAAGCGCACCTTCGTCGAGCTGGAAAACATTTTCTTGGCAAACTCGGCGAGCATACCTTGCAGATCGCAAAGGGTGATCCCTTTATCCACGACGAGCCCTTCCATTTGGTGGAACATAGGCGAGTGAGTCGCGTCGTCGTCCGAGCGGAACACTCTGCCCGGCGAAAGAATTTTGATCGGGGGCGTTTGCTTTTCCATCACGCGGATCTGCCCCGCCGACGTTTGCGTTCTAAGCAGAAGGTTGTCCGCGAGGTAAAAAGTGTCTTGCATATCGCGCGCGGGGTGGTCTTTGGGCGTGTTGAGCGCCGTGAAGTTATAATAGTCCGTTTCGATCTCCGGTCCTTCGAACACTTTAAAGCCCATACCCGCAAAAATATCGATCAGCTCGTTTTTGACGAGCGTGATGGGATGCAGCGCGCCCGCTTTATAGTTTTTCCCGGGCATAGAAATATCCACGCGCTCCGCCGCGTATTTTTTCTCCATTTCCATTTGCCGAACGACGACGGCGCGCTCTTCAAACAACGCTTCCATCGCTTGCTTGAATTCGTTGACGACCTTCCCAAACGTCGGGCGATCCTCTTTCGGCAAGTCCTTCATACCGCTCATAATGCCTTTGAGCTCGGCTTGGAATTTCAGCTTGACTTCATACACCGCTCTACCCGTTTCGGTGACGGAAAGAGCCGTTTCGATCTCCCGCCGTAACGCTTCGATTTTTTCTTTCATAACAAGAATCCTCCGTTTTGTTTTCAAAAAATAATCGCCCCGTGCTTCACGCACAGGGCGACGATATCGCTGTACCACCTGTTTTCACGGGCAAACGCCCGCCTTCTTTATCGCTATCACGCGCGAATCGCGACGCCGACTACCCGTTTTTCAACGCTCCCCGACGCAGCTCCAAAGTGAAATGGGCGTTTTCTCCGTTTCCGCGCCTTTCAGCCTACGGGCGCGTTCTCTGTTGAAACGGCGTTTGAAAAGCCCCTGCTTTTTCATAGCCTTTATTTACTTATCGTTTATTATAGCGCATTTGCGCTCAAAAGTCAATCGATTTTCCCTTAAAACCGTCAAGAATTTGCTTTCTTTAAAAGATCGCGAATCTCTTCGAGCAAACGGGTGTTCGCCGTCGCTTTTTCTTCGGCGATTCGGGCTTCTTCCGCCGCTTTCTCCGCCGCTACGCGTTCTTCTTCCGCTTTCTTTGCCTTCGCCTCTTCGAGTTTTTGCTCGTATCTCTCTTTCGCTTGCGCCTTGGTTAAATTTTCTTCACGGCGAATCTTTTTAATCTCTTTTTTCTCGGTCAGCTCCATTCCCTCAACCATTTTGCTCTTCGCTTCCGCGATACGGTTGAGCATTTTCACGAGCACGAACAGCACGAACGCAATAATCAAGAAGTTAATGATCGCGTTGATAAACGCGCCCCAGTCGATATAGATGGAGTTGGCAAGATCGATCTGATTAGTCGCCTTAATCGTACCGTCAGCAAGCGTTTCCGTCAAATACGCGGGCTTTAACATCGTGTAGATATCGCTTAAAGAATCCCCGCCGAGAATGAGCGCCAAAAGCCAGTTGATCAAGGGCTTTAAAATATAATTGCTCATTCCGTTCACGATCGCCGTGAACGCGCCGCCGACGATAACGCCGACCGCCATATCCAGCACGTTGCCGCGCGTGATAAACTTTTTGAATTCACCGAAAAATCTTTTGATTGCTCCGACTTTCTTTTCCATAGTTCCTCCCGACGATCGTTCATATTTGCATACTTGCATATATCGTCTTTTCTATTCTATCACGAAAAAGCGCGTTCGTCAAGCAATCAACGAAAAAAAGCCCGAAGAATCGGACTTTTTCGTGATTTTTCGTCGTTTTTTTGTTAAATTTTCATAATTCCCGCCAAAAGATCGCGGAGCATAAAAATTTCTTCCGCCGTTTCCTTTAAGCAGTCCAAAAGCAACGCGCGGGTTTCTTTGCGCTCAGCAGAAGCGATCGCGGAAACGTATTCTTTCATAAGTCCCCGCTCGAAAAAGAGCATATCCTTTAAAGTATCCCGTTCGTTCAAGGTTATTTCCCGTTTTTCAATCTTCATTTTCGCCCTCCGAATCGTTTTGCCGTTTTTTATTCGAGCACTTTTTACCGTAAAGGATACGTTCCAAACGCTCTTTGCGCTCGGTATGCCTTTCCGAAAGATTTTTCATATCCTCGGCAAGCGATTGCTCCGTTAAAAGCTTGGAATAGATCTTTGCTTTCTTTTCCGCGAGATCCTCCGTTTCCAAAAGTAAGTTCAAAAATTCGCTTTCGCGTTCCACGACGGTATCTTTTTCCATAAAAAACCTCCCGAATACAAAAAGCTTGCGTATCGGGAGGCGTTTTTATACCGTTTTTATTTATTTTTCTTCGCGTGATCGCACACGGCGGACAGCGTACAGCTTTCGCAATCGGGCTTACGGGCGTGGCAGACCCTCCGACCGTGATAGATGATCCAATGGTGAGCCTTCGACCAGTCCTCTTTCGGCACGGACTTATTTAAGCCCGCTTCCACTTCCTTGGGCGTTTTGCCCTTGGCAAGCCCCAAACGGTTGCTCACGCGGAAAACGTGCGTATCTACCGCGATCGCGTCGCCGCCGAACGCCACCGAATACACGACGTTCGCCGTTTTTTGCCCCACGCCCGCCAGACTTTTTAGCTCCTCGATCGTGGAAGGCACTTCGCCGCCGAAACGCTCTAAAACGTCCTTGGTTGCCGAAAGGATATGCTCGGCTTTGGAGCGGTAGAGCCCGCAGGAAAAAATATACCTCGAAAGCTCTTCCACCGAAAGCGCGAGCATTTTTTCGGGGGTGGAATACTTTTCAAAAAGTACCGCGGTTACCTTATTCACCCGTTCGTCGGTGCACTGTGCCGACAGCATCACCGCCACCAAAAGCTCGTAGGGCGTGCGATAATGAAGCGCGGGTTTTGCGTTGGGATATAAGCGCCGAAGCTCTTCGAGCGCGATCGTTTTATCGGATTTTTTCATAGCGTATTCAGTATAGCAGAAAACGAAAATTTTTGCAAGCTTTTCACTATAAACCGCGCGGGAAAAATCGCCCGCGCGGAGAAAAAAGGGTATTAAGGCAACCCCGCACAAATAACGATAATAGAACTTGCTACCGTTTTCGGGGATAAATACGTTGCTTTTTCTTATAATAGGGCTCACTATTATCTCAAAAAAGCGCCTTTTTCTCCCTCGAAAATGCTAACGCAATTTCTATTACAACATTGTGCGGTATTGCCTTAACGCGCAGCGGGAACGCCCGCCTGCGGTCGTAACGAAAAAAAAATTAACGTCGGTACGGCGAAACCGTGATTCTGCCGCCCGTAAACTCCGTTTTGTAAAAGCCCTTAAAGGAAGCGTAGCCGCCCCGCTTCAACACGGCTTCCGCGCGGATAAAGGAACGGGCGTCGAAGCGCACGCAAAGCCCGCAACCGATCTTGGCTTCCTTCGGCGTAGGCACGGTTTCCGAAGGCACGCCGTAGCTTCTCAGGCGTTCGGCGTAGTCAAGGCTTTGCGCCCGCGAACGGAACGCAGCCAAAATCATCATAAGTCATAGCCACCCCCTCTTTTGAATACTATATAACGATACTATATTTTATGATTAACCCAAAAAAGAGGTGCATTTATGATCTATTTTGACAACGCCGCTACGGGCGGCAGAAAACCCGACTCCGTGATCACCGCCGTGACTTCCGCGCTTAAAGCGTGCGCGAACCCCGGGCGCAGCGGCCACAAGCTTTCTTTATCCTGCCTCGGAATCGTGCAGGAATGCAGAAACGCGCTTTCGGAATATTTCGACGGCTACGGCTTCGAGCGGGTCGCATTCACGAAAAACTGCACGGAAGCGCTCAATCTCGCTTTGTTCGGCACGCTTGGAAAAGGCGATCACGCGATCGCGACCGCGATGGAGCACAATTCAGTTCTCCGCCCGCTCGAACGGTTGAAAAACGAGCGGCGCGTCGAATACGATATCTGCCCTCTTTCCACGAACGAAAGCTGGGCGAGAACGATTGACCCAAGCGCCGTGAAAAAGCTGTTAAAGCCAAACACGAAAGCGGTGATCGTAACTTCCTGCTCCAACGTAAACGGCGCGATCCCCAACCTGTACGCAATCAAAAAGGCGATCCCGAAAAACGTGCTTTTAATCGTGGACGGCGCGCAAGGGGGCGGGCATATTTCCCTGAAAATGAAGGGGGCAGGTATTGATCTACTTGCCTTGGCGGGGCACAAAGGATTGTTTGCGACGCAGGGAAGCGGCGCGCTTTTATTCTCCGAACGCGTAGAGCTCCCGCCCCTTTTATACGGCGGCACGGGCACGCTGAGCTTTTCCCTTGATATGCCCGAATTTTACCCCGATAATTTGGAAGCGGGAACGCTTTCCTTCCCCGCGATCTATTCGCTTTTAGAAGGGATTCGTTATCTTTCCGCGCACGAAAAACAAATTTCCGCAAAGCTCAAAGAGCTTGCGGAATATTTCCTCGCGGGACTCAAAAAGTTGCCCGTATACCAAATCTATTCCACGGCGAACGAAAGCGGGATCGTCGCGTTCGCGCACGAGAATCTGCAATCGGAATTTATCGCTTCTTTGCTTTCCTCCAAATACGATATCGCCGTGCGAGGCGGCTTACATTGCGCGCCGTTTATGCACGAAGCGCTCGGCACGCAAGACGGCGGGCTCGTGAGGGTTTCCTTTTCGCATTTTAACACGAAAACGGAGATCGACGAGCTTCTACTCGCCCTTAAAAAGATCGCCGAAAACGGCGGCTTCGGCGATTAAATTTCTTTTAGTTTCTGCACTACTTTTTTAAGTAATATGCGTTGCGCGCCGTTCAGCATCGGAGAAAATTGACGGTAAAATTCGTCGATTTCTTCGTTGGAAAGCTTTCCTGCGCGTTTACTGCGTTCGGCTTCCGTTAAAATTTCTTTCATCATCGCGCCGCTGGATTTACCGCCCCACGCCGCCGCGAGTTTTTTCGTGAGTTCTTCCGCCGTTTCCCCCTGCCCGTCGTTTACGGGCGGGGTTTGTTTGCTTTGCCCTTGCGTAGGTTTATACTCTTTAAAGCTTTTCATTTTTGCCTCTTTGCCTCCCGAAAGGTTTTTATGGCAGTGCCATTTTTATATATCCTATTCAACGGCGCAAAATTTCGACACAACGCGTATAGTATAGTATGGATATTCTCAGTTTGATTCTTTTATATTATTTTTCACAAAAGAGCGATTTTTTCGAAAGTATCAAACCCCTGCTCGGCAACGTGAAATCTTCCGAGGATATGCTGAAATTTTTAAACGAGCTAAACCGTTTTTCCGAAATAATGAACGCGTTTAAAAACGCGGGAAGCGCGGGAAACGCGCAAGAAAAAACGGCGGAAGCCGCCGCTTCCGCCCAAAACGATTCCAAAACGCAACCCCCGCCGACAAAAGAAAAACCGCAATCCCCTACCGCAGGGATCGCGGACGATTTTATTCAAAAAAGCTTAGACGCGTATTTTAAAAAGCGTTCCTGATTCAAAGGCAAAACCCCCCGCCGACGGGAAGATCAACGCCCGTTACGTAGTCGTTTTCGTCTAAAAACAGAACGGCTTTGGCAACGTCGTCGCCCGTGCCGACGCGTCCCATCGGAATTTCTTCTTCTATCGCGCGCAACTCCTCTTCGGAAAAACAAGCGTTCATCGAAGTCCGTATCACCCCGGGCGAAACGCAATTGACTCGTATTCCCGAATAGCCAAGCTCTTTTGCAAGGGCTTTCGTAAATCCGATCAGCGCGGCTTTGCTTGCAGAATACGCGCTTTCACAGCTTCCGCCCACTTCGCCCCAAACGGAAGAAATATTCACGATCAGCCCGCTTTTTTTATCGATCATTCCCTTCGCCGCTTCACGCGCGCACAAAAACGCGCCCTCGACGTTGACGGAAAAAAGCTTACGAAACTCGTCAACGGTGGTATCTTGCAGCTGCTTTACGAGAGCTACGCCCGCGTTGTTCACGAGGATATCCACGCCACCCAAGGTTTTAAAAAGTTCTTTCACTTCGTCCTCGTTCGAAACGTCCGAACGATAAACTTCCGCGCCTGCCGCGCGGATTTTTTCCGCGTTTTCTTCGTCTTTGGTGTAAGTCACGCACACGCGCGCCTGTTCGCGGGTATATTTTTTTAAAAAAGCTAAGGCGATCGCCGCGCCAATACCGCGCACGCCGCCCGTGATTAAAATGGTTTTCATCAAATACCTGCCCCGCCCATTTTCACAACCGAAACCACTTCGTCCGCGATTTCGTCGGGCGTTTTTCCGTCTACGTCCACGATATAATCCGCCACGCTTTCATAAACGGGCGAGCGCTCCTTTAAAAGCCTTGCGAGGCGGTCGCGGATATTTTCCGTAGAGGTTTGCAACAGCGGGCGAGTGCCGTCCACTTTCAGCCTTTCGGCAAGCGTTTGCAAAGAGGCGCGCAAAAAAACGATCTTGCCGTTTTCTTGCAAAATTTTATCGTTTTCGCTTTTTAACACCAAGCCGCCGCCCGTCGAGATCACGAGGTCGTCCTTTTGGCTCAGCTCTTTCACGATATCCGTTTCTATCTTACGGAAATATTCTTCGCCGTAGTATTCGAAAATGTCTGAAATTTTTCCGTGACGATCGACGATCATACCGTCGGTATCGTACCATCTTCTGCCCGTGCGCTCGGCGATCTTGATCCCGATCGTCGTTTTTCCCGCGCCCATCATTCCGCATAAGATCAAATTCATAACTACCCCTTCGAGCCTTGATTATTTATTTTCCGCGCGATATTTTAAGCCTTCGATCGCGGCGATATAGCTCCCCACGCCAAACCCGAACACCGTTCCCGCGCAAACCTCCGAAAGCACGCTGTTCTTTCTGAATTCATCGCGCGCGTGAACGTTAGAGAGATGCACTTCCACCACGGGAATATCGATCGCGGCGATCGCGTCGCGAAGGGCGTAGCTATAATGCGTGAACGCGCCCGCGTTCAAAACAATTGCGTCGCAGGAATTATTTAAAAACGCCTCGTGGAGCTTATTCACGAGCTCGCCTTCGAAATTGCTTTGATAAAACTCCGTAGCCACGCCACGCGTCTTTGCGTAAGTTGCGATTTCCGCGTTGATTTCTTCGAGCGTTTTTACGCCGTAAACGCTACGTTCGCGTTTGCCCGTTAAATTGAGATTTACGCCGTTGAGCACCAAAATTTTCATTTTATTTCACCTCGTTTTGAGTTTTTAAATATTTTTTATATAAATTTTCGGCTTCCTCTTTGGAAGGAGTGCGGTTTAAATACAAGCAATCCGCGTAATACGCCTGATAAAAAAGCATCGACGCGCCGTTCAAGATTTTCACGCCCTTTGATTTTGCGAGCCGCAAAAATTCCGACTCGGCGGGAGTGTAAATGAGATCGACCGCCGCTTCCGCGCCCGCAAACGCCGAAGCTTCGACGGGGGATTGCCCTTCCGTATCGTGCATACCCACGCCCGTACAGTTGACGAGAAGCTCGAACTTCCCGCCGTAAACGCCGTTTTCGCCGTTGCCACCGTTCGCCGCTTTCACGCCCAGTTCTTTCGCCGTTTGCAATAATTTTTCGGCGTTCCGTTGATATAAATATACTTCCGCGCCCGCGTTTTTGAGCGCGACCGCCGAGCTTCTGCCCGAACCGCCGCCGCCTAAAACGAGCGTTTTTTTGCCCTCGACCGATATCCCCGCGGTAAAGAGCATTTGCATAAACCCGAGCCCGTCCGTGTTATAGCCCTCCCGCGTGGCGCAAATCACCGTGTTCACCGCGCCGAATTCGTTGGCTTCTCCCTTTATCCCGTCGAGATATTCCATAATATCCCGCTTATAAGGAATGGTGACGTTAAAGCCGTCGAAGTCGCCGAGCAGTCTTCTCGCGGCAAAATCGAATTGCTCTTGGCTCACGGAGAGCTTTTCGTATTCGCACTCGTAGCCGAGTTCGCTTAAAATAAAATTATGCACCTTATCGCTCGGGGATTTCGTAAGATCCTTCCCGACGAGCCCGAGGCGTATTTTTTTTGCGTTCATTTCACACCTGCCCCGCGCAAACGCCTAATTTTTCAAAGAAATCAGGGAAAGATATCGCGCAACATTCGGGGTTTACGATCTCCCCGCCTTCCTCCGAAGCGATCAGCCCGACCGCCGCCGTCATCGCGATCCTGTGATCGAGATAGCTGTTTACTTTTCCTCCCCGCAAAGAGGCTTTCCCTCGAATAATAAATCCGTCTTGCGTTTCTCGGCAATCCCCGCCCAACGCGTTGATAAGCTCCGCCGTCGTTTTAATTCGGTCGCTTTCTTTTACGCGCAGTTCCTTTGCGCCGAAAATACGGCTTTCGCCTTCGGCAAACGCGCACATAAGCGCGATTAAGGGCAATTCGTCGATCAGCGCGGGAATGACTTCCCCGCCGAGCTCGATGGCTTTGAGGGGCGATTTCTCCACGAGGATATCCGCAATTTCTTCCCCGCCCGAAACGCGACGGTTTAAAAGCGTATATTTCACGCCGAGCTTATCGAACGCGACTAAAATTCCCGTGCGCGTGGGATTGACTCCGACGTTTTTACAAAGCGTTTTGCCTTTGAGCGCGCCGAGCGCCATAAAATACGCCGCCGACGAAATATCCGAAGGAACGCTGACGTCGATCGCTTTTAAGTTGCTTTTTTTAATTTCTACCGCGTTGCCGTCTACTCTTATCTCCGCGCCCATTGCTTGGAGCATTCTTTCCGTGTGATCGCGGGATTTTACGGGTTCTACGACTCGCGTGACCCCTTCCGCGTTCAGTCCCGCGAGAAGAATCGCGCTTTTGACCTGCGCGGAGGCTATTTTCAGCGTGATTTCCTGCCCGCAAAGGGTTGCGGGGGATACGACTAACGGCGCTGTTCCGCCCGTCGTTTGCACCTTCGCGCCGAGAAGCGCAAGTGGCTCGGACACCCTTCCCATAGGTCGCTTTGAAAGGGAATCGTCGCCGTAGAGCTCCGCTTGGATCCCTTTGCCCGCCACGAGTCCCGTCAAAAGACGAATAGTCGTGCCCGAGTTTCCGCAATTCAGGCGTTGCCCGCTTTTGAAATCGGGCGAGCCTTTCACGAAAATCGTCGTGCCGTCCACCTTTATTTTCGCGCCGAGCGCGCGCATACACGCCGCCGTGGACAGGCAGTCCTCGCCCGTTAAAGCGTTCGTAATCGTCGCTTCCCCGTCTGCGCACGCGTTCAGCATTACCGCGCGATGGGTGATCGATTTATCCCCGGGAAGGGAAAATTCCCCTTCGAAATATTCTCTCGGTTTTATTTCCAACATAGCCTTGTCCTCTTTCCTTTCAAAGCGAAAGCTCTTTCACCGCCCGTTCGAGCGCGTTTGCGTAAAAATCGAAATCCAGCGTAAGCGTAGTCCATTCGTTTTGCTTTTTCGCAACCGAAAGGGTGATCTTATCGCCGCGGGTATTTTTCTTATCCGCCTTGGCTTTCGCCGCGTCGGCTTTTATATTCTTAAAATCGGGCGCGGATTTGGGCTCGACCTCGATCGCCGCGCGAACGATCTTTATCAGCTTTTCCCCGTATTCCTTCTCGCAAACGCCCGCTTTCATCGCGATATGCGTTTCCAAAAGCATACCGTAAAGCACCCCTTCGCCGTGCGAGAATCCGTGCGTAAGCTCGATCGCGTGGCTCGTCGTGTGCCCCACGTTCAGGCATTTGCGCTCGCCCGATTCCTTCTCGTCGCGCTCGACCACGCCCGCCTTCAAACGGATAGAATCCGCGATCAACGACTGCAAAAATTCCAGCGACGAAAGCTCGTCCGTATTTTCGGAAAGCGTTTTAAAAAACTTCCCGTCGAGCGCCGCGTATTTGACGATCTCGCCCATACCGCATTTGATTTCTCGAAGCGGAAGCGTTTTTAAAAATTCCGTATCGACGACGACTTCCTCGGGCTGATAAAACGCCCCGACGATATTCTTCACCCCGCCGAGGTCAACAGCCGTTTTCCCGCCTACGCCGCTGTCCACCTGCGCAAGCAGCGTGGTGGGGATTTGTACGCAAGAGATCCCGCGCATATAAAGCGCCGCGGCAAGCCCGCCGATATCCCCGACGACCCCGCCACCAACGGCAAAAAGCCTTGAAGTTCTTAAAACGCCCGCTTCCGCCATTGCGGACAAGATCGCATACAGCGATTGAAAATTTTTATTCTCCTCGCCCGCGGGAAGCACGAACAAGCCCGCTTCTTTGAAATATTCGTCAAACAGCGGTCGGTATAACGCGTACACGTTCGAATCGGTAAGGACGAAGCAGTTCCGCCCTGCCGTGAGCGCAGGCAAACGCTCCTTTAAAATCCCTGCGCCGATATAGATCTTCGCTTGCGTCGACGGGGCGTTGAGCTCTACAATTTCCGTTTTTTCTTTCATAGCCCGTTCTCCCGACCGTTAATTAAGCGCGTCGTAGCGCGCTTTCACCTGCGCCATCGTATCCCCGCCGAGCCGCTCGGAAACGGCAACGGCAAGGGCTTCCGCCACGACCGCCTCTGCGATCACTTCGAGCGCAAAAATCGCGCAAACGTCGCTCCGCTCAGAAGCCGCGACCGCCTTTTCTTTGGTGAGATAATCCACCGTGGAAAGTCCCTTCATAAGCGTGGGGATCGGCTTCATCGCCACGCGGAGGATAAGCTCCTCGCCGTTCGTCATACCGCCTTCCAAACCGCCCGCGCGGTTGGTTTCGCGATAATATTTCCCGTCCGCATAGTAAATTTCGTCGTGCACCGCTTTGCCGCTCACGCTTCCGACCTCAAAGCCCATACCGATTTCCACGCCCTTGACCGCCTGAATACTCATCAACGCCCGCGCGAGCCGTGCGTCGAGCTTTTCAGCGTACGTCATCATACTGCCAAACCCGCTTTTGAGCCCTTTCACGCGGATCTCCGCAACGCCGCCCGCCGTATCGCCCGCTTTTTTAAGCTCGTCGATCTTTTCCTTGGCGAGATCTTCCGCTCGTTGATCAAGCATTCCAAGCTCGGTGGTTTTGGCTCTTTTCAACTCCTCAAACGCGTACCTGTCCCCGTCTTTTACGCCGCAGACCTCTTTCACGTAGCCGCCGATTTCCACGCCGAGCGCGGACAGATACTGTTTAAACACGCTACCTGCCGCAACGCGGATCGCCGTTTCACGGGCAGAGGCGCGCTCTAAAATATTCCGTGCGTCCGTTTGGTCGAATTTGAGCATACCCGACAAATCCGCGTGACCGGGGCGAACCTTGGTGAGCGCTTTTTTAGCCATCGCGCTTTCGTCGCATTCGCCTGCCGACATAGCCTTCGACCAGTTCTCGAAATCTTTATTGAAGATACAAAGGGTCACGGGGCTTCCGAGCGTTTCTTGATTTCTTACGCCCGTTAAAATCTCCGCGCGGTCGCGTTCGATCTTTTGCCGTCCGCCTCTGCCGTAGCCGCTTTGGCGAAGCGCGAGCTCCGCGTTGATTTTTTCTATATCAATCGTAAGGTGTGCGGGCAAGCCCTCAACGATCGCCACGAGCGCTTTGCCGTGCGATTCTCCCGCCGTCGTAAGTTTCATAAGTTTTCCTCTCTTTTTCGTAAATTACCGTTAATCGGTCGTAAAAGCGAACTGCCCCGCGATAAAATCCACGGTTACCTTTTTGCCGCTTTGAATCCTGCCGAGCAAAATTTCCTCGGATAATCTGTCCTCGATCCTGCGCTGAATCACGCGCTTTAAGGGTCTTGCGCCGTACTGGCTGTCGTATCCCTCTTTCACGAGCGCGTTCAAAGCGGACGAAGTGACGCAAAGATAGATTCCGCGCTGTTCTTGCAAGCGCTTGGCGAGCCCTTCGACGATCTTGCCGCCTATCCTCGCGCAATCCTCTTCCGAAAGGCTGTGGAACACGATAATATCGTCCATACGGTTTAAAAATTCGGGACGGAAACGCTCTTTCAAGGCTTTCGTGATCCGCTCTTTCATAGACTCGTATTCTTTCTCCGTCGCGCCGTCGTTATCGCTGCCAACGTTGCCGCCGAAGCCGTAGATTCCCGTCTTTTCGCTCGCCGCTTCCGCCGCGCCGATATTCGAGGTTAAAATGATCACGGCGTTTTTGAAGCTTACCGTTCTGCCCTTGCTATCCGTCAATCTACCGTCGTCCAAGATCTGCAACAGTAAATTAAACACGTCGGGATGCGCCTTTTCAATCTCGTCGAATAACACCACGCAATAGGGCTTCGTGCGCACCTTGTCGGTAAGCTGACCCGTTTGCGCGTCGTCGTAGCCCGCGTACCCCGGGGGCGCGCCGATCAGCTTCGACACCGACTGTTTTTCCATATATTCGCTCATATCGAGGCGGATCATCTGTTCTTCCGAACCGAACATTGCCTCGGCAAGCGCTTTGCAAAGATCGGTTTTTCCGACCCCCGTTGGACCTACGAAAATAAACGAGCCGATAGGTCTTGACGGGTCTTTCAAGCCCGCGCGCGCGCGCCTGATCGCTTTCGACACCGCGTTCACCGCTTCGTTCTGCCCCACGATCCGCTTATGCAGATCGGCTTCGAGGCGCATCAGCTTTTCGCCCTCTTCCTGCGTGATTTTCAAAAGGGGTATTTTCATTCTCGCGCTGACGATCGCCGCGACCTGCTCTTTTCCAAGCTCGTATCTTCCGTCGGGAAGCCGTTTGAGCGACTGCGCCCGCGTGAGAGTTTCCAAACGCTCCTCCGCGGCTTTCATTTCGTCCAACGCACGCTTGGCGTTTACGTAATCGCCCGCCGCTTCGAATCGCGCGCTTTCCGAACGCTTACGCCTGATTTCGTATTCGAGCTCAGAGGCTTCGCCCGCGCTTGCAAGCTCGTTGCCGCCGCTCGTTACGATTCTCGCCCGCGCCGCCGCCTCGTCTATAAGGTCTATCGCCTTATCGGGCAAAAATCTGTCGGTGATATATCTCGACGAAAGCGCGACCGCCGCTTCGATCGCCTCGTCGGAAATGAGCACGCCGTGATGCTGTTCGTACTTCGTCCGCAAGCCCTTTAAAATCGAGATCGCGTCGGGCACGGACGGCTCTTCCACGGAAACGGGGGTAAACCGCCGTTCGAGCGCGCTGTCCTTTTCGATATATTTGCGGTATTCCTCGATCGTCGTCGCGCCGATCACCTGCAACTCCCCGCGCGAGAGCATAGGCTTTAAAATATTCGCCGCGTCCATACTCGAATCCGCCGAAGCGCCCGCGCCGACGATGGTGTGAATCTCGTCGATAAACAAAACGATATCCCCGTCCTCCATCACCGTTTCCACGAGGTCTTTTAAGCGTTCTTCGAAATCCCCGCGATACCTCGCGCCCGCGAGCATACCGGGAATATCCACCGAAAACACCGTTTTATTATACAGCTGTTCGGGCACTTCGCCTTGCACGATAAGCTGTGCGAGCCCTTCCGCGATCGCGCTTTTGCCGACCCCCGGCTCGCCGATCAAAACGGGGTTGTTTTTTGAGCGCCGCGACAATACCTGCACGACCTTTTCGATCTCTTTTTTGCGCCCGATTACGGGGTCGAGCTTGCCTTTTTTCGCTCGCTCGGTCATATCCACGCCGTATTGCAACAGCTTTTCGGAAGGCTTTTTCGAAGGGTTTTTCTTCTCGAACAAGCCCTCCTTCATCGCCTGCGCCGCTCTTGCTCTTTTCTCTGCTTCCGCGCTTTCTTCCGTTTTATTGAAAGCTTCCGAAGGGAAAGACGGCTGCTCGAATTTTTCCGCGTCGCGTTTTATTTTCATCTCCCGAAGGGTAAACAGCACGCTTTCTTTCAAAGCGGAAATATCCACGCCGAGCTGTTTTAAAATCTTGACCGCGTAGCACACCTCGCTTTCCAAAATCGCGTAGAGCATATGCAACGTACCCGCCGCGCCGTTCGTTTCGCCCGCAAAGCGAATTGCCCTTTTAAACATATCCTTCGTGCGGTCGGTCATTCCCTCGATCGAGGATTTCACGTTGATCGTGCGGAAAAAAGGCGTTTCGTATTGCTCTTTTTTTACCCCCGCCGCCGTTAGGCTTCGATACGCCGAACATTCGGGCAAGCATAAAAAGCCGTAGAGGATATGCTCGCTCCCCACGTAGGTCGCGCCCCTTGCAAGCGTCGTTTTATTCGCGATTTCGAGCGCTTCTTTTAAGTTTTCCGATAATTTGGACATAGGCTCCATAACGCCCTCCGCGCCGCTTTACGCGGCGACCGTAGCTTTTCTTTTTATTATATGCGTAGGTTTCTCAATCCGTCCGTTGCACGAGCTCGGGAAACACCTTTCTCACGATCTCCGCCCGCATCAGATCGCATTCGTATTCGCTCGCCGTTTGCAGCTCGTTTCCGATCCGAAAGGAAGCGGGGCGCATATCCGCAAGGAAATTATTAAAATCCTTGATATCCCGCGCCGCCAAAAATCCAAGCGCCATACCGAGCTTGACCTTCACCATTCCTTCCGTAAGCTCTTTCAAAGGCAACACCGCGCAGTTGGTCAACGTGCCGTACGCGCGAAGGCAAGAATCTTTGAGCTTGATTTTTTCCTTTCGGAGCATTCTCTCCCGCTCGCGAAGCTCCAAATCGCAAAGGCTCATCGTCACTTTGCTGACCATTTGCAAAATCTCCCCTTCGGAAACGCCGAGCGTGCGCTCGTTGCTGATTTGATAGCTATACCCTTCGGCAAGAGAGCCTTCCCCGAACACGCCGCGCACGGTCATTCCGCCCGCTTTCAGCTCGGGAAGCAAATCCTCAAAGCTCTTGCTCCACGCAAGCCCCGGCAAGAACATCATCACCGAAGCCCGCATTCCCGTTCCGAGGTTGCTCGGACAAGCCGTTAAATATCCCAGCTTTTTATCGTAAGCAAAATTGATATTCGAGGAAATATTCTCGTCGATCCCGCTGAGCCTTTCGTAGGTTCTCACGAGGTCGAAGCCTTGGAAAATATACTGTTCCCGCAAATGGTCTTCCTCGTTGACCATTATCGAAACGTCTTTATCCTTGGAAATGAACGCCGCGCCGAATTCCTTCTTTTTCAAAAGCGCGGGGCTGATCAGGTGCTGTTCTTGCAAAAGCGTGCCCTCTTCCGCGCTCACGCCGTCCATATCGTAGCGAGTGAAATTTCCCGCTCGGTTAATCTCGTGCCCGACGATCTCCACGATTTCCTTGGCTTCCTTTTTCTTCAAGCGTTCGGGGAATTCGTAGGATTCGAGGTTGCGCGCGAGGCGCACGCGGGTGGAGGTTACGATCGTTTGAATAAATTCGGGAGTTCTCACGACAGTTCCCCCTTCTTCATAGCGGCGATCTCCGCCCGAAGCGCGGCGATTTCCTTTTGATAGAGCTTTGCCGCCGCGTCCTCCTTGCCTTTCTTTTTATCGTAGAGAATCTGTACTTCGTGCGCGCGCTTGACGAGCTTTTCCCTCTCGTCGCCGATCTCCTCTTTTCCACGATGCGCTTCCGCCGCGCCTTGCATTTTCAAAACGACGGGCAACACCGCCTCGGAAAGATAAAAATAACACTTCGCGCAGCCCACGAGCTTTTTTTGCTTGAACGCCGCCACCGTCATACCGCAGGACGGGCATACCGTTCTCCCCGCGCCGCTTACATCCACGGTAATAAACAAACGGTGATAACAGTCGAGGCAATAATACTCCGTCGTTTTCACCGTCTTCTTATCGACGCTTTTCATTCGCTCGTAGGTTTTGGATGCTTGATTTTTTTTGCACTCACAGCACAGCATAGCCTTAGTTCTCCACCTCGCCCTGTTTTTTACGGTTCTTCACGAGCGTATAGCGGAAGAACGTCCAAAGCACTTCCAAAACCTGCAAGGGTACGCCGAGGATAAAGAACACCCACGCCCCGCCGACGTCTGCGCCCAACCGTTGCCCAACGAAGGTCGTCGTTAAAAACGCGGAAAGAAGCGCCGACCAGATAAGCGCGGTAACGGAAAGGAAATTCATCATTTTATATTTCCAAATGGAAGCGAATACGATCAGCAGCACCGCGTTGACGGGAATCGCGTAAATAAACGCCATCCATTCTTCCAAAGAATCGTCGAACCAAAGGGTGGTTGCGGCAAATAAAGCGGTTGCCACCAGCCAAACGATCCCGCTTGACAGGAGAATGAGCAAGATGCGAAGCCCCGTCGATTTTTTCTTTTCCTTTTCGCGCTCGGCTACGATCCGTTCGGCTTTTTCCCCCACCAGCTCGTCGAGCGTGACGCCGAAAATTTCAGCGAGCCTAACTAAAATGTAAATATCGGGCACGCCGTTCCCCGATTCCCATTTAGACACCGATTTATCCGAATAATTGATCTTTTCCGCAAGCTCCGCCTGCGTAAGGTTCGCCGCCTTACGGTATAAGGTCAGATTCTGCGCAAGCCGCGCGTTGAGTAAAGTAGTATCTTCCATACTATTATCATACCATTTTTTTTGATTCCCGTCAAGTGGCTGACCGCGTTTTTAAAGAGTTTTCACCGTAGGTGAAAGGTTTTTTCGGCTTTTGGCGGTACGAAAAAGCCCCCGATCGTCCGTCGAGGGCTTTTGTTTGCGTTAATACGCTCTTGCGAACACGATCACGTGCTCGGATTTTTTACCGCAGACGGCGCAGCTTTCCCTGCTTTCGCCCTCTGCAAACACGCGCGCCGTCGCGCCCGTTTCTTCTTTGATCTTGTCTTCACATTCTCGGCAACCGCACCAACCCGCTTTCACGAAATTGCCGCCGTCTACGCCCTTTAAAATGCCCGCCATATCGTCCGCGTACACGATGCGGCTTTCTCGCCGAGCGCGCGCCGCTTCGAGCATATCCTTTTGCACCGTAGCAAGCAATTCTTTCACCGTTTCCGCCGCGTTTTCGAGCGGTTTTTCGAGCTTTTCGAGAGTATCGCGCCGCGCCAAAAGCATTTTGCCCGCTTCGATATCGCGAGGTCCGAGCTCAATGCGCACGGGCACGCCCTTCATTTCCCATTCGTTGAACTTCCAGCCGGGCGAATTGTCGCTATTGTCGAACGCCACGCGAAGCCCCGCGTTTTCAAGCTCAGCCTTCAACGCCTCGCAAGCCTCTACGACACCTCCTTTTCTCGCGGCGATCGGCACGATCACGCATTGTACGGGCGCGACCACGGGAGGCAAAACGAGCCCGCGCTCGTCGCCGTGCGTCATAATCAACGCGCCGATCAAGCGAGTGGATACCCCCCACGACGTAGTGTACGCTTTTTCCAAAACGCCGTCTTTACTTAAATATTGAATATCGAACGCGTTCGCAAAGTTCTGACCCATATAATGCGAAGTACCCGCCTGCAAGCTCTTGCCGTCCTTCATCATCGCTTCCATCGTGTAGGTCGCTTTCGCGCCCGCGAACTTTTCCTTGTCCGTCTTTCTGCCCGTTAAAACGGGGATCGCGAGGCAATTTTCGGCGAATTCCTTATACACGCCGAGCATTTCCAGCACGTCAGCTTCCGCCTCTTCCGCGCTCGCAAACGCGGTGTGCCCTTCCTGCCATAAAAATTCGCTCGTACGAAGGAAAGGACGGGTGGTTTTTTCCCAACGCATAACGTTGCACCATTGATTGACCTTCATAGGAAGATCGCGATAGGACTGCGTCCACTTTCCCATCATCGTGCCGATCACCGTTTCGGAGGTGGGACGAATGGCAAGCGGCTCTGCAAGCTCCTCCCCGCCCGCGATCGTGACGATCGCAACTTCGGGCGCAAAGCCTTCTACGTGCTCGGCTTCCTTCGTGAAATAGCTCATAGGAATGAGCAAAGGGAAATAGGAGTTTTGCACGCCGCGCTTTTTAAAACGGGAATCGAGTTCCTTTTGAATATTTTCCCAAATCGCGTAGCCGTAAGGACGAATGACCATCGTGCCCTTGACGGGACCGTAGTCTACGAGCTTTGTCTTTAACACCACGTCGGTATACCACTGGGGGAAATCCGCGTTGATATCCGCGATCTGTTCTACGAATTGATTTTCTTTCGCCATAATTACCTCTTTTTGCTTGAACGCCTTTTCGCGCCTGTTTTTCTTTTCTTATTATACAAGAAAACGCTTTATTTTTCAACCGTTTTAAAGCCCTTTTCGGGGATTTTTCAACGAGGACGGCAAAAAAGTTTCTTGCAATACAATTCGCCTTTGTCAGTTTTAGCGTATATTCTCACTCGATTCCAAATAACCAATTCGGTTCAACGTCGAATTTCTGATACAACGCCATAATACTGTCGTACCCCGGTTTTTTGCGCCCAAGCAACCATTGACTTACCGTCGTTTGATTAACGCCGAGAATATCCGCGAATTTTTGTTGGCTTAAATCGTGTTCAAGCATTACCTGTTTTATAATTTCTATATATACCATATAAAAATTATACGCAAAATCAGGTCAAAAGTATTGACATAGGTCAAAAGACCTGATATAATATATGTAATAGCTTTTTAAATCTTCAATATAGTGCGCACTTTAAAAAATTCAATAAAAAAGTTAAAAGGCTATTAAATTTTTACAAAGGAGGTCGTTTTGTTATGGGAAAAAAACAAGCTATGGCAGGGTTTATAGTCTCGATTGTAGGTTTAGTGCTCGGTTTTTTTGGCACTTGGTTCTCCATCATTGCGTTGCCTACGTCAATTGTCGGCTTAGTGTTGGCAGTTATCGGGGGCAAAAAACTGAAAGCCGATAATCAAAAGTCGGGACTTGCAACGGCGGGGCTCGTTATCGGCATTATCGCCGTCGCGCTCTCGGCTATTTTCTTCTTCACTTGCGGTATTTGTACGCTTTGTGTTGCAGGCGCTGTCAACGAGATTATCTAAAAATAGCCCCGAGTTTATTTGCAAGAAAACGGTCTGTTCAGGCGAAAAATCCGTTTGAAGCAGACCGTTTTCTATTCCCACCCTAAACACTAAAAAAAATGAAACCTTATTTTTCTGTATTCGGAAAAACGATACCGTTCTACGGGCTTTTCTATTTTATCGGCATAGGCGTTGCCGCAACCGTCGCTTTACTTCTCCGTAAAAAAAGCAAAATATCCGCTTTTGATCTCGTTTGCTCCGCCGTCTATACAATGATCGGCGCAATTTTCGGCGCGAAGCTTTTGTTTCTCCTCGTGTCTATGGAGCAGATTATCGAATTGAAGCTTTCCTTTGAAGCGATCCTTAAAGGAGGATTCGTTTTTTACGGCGGACTAATCGGGGGCGCGCTTGGATTATTCGTCTACGTAAAGCAATTTAAATTGAAGTTTTTCGATTATTTTGACCTTTACGCCGTCGTTCTACCTCTCGGACACGCATTCGGACGCGTCGGCTGTTTCACGGCAGGTTGTTGCTACGGCATACCTTACGACGGATTCGGAAGTTATACTTACCGATACGCCGCCGACGCTGCAACGCCGATCGGCGTTCCTTTACTCCCCATTCAACTCATTGAAGCGTGTTGTTTGTTTATCTTATTTATCGTACTCCTTATCTTCTACGCAAAAAAACATACTTCGAAGGGTTTTTGTCTAACCGTCTACGCTTGCTCGTATTCCATTTTACGAATACTGTTGGAATTTTTCCGTGGAGATAAAGAGCGCGGACTGTTTTTTGGCATTTCCACTTCACAGTGGATAAGTTTACTTCTATTCATCGGAATCCTAACTTTTAGGGTCGTTATTTTTATGAAAAACCGAAAAAATGGCTAAAATCAAAAAACGGGCAAGTTTGCCCGTTTTTTGATTCGTTCATTTTTATTTTCTATCCGCAAAATAATCAATACGCATTGATTTTTTCACTTCTGCAAGCGTTTGCGCCGCCACCGCTTTGGCTTCCTCGCTGCCTTTATACAGCATATCCCAAATCGCGGGGATATCTTTTGCAAGCTCTTCGCGCTTGGTTCTGATCGGCTCTAAGGTTTCCTGCATCACCGCGTTGAGGAATTTTTTCACCTTCATATCCCCCAAACCGCCTCGCTCGTAGTGCGCTTTCATTTCGGCAAGATTTTGATATTCGGGCAAATATCGCGCGAAGTGATCGTCAGTCGCGAACGCGTCGAGATAAATAAACGTCGGGTTATGCTCGGTATCGCCGGGGTCGGTCACTTTTAAATGGTGGGGGTCGGTATACATACTCATAACCTTGCGTTTGATCTCGTCCGCGGAATCGGAAAGATAAATACAATTTCCAAGCGATTTACTCATCTTCGCCATACCGTCCGTGCCGGGAAGGCGCAAGCAAGATTTATTTTCGGGCAACACGGCTTTGGGCTCTACGAGCGTTTCGCCGTAGAGATTATTAAAGCTTCTCACGATCTCCCGCGCCTGTTCGAGCATAGGAAGCTGGTCTTCGCCGACGGGTACGGTCGTCGCTTTAAACGCCGTGATATCCGCCGTTTGCGAAACGGGATAAGTCAAAAAGCCCATCGGCAGGGAAAGCTCGTAGTTTTTCTGCTTGATTTCCGCTTTTACGGTGGGATTGCGTTCGAGCCGCGCAAGCGTGACCAAATTCATATAATAGAAGGTCAGCTCGGTGAGCTCCGCGACGTGCGATTGCACGAACACGGTGGACTTATTCGGATCGATCCCACAAGCGAGGTAGTCGAGCGCTACCTCGGTGATATTCGCGCGAACCTTTTCGGGATTATCAAAGTTATCCGTAAGCGCTTGCGCGTCCGCGATCATAATATAAATTTTATCGAATTCGCCGCTGTTTTGCAGTTCCACGCGGCGTTTGAGCGAGCCCACGTAATGCCCGATATGCAATTTTCCCGAGGGTCTGTCGCCCGTCAAAATAATTTTTTTCATAACTTACTCCTTTTTTATGCCGAATTGATAGCGCCGCCTAGGTTAATATCCTCGCGAAAGAAAACCCGTCGGAAAGCGTGAACGCGTACACGGTAGCCCCGTTTTCGAGTTTTCCAAATTCGTTTTTGGTTATTTTCGTCATAAAAATCCTTTTTGCCGTATCATATTCCTTTATTTTTCTCAAAATAAGAATATGAATCGAAATCTTTTACCCTTTACGGGCTTTATGTTCCTGTGCGCCGTGTTCCTTTTATTCGCCTTCGGATATTTAAACGGCGGGAATCTTTTATTTTTTAAGTTCTGATATTATCTTACGCGCCGTACTGCTTGCGATATTCGTACATCGCGGGCAAATGTTCTTTAAAATCAATCACGCCCTTTTCGATCGCGTCGATAATGTCGTTCATCGTCACGACGGAATACACGTCGATACCGAACTCTTTTTTCGCTTCGGCAACCGCGGAAAGGTCGCTGTTTAACGCCTTTTCCATTCTGTCCACGGAAATGATCATTCCCACGACCTTGACGTTCGCCGCCGCCGAGAGCTTGGGCAAAATTTCTCTGAGCGCTTTGCCCGAGGTCATAACGTCCTCGATAATAATCACTTTTTCGCCGTCTTCGAGCTGTTTCCCAACGAAAAGCCCGCCTTCGCCGTGGTCTTTCACTTCTTTTCTGTCGAAGCAATAATTAAGCTCTTTGCCGTAGCCGTTAAACAGCGCGATCGCCGTCGTTACCGACAGAGGAATCCCCTTATACGCAGGGCCGACGAGCGTTTCCGCTTGAAGAGCGTTATTTTCAATACAGGCGGCGTAGTATTCGCCGAGCTTTGCGAGCTGTTTGCCCGTTTTGTAGTTCCCCGTGTTGATAAAATACGGGGCTTTTCTGCCGCTTTTGAGGGTAAATTCCCCGAACCGCAACACGCCGTTATCGACCATAAAGCGGATAAATTCTTCCTTGTAGGTAAGTGCCATAATAATTTCTCCTTTTTTACTTATCTTTGATTGAGTTGAAGCGCGCCCGTGAGCTCGCTTACGCTTTCCACGCCGTGCTTATCGCACCAATCGTTCAAGCCTTTTACGATCTTGGGCATTGCGTACGGATCGGTGAAGTTCGCCGTGCCGACCTGTACGGCGGTTACGCCCGCCATCAAAAATTCGATCGCGTCCTCCGCGCAAGTGATCCCGCCCATACCGACGACGGGAATTTCCACCGCCTGCGAAACCTCGTAGACCATTCTCACCGCGATCGGCTTTACGCCCGCGCCCGAAACGCCGCCCGTGTTGTTTGCGATAATAGGCTTGCGCCGCTCGATATCGATCGCCATACCCGTGAGCGTGTTGATGAGCGACACGCAGTCCGCGCCGCCCTTTTGCGCCGCCAAAGCGTTGGTCGCGATACTTTCCACGTTCGGGGAAAGCTTGACCATCAGCGGGGTCTTTTTTAAGCCGCTTTTCGCGTAGCGGGTGACTTCTTCCACCGTTTCGGGCTTGATGCCAAACGCCATACCGCCACTTCTAACGTTGGGGCAGGAAATGTTCAGCTCGACCATATCCACCAGCCCGTCGAGCTTTTCGCAGATATTTTTGTAATCGTCCAGCGTTTTGCCCGCCACGTTCGCGATCACCTTCGTGCCCGTTGATTTCAGCCAGTCGAGATCGCAAGAAATAAAATGCTCCACGCCGGGGTTTTGAAGCCCGACGGCGTTTAAGATCACCCCTCTGCTTTCCGCGATACGGGGGGTGGGATTGCCGAGGCGGGGCTCTAAGGTTAAGCCCTTCGTAGACACGCCGCCGATCTGCCCGATATCGTAGAGCTCGTTATATTCCCGACCGAAGCCGAACGTTCCCGAAGCCGCGATCACGGGGTTTTTCAGTTGTATACCGCAAAGATTTACCGATAAGTTTGCCATAGTTTTTCCTCTTTATTGTTTTACGTTAAAACGCGGAGATACGAGCAAAAGAAGGCGCGGGAGGCTTTTCGACGGAAGCGTACGAAAGGTACGCGACCGAGAAAAACGTAGCCGCAACGCACTTTTGCGACGAAGATACGCGTTTAGAAATTTATTTCCTTTACGTTAAATACGGGTCCGTCTTTGCACACACGCGCGTGCTCGCCATTGGTCAAGTTGCACACGCACACGAGGCACGCGCCGATCCCGCACCCCATACGCTCTTCCAAAGATACGTAGCAAGGAATATTTTCTTCCTCGACGAGCTTTTTAAGCGCGCGGAGCATAGGCGTAGGTCCGCAGGAGAGCACCACGTCGGGGCGGTTGCCCTTTTTCAAATCTTCCGCGAACGCCTGTACGGAATTCATTTTTTCTCCGTAGCTCCCGTCGTCGGTCACCGCGACGAATTTATCCGCTTTTTGGAATTCTTCCAGCCCGCACACCGCGCCTTTATTTCTAAACCCGATATACGCCGAGATATCCTTTTTGCCGAGATATTCTCTCAAAACCGAGATCAGAGGAAAGATGCCGACCCCGCCGCCCACGAGGGCGACCTTAGTTTCTTTTTCGTCCACGAAAAACCCGTTTCCGAGCGGCATTAACACGTTTACTCTCGTACCTGCCTCCATCGTTTTGAGCTTTTGCGTGCCTTCTCCTTTCACTTGATAGCAAAAAGTCACTTCGTTTCCGTCCACCTTGCAAATCGCGATCGGACGGCGCAAAAGATGCGTGCCGCCGACGGCGATATCCCCGAACTGTCCGCAACGAACGCTCGCCGCTTCGGGCAGACGAAAGGTCACCGAACAAATATTGTCGGCAATTTGCTTATTTTCTACGATTACCGCTTCGTAATCCCGCATAACGAATACTCCTTTATTTTCCCATCTTGCCGATCACGCTCGAAAGGTCTTTTTGCATCGCGATCGTCGCCGCCTTCGCCGCCTCGTAGTACGTGCCGCCGAGCTTTTTATACGCGCACAAGATCCCGCGCGAGTTGTTCACCACGCCGCCGAGTCCGTTCGCGCCGAAACAGCTTTTCAGCATTTCCGCGTTTCCGCCCTGCGCGCCGTAGCCGGGGATCAAAAAGAAGGTGTGTGGCAACACTTCGCGAAGCCGCGCCGCCTCTTGCGGGTGCGTTGCGCCGACCACCGCGCCAACGGCGGAATAGCCGTATTTCCCGATCGTGCTTTCGCCCCATTTTTCCACGAGCCCGCCCATATATTCGTAGACAGTTTTGCCGTTTTCGAGCACGAGGTTTTGCAGTTCCCCGCTCGACGGATTCGAGGTTTTCACGAGCACGAAAATACCTTTATCGTTCTTTTCGCATTGTTCGACGAACGGCGCGATCCCGTCCGTGCCCAAATACCCGTTTACCGTCACGTAGTCCGCGGGGAAAGGCTTATAAGCGGCTTCTCCCACCGCCGTTTCCCCAAGGAAGGTCTTTGCGTAGCACGAAGCCGTAGAGCCGATATCGTTGCGCTTTGCGTCCGCGATCACGACGAGCCCTTTCTCCGCCGCGTATTTCAGCGTTTCTTCAAACGCTTTCATACCCGCCACGCCGTACATTTCGTAATACGCGATCTGCACCTTTACGGACGGAATAAGATCTTTCAAGGTATCGATAAGTTTTTTATTGAAATCGAAAATGCGTTCCGCCGCCCCTTCGAAGGTGGTAACGCCCGCCTTCATATCGTCGGGCAGGTAGTCGAACAAGGTGTCGAGCCCCACGCAGGTGGGATTTTGCAACGCGATAATTTTTTCGATAAGTTGATCGGTAATCATAATCATTTCTCCTCTTTCGTTTCTTCTTTATCCTTCATTTTTACTCCGCAAACGCGAATGGTCTTGGTTTTCGAGCCTTCCTTTTGCGCGAGCGCGCTTTCGCCGTATTTCACTTCGCCGTCCACGATCGTATATTTCACGACTCCGTTTAATGTATAGCCGTTGAACGGAGTGTTTTTGCCCTTGGAAAGGAATTTCGAGCTGTCCACCGTCCATTCCTCGTCGAGGGAAGCGATCGCGAAGTCCGCGACCTCGCCTTCCTTGATCTCGCCGCCTTCGAGCCCTAAAATCTTCGCGGGATTATACGACATTCTTTCCGCAAGCTCGGGCAGAGTCAACACGCCCGCCTTATATAAATAGGTGATTGCGAACCCGAACGAGGTTTCGATTCCGCTGATCCCGAACGCCGCGAGGTTATACTCGACGTTTTTATCGTCTGCGTGGTGCGGCGCGTGGTCGGTAACGATACAATCGAGCGTGCCGTCCTTCAAGCCTTCCAGGATCGCCTGTTTGTCGATCTCTTCGCGGATAGGCGGATTCACCTTCGTGTTCGTATCGTATCCCAAAATAATCTCGTCGGTCGCCGCGAAATAATGCGGACAGGTTTCCGCCGTGACCTTGATTCCCGCTTTTTTCGCGTCGCGAATCATTCTCACGCCGCTATACGTCGAAACGTGACAGATATGCACGGGCGTATCCAACGTTTCCGCAAGGGAAATTTCACGGGCGATAATCACGTCCTCCGCCGCGCGGGGAATTCCTTTCAAGCCCGCGATCGTCGCGTTCAAGCCCTCGTGCACCACGCCGCCGTCTACGAGGTCTTTATCCTCACAATGGCAAAGGCATTTGATTCCAAAACCCTTCGCGTACTCCATCGCAAGGCGCATCAACCGCGCGTTCTTCACCGCTACGCCGTCGTCGGAAATCGCGACCGCGCCCGCCTTTTTCATACTCGCGATCGCCGCCATTTCTTCGCCCTTTTCGCCTTTCGTGATCGCGCCGATAGGGTGAATTTTGCAAAGCCCCACTTCCTTTCCGCGATACTTCACGTAGCTCACCGCCACTTTATTATCGAGCACGGGGTTGGTGTTGGGCATACAGCAAATCTGCGTAAACCCGCCCTTGACCGCCGCCTTCGCGCCGCTTTCGATATCTTCCTTTCTCTCAAATCCCGGCTCGCGCAAATGCACGTGCATATCAATCAGCCCGGGGAATACATGCAAACCCTCGGCGTTAATTTCCTCGTCGCCGTCCGCGGGGATATAGTCCGCGATCTTTTGAATTTTGCCGTTCTTGACTAAAATATCCTTTTTTTCTACGCCGTTTTTAAAAACGACGTTACCGCCTCTTATAATCATTTCGTCGCCTCCCCGTTGTTTCTCGCTTCGTTCAATAAGGTGAGCGCCGCCATACGCACCGCAACGCCCGAAAGCACTTGATCTTCAATGCGGCTTCTTTCGTGATCGATAATCCCGCTCGTAAGCTCCACGCCCCTGTTCACGGGACCGGGGTGGAGAATGATCGCGTTGGGCTTGGCAAGCGCGAACACCTTTTCGTCAACGCCGTAGTTCGCCGCGTATTCGCCAAGCGACGGGAAATTGCCCGCCTGTTGGCGTTCGAGCTGAATTCTAAGCCCCATCACGACGTCCGCGCCCTTCACCGCTTCTTCTCTCGACGAACAAAGCTTTGCGCCGAGCTTGTCCATTCCCTTAGGAATCAGCGTTTCGGGTGCAAACATTCTCACTTCCGCGCCCATCGTCTTTAATCCGAACAGGTTGGACTTCGCCACGCGCGAGTGCTTGATATCCCCGAGAATCGCGACTTTCAGCCCTTCTAATCTGCCGAAGGTCTCCCGCATCGTGAGCATATCCAAAAGCGCTTGCGTGGGGTGCTCGTTCATACCGTCGCCCGCGTTCAGAACGCCCGCTTTCACCGTCTTTGCCAAAAGATACGGCGCGCCGCCCATCGGATGGCGCATTACGATAAAATCGTTTTTCTGCGCGTCTAAGGTTTTGCCCGTATCGACGAGCGTTTCGCCCTTAGCCACCGACGAAGTGCCCGCGGCGATATTGATCGTCGTCGCGCCGAGGTATTTCGCCGCCTGCTCGAAGCTCGTTCGAGTACGCGTACTGTTTTCGTAAAAGAGAACGGTCACCGTTTTGCCCGACAATCTGTCGAGCTTTTTTTCGCCGCGCTTTATGCGCTGTTTGAACTCTTCGGCAAGGTCGAGGATCTCGGTGATTTCCTCTTTGCTCGCGTCGATAAGCCCTAATAGATCTTTTCTGTTCAGCATTGATTATCTCCCGTGCGTAAATTTTCGTTTTTTCAACTTTAAATTATACCATATTTCGAAATCCTTGTAAAGGATTCCGCGGCGTATTTAGTAAATCCGTCAATAAATTTTTACGAGCTTGAATTGAAGCTTATCGCAGGAAGCGAGGATATATTCCACGCCGTTTTTTTGCGTTTTGAGCGGAAAGTAGGGCGCGCCGTGAATATGCCCGAACACCGCCTTTTCCACTCCGTTTTCTTCGAAAAGCTGGGTGAACAGCGTGTCCTCCCCCTTCGCCGTGAACGGCGGGTAGTGGATCATTGCAATCAGCTTATCCCCTTCTCGTTTCAGCCGTTCGCCGTCCTTAAAGGCAAGGCGGAAGCGTTCCGCTTCGCGCACGTAGAGCTTTTTATCCCGCTCGGTAAACTCAGGCGAGTCGGGGCACGACCAACCGCGCGAGCCCACGATCACGAACTCGCCTATGCGCACCGCGTCCGTCTGCAAAAAATAAAAGCTTTGATCGGGCGCGTTATCGCGAAGCTTGGTGATGCCGTTCCACCAATAATCGTGATTTCCGCGGATAAACACCTTGCGCCCGGGAAGCGGGGCAAGCTGTTTTAAGTCGTCAAGTGCGGCGTCCATTTTCATAGCCCAGCTGATATCCCCCGAAATGAGCACGATATCCTCGGGCTGTACTTTTTCCAGCCAGTCGCTTTTAATTTTTTCGAAATGCCCTTCCCAGTTGCCGCCGAACACGTCCATAGGCTTGTTGGAGTTGGTGGATAAGTGCAAATCGCTGATAGCGTAAACGTTCATAACACGATTATAGCAAACTCCCGAAAAAAAAGCAAGTAAAAAAACGAGCCTTTTCCTTTTTAAGGAAAAGACCCGTTCGGATTTTACAAGTTATCCCTTACAGTTACAGCCGCGCCCCTGCGGATACAGCGGAAGCTCGAAGAATCCCGAGCAAACCTCTTGCGAGAATTCCTGCGCAGGCGGGATCGCGCAATAGCCGTAGGACGGCACGAGCAGCTCGACGAGCATCGCGATCTTCAAGATCACCGTGGCGCACAGACTTACGACGAAGGTGTTGTTCGTGGGATCGAACGTACCCTCGGGCGCAACCACGCTGACCACGCCTTTCACCGTAAACGGCATAATGGAGGGGGCAGGTACGAAAAGAAGCACGTCTTCGACGATGGAAACGCTTGCCGTCGCCGTGCCTTCCACGCCGTTCGCGTCGGTGTAGAGCACCTCGACGGGAATGGTGAGCGTAGCTTGCACGCGGGCACAATGCTTATCTGCTTGACGGTCGATATTGAGGTTGGAAACCGTCGCTTCCGCGGTGAGCGACCTTGCGCTGATAAAAGTTAAAGGATATGTAGGGTTGGCGGGCGTAAGGTCGGTAAGAGTGAGAACGTAGTTATCAATTTGCGTTTGACGGATACAAGCGTCGAAAATTTTCTCCACTTGAATACAAACCTTTTCCGTCAAACCGTTTATCGGGTTGCCCGTAAACTGACCGGGGCATCTATCCGATTGGAAATTGGAAAAAAAGGACATTTTTACCTCCTGTTGCAAGGTCGGTTTTTGACTTTGCGCAAATTCAATTACTTAGTATATTGTATGCGAAAAGCCCGTCTTTTGTGTACGCCCTTTTTTCATAAAATCACGCGCATACCGGGATAGAGCAGCTTCGTTCCGTTCCGCCTTTCGAAATTCTCCTCGCTCCCGCAAAGGAGCGACTTTCCCTCGCCTGCTTTTGCGACGTATAAATTCCCCCTGACCGCGGGAATTTTTAAAATCTGCCCGTCGTGCACCTCTTGGGTGAGGCGGTTTTCTTTGATTAAAAGGGCGGGAGTTAAGGAAAAGGCGCACGCGATCTCTTCAAGCTTTTGCCCGCATTTCACTTTATAAAATTTTGGAATCACCGACTGTAACATTTCCCTTTATCGTATGCGAAAAATTTGCAAATTATGTCATAGAGCGAATTGCCTCGGCGTAAATGCCGTCTACGCTGATTTTCAGCGTTCTACAAATTTTTACCACGACGATTACTCTTATCTTTTTATATTCGCCTTTGATAATTTTTTTGACTATATACTCGCTTACGCCCGAAACGGACGACAAGGTTTTCGCCGTAAAGCCCTGCTTATCCATTTCTTCCCGCACTTTTTTTTCGAATACTTTTGAAAAATCCATAATTTTCTCCTTTTTTGATTGTTAATAGCATTATACCATAAATATAGATTAAAAAAATGACTTACAGCCATTGGCAGTAATTTATTTTAGCTTCTGCCCACACCCGCAAAGGGATAATCCCCTTGAAAATTTCAATGCATAATGCATATTTTGATTGTTAATAGCCTTTGATTCAACTATATTATACAAGAAATTTTTTAATTTTTCTTGACAATAAAGCAATGCTTAAATAAAAAATTTATTATGTCCCACACCCGCGAGGGGATAATCCCCTTGAACTTTTGAATGCATAATGCATAATGAATAATGCTGAATGATTGTATAAATTTTACCGCCATTCTGCATTCCGCACTCTGCATTCTGCATTCTTCATTTCCCCTCGTCATTCTGAGCGAAGTCGAAGAATCAAAAAAGCCGCCTAAGGGGGGATTCTTCGTCGCTTTGCTCCTCAGAATGACTTTGACGGTCATTCTGCACTCTGCATTCTGCATTCTTCATTTTCCTCATTTTCCTCCGTCATTCTGAGCGAAGTCGAAGAATCCCCTCGACCCTTACCTATTCAGTCATATTTCCCTTTCACGGCTCGTACAATAACGGTATGGGAAATCGTTTTTACAAAACCGCGACGGTCGTTACGGGGCTGTCGATCGCCGAGCGTACGCTCGGATTTTTATACCGTATGGTGCTTGCAAGAATGGTCGGCGCGGAAGGGCTCGGCGTGTATCAGGTTGCGCTGTCCGTTTATTCCGTGTTCTTGACGATCAGCGGCGGCGGGATTCCCGTTACTATTTCTCGGCTGATCTCGAAAAGTAAAGTTGAAAACGACCTGCAAGGCGAACGCAAAGCCGTGAGCGCGGGGGCAGTGCTTGCGCTTGCGCTGTGCTTGCCCGTCATTTTTATTTTTCTCGTCACGGGCGATCTATTCGCTTTCCTTTTCACCGACGAAAACGGAATCGAGGTGTTCCGCGTACTCCTCGTCGGGTTGATTTTCTGTTCGCTTTACGGCGCGATCCGCGCGTGGTTCTGGGGGCAGAAAAAATTTCTCACGTCCTCTATTTTCGGCATTATCGAGGAGAGCGTTACCGTGATCGCGGGCGTGCTGCTTCTCAAAAACGCGAGCGGCACGATCGATTCGGCAAAGAGCGCGGCGTGGGCGAACGTGCTTTCGCATATCGTCGTATTCGCGTGCGCGCTGTTTTGGTTTTACCTTAAAAAAGGTCGGCTCGTATCCCCGAAAGGCACAATGAAGCCGCTGATTTCTTCCACCGCGCCGATCACCGCCGTGAGAACGGGCGGGTCGCTCGTCGGCTCGGCGGTTGCCGTGTTGCTTCCTATTATGCTCGTGCGCGCAGGTATGCAAGAATCGGAAGCGCTCCAAACCTTCGGCGTGATTTCGGGAATGGTTATGCCCGCCCTGTTCGTCGTGGCGACGGTGATCGGCTCGTTTTCCCTCGTGCTCGTGCCCGAGCTTTCCGAAGATTATTACGGCAAAAATTTCCAACGCTTAAAGCGCAATATCGACCGCGGCTTGACCGCCGCTTCCCTCGTCGCGTGCATTTTGACTCCCTTCTTTTTCGTACTCGGCGAACAAATCGGCTTGATCGCGTATTCTTCCAAAGAAGCGGGCGAAATGATCGTGAAAAGCTGCCCCCTTCTTTTGCCTATGAGCCTTGCAATGATTTCGACGAGTATTTTAAACTCGATGGGCTTTGAAAAACAGACCTTCCGTTTTTATTTTATCGGCGCGGCGGCGTTGCTTCTTTGTATTTGTCTGCTCCCCGCCCTTATCGGCGGATACGCCTATATCGTGGGAATGGGCGTAAGCTACGCGATCTGCGCGGTATGCAACCTTGTGTTTCTGTTCAAAAAAGTGCTTCCCGTCAGTCGAAAGTTCGGTTTTTTCAGAAAAACGCTTATCTCCGTGGGCTTGATTTTGCCTATCTCCTTCGTCGGGCAGACCTTTGCAAAGCTGTTCAGCCGCTATTTCGGAGAAGTGCTCGCAAGCGTTCTGATCGCGCTGTTTATGGCGATTATCACGCTCCTATTCTACTTCGCTTTGAAAATCGTGACCAAAGACTCCGCAAAAAAAGCGTTGCGCTGAGCTTTAAAAATTTTTCGTTTTTTGCGGATTTTTTCGCTCGTTTCCTTGACAGAAGGCTGTTTTTCGTCTACAATAATATTAACGAAAATTTTGGAGGAGCACTATGAGCTACAAAACGAGAGAATGGCGCAACGCTATGCGCGTAACGCTTGACTACAATAATATGACGGACACCTTTCTCGGGGAAAAAGGGTTTTCCCAAAAAGACCTCGCCGCGTATTCCAAAAGAGCGGGCGAAGCGTTCGCTTACGTGAAGGAAAACAGAGGCAAGGACGAGCTGTATATGGGTTGGACGGAGCTTCCCTACAACCAAAAAGAAATCGTGGAAGATATTTTAAAAACGGCGAAAGAAGTACGCAAAAAGTTTCAATATTTCGTCGTGCTCGGCATCGGCGGGAGCGCGCTCGGTCCGATTATGGCGTTCAACGCGCTTTGCCATTTGCACTATAACGACCTGCCCAAATTCAAGAGAAAAGGCCCGAAATTCTACGTGGAGGACAACGTTGACCCCGTGAGAATGCGCGACCTGCTCGACGTGATCGAGCCCGAAAAAACCTGCTTTAACGTGATTTCCAAATCGGGCGCGACGAGCGAAACGATGACGCAGTATCTTATTATCCTCGACCTTTTAACGAAAGCGGGCGTGAACGTGAAGGATAACGTGATCTTCACCACCGACGAAAAGAAAGGGAATTTGAAAAAAATCTCCGACGAATGCGGCGGAATCAAGAGCTATATTCTCCCCGACGGCGTAGGCGGCAGATTCTCGCAGCTTTGCCCCGTGGGGCTGTTGCCCGCGGCGGTGCTCGGGATCGATATCAAGGGGCTTTTAGCGGGCGCGGCGTATATGGATTCCGTTTGCAATAAGCCTTCTATGAACAAAAACCCCGCGCTTATGTCCGCCGTTTTGCAAATCGCGGCGATGGAACAGGGCAAAAATATCGGCGTTATGATGCCCTATTCGGATAATTTGAAATTCCTTGCGGACTGGTATTGCCAGCTCTGGGCGGAATCCCTCGGCAAAAACGAAACGCTCGACGGCACGCCTTGCAACGTGGGGCAAACGCCCGTGAAATCGCTCGGCGTTACCGATCAGCACTCGCAGGTTCAGCTCTACACCGAAGGTCCTTACGACAAGGTCGTCACCTTCCTTTCCTTGAAAAAATACGGCTGTGAAATGCCGATTCCTCACGGTTGCGAAAACATTCCCGACGTGGCGTTCCTCGGCGGGCATACGATGGAAGAGCTTATTCAAGCGGAAAACGCGGCGACCGCTTACGCTTTGACGAAGGCGGGAAGAATGAACTACACGCTTTGGATTCCCGAGCTCAACGCGTTCACGCTCGGTCAGCTTTTGTTTCTGTTCGAGCTGCAAACGGCTTACGCGGGCGCGATGCTGAGCATCAACACCTTTAATCAGCCGGGCGTGGAGGAAGGCAAAAAAGCCACCTTCGCTCTGCTTGGCAAAGCGGGCTATGCAGAAAAGAAAAAGGAACTCGATTCCCTGCCCGAAAAGAACGCTAAATGCATTATCTAAAAACAGCTTCAACGCAACCCTGCCCCGCTCGTTTGAGCGGGGCAGATCGTTTTTTCTTGCCTTTTTTCTTTGGCTGCGTATAAAAAAATCTTCGCTCGGCTATACTTTTACTGACGAAAACCCGCGCCCTTTACATATAATAAGGTAAGGGAGTTTTTTCGGTTTTCAAAAGAGGTAAGATTATGAACGTGAAAAGAGGCGAATTATACTATGCGGATTTATCCCCCGTCGTCGGGAGCGAACAAGGCGGGATACGCCCCGTGCTCGTGGTGCAAAACGACGTCGGGAACAAATACTCCCCCACCATTATCGCGGCGGCGGTGACGAGCAAGATCAACAAGGCGCGGCTTCCGACGCATATCGAGCTCCCGTCTGCCTACGGACTCGCCAAAGACAGCGTAATTTTATTAGAACAAATTCGAACGCTGGATAAGCGCAGGCTGAAAGAGCGAATCGGCGAGCTTCCGCCCGCCACGATGCATAGAGTCAATCGCGCGATTCTAATCAGCTTGGGATTTCCCGTCAACAACTGATTTTCGGCGAAAATAACGAAAAAGAAGCAGTCTTTTACAAATTTCGCCTTGTGAAAAGTTATATACTATAACCCGAAAGAACTTCGGAGGTTATTTTCTATGACTTCACAAAAAAAAGCGTCCTCTATGCAGGCAGTAATCTACGCGGCGGTTCTCGCGGCGTTTTTATTCCTCTTCCACGTGGGAGACTACGGCGAGCCCTACGGGCTTGCTTTTCTTTTCGCTTGTCTTTCCGCCGATCTGTCCTTTTTCCTTTGCGGGCTTTTCTATCTTTTATCCGCGGCGATCACGGGGGAATGGTTACTGCTTTTTCTCTATCTCGGACAAGCCGTTCTGCTTTGCGCCGCTTTCGCCTTCAAAAAGAAGCTGAGCCCCGTCAAATTACGCGTACTTACCTTTTCGGCGAACTTTATCGCGCTTGCTCTGTTCGTGATCCTTGCGCCCTTTCAAGGCTACGAAACGCCGTTTGGAATTTCCTTTTTTGACAACGCGCTTACGCAAAGCATACTTCTTTGCGCGTTTATTTTTCTTTTATCCGCGGCGTTCACCGTTGCGCTTAAAGCGCTTTTAAGAAAGCTTTTAAAATGCCGTTTGCGGGCGGAAGAAATTCTTTTCTGTATCCTTTTGTTCTTCCTCACGGGCGTGGGAATTTGCAAATTTTTAAGCGTGATCGCATACACGGGTATCGCGTTTTTCTTTCTTTTGGTGATGGCGTGCGTAACAAAAGACGCCTCCGCGCTCGTCGGCGCGTTCGTGTTAGCCCTGCCCTCCGCGCTCGTTGGGGGCGTTTCGCCCGAACGGTTTTTTATCTACGGCGTGGCGGTCGTGTTGTTTGCAAAATCGGGACGGCTCGCCCAAGCCTGCGCCGCCTTGGTCGTCTTTTTCTATTACGGCTTTATGGACGGCGTATACGACTATCCGACGGCGCAGCTCGTAAAAAGCGTGCTTTCGATGGTGTTGCCCTGTCTCTTCTTTCTTTTGCTTCCCGCGCCCTTTTTGCACCGTTTGGAGGACGACCTCGTGTTCTACCGCGAAAAGCATTTATCGCGCGTTGCGATCAACCGCAACCGCGCGGCGATCGGCGAACAGCTTTTTGAAATTTCGGCGGTATTTCGGGAAATCCAAACCACCTTCACCGCGCTCGGCTCGTCGGAAGCCGAGGACAGCGCAAAGGAATATATCCGCGGACTCGTCGTGGAACGGGTGTGCAAAAAATGCTCGCAATACGCCTACTGCGCGAAAAGCGATATGGAAAAGCCCCTGTCCGCCCTCGTTTCCGTGGGATGCTTGAAGGGGAAGGTCAACCTGATCGATATCCCCACCGCGATGGCGCAAAAATGCGTTGATCAAAGCGGCGTTTTATACGCGGTCAACCGCCAGATCGGAGATTTTCGAAAATATATGCTCGAAGCGGAAAACGCGGCTTCGGGCAGAACCCTGCTCGCCAATCAAGCGCAAGGAATCAGCGAGATTTTGCGCGGGATCGCCTTGGAGCAAAGCGAACCGTTGCGACTCTATAAAGACAAGGAGCGCGCGCTCGATATCGCGCTTTTGAAAGCGGGGATCGTCTGTTCGGAAGTGCTGATCTACGGCGAAGAACGGGATTTCACGCTATCGCTTATCGCCTTCGGCAACGCTTCCGTGAAAAAAATCGCGGACGTGGCTTCCGCCCTTTTCGGCACGCCGATGATCATTTCCAAACGCCTGCCTTTAAGCAAGGATAAATACTGTTGTATTCTGCGGAAAAAACCTTATTTTGACGCGGCGTTCGGCGTGGCATCCGCCACGAAATACGGCGAAACGGCGAGCGGAGATACTCATTCGGTGACGAGAATCGACGAACGGCGGTTTATGGTCGCGCTGTCCGACGGTATGGGAAGCGGCGAATACGCGCGAAAGATTTCCGAAAGCACGATCTCGCTACTCGAAAGCTTTTACCGCGCGAAAATGCCCTCTCCTTTGATTTTGTCCACCGTGAATAAGTTGCTTTCGTTTAACCGCGAAGAAAGCTTTGCGTGCGTGGATATCGCCGTCGTCGATCTCGACAGCGGGGAAGCGAATATCGTAAAAATCGGCTCGCCGCTCGGGTTTATCCTTTCGGGAAACGCCCTTAAAATTCTCGAAAGCGCTTCGTTGCCGCTCGGCGTTTTAGACAGCTTGCGCCCCGATTCTTCAACCTACGTTTTAAAAGAAAACGACGTACTTCTTTTTTTAAGCGACGGGATCACGACGGCGTTCGGCTCGTCGGCAGACCTTTACGAAGCGTTAAAAACCATTCCCGCCTCCAACCCGCAAGAGCTCGCGAACACTCTACTCGAACGGGCGATCCAAGCTTACGGCAACGTAGCGAAAGACGATATGACGGTGGTTGCGGTGCGGTTATTTAAATCCGCAAGCTGAAAAGCATATAGAAAAGGAGATAGAGTTTTCACTATGCCCTATCTCTTTTTATACGAGCAGTAATTTTAATTGACAATTTTTTTTATTTATTATATAATGATAACGCTACACAATTACATATTTTTTTACTTATTTGCGGAAACTATCTTGGTAAAAGGTGTTTCTCTATTTTACGATACCCGCAAATAGGTATGTAATTGTGTAGCAACGATTAAGAGATTCATTTTTTACAGTGCGTCTCTTGTCGAGGCGCACTTTTATTTTTTACTAAGGAGATTTTAAATGTTTACGAATATCGTACAAAAACTCAAAATCAGCGCAATTGTTATTTTTACTATTGGCATTGTATTAGCTTTCATCTCTTTGATTTGCACTTTCGAGTTCGGAGCTGCTTTTCTAATTGTTGCCCTTATTTCTTTTTTTTCAATGTGGTTCACCAGCCTTTTGGTTTACGCTTTTGCTGAATTGCTTGAACATACAGAAGATACTTCAACACTCACAAATATGCAAAGAAAACTAAACGCTCAATTGCTTGAATACACAAAAGCCATTCGAGAAAATACGTCAAATCTTACAATTACACAAAGAGAACTAACCAAATTGCTTGAACACACAAAAGCCATTCGAGAAAACACTTCAAAACCTATAATTGCACAAGAAAAACTAACCAACGAACAAGTATCGAACCAAGAAGAATTATAAACAAAATCCCAGATGAACGCGCCTCCATCTGGGATTTCTTATAGCTATTTTTTTCTTATTCTTGCGTTTCCGTCGCCGTTTCTTCTTGCGCGGGAGTTTCTTCTTTCTTCACTTTTTTAAGTTGGAACACTCTGCCGCACGCCGAACAGCGATAGCCGGGCGCGCCCGATTTGAGTTTAAGCTTCTTCCCGCAATACGGGCAAGCCGTTTCGTGCGGTTTACCGTTGGGATCCCATTCAAACACGAGTCCGTCCCACTCGTTCCAAGCGGGCGTTTCGGATTGTTCGGGAGTAGGCGTAGGCGCGGGAGCGGGCACGGGAGCAGGCGCAGGAACAGGCGCGACCATTGGAGTTTCCTGCACGGGGATCGCCTGCACGGGCGTGGCTTCTGCCACGGGCGCATTATACACGACGGGTCTGCCTTGTTGCATCGGCATCACCATTACGGGCTGACCGTTGGGCTGCATAAACACGCCGGGTTGCGTGATACAATGCAAAGGAACGCGATAAGAGGGTTGAGCGGGCTGTTGCGACGCGGTTTCTTCCTCTTTCGGCTGCACGCACGCGTTGCGGATACGTTCGTTATTTTTCGTCTTGATCAAAAGATCGAGCACGAAAACGACGATCGAAACGACGGCGATCAGAATAATTTCCACCGTCCATTTATCCGCGAGGGCGTAGCGCACGAAGAACCAAGCGATCGCCGTAACCGCTGTGAACACGGAGAACACGCGATAATTCTTCATTCCTCTGCCCTTCATACCGTCGATATTATATTCTGTTGCGTGGAACGCGTGATTATAGAGGATAAACAGCCAAACGAGGAGCAGCGCCTGCAAGCAGGAATCAATCAAAAATTTCACGTCGTCCGTAAGCCAACCGAATCCTTTTGCCGCAATACCCCTTATCGTTCCGTTTAAAGAAACGGCTTTCGCGAAGAAAAACACCATTCCCGCAAGGGCTAAAATATGTATCAGATTGCGAAGGAAATAAACGCCGACCTTAGACGAACGCTTGTATTCCACCACCGAATCTTCAATGTCGTAACGCCCGATTTTCGCGCCGATCGAGCCGCAAACCAAGCGGAAAAACACCGCCACGCCAGCTGCGATATAAACGAGCGCGGAAAATTCCGCTTTTGCCACCGCATAAATCAAAAGGCATCCGAACAGAAAGGTGATCGCCGTACCCGAAAAGCAGTTTCCGAGTTTTTTCATCGCGAGCGCGTTGCGGTTATACCCCTTCATACGGGTGGGATTCTTTTTCGAAAGATCGCTGAGAGAAGCAAAGCTTACGAGAAGGTTGATAAACCCGACGAGAAGCGTCAGCGTATAGATAAGCGCGACGGGCAAAAGCACGAGGGAATTATAATTCAAGCCGCCCCCAAGATCGAAAACGGGCTTTAAGAAGCTCGCGACCGACACTTCCCACGCTTTACCATCCCCCGTCGTCACCGTCATAAACGGGATAAACAGGAAGGCAAACAGCGCGATCGAGCCGATTAAATATAAGATACCCGCGCATTTTGCTTTCGAATGAGCCTTTTTAATACGGCGTTTCATCGAAAGAATCTCTTCGGATTGCTCGTTTTGCATAAACGCGCCCGCCGCCGTATCCTGCGTAGCGGGCTCAGGGGTGCTCGCGCCCTCTTTCAGGCGTTTTTCTTTTTTCATTGTTGTTTCCTCCAAAAAAAGCGTTTCGATATGCGCCCGCCAACCGAGCGCATATCGTTTCCTTTTTTATTTTCTTCTCTTTTTTTCAGGCATAACGACGGGAATCGTTTCCGTCGCTACGGGGATCGTCGGCGTACCGCTTGCGATCAAAGGCATAATCATAACGGGCTGACCGTTGGGCTGCATATACACGCCCGCCTTGATCTGACCGCGATTCACGCCCATCGAATAGTTGAGCGACGTGGGAGCTTGGTTGGCTCTGTACGTATCCGCGTCGATCACCATTTCAAAATCGTCCTTAGATCTGAATACTTTTCTTTTCATAATCAATACGCCTCCTCTTCTACGAAATAATATTCTACGGGCGTTGCGTTTTCCATTCCGGGCGCGTTAAGGGACATCGGCATTACCATATACTGCTGTCCGCCGTAGGTGATAAGCCCCGGTTGCGTGAAGCAATGCAAGGGAATACGGCTCGATTGCGGCGCGTTCGCCATCGCGCACTGCGCTTCAAATGCTTCTTGACGCTTGATCTTGCCCTTGACCTTGGGGAAACGGCGCAAGCAACATTCCAAAATAAACGATACGAGAGCGATCACCGCTATGTAGATCGTTTCGAGATTCTTGCTGATTCCAACGTTCATAAGGAAGTATTCCACCGCCACGAGCCCGCTTGCAAGCAGGAAGATAAAGAAGGTGAATACGCGGAAGTTATGCATACCCGCCGCTTGGCTTCCGTCGCGGTCGAATTCCGTCGAAGCCGTCGCGTGCTTTACGAGCACGAGCCAACAAATCACCATCACGAGCTCGATCGCCGCCACGATTAACGCATTGAGATCGTTTGCAATTCCTGCGAAATCGCCCGTCTTGAACAGGTCGCCGATAAAGCCGTTTAAAGTGTTCATTTCAAGGAAGAACCAAGCGATCCCCGCCACCGCCGCAAATTGGAAAAGGTTACGGATAAACGGAGCGAATCTGCCGAATCTTCTCTTTTCTTCCTCTACGCCGCCGCGCGCCGTGAATAAGCTCACGTTTCCGCCGACCAAACCGCACCAGAAATGGAAGAAAAAGCCGACGCCGACCGCGATATACGCCATAAGCGTGAATTGATAGCCCGTGAGATACAGCACGCAGCTAAACAAGATCACCGCGAAGAACGAGCCCGAAAAAATTCTGCCGAGATCCTCCATCGCGAACGCGTTACGGTTAAAGCCGTACGTTCTGCTCGCCTTTTTCTTATAAAGCCAACCGAACTTCCCAAAGCAACGGAAGAAGTTGATCAAAAGCACGAGCAACATAATCGTATAGATCAAAGGTTTAATCATAGGCTTGATCACTTCAAGCGTAAAGCCGTTGGTGATATCAAGGAAGGGTTTCCAGAAAGTAAGAATCCAAAGATACTCCGTCGCGCCCTTATTCTCGTAGCTGAACATACCCAAGCAAGCGAGCGCAAGAAGCGCAAGCGTTCCCAAGAAGTAGAAAAATCCCATCCACTTCGCTTTGTTTTGTGCCTTTCTAACGCGCTTACGCATATTCACTTGCGTCGTCGGCGCGTACTTTTGTTGTTTTACGGTAGGCGCACATCCGATATCCATACCGTAACGATCTTGAATCATTTCTCGATTCTTCATTTTGTTTCCTCCCACTTTTATTTTTATTTTTCTCCTTACGCTTTCGTTCCGAACCTTTCGGAACTCTTTCGTGCTTTCGGCGCGCACGCGCGCCTTTTCTCCCCTTCGTTTGCCCGTATCTTTTCTCACCTCCTCGCGCGTTCGTTATCCTCTCTTCCGCGCTCGGAAGCTTTCTCTTCGGTGCTTAAAACTTAAAATCGGGGTCAATCGTCGTAGTATTCGTAAGGGCGGGCGTTTTCCGTTTCCACGGGCGGCACGAAATCCACGCCGCCTACGTATCTGCCGCCGAGCAGGGTATCCGATTCGATCTCGTCGGAATCGTCGCGATCGTTCGGGTATTTTCTAAGGCAAATTTCCACGATAAACCCAACGAGCGCGATCCCCGCGATATATACGCCCTGCAACAGCCAAGCTCCCGAAAAGATATATTCCACGACCACCGCTCCGCCTGCCGTGAGCAAGATTAACAGAGTAAAGATTCTGAAATTTTTCATTCCCGAAGCTTCACAGCCCTCCCGATCGTATTCGGTAAGCCCCGTCGCGTGCTTCAAAAGCGGCAACAGCCAAATATACGCCGTGAGGAACAAAGCGGGTGCTAACAGCTCTTTCCACTTCGCGAGAATTCCCGTGAATTCGCTTGCGCGAAGGGTTTCGGCAAGAAAGAGAATTTGCCCCGATTTAATCAAAAAGTATCCGATTCCCGCCACGATCGCGATCTGCAACAAATTCCGCAGGAAGGGAATCCACACGCGCCCTCTTCTGCGCTCTTCGTGCATCGCGCCGCCTTCGATTGCAAACAGCGAAACGCCGCCGCCCACGAGCCCGCCGAGGAAATGCACCCCAAACCCCACGCCGAGCGCGATATACGCATAAAGCGGTTGCGTCGCAATCGACGCGTCCTTGGAAAGCAGATAAATCAAAAAGCTAAACGCCAAAATCGTGTGGAAAGAGCCCGAAAACAGACGACCCAAAGCCTCCATCGCGTATACGTTACGATTATAACCGTTCGAACGGCTGGGTTTTTTCTTGAACAGCCAGCCCAGCTTTTTGAAGCTTCTCAACACGTTGCAAACCACGGTGAGCAGAATGAGCGCGTAGAACACGGCGACCGCCAAATCTAAAATCACGGCAACGGTCACGCCTTCAAGATTTTTAAGGACCGCAAATCTTTCCCAGAAGGAAAGCACACACAAATTCACGCCGCCGATGGAGAGCATAGGGAAAAACGCGAGCGCCGCAAGCGCGATAGTCGCGAGAAAATAGAGAGTGCCCACCGCTTTTGCACGCGCGTGCGCATTCCCGATTTTTCTTTTGAACGCCGCTCTGTTGTGCGGCGTTACCGTTTGGGTATAATTCATAATATCTCCCTTAAAGCCTCCGCAATTGCGGATTTTTGATAATTCTATTATACGGCGCGGGCGCTGAATGAAAAACGCCGTTTTCGAAAAAATTTTTCTTTTTTCGTCGAAAAATCCGTGCCGTTTTCCCTTTTTTCAAAGATAAATACTTTCTTGATTCTATTATAACTTATTTTTACTTTCTTGTCAATATAATTACTTGAACTTTTCTGCGATTGCACCGTTATTTTTTAAATTTTTCAGTCCTTTTTGCGCTTGCTCTTTGCAAACTTTTGCTTATACGCCGCAACGCATTTATTGATAATATCTACCGCCTCGTCGCGATGGCAGATTTCTTTCACGGTCGTTTGCTTGTGTTCGAGCGTTTTATAGACCTCGAAGAAATGCATCATTTCGTCGAATACGTGCTTGGGCAGCTCGTGCACGTCGTAGTAGTTGTTATAAGTCGGATCGCCGAAGGGAATCGCGATAATTTTTTCGTCGAGAGAATCCCCGTCGATCATCTTGATCACTCCGATCGGATAGCAGGTGACGAGGGTCATCGGATAAATGGTTTCGCCGCCTAAAACGAGTACGTCGAGGGGGTCGCCGTCCTCGGCGAGCGTGCGGGGAATAAAGCCGTAGTTCGCGGGATATACCGTCGAGGTATATAAAATGCGGTCGAGCTTTAACAGCCCCGTTTCCTTGTCGAGCTCGTACTTTGCCTTACAGCCTTTGGGAATCTCAATGAGCGCCTCGAAATTTTTAGCGGTGATGCGCTCGGGTGCAATGTCGTGCCAAATGTTCATAAAAAATATACTCCTTTCCTCTTGTGCTTTATATTTTAGCATATTTTTTTGCTTTACGCAAGAGCTAAGCGGGCATTTTCTCGGCGTTTTGAGAATTTTTCGCAGGAAAAATTTTTTTCGGAAACATTTTTGATTTTTGGCAAAAAAAGCTTTGACAAGCGAAAGAAAATATGATATAGTATTATAGCGTTTTGAATAAAATAAAATTTCATTGAGCTATGCAGAAGTACCCAAGAGGCTCAAGGGGCTCCCCTGCTAAGGGAGTAGTATGGGAAACCGTAGCACGAGTTCGAATCTCGTCTTCTGCGCCAAAAAAAAGATAGGCTGTTTGCCTATCTTTTTTTGGTGTGAAAGCGAGTCGCTCGAAATCGTGAATTATCACGAGTTCGCGCGAGGAGCGTACCCTTTTCAACGCGTACCTGCCCACTCCGAATGGAATTTTTATTACGAAATCCTTCGAAACCGAAAAAATCGGTTGCTTTTTTTCGAAAATACTGCTATAATAAAAAAAGCTCAAAACCATTCAAAAAGGAGAACTTCTATGAAAAAATTTATTCTTTCGATTTTGACCTTGATTATGACGGTCGCTATGGGTCTTGCTTTCGTTTCCTGCGGAGAGGACGAAAAAACCGTTTTGAAAGATCCCATCACGGGCGAAGCTTTCCCCGATTCCAACGCAGGCAAGACCTCTAAAGGCGCAGTGTTCGCGTTCGTCGTGCGCGACGAAGAAGGGAACAAACTCGCCGATATCGAAGTCCAGCTTTGCACCCTGACTGGCGCTTGCCAGCTCCCCGTCGTTACCGATGAAAACGGTTTCTGCGAATACACGGTAAATTCCGACGAGGTATACGAAATCCACTATCTCGTTGGCGCGGAATCTAAATCCTTCAAGGAAAAGCAAACGAAAGTGGGAACTTACGAATACTTCCTCACGATGCCTTCCGACGCCGAATAAGCGACGGGCTGAAATCACCCGCAAGACGGGTCCGCTCCAAGCGGCTCGTCTTTTTTCTTCCTTATTATAATATATCATACGGCTTTACGATCAAACTTTCCGATCCCAAAAAATCCCTATAAACGAGAAATGTGATAAACCAACGAAAAATAAAATCCCCCTTATCGTTTTTAGTTGCAATTTCTCGTTGATTATGTTAAAATGAATTGATAAACGGGTCGTTCCCTTTTTTCTTTGGAAAAATTCCTCAGGAGGATAAACAATAAATGAAAAAATTCCTGCTACTTATCGCAAGTATCGTTATGGCGGTCTGCACGGCGCTTGGGGTCGCTGCTTGCGGCGACGATCAGCTTCAGACGACGAAGTACGAATTCTACGTGCAGTCCACGGGCGGTCAGTACATCTACGACGTAACCGTTTGCGTTTACGATTCAAACGACGAGATTGTGAAAACCCTCGTTACCGACGAGAACGGCTACGCGAGCGTCAGCTTGCCAAAAAAATCGTATACCTTTACGGTTTCCAACCTCCCCACGGGCTACGGCCTTAGCGGCGAGCCCAAAACGGAAGGCACGAAAACCACCTTTCTGCTCGCTTCGGGGATCATCACGGGCGCAAACGCACCCTCCGATCTGATTTATAAGACGGGCGACGTAATGTACGATTTTACCGTTACCGCCATCAACGGCAACGAATACAACCTCGCTTCCCTCGTTTCGGAAAAGAAGATGGTTATGCTCAACTTCTGGTACACGACCTGTACTTTCTGTATTCAAGAATTCCCTTGGATTCAGAGCGTTTACGAGGACTATTCAAGCGAGATCGAGATTCTCGGTCTGAACCCGTACCCCGGCGACACGCGCGAAGACGTTATCAGTTTTAGTAAAAACGACATTATCGGCAGCACGTTGCAATTCCCTTTAATCGTGGATACGAGCGTGGCTTCGCACTTTGCGATCACGGGCTACCCCACCACCGTCATCATCGATCGCTACGGCGTTATCGTTTGGATGCACTCGGCGCGACTTTCTAACGAGAAGGAGCTGCGCGACCTCGTCGATAAATATATCGCGGACGACTACACGCAAGACCAATTCAGTCCCGACGGAAGCACCGACGAAGAAGAAATCCGCGTGCTCCCGACGGTTGACGAACCCGACTATGCGGAAGTCTTGAACGCCGTAAAAACCGACAGCTTCAACTTCCCTCTGTATTCAAGAAGAGGAGAAGACGAATATTCTTGGCCTTTCGTGCCCGGGAGCGGCAAGCTCGGAAACGACGGGACGGATCGCAACTATATCAAGGCTTCCAACGCACAGGTAGATAACTCCTACGCGCTCGTTAGCGCGGATATAACGCTGAATGAAAATCAGGTATTCGCCTTCGACTATTTCGCAAGCACGGAAGAGATCTACGACGTGTTCACCGTTATCGTGGACGATACGGCTTATTTCGAAATTTCGGGCGTGAGCGAAGACTGGGAAACCTGCTACGCGTTCGTTCCCGAAAAGGCGGGCACTTATCAGCTTACCCTCTACTATCAAAAGAGCCGTTCGGAAAGCGAGGGCGACGACACCGTATACCTCAGCAACTTCCGAATTCTCAACGCGTCGGAGATCGATCAACCCACGTATCTTCTTCGCTACGCGGCAAACGATCCTAAGGATAAAGAGATTACTCTCGAAAATCCCGAACCTCGCTATAATTCTTACGTAGACGTGGAATATAACGAAAAGGACGGCTATTATCACGTCGGCACGAAGAACGGTCCGCTTCTCCTTGCCAGCCTCGTGAACGCGACCCGTTGGAACGCAACGACGAGCGTATCGCTGATGGGTGTAAACGGTCAATGTATCTTTAAAGGCGTGGACTATACGGAAACTCTCGACCGCTACGGCTGGATCGGCAACAACTCCGACGTAGGCTATACGCCCGTCACGCAGGAGCTCAAAGAGCTGTTGGAGCTGATTGCAGAAGAAAGCGCGTTCGGCTACGGGAATACCGACGGCAACGAATGGAAAGAATTCTGCGTATACTTCGAAAAATTCGGCACGACCGAAGAGCTTGACCCTGGCGTAGACGGTATCTGGTTCACCTCCGCGATCGAAGTGGAAGAGGATTCGGACGGCACGACGGTATTCGAGGCGAACATCGATAAAGTCCTCGTTCCCCGCGGCATCAAATACGCGTTCACGCCTAAAAAATCGGGCGTATACAGTATCTATTCGGAAATTCTGACGAACACGACCGCAAACGCGGCGTCCGACCCCGTGGGCTGGATCTTCGTGGAAGAAAACTGGGAGTTCGTTGAACTCGCCTACAACAACGCAGATATAACGGCTACCGACAACAATTTCCGTTTTACCTTGTATCTTGAAGCGGGTACGACGTACTATATCACCTGCGGCGACTTCGACCTTTATTTCGAAGGGCAATATAACGTGCACGTGGATCGCCTCGCCGACGCTATGAAAGTATTCTCCAACGCGGCAGAGCTTCCTTATACCTACGAAGAGGTCACGGGCGTCATCTACGTTCCCAATACGACGGCTTGGAAAATCGACGACGACGGCTTCGTCCGCGAGAGTATCGTTGACGACGACGGCAACGAAACGCTGGGTTCTTACTTCTATCTTGATCTTTTGAGAACGACGCATTTCTTGCAGGACAGAACGCTCAAGAGCGTTATCGAAACGACGAAGCGCGGCTACGACGACGTAGCCAACAACGGAATCTATCGCGGCACGGGCTTCGATTTCTCCATTAAAATGAATATCTACGTGGAAGAAGACGAAGAAACTGGTCAGGTCACCGTTTCTTACGAATACCCTGCCCTCGACGACGACGGCAACGTGATCCCGAGCGGCGGTGAAAACTACAACCCGAAAATGCTTGAATATCTGGCGGCGGCAACCGCCAAGGACGCGGAGATCTACGGCTTCGTGAAGGTTGACGAAGACCTGCTTGAAATCCTCAAAGCGTTCACGGAAAGGTACAGCGGCTTCGGCGCAGTGAAAGACGTGTGGCAAACGATGTGCTACTACTTCAAATCCTACGGCGATACGAGCGGCGACACCATCACGGATAACGCGCCCGATCTTCGCCCGACGATCACCGTTCAAGTTGCCTACGGAGACGGAAGCTTTGCTTCCACCGAAGGATTACAGCTTAAAATTTTCGAAAACGGCGAAGCTCTCGATACCGTAACGATCGGCTCTAATCGAAAGGCAACCGTCCGCGTATACGATCTGAACGCAACGTTTACCGTTGAAGTTCTCAATATCCCCGAAAGATATAAGGCAGAGCTGAACAGCTCAAACGCGGCAAACGGCGAATACACGCTCGTTCTCATTCCAGAACAATCGTAAGTCTTTGAAATCAAACGAAAAAACGGAGCGAAATTCGCTCCGTTTTTTCGTTCTCTATACTCCCCGCGCGCCCGCCGCGCCGTCCGAAAATCCCGATAAAAAAGCCCTCCTACGAGGAGAGCTTTTTCTTCGTTTTACTCAACGCCCGAAAGAGCGAGCACCTTATCGATTTCCGCCTTTAACTCGTCTTTTTCGATGGCTTTATCGGTACGGAATCGAACCACACCTTCCGTATCGAGAATCATCGTGATGGGCAAACCCGTCGAACCGAGCACTTCGGTTAGATAATTGGGCTCTTTTCCGTTTTGCAGGAAGGTAATCGAATAGTCCCGCCAATCTATGTCTAAGCTGTCGTTTCCGTTTATCGAAAGGGAAACGTCCTCGGCCGAAGAATCTCCGTTGATAGCAAACAGTTCGATTTCGCCACTATATTCTTCATACACTTCGTTGAAGTGCGGAAGCTCTTCGATACAAGGACCGCACCACGTCGCCCAAAGGTTTACCACCACTACTTTGCCCTGATAATCGCTGAGCGTGACCGTTTCTTCGGAGAGGTAATAGTTTCCGTCGCCGTCCTTTTCGTATTTTTTCATCGTGAAATCAGGGCAAGCGCTTCCGACCATCGTCTTTTCTACCCCCGCCGAGGGCGATTCGTAGATAAAGTTATAATAGACGATCGCTACGCCGAGCAATACCATCGCAAGCGACCACGCCACGGCTTGCAGGATAAAGTTTCTTTTCTTTTCCTTCTTTTTATACGCCGCGAATTTCTCCTCCGCGCTCAGCGGCTCGTTCACCGTCACCGCGCTTTCCATCGCCACCGGCGTTTCGGAAACGGTCGTTTCGACAACAGGCGTTTCGGGAACGGTCGTTTTCACGGGGGTAGGCTCCGTCTTTTGCAGGAAGGAAGCGAGCGGCTTGATCTCTGCCGAGGCGGGAACGTCAAGCTGATTCTCTTTGACGAATAAGCTTTTGCCTTTCCACGAAATAGCTTTCGTAGGGCATACCTTGATACATTTTCCGCAAGAGATACATTCGTGGTCGCCTACGCGGGAGATATCCATTTTACAAACGGATACGCAAAGTCCGCAGTCGGTACATTTATTCTTATCGAGCTTCACGCCGAGCAACGCCACTTTGCAAAAGAATCCGTAGATCGCGCCCAACGGGCAAAAGAAACGGCAGAAAGGACGGTAGATAAACACGCTCGAAACGATAAACGCGACGAGCAGGATAAACTTCCACGAGAATAAAATGCCAAGCCGCGTAAACACGTCGCCGTTAGAGGGATTGAAAAGCTGGAAAATACCGCCGATCAGCGTGCCCGAAGGACAGATATATTTGCAAAAACCGGGCGCAAGATAGGTCAGCGGGATCATCACGACGAACACCGCGAGTATCAAATATTTAAGATAGGAAAGCGCCTTCGTGCCCCGATTCTTTTTGAGCTTGGGCGACGGGATCTTATATAAGAGATCTTGCCCGAGCCCGATAGGACACAAGAATCCGCAAACCGTTCTTCCAAGCAACAGCCCGAGCAGAACGAGAATCCCGAATATGTAGGCAGGAACGGTCGTATCCGAATTCATCAGCGCGTTTTGCAACGCTCCCAAAGGGCAAGAGCCCACCGCGCCGGGGCAGGAATAGCAGTTCAGCCCGGGCACGCAGAACTTTTTCGTCCCGCCTTGATAAATTTCCAGTTCCTTATTCGAAAAGAATCCCTTATAATAGGAATTGAATAAAAGCGCGGAATAAATCTGAATGAGTCTCCGCTTGGTCGGCGCGTGTCGCTTGAACCACCCGCCTATTTTCTTAAAAAATTTCTTCATACGTTACCCCAATCCGATACATTCCTGACAGATAATGACGGCTTTCCCCAGCACGTTTTCCACGCCGCCGTTATTAAAGCCGACGATAAAGAGCGTAACGCCTATCGCCGCAAGCGCGACGCGCGCCACGAATAAGATCCGCCAATCGCGAAGCTTTTTCTCCTTCCCTTTTACGGGCAATTTCACGCCCTTTTTGGCAAGGCCCGCAAGCACGGCTTTCGCCGTCGCGAGCTCTCTTTTTCGCATAACGTCCGTAACGACGACCGCCGCGTAAGCGACCGCGATCAACACAAGCCCCAACGCCAGACAATGCAACACCGACGCGAATATTTCCGTTTTTTCCCCGCCTACGTTCGTTTCGAGATAGGAAATAACCCCGATAAACCAGACGAGCGTAACGACCGCGAACACCGACCACACCGCAAGTCGCAAGAGTTGCTCCTTTTTCATTCGTTTGTATTCCGTGGCGAACTCCGCCGCCTCCGCCGCGTGTTGCGCGGGCAAACGGCGTTTGATCTTTACGAGCGCAGTTTTCGCGTCCGTCGCCGCCAACAGCTTATTCTCCTCCGCGGGGAAAAGTTTCCACAAAACCACGCCCGCGACGACGGCAATCAGCCAAAGCACGAACGGTACGGCAATCTCTCCGAGCCTCTCGAGCACGAGCTCGCGCGTGTAGATATCGCCACCCGTCCCCGAAAGATAAATGCGCAGAGTCTGCATAATAAACAGCCCCCCAACGATGACGGTGAGCGCAAGAAAGCAAAAGCCGTAGATAAGACGGATTTTTTTCGCTTTCGTATCAGCCATAAGTATCAACTCCTTTCCGTCGGCTCTGTCGCCGACCCATTTCCTGCTTTTTATTATATAACAGAACGCGCGATTCTGTCAAGCAAAACCGCGCGTATTTTAATTAAAGTCGCACGCGTGCGCGCGAATGTGAAAACCATATAAAAAAATGGCTATCCGCTTAAAAAACGATTGTGTTTTTTCACAATATATTGTATAATAATTTTAACTGCAAAATGCAGTCGCTTTTTGCGAAAAGACGAAAATCTTACACCGAAGAATCATTCTTTCGGAATACATTCAAAGGAGTTTTCGATGAAGAAATACTTAACGACAGCCCTCGCCGCGCTTTCCCTCGCGTTTACCTTCGCGGCGGTCGCTTGCGGGGACGAAAACGAAAAAAAGAACGAGAACGAAGGCTCGTCCTATTCTTTCACTTATACGGGCGAAGAAGGCGCTAAGATCGTCTGCGCTACTCCTTCTGGCACGAAAGTCGCGGACGGCGCGGTCGTCACCTTCACCGTCGATATCGGCGCGTTTATCTCTCCCGACGTAACGGTAAAAGCCAACGGCGAAACGATCACGGCAGACGAAAACGGCGTGTATACTCTCACCGTCACCAAGGACACCGTCGTCACTATTTCCGACGTGGAAGAAGACGTATCGAGTATGGTCGGAACGGGCACTTCCACCGACGCGTTTCAAATCACCCGCCCCGTCGATCTTCTCTATATCGCGGAACAGGTCAACAACGGCAACCAAACCTACGCGACGGGTTGCTACGTTTTGCAAAACGACATCGATTTGGAGGGCGCGGAGCTGGAAATTATCGGCAACGGCAAAACCCTGCCAAACGGCGAACAGGCGGTATTCAGCGGCGTATTCAACGGTATGGGCAACGATAACGTGGCGCACACCATTTCCAATTTCACCATTAAGTCCACCGACTCCAACTACGTCGGCTTATTCGGACTCGTGATGGCGAATATGTCCAGCTCCAACACCGCGAGCATTTATAATCTCAATATCGACAACTTCAAAATCGAAGCGAACGCGGAAGATATCGACAATTTCGTGAATATCAACGGTATGAACGTAAACTACGAAGTCGTAATGTGCGGCGGTATCGCAGGCTACGGCTACGGCGCGAATATCTATCTTTGCAACGCGACGAACGGCGAGATCAACGTGGACGCCTCCACCGAGCCTTCTATGTTCGCTTACGCGGGCGGTATCGCGGGCTTTATTACTTCGACCTACGAAGCCGTTTACGACGCGCGCTATCTCTCCTCCGTCGTCTATTGCACCTCGGATGTAGAGATTAACGCGTTTACGGGCAACACCCTTGCCGCGGGCGGCGTCGTCGGACAACTCGAAGCAAACGACCCCACCGCGCCCGCGCACGTGACCAACTGCTACGCGGCAGGGAATATTTCGGGCGCTATCCGCGCAGGCGGCGTCGTCGGCTTCCTTTCCCGTCACACCGCGGTTTTGAGTAGCTATTCCACCGCTGAGAGCGTTTATGCAAACAGCTCCCTCACCGACGTCAACCTCTTTGAAGAATACTGCTATTCGCACGCGGGCGGCGTGGTAGGCTACGCGGCAAACGAAACGATCGTTGCGGACTGTTTCGCAACGGGTACGGCTTCCGCTTCCTCTGCGCTTTCGGGCTATTCGGCGCAAAAGGATATTTTGGGCGGCTTTGCAAAGGCGGGCGCGGAATACGTAAACGAAAAAGCGGCGGTCGTGGAAAACTGCTATCACAAAACGGACGCGATCACGGAAAGCTTTTTGAAGGACAGCTTGAAATGGCCGGAATACGACTGGAAGATAGAAAACGGCGCTCCCGTCTTTAATCAAGAGAGTACGGACGTGATCATCACCGTCACCGTCAATCTCGGCGGCGAAACGTATAACAACCTCGAAAGCTTCGAGGTCAGCGTAGAAAACGGACACGTTCCCTTTGCTTATCTGTATCTCGCAGAACAAAACGGCGAGGTCAGCCTGCCCGAATATATGACGAGCGGATCGGGACTTCGTTCCTACGGCTATTTCTTCGACGCGGCTTTGACGAAACCCGTTCCCTACGGCTACGTCCCCACGAGAAACGTCACCGTTTACGCAGGCTTTGCCGATTACGCGGACGTCGCGGGAGAATATCTCCTCGGGGATACGGCGGACAATATCGGTCTTACGCTCAATAAAGACGGCACTTACGAATACGTAGACGGCGGTACGGTTTCCGAAGGCGTTTACGCCTACAACGACGAAACGGGCGAGATCGTATTCTTCTCGGCGAGATTCGCAAGATACTACGACGCAGGCACTTTCGATTACACGCAATACGAGCTCTACAATTTCCTCGCGTACGTACAGGAATCTACGGCGGCTCTCGAAATTTACGACGGCTCCTATTTCACGAAAACCGCGCCTTTGACGGCGACGAAAGGTTCTATGATCGAAACGGGCGCGAAGTTCGACGGCGCTTGGAGAAAATCGGCGGCGATCCCCAGAGTTTACGAATTTACGAGCACGACGAGAGAATGGAAGCATACGCTGGAAGGCAACACCGTTGCGCAAGGCGTCTACGAAATTCAAACGGACGGTTCTCTTCTTCTCGACAACGGCGCGCTCGCATTCTTTAACGAAAACGGTTTCTTACAGATCGTAAACGGTGCGCTCAGCGAGATCTACTACGGCGAAAAGAGCTATCAGGGCGTATGGTACGACGCGACCTATCGCTCCACGCTCACCTTGGACGGTATCGGCGCAAACGGACTCGGCACGGGCAGAATCGACTACGCGCCCGACGAAAACGGTCAATCCGTCTATTATATTCTTTCTTACGACACGGCGAACACGAACGGCTACGCGATTCTCTACTCCGACGGTCAGATCTTCGGATATATCAGTTATAACGCAGCCTCCGACGCGCTCACGGCGACGATGTATATCTACTCAGTGGGCGACACGGTGGAAAACCTGCCTCTTACTTATAAAGATTCCTATACGGGCGCGTGGATCAGCGAAAACGAAACTTTCCATTCCCTCGTATTCGACGGCTTCGGCAATCAAAGAAAAGTCACAATAACGGATAAGTCTGGAAATCAAACGACGGTTTCCTATACCGCAAGCGCGACCAGCTCGCTTCGAGGCAGTTTTACCTTAAACGGCACGACGTATACCTTCGATCATCTCGACGAAACGGGTCAGCTTATGCTCACGGCAGGCTCTTCCTCGGTTACGGTAGAGAGAAAGGACGCTTATGCAGATCTCACGCTCACGAACAAAACGAACTCCGTTTCCTACGTCTTTGACGGGCGCGGACAGCTTGCAGGCGGCGGTACGCTCACGGTCGGCAACCAACTCTATAAATATAAAGTTGCCGCAGACGGTAGCGTGAACGTTTACGCAAACGACGCGGACGGCGTCAACGGCGCGATTCTTGCGACGATCACGGCGGGCACGCTTTGCTATCAATATCAGAAAGGCACGGACGTGACCGACCTTTATATCGCTACGCAATATACGGGTGAATGGGCGCTTCGCGGCTCTTTCGGAACGATGTATATCGGTCCTCGCGACTTTAAAGGCAACGTCGAAGGATCTTACCTCGGCAAAGTGGTGCAGTTCAAGCAAGTCAACCAAACCTATATGACCTTTGAATACGTCGTACAAGGCGAATCGACGCTCTTCTACGTATATATCCTTAACAGCGGCGGACTTGCGGTATCGTTATACGAAAATATCTACGTCGGCGAATACACCCTTTGCGAAAGAAAAGACGACCTGTTCGGCAAATGGACCTCCCAGAGCGGCACGAACACTTGGGAATTTGACGGCGTCGGCACCAGCCCGTACGATTTTGGCGTAGCAAGATCGGCTTATAAAGGCGCGGCAACGGAATACAACTACCATATCTTCGAAGATAAAATGATAATTTGGAACTATTCCTACACCCACCTCGTTGAATTCTGCGCTCCCAACGAAGAAGGCGCGTTTATAAACGGCGACAAAGCGATCAAGATAACGGAAATCGACGCGTTCTATCTCTACGTGACGACGGCGACCGACGCGGACGGCGTTGAATATTCCTTCGACGGGCAGTATAAAGAAAACAAACGCACGGGTACGGTCACGGCAACGAAAAACGGCGACGTCGTTAAGACCTATTCCTATAAAATCCTTGCGTTCGGTACGGATACCGTTTCCCTTCTCTTCATCGACGGAGACGGCACGGAATACACGGTAACTTTCGACTACTCCGAGGTTACCGATCTCACCAAACTCGACGCCGCGAAGATTATCTTTAAAACGGACAAAAACTAAGCGGTAAACCGATTAAAACAAACGAAAAAGCGTTAAAAAACACCTGCCTTTCAAAGCAGGTGTTTTTTTCGTTTTTCAAGCGATCCAAAGGCTTGCAAGCAAATAAATGATAGCGAACGCGATCGTAACGATCCCGATAACCGGAAGCATCGATAGGATCGCCGCTTTCATAATCGCCCGTTTTTCCTTTCGGGTGAGCTGAACTTTATCGGCTTTTTTCACGTTCTTCTTCGAAGGATCGTACCAACGGAATCCGTCGATATTCATATCCGCAAACGATGTTTCGGTATCCAGATCGTCGTGCTTTCTCTTCTTGGGCTCTGCATCGCCCTTATCTTTTCTTTGCATCGCTTATTCGTTTACTTCCTTTTTATCGCCTTTCTTTTTTGTCTCGGCTTCGGCAAGCGCGCGCTGTTCTTCTTCGTACGCGCGTTCTAACGCCGCCGTTTCCTCTTCGGTGTTATAAAGATGACAAGCGCAGAAATGTCCCGCTTCCACTTCTTTATAATTCGGCGGAATACGCCCGCAAATATCCTTGCAGTGTTCGCAGCGAGTGTGGAATTTACAGCCCTTCGGCGGATTGATGGGCGAAGGAATATCCCCTTTCAAAATCACTCGGTTCATCTTCACGTGCGGGTTGGGCACGGGCACGGCGGAGAAAAGCGCTTTGGTGTACGGGTGTAACGTATTGCCGAAGATCTGTTCCTTTTCGCCGTATTCCACCATCGTACCGAGATACATAACGCCGACTTCGTCGGAAATATGCTTTACGACGGACAAGTCGTGCGAAATGAATACGTACGTAAGCCCCAGTTCCTTTTGCAGGCTTCTGAGCATATTGATGATCTGCGCTTGAATAGATACGTCGAGCGCGGACACAGGCTCGTCGCAAACGACGAGATCAGGTTTTAACGCAAGCGCTCTCGCGATACAGATTCTCTGTCTTTGCCCGCCCGAGAACTCGTGAGGATAGCGTTCGAAATAATGAGGCTGCAAGCCGCACATTTTCATCACTTCGAGGACGTAGTCGCGATAGTGCTCTTTATCCACGAGCTTATGCTCGCGCGCCGCTTCCCCGATAATTTCGCCGACGGTAAGTCGGGGCGAAAGACTCGCGTACGGGTCTTGGAAGATCATCTGCATATTCGGACGGAGCTTATCAAACTCGCGGTTGGAAAGCTTGGTAACGTCCTGTCCTTTAAACCAAACCTCCCCGTCCGTAACGTCGTGAAGGCGCAAAATCGTTCTGCCCATCGTAGTCTTACCGCAACCGGATTCGCCTACAATCCCGAGCGTTTTTCCCTTTTTTAAGCGAAAGGAAACGTTGTCCACCGCGCGAAGCCACTTATTCGGACGACCGAAAAAGTCCGTGCCGACCACGAAATGCTTTTTGAGGTTCTTGACTTCGAGAAGGGGTTGCTCCACCGCTTCGTCCAAAACGGCGTTTTCGTTTACGATCTCACTCATACCTGCCCCTCCTTGTTTTGATCTTGATACAAATAGCAAGCGACTTTATGCGTAGGGGAAACCTGAATAAATTCGGGATATTCGCCCGCACATTCCTTGCGGCATTTCTCGCATCTGTCGCGGAAATAGCAATAGTTCGGCATATTGACGGGATTGGGAACGAAACCGGGAATACAGTACAATTCCTCCACCTCGTCGTCCACCGTCGGCTTACTCTTTTGAAGCCCGATGGTATACGGGTGCATCGGACGGTCGAAAATATCCTCCGCCGTACCCATTTCAATGACCTTACCTGCATACATAACCACGACGTAGTCCGCCATTTCCGCAACGACGCCCAAATCGTGGGTAATCAGCATAATACTGCCGTTGATCTTCTTTTTTATCTCGCGCAAAAGATCGAGAATCTGCGCCTGAATGGTAACGTCGAGCGCCGTCGTCGGCTCGTCCGCGATAATCAGCTTTGGATTGCAAAGCAAGGACATCGCGATCATAACTCTTTGGCGCATACCGCCCGAAAGCTCGTGCGGATATTTTTTATAGACGCTTTCCGCGTCCGCAATCCCAACGAGATTGAGCATTTCGATACTGCGCGCCTTCGCCTTTTCTTTGGAGATCCCCTCGATATGCAAGAACGCCACTTCGTCAAGCTGATTTCCGATCGTGAACACGGGATTGAGCGAGGTCATCGGTTCTTGGAAAATCATCGCGATCTCTCTGCCGCGAATGGAACGCATCGCCTCCGTCGGCATCTTCGCGATATCGACGACTTTGCTTTCCATCTCGTAGAGATTCCCGCCAAGCTCGTTCTTTTTATTCACGGGCTTGCCCTTCTCGTCCTTTTTTACGACCTCGTTTCCGTTCTCGTCGGTTTTCGTTTCGTAAACGGGGATCTTGCGCCCCTTTTCGTCCCTTTTAAAGAAATCCGAACGAAAACGGATAGATCCGTCTACGATCTGCCCGCTCGGCGCTTGCACGAGCTGCATCAATGAAAGCGACGTCACGGATTTTCCGCAACCCGATTCCCCCACGACGCCGACCGTCGCGCCCGCAGGCACGGAAAAGGTAACGCCGTTGACGGCTTTGACCGTTCCCGAGTCGCCGAAGAAATAGGTGTGAAGATTTTCGAACTCGACGATATTGCTTTCGTCCTTCATCTGCGTGACGAATTCCTCTTCGACGATCTTTCTCTTCTTGCGCTTCTCGTAGAACTTGATCGCCTTCATATTTTCCTTGACGATACGCCTCGACTCCGCCGAAGATATGTAATGAGCTTTTTTGTCTGCTTTTTTCGTATTTTCGGACATACTCTTCTCTCCTTACCGTTTCATCTTCGGGTCAAACGCGTCGCGAAGCCCGTCGCCGACGAAGTTGAACGCCAAGATCGCAAGCGTGATGCAAATACCCGCGGGCAACCAGAAATTGAGGTAACCCGTCATATATTCGCTCTTCGTCGCGTAGTTAATCATCGCGCCCCAAGTCGCCGTACCGAGCGGCGCGCCAAGCCCTAAGAACCCGAGCGTCGCCTCCGTCAGAATGATCGAACCGAGCCCGAGGGTCATAGACACGATAAGCTGCGGCATAACGTTGGGGATCAAGTGCTTGAATATCTTCCGCTTAGCCGAAAGCCCCGAGCACTTCGCCGCGAGCATAAATTCCTGCTCGCGCAAGGACAGGATCTGTCCGCGCACGATACGCGCCGTACCTGCCCAACCGATCAAGCACAATATGCCCATTATATAATATAGCTTTAAAATACTCGTTTCGAAGCTGAACACCGAAGACAGGATCAGCATTATCGGGATCTGCGGTATACAATATAGGATATCGACGATACGCATTATCACCTGATCGACCCAACCGCCGAAATACCCCGCCAAACCGCCGAGAATAACACCGAGTATGGTCTGAATGATCACGACGAAGAATCCAATCGTGAGCGAAACTCTTCCGCCAAGCATCAAACGGGTCAAAATATCTAAACCGCGCTCGTCCGTCCCCAGCCAATGATCGCCCGTGATATCCCCTTTGATATTCGCCGTGGGCGTGTCTACGATAATATCGTAAACGATATACGTTTCACCGTCCACCTTGAACTCGATGGAGTTCGGAGAAACGACTTCTTTGATATTTTCCGTATCGACGACTTCCGCGCCATCCGAATACCATTGCGAGAATATCGGTCCTACGAAGGAGAATAAAAACAGAATGATTAAGGTAACCAACCCCACCATCGAGAGCTTGGAGCGGAAAAACCGTTTCAAGATCGTCTTGGTAGGCGAAAGCACCTTTACTCTGTCGGTAAGGCTTTCCCCGTGTAAATCCTCGGCTGAGAGCGTTTCGGATTCGTTCACGGTTTCCGCCGTTTGGAAAGCCTCTTCCGCTTCCCCTACGGGATTTTTCTTTTCTTCTTCCATTTTAACGCTCCTTATTTGAGTTTTACGCGCGGATCAACGACCGCGTACATAATATCCGACAACAAAATCCCGATGACCGTCAGAACGGCGAGGAACATATTGTAGCCCATAATAAAGGGAATATCCCCTTGTAACTGCGCCTTATACGCCATATTCCCGATGCCCGGAATATCGAACACCGTTTCGGTAATCATCGCGCCGCCGAATAAGCTCGGGATCATACCCGCTAGCATCGTCACGAGCGGGATCAGCGTATTTCTGAACACGTGCTTATACACGACGGTCGTTTCCGAAAGTCCCTTCGCTCTCGCCGTACGGATATAGTCGGCGTTGAGAACTTCGAGGGTATTCGTTCTGGTATATCTCATCAAGCTCCCGAGCGAGAGAATAACGAGCACGAACATCGGAAGCACCAAGTGCCACATCATATTCCAGAACTTCGTCCATTCCGAAGCGTTGACGGGCAAGGTCGGCGTGATAAGACCGCCCGCCTCGAACCAACCGAGCTCCACCGCGAACAGCTTGATCACCAAGCTCCCGAAGAAGAAGGTCGGAAAGGACATACCGATCATCGTGAGAACGGTAACCGTGTAGTCGAGCTTGCCGTACTGATTGCACGCGCTCTTGATCCCCAAGGGAATCGCGATCACGAGCTGTAAAAGAAGCGCAACGAAGGAGATCCCGAAGGAGATGTGCATATTTTCGAAGATAACTTCTTCAACGGGCGCGTTATAAACGAACGAGTTGCCCATATCCCCCGTTATAAATTTCCCGAGCCAACCGAAATACCCCGACATAATACCGCCGAAGGAGTTATCGTCCAACCCGTATTGTTTAAGCGCTTTTTTCAGTCCTTCTTCCGTCGCGTTCTGCCCCATCGAGGAGTAATAGCTCGACTCAACGTAGTTGAGCGGCATCAATCTTACCAAAACGTACAGAATCACGGACACCCCGAACAAGATCAACAGGGCAAGCAGGATTCTTTTGATACAGTATTTTACCATTTTTTTGCCTTTTACCTTCCGCGGCAGGCGGATTTTCACCGCCCGCGCCGCGTATAGTCGTTATTTTGTGGATTAGTTAAAGTTCAAAGCCCAGATCTTGCTCACGACGCTTTCGTTCGCCGAAGGGTTCTGATTGAGCGAATTGGGATTGATGACGTCGCTATTATATACGACGAGATCGGAACGCTGATAGGTAGGGAATTCCACCGCAAGCTCCATTATAAGATCGAGCGCTTCGCCGTAGATCTCAATACGTTCGTCCTGATTCGTCGTCTGTCTGCCCGCGTCGATCTTGTCGCTCAACGCCATAATGGTCGTGTATTCGTGATACCACTTGTTGTTGGGGTCGTTCGAGCCTTCCGTCAAAATCGTCTTATAGTTCCAGTTGTTGACGGATGTCGCGTTACTGTCTTTATGATATACCTGATACATATCGGGGTCGATACCCGAAGACCAAGCCGCCGCCCATACCGCAAGATTCCCTTGCGCCAAATCTTTAAGAGCAGAAGGCGAGGTTACCACGCTGATATCGAAGCCGCACTTTTCGAGGATTCTTTCCGCTTCCGTGAACACGTTGAACGCAGGGTGATCCGTCGTGCTACCCGCAATGACGAACTCAAATTCAAGCGTATCGCCGTCGTCGTTTCGATAAGCAAGCTCACCCGGTGCCTGATAATATCCTGCTTCTGCTACGAGCTTTTTGATCTCCGTGTAATTCGTCGTATCGTCGTAAGCGACCGAATCGTATTCCTTTGCGTTGTCGGGATAAGCCCAAGAAGTACTCGACATCGGGCGGTAAATGATCTCCGCAAGCCCGCCTTGATAATAGTCGAGAATCTTACCCGTATCCATCGCCTTCATAATCGCCCGACGGATCTTCACGTTCGGCACGAATTCGGGGTTGACCCCGATATACCCGTAACCGTTCGTCTTATAGGTCTTATACGCAAGGTGAGCCGCCTGCGTTACCGCGTCGATATTATTCTGCTTTGCGTTGGGCTCGCCGTAATGGATTTCTTGAGAAACCAAACGGTTCATCACGTTGTCTTCCCCGACGACCGCGTAACGGAAATATTTGATTTTTGCGTTATACACCTCGTCGCCGCCGACCGTATCAAAATAGTTGTTTCTTTGGAAATAGAGAACGTTATTCTTATAGAAATCGCTTCCTTTAAGATGCTTACCGAACGCCGTAGCTCCTTCGTTCGTCGCCTGATATACGCCCGCCCCTACGGGTACGGCGCTCTTCTCCGTCGCTCCCAACACGTTTGCAAAGAAATCCGAATCGTTCTTCTTCACGCCGTGAGGGGTATTTTCGATAGCGTCTTGATTGGAATAGTAGTGCATAGGCGCGATACCGATAGAGAAGTTCCAGATCGCCTTGGGGTCAACGCCGTTGATCACGATACGGAGCACGTCGTGTTCCTCGTTATACGCCTTTCCGTTGAACACGCCGCTAAACGTCACGTCGTTGTCGCCGCCGAGTTTTAGGGGCTGGATGCCGCTGATATTTTCCACCTTATACGTGCCGTCCGAGCTATTCGCCGCCGAACGCGCTTCCCCGATAAAGCGTTCAAGCACCTCTCCGCCCGTCGCCCAATAGTCAAGAATTTCGGAGATATTGTCGCTGTACGCCGTATAAACGGTTTCGATCGCACATTCTCTTTCCAAAGCCGCTTTTGCCGTCGCTTCGTCGCATTCGTTCTCCGTCATATACGCCTGTAAATTATCGTCGACGTAGTCTTCCATTTCGTCGATCAGATACTGCGCCTGCGCTTCCCCTACTTCGTCGGGAATGGTGTGATCGGGGTCGAGGGTCGTAAAGTATCTTCCTTCCCCTTGCGTGTTCTTATCGCTTTCGTCGCGAAGCTTTTCCGTACCCGTTTCCGTTTTGCGGGTCTGCACCTTTACGAGCCCTTCCACGAAATAGAAAACTTCCCAGTTTTCGGTAAACTTATATTCCGTTTCGTAACTCGACTGCGTTCCAAAATGCGTCGTCCAGTCGGATTCTACTTCTTCGCGGAAAAGCTGTTGAATCATTGCGACGTCCGCTTTAAGGGCTTGCTCCGTCGTCCCCGAAGCAACTTCGTCTTCGTCAACGTATCTCTTGATATTGTTGATTCTCGTCTTGGCGGTTTGATAATAGGTCAAATAGCTGTTGACTTCTACGTCGTCGCCCAAGTCGGGATCGTCTTCCTGATAAGCGTTCAAGCCTTGGATATCCGTCGAATAAACGGTCGCAGAACCCGTATACGCCGCGTCGAGATACACGTAGAAATTGAACAGTACGTCCTTCATCGTCAAGGTTTCGCCGTCGCTGAACTTAATGCCGTTTTTAATAACGAAGTCGTACACCGTTTTCCCTTCAAGATCGCCCGAAGAAGAAACGTTGCCGTTCCGATCGTACATCGTGACGTTATAGTCGAGCGCAACGGTCGCCTCATTCTCCCCGCAAACGGGATTACCTTTCGCGTCCGAAGCAAGCATACCGATCTGCGTCATACCGATAACCTCGTTATCGGGCCCCGAAGTCGCAAAGAAAGGGTTAAAGTTTCCGTCGGGTTGGCTGAGCGCGAAAACGACGGGATAATTTTCCGTGTCGTACTTCACCGCCGCAGGCGTATCGTGTACGTTATTCGAATTCGCCCCGTTATCGCTCGGCTTCTTTCCGCCCTCTTCGTCGCCGCAAGATACCGCCGTCGGCAAAAACATCGCGCCGCAAAGCAGTAAGCTCAACGCTCTGAGCGTCATCTTTTTCGCTGATTTGTTCATATATGTGTCCTCCATTTGTTTTCTAAATTATTCTATATCGCCTTCCACGGGTAAGCTCGGCTTCGTCACAACCGTAACGCCCGCATATTTTGCAAGGAACGCCTCGTCCGTGCCTTCTCCTCCGAAGATATAGCATCGATCAAGGAAGCCTTCCCCCTCCCCTTGCAGGTTGGTGATTTCCGTATCCCTCGCAAGATCAAGCGTCATCGAGCCGCCGTCGATTTTAACTGCGTTGAGCGTCGCCCCCTCTTTGATCTCCGTACAGAAATAATGAATCTGCGTCTGCACGCTGATCGCCGTTTTATAAGAAACCGCCAAATCTTTAAAGGTGATATTTTCAATCTTCGCGGTTGCCCCGATCTCGCCAAACAGGGAAACGTCCCCAAAATTCGTGCTGATCTGCCCGCTCGTACCAGGACTGACCACCTTCATATTCGAAAGGGTGTATCCGTTCCCGATCACGCTTCCGCTGAACGTACGGTTCGTGCTCACGGGTTTCGCCGCCGCGTTGCTTCCCGCGCAGTCGATATCTTTGATTACGTAGTGATTCTTCGCGGGGTTCGAGAAGATCGCCGTCGCGCTTTCCGCGTCCTTCACGATATTCCATTCGTCTTTGAGGAAGGTCATATAGATTTTTTGATTGATCGGATTTCCCTCCGCGTCTTTTTCGGGATTTTCGGGCATCTCCACGGGCCACGAAACGATATTTTCCTGCGTACCGCCCGTCGCCACGTCGTAGAATTCCACGAACGTTGCCGTTTCCACCGCCGTCAATAACGGCAGATTAGTAATGGGTTTCGCCACCATCTTGCGCGTGATCGCGTCGTAGTAATAATTATACGAGCGCAGATAATCGCCGTTTTTGTAAACGACGGGATTTCCCTCTTCGTCGAGCTCAGGCTTTCCCTGCCCGTCAAGCGCGGGGATCTCCAAGCCTTCCTCGCAGGAAACGTATACGTCGAGCTTTTGCACTACCGTCCACTTCGCCGCGATATGGTAGTGATCGCCCTTCTGCAACACCGTCACGTTAAAATCAAAGAGTTCGTCCGTCACGAGCAGATCGCCCGTTTCCTCGTCGTACTTAGGATTTCCTTCCTCGTCGAGATCCACGAGATACCAGTTATCGAGGATATAGTCTTTCCTCGCGATCGTAAGCGATCCGCTGAAAATACTCGGCTTATTGAGATTCGGCTTTTCCGAAAGATCAGACTCTTTCGCCTCGTCGTCCAACACGCAAAGCGCCTTCTGTCCTTCTTTGAAATACAACTCTCTCGGTTTTTCCGCGTTCGTCGCCACGCCGTTAAACGCGCCGCCGTTCGCATAATAGCTGATCCGCGCAACGAGCTTGTTCTGCGCGGTGAATTCGTCGACCGTATAGCCGAGCGAACACCCCGCGAGAATGAATAACGACGCGACTAACGCCAATAAAGTTATCAATTTGAGTTTAAGAGATTTTTTCATTTCGTCTTCCTCTTTAGTCCTCACGTTTTTTAAATGCCATCGTCACGCCGCCAAGCGCCACGAGCGCGCAGATCGCGCCGACCGAAGCCACGCTTCCACAGCCCTCGTCCTTCTTGCTTCCGCCTTTATCGGGGGCGGGATCGGGCTGTCCTTCGCCCGTCGCCGTCACCGTAACGGGCGCGCCGACTTCCTCGCCGTAGGCTTCAATATACACGCGCCTGTCGTTTTCGGTCAACGCTCTCGTCGTCACGAGCGTAAGCTCTTCCGCAGGTACGACCTCCGTCGAATAGTCGTCGTAGGTCGCGACGATCACGATCCCCGTCATATCGAAGGTTTCGCCGACCGCATAAACGGATTTATACGAGCCTTCCTGCAAGCTCAGCCCCGTTACCGTCAAGCTGATGCCAAAGTACGCTTTGACGTCGCGAAGCGCCGCTTCCACAGCCGAAAGTCTGTCGATATTTTCTTGACCGATAAAGGCGAGCTGCGTTTCGTTAGTCACGGAATTCAACAGCCCGTGCGCCCGTTTCACGCTTTCGGAGAAATTCTCGACCATCGCTTTGTTCTCGTCCGTCTTTGCAAGACTCAACCAGCTTTCCACGGTCGCGACCGATTCGAAGGACTCTATCAAAGCCTTCGCTTCACGGGGGGTATCTTCCATCAAAACGCCGCTCGTGCTACGAGTGCCGAAATACGTTTCGTATACGTACGAATCGTAGCCCTTGCCGTTTTGGGGATAGTTAAGAGTGAGAACCGCTGGTTTCTCTCCCGCGTTATACGCCGTATAATTGATAAACAATTCGTTGAAGTTCGCGTAGTAGAATCCTCTGTACGCATTTTCCGTCGGGCTGATTGCGCTATTTTCGATATACTTAAAAATTTCGTAGCTATAAAAGGTTTCCAAAACGGGTGCGTTGATTGCTTCGGAGGTGTATTCCAAAATACCGCTCTGATAGAACGCGCCGTCGCCGATCGCTTTCACGCTGTACGGCAACACCACGTGGTCGATAACGCCGTCGTTTAACTCTCTCATTGCGTACGCCGCAATCCTCACCGTGCCTTCTTTGATTTTATAGACCGCTTCGCCGTCCGTTTCCGCCGCTTTCAACGCCGCGGGATACACGATCAATTCGTAAGTATCCGTTTCCGCCGCGCTCTCTGCTTTTTTGATCACGCGATATAAACCGCCGTTCTCCACGATAAACGCCGCGTTGTTCTTCACGGTGATCGAAGTGAGCTTGCTTGCCGCGGAGAACGCGCCGTAACCGATCGTCTTGACCTTCGAGTCGATCTCCACCGCGCTCATTCCGCCGCCGTAGAAGGCGAGATTGCCGATATTCACCGCGTTCGGAATCGCTACGCTCGTATACGCCGCGCCGTTTTCGATCGCAAACGCCATCGCGCCGATCTCCGTCGCCGCCTCAAGGTTGAGCGCCGTCAAGCCGTTACAACCGTAGAACGCGTTCGCGCCGATCTTCGTCACGTCTTCAAGCCCCGTCACCGTTTTCAGCTTGGTAGCCTGATAAAACGCGCCTTCGCCGATCTCCGTCACGTCCTTTAAATCGACGCTCTCGATCGCCTCACAATAAGCAAACGCGTAGGCGGGCAACTCGCTCACGCCTGCGGGAAGAGTTACGCTCTTCACGGGCGTACGCATAAACGTTCTTTCTCCAATCGTTTCCGCGTTTTGATCGAATACCACCGTTTGGAGCGCCGTCGCTCCCGAGAAGGTAGCCGCCCCTATTTTCGTCAACGCGGGCAGGGTAACGCTCGTCAGCGCGATACAGTTTTCAAACACTCCGTTTCCGATCGATTTGATCCCCGAAGGAAGCGCGACCGTCGTTAAAGACTCGCAACCGCTGAATACCCCGTTCCCAAGGGTATCTACCGAACCCGAATCGTTCGCAAACGCCGTCAACGGCGTATTCTTGAAAGCGTAATCCCCAACGCTCTTCACCGCCTCTGGAAGCGAAACGGAAGAAATCCTACTCCCTTCAAAAACGCTTTTCTCTATATTTTTTACGTTGCTCTTGCCGAAATCGATACTCGTAAGCGCGGAATTTTTGAACGCGCCTTCGCCGATCTTCGAGGTCGCGTCTGCGAGCTTGATCGAGTTGATCAAACTGCCCGCAAACGCGTGCGCCGCGATCTCCTCGACGGTTGACGGCAACTCTATCGCCCCGACGGCGTCCTTGGTCGCAAGGAGAGCTTTCGTCATATTCTTATTATAAATCACGCCGTTTTGAACGGCATACGCCTCCGAATCCGCCGCGACGGAAACGGTGAGGCTTGCAAACGGGATACCCGTGAGCGTGATCGAAGAAATATCCACTTCGTCGCAAAGCTCGATCTCCGTCACCTTCGAGCCAGAGAGAAAGTTTCCGCCAAGGCTCTGCAAGCCGACGGGCAAAGTGAATTTCCCCGAAAGGTTGGTATTCGCAAACGCCCTGTCGCCGATCGTGCGGACCTTGCCGTTCACGGTCAAGGCGGTAAGCTTCGAGCAGTTCTCAAACGCGTTCGCGCCGATATCCGCGCCCGTATCCGTGTCGTTGATCGTAACGCCGATCAATCCCGTACAATTTCTAAACGCCCCCACGCCGATCTTCGAAGTATTCAAAGTTATCGATTCAAGCGAAGTACACGCGGGCAGATTGACCGCCACCGTCACGCCCGAAGCGTTTTCCACGTACGCCGTCGCGTCGGAGAACATATTTTCGCCGATCGCCGTAAACGGCCCCGTAACCACGCTTTTAAGGGACGAGCAGCCACTGAACACGTTTCTACCGCTCATATGCAAGCCCGTAAGATCGATGCTTCCAAGGGAGGAACAGCCCATAAACGCATAGTCGTGCGTCGTACCGATATTATCCATCGCCACGATCGTTTCGAGAGACTCGCAGTCGTAGAACGCGTAATGCGCGACCGTAAAGGTTTTGGTGTTGCTGAAATCGAGTTTTTTCAGTTTCGGACATTCCGCAAACGCATACTGATAGATCATCGAGAGCTTCGCCGTTGGAATATCGTTTTTGTTTTCAGAAACGAAATACACTTCTTCGAGCGCCGTACAGCCTCTAAACGCGTATTCCTGTATTTGTACCACCGTTTCGGGAATGACGATCTTTTTGATATTCGTATTATTCTCGAACGCCTTTTCCCCGATATACATAATGTTCTTATCGGTCGGAATCACGACGGTTCCGCCGTCGCCGTTATAATCGGTGAGCGTGAAATTGCTAACTGTGAATTCGTCCTGCACGTCGAGCTCCACACCAGTTCCGTAGTTGGTCGCCTGTCCGTTCTTCACGATCTTCGCCGAAATACTCGCCATTCCCTCTTTGATCGTGTGGACGTTGCCGTTTTGATCGACGGTCGCCACCTCGGGATTGAGCGAGCTCCACTCGAAGGTAATGCCCATCTTTTCAAGATCGTAATACCAAGGCTCGGTGATAATATCCAGCTTGAAATCTTTACCGGGGCTGACCGTCACCGTCCCTTCCGCTTTTGCGAGCGAGAGGATATCCTTTTGCACGAGCCCGAAAGACACGGACGGATACGGCGAAAGCGTTTTCGTGCTTTCCACGACCGTCACGTCGATCATCTTAGATTGTTTACCGTTATAAACGCGGATCTTTGCCGTCCCCGCTTTCAAGCCCACGATCTCGCCGTTTTTCACTTTCGCGACCGTCGGATTCGTGGAATTCCATTCGAAGTTGGAAAGGTTGGCGTTGCCGTCATAAACGAGTCCGACTTTATGCGTTTCGTATACGCCGAGCTTGATCTCGTCCTCTCCTTCCGCCAGCTCGAAGGTCTCGGGCAAAGGCGCTCTGTTCGCTTCGGCAAGATTCAGCTTATAAATTACGTTGTTGAGCGCGTAGTCGTCGAGTTGGATATATAAGGAATCCTTATACAGCTCGTAGATATCCGTGATCTCGATCTGCACGCTCGTCGTACCGTTCTTGTTGGGCTTACGGACGGGCGTGATATAATCCGTCGCAAGCTTTAAAATATTTTCTTTTCCAAGATCGTCTTTATCGACGTAGCAAAGCATCACGGACTGCGCGTAGTGGTTATCGTACACGTCGAGATTGAGATAAATACGCTGTTTGTCCTGATTTCCTTCTTTATAGTCCTGATAGGTGATCTTTACATTTTCCAGAACGGGCGCGTCGTAGTCGACGTAGAAGGAGAATTTAAAGGTATTCCCTTCGGAAACGACCTGCGCGGATACGTCGCCGTAATCCTGATAGAAATCGAATTCCATCGTATATTGCCCGTTGTTGACGAGCTCGTAATCGTCGGGATACATTTTAAGCGACACGTTCGCGGGTACGGTTTGACCGCCGCCTGCGTACGCCTTTCCGACGCGGTTGATGGTATCTTCCATAATGATCTCGCCCGTCGCCGCGTCGTACAGTCTGTATTCCACCTTTCTGGCGTTGCGGAACAGCCCCGCGTATACCGCTTGGATACGGTTGGAGGTCAGATAGTTTTCCGCGTTGCCCTCGCCGTAATACTCGTCGTATCTCGACACCGAGCAATATTCTTCGAGCGTATACATAGGCGTATCGTCTTCGTCCTGCAAATACATAAAGCTACCCATCGGCAGAATGTATTTTTCTTGATTATAGGACGTGAACGCCTGCGTCGCCCACACTCTTTCTTTGAGCTGCTTGTTCTCGTCGCTCGGGTTATCCTGTTGCGACTCGGAGATATCGAACACCGTATAGTCGAGCATCGGCGCGTCCGTCCAGTCGCCGTAGAAGGCGAGGAAGGGGATCGTCAAATCGCATTGTTTGCATTGCGCGCATTGTGCGTCCACGGTGCAATCCTCGCAATCGTCTGCCTTTACCGACACGAGCTTCATAAAGCCCTCGACGTACATACCGTTAACGAACCGTTCCTCGATATATTTTTTATCTTCTTCCGTTAAAGTCAGCGTAACGACGATATCCTTCGTTTCTCCCTTGGCTACGGTAAACGTGCCGTTTTCGGCAACCGTTTGCCCGCCGACCTTCCAAACGGGAGCGCCGTCGAGCAGATGCGCCTGCTCCGCGACCGCAAGCTTGTCGATGGAAATGGTTTCCGTCATCACGAGCGACTTCGTGGAGAAGGTCAAGCTCTCCGCGCCGAAGTTGGTCACCTTGAATTCAAGGGTATATTCCCCCGTCCGTTCGGGATCGTCGTACAGCTCGATCTTCGGGCGGTAATCGTTTTCCTCTACCCCCGTTGACAAATACGCACTCGACTCGATAAAGCTATCCAAGCTCGCGAGTCCTGCGCCCTGCTTTCTGGGCGAATAGGCAAGGTGATCCTCGTCGTACGCCGTCGTCGCCGTACTCATCATCAGCTGATTGACGAGTCTGGTCACCTTCACGGGATCGATCTGTCCGTCCGTTTTAACGAGCTCCGCGTGCTCCGTTTGAATATAATTTCTTACGATCGCGGTAAAGCCCGCCATATTCGGCGTCGCCATACTCGTACCGCTCTGTTCGTCGTAGCCGCCGGGAACGGTGGAGGTGATTTCCCCGCCGTGCGCAGTAATCTCGGGCTTTAACTTCAAGTCTGGCGTAGGTCCCCACGAGGAGAAGTCGCTCATAAACGGTCCTGCGAGATAGTTGAGAGAATCCACCTCGATCACGCCCGTAATGCCGTTATCGGAAGCCTTCGCCGCCGTCTTTAACGCCTCCCCTGCTTCCATATCAATGGAAATCGCGGGGATAGGATCGTCCACTTCCCCGAGGTTCATACGGATCTTACCCGCAACGTTATTATAAACGATAATCGCTTCCGCCCCCATATCCATAGCGATTTTCACCTTTTCCTCGAAGGTGTTGTCGCCGCGCTTAACGAGCGCGATATACGGCGTGCTTTCGTCTTTTAATAAATTTCTCACGCGCGTGGAATAGTCCGAGCGCAAGCCCACGCCGGGCACGACCACGTACTTAAATTCCTTTTTGGTAGCCCCGCCTAAAATCCCCGTGGCAAAATCCAAAGGATTGGAGTTCTCGTCGCTGGCTTCGTCGTAAAATACCGCCGTTTCGTGCTCCGTACCCTTGTTTGCCAGCACGTATCTCGACTGCTGACCGCTGATACTCGCGACCGCCATTGCGGAAGCGTACGTACCGGGCGAACCGATCGTCCCCGAATCGGGATTAGAAGCAAGGTTAGTACCGAAATTCCCGCCGTAGCCCGAGCTGTAATCGTTGCTCGCCGCGCAAAGCAAGGAAATCCCCGCCGTTTGAATACTGTTATAAACGCGATTGAGCATTTCGCCCTCGTCGTCGCCGTCGTCCGTCGTCGCAAAGCCCGCGGACGTGCCCAAACTCATATTGATAACGTCAACGCCGAGTCGCACGCAGTCTTCAAGCGCCGCGAGAATATCCTCTGCGACCGCCCCGCCTATATCTTCGTCGTATAAATCGTCCGTAAATACCTTACAGATGACGAGCTGTGCGTGCGGCGCAGACCCGATAAAGGGCACTTCGTCGCCGATCGCCGCGCCCGCGGGAAGAATATCCCCTTCCTCGTACGTTTCGATCTCGCCGTCCTTATTCGTGTAGCTATCCGCTTGCCCCGCAATAATCCCCGCCACGTGCGTACCGTGATTGGAATAGGACGGATATACGTCCGTATCGTCGTCCGCGTAGTCGTACGCAAACGGCACCTTGTCGCTCACGTACACGTCGTTCGCCGTCAGCGCTTTGCCCGACTTGGTTTCCGCCGCAAATTGATCCGCGGTCAGCTTATCGTTGACTTGCGTCGCCGTAAGCCCAAGCTTGGACGGCGTCGTTTGGAACGCCTCGTGCGTGTAGTCAAGCCCCGTGTCGAGCACCGCCACGACCATACCGTTACTATACTGCTCGTAGCCCGTCGTGTTGTAGATACCCGTCTTATATACGCTGGTTTCGTTGAGCTGAGCGGAAGTCGCGGAATATTCGGTCGCCGTTTCGGGCGCTAAATAAGTATTCGCGATCACCACGCTCTCCACGCCCGTCATTTCCTTGATCTCGGATACGTAGCGCGTGTTCATTTCCAACGCCAGCGCGTTGGTAACCGTGTTGTATCTATACTCGATATCGTAATCGATCCCCGCGTGCGACAGCCGCGACAGGAAAGAATTCTGCGCCGTTCTGATCTTATCCGCTTCGCGCTGTCCCGCCCAGGACGCTATGTAGTCGGTTACGTTCTCTCCCTTCGCCTTCGCCAACAGTGACTCCCCTTCGAGAGTGACCACGACCGTTCTTTTTTCATACGCGGCGGTGGTTTCCCCTACTTCCATAACCGACGAATTGAAGTTTTCCGTCACGACGGACGTACCGTCCATTTCACGGGTGACGTCCGTAAATAACACGTCGCGCTCGGAAACGGCGTTTCCGCTCGACTTGTCCGCGCCCGCGCTGATCCGCAAGTTATGTTCGAGCAAAAGCGACGAAGTCATCGTCAACGCCATTGCCGAACATAAAATACGTTTAATAGATTTTCTCATAATACCTCCGTTTTTCACGAAAAAACTGCGAAAAGAAACGGTTTTTTCTCCGTTTTTCCGCACTTGGGCATTTAAAGCCTATTTTACATTCTCTTTTATTTTATACTTATTTTCATTATTTGTCAAGAATTTTTATGCTTGAATCGACATAATGCATTGAAAAAATACGAAGAAACGATTTTTCTGTCATTCTGAGCGAAGGAAAGTGGTATAAAATAATTGGACAAAAAGTCAAATGACAAGTATAATAGAAATACGGAGGAGACTTTTATGCCCAAAGGACAATGTAAACACTATACAAAAGAATTCAAACTCAGCGCAGTTTA
>JAZRHC010000003.1:0-19792 GCA_045644545.1 Candidatus Scatosoma sp. | reverse complement strand
GAGCAATCCCACTTGCCGTCGCAAGCGAAACAGCCTTCTCTGCCAAAACAACTGATGCCTTCGCAGGAAACGCAATCGTCGCTCTGCTCGTTGCAATTGCGCACGTTTTCTTCCAAGCTGCAACCGCTGGATTCGCAGTCGAAGCAGTCGTCGTAGGTCGCCGCGCATTCAAAGCACGCTTCGCAACCCAAGCAGCCGCCGATCATACAGATCACCGCGAAGATACCGCAGCACACCGCAACGCCGATAACGATCTCGATAAACCACGAAACGTTGCGAGCCTTTCTCGGCGGACGATAACCGAACGCACTGCTGTGAGGACAGGTTTGTTCCATATAACTCATTTAGAACCTCCTTTCGGCTGGGCTTTAAGGATTTTCCTTAAATTTCCACCGAAAAAACTTTATTACCAAAACGATTAATAACGACAAAAGCCCCGCGAAATCCGAAATTTTCTTCAAAATCCCGTATCTGATCCGCGTAAACCGTTTTGCCGTTTTTCACAAATAAGGGTTTTTATTGCGTTATAAATAACGCAATAAAGGGAATATTCCCTTTAAACTTTGTGAAAAAAAATTTTCACTTATACTTTCCCTAGTATTTTAATTATATCACTCTGCAAGTAAAAATGCAACTAAAAAAACATATTTTTTCTTAAATTTCAAATTATTTTCACTGGAAAATTTTTATGCCCCGCAAAAGCGCGCTTTTGCGGGGCAATCGATCAAATCTTCTTTCAGTTCGTCAAGGACGGAGTCCGCTACCGCCTTGCAGGGTGATGGTTTCGCCCGTGATAAAGCTCGCTTCGTCCGAGCAAAGGAACACGCAAAGTCCGCCGACGTCTTTTTCGGGATCGGCAAATCTGCCCATAGGCACGCCCTTGATGGTCTGCTCGTAGCGGTCGGGATATTCTTCCTTGAATTTCTTCAAGCCTTCCGTCATCGCAAGCGGGCAAATCACGTTCACGCGAATTCCGTCGGGCGCCCATTCGGTCGCCGCCACTCTCGAAAGCCCGCGAATCCCCTCTTTTGCCGCCGCGTACGAAGATTGCGCGATACGCCCGAAAAGCCCCGCACCCGAAGCAAAGTTGATCACGGCGCCTTTGGATTCTTTTAAGTACGGATACGCCGCCTGCATATAGAAGAAGGTCGCGTAAATTCCCGAATAGATCGCGAGATCAAGATCCTCTTTGGTGTGTTGCACGAGCATTTTACCCGAAGCGGAAGCCTGCGCGTTATTGATCACCGCGTCGATTCTTCCGAACTTTTCAACCGTTTTCGCGATCACGTTTTGGATCGCCGCCTGATCCGCGCCGTCGGCGGCGACGGTGAGCACTTCCGCGCCGTAGTCCTTTTCGAGGCTTTCCTTTGCGGAGAGAAGCGTGGCTTCCGTTCTACCCGTAATGACGAGCTTTGCGCCCGCCTTTGCAAACGCGGTGGAAAGACCGTAGCCGATTCCTCTGCCGCCGCCCGTGATGATCACGACTTTACCGTTTAATTCAATCATTTTTATAGCTCCTTATAGACAAAATTTATTTCGTAGCATTATTATATACCTTTTTTCCGCGTTTGTCAATCGTTGGAAGATAAATTGATTCCCAAATCCCAAGAATTTTTTACGCAAAAAGCCCTGCCGTTTAGCAAGGCTTTGAGTTCGTCATAAATGATTAAGCTATCTAACTTGAAATATCAAAATGAAGATAATCCAACGACAAACATTAACGAAGCAATCGCCAACGCCGCTATGGAAAAACCTTTTCCTTTCCCTTTTCTTTTCGCTGCACGCGATAAGCCGATTCCACCAAAGATCCAACCAAGTATGGGAATAAAAAACGAACAAACGAACCCTGCAATCGCCATTCCGTTCCCCAAAGGTTTTTCTTCCTTAACTACGTTCACCCCTTCTTGCAAGTACCCGCAGTTAGGACAATACGCAGTATTATCAGCCAACTCTTTTCCACAATTTTTACAAAACATTTTTTTCACTCCTTTTTACAGTTTTTCTCTTTTGAGTATTTCTATTATACATATTTTAAATATGTAAGTCAAGCATTTAAGAGTGAAAATATTGATATTTTTTATATACATAGTATAAAATAGTATTATGGATAAAAACTTCGTACAAAAAAGATATGCAACTATACGACTCGCACACGATATCTCCGCGCGAAAGTTGAGCCTTGAATTGGGGCAAAGCACGGAATATATCAATCAAATTGAAAACGGAAAAAATATGCCGTCTTTAGAAGGACTGTTTAATTTTTGCGATTATTTCGGTATTTCCTTAGGAGAATTTTTCGAAGAAAATTTCGAATACCCCGTTGAATACAGAAAAATTATAGAAGAATTAAATAAGCTGGATTCGTTGGAATTGAAACAAATTTACGACCTTCTTTTACTGATCAATAAAAACCGTCGTTAAAGACAAAATACGCAAGTAAAAAAACGAGGCGCAATCACGCCTCGTTTTTTCGTACTTGCTTTTGTTTAGTTGAAAAGTTCTTTATAAGCCTTACCGAACTTCATAACGGGTTTCTTGCAAGCCGCGATTTCAACCTTTTCTTTCGTCTGAGGGTTGATACCCGTCTTAGCAGGAACTTCCTTCACTTCGATCGTGCCAAGCCCAACGAGCTGGATCTTGTCCCCTGCCTTCAACGCTTCCGTTACGGTAGCAACGAATGCGTCGTACGCGATCGCTGCGTCTTTGTTCGTGAAGCCTGCCTTTTGTGCCACTGCCTTGATCAATTCGCCTTTGTTCATAGAGTTAATCCCCTTTTTTAATAAATTCTTGTAAACCTCGCGATTTACTAAGTAATTCCATTATAGCCTATAAATCGACTTTTGTCAAGCGTACAACGACAAAAAAATCGCTAAAACCCTTTAAAATAAAGGATTTTTTTAAGTTTTTTTGGGTTTTTTCGGAAAAATACGATTTTTTTAATGCTCGCTCGAAAAAAATCCAAGCCCCAAAACCTGTGAAACGCCGCTCATAACCGCAAACGCGTTGGGGTCGATTTGCTTCATTATCCGACGGAGCGCGTTGACTTGACGGCGGCTGACCACGCAAAGCAACATAGAATGTTTTTCCTTCGTATACATTCCCGTCGCAGGAATTTCCGTCACCCCGCGCGAAAGCTCTTTCATAAGCGCGAGCGACATCTCCTCGGGTTTGTCCGTGATAATCCTAAATTCGATAGCCGACTGAAAACCGTTCGTCAACGAATCGTTGGTTTTGCTTTCGACGTACACCTCGAAAAGGGACATCATAATCGGGAGCAAGTTGATTGCAAGAGATTGCTTTTCATCATAAAATACGAAGAAGGACGCGCCGATCACCGCCGCGCTCACGCAAAAGATCATCCAAGCGATCGAAGGCGCGGGCAATTTTCTTTGAATGATCACCGCAATAATATCCGCACCGCCCGTTGAGCCGCCGATCTTAAACGCAAACGCGATGGAAGCGCCGATACAAACGCCACCCGCGATTGCCGCAAAAATTTTTTCGCCCGCCTGAAACTCTATACGCGGCGCGCCGAAATTTTCCAAAATCAATAAAAAAATCGCTTGCAAGAGAATATTCGCCATCGTTAACACCGCAAATTTCCGTTTGACGAAAAAGAACGCGACGATCACGAGGGGCAAATTGATTACAAACACGATAACGCTTTGCGGAATCGCCCCGTTCGTGGCGTAGGAAACCATAATCGCGATACCCGAAACTCCGCCGATCGTAAACTCGTTCGGCTCTATCAAACAATGCGCGGCAAACGAAATCAACCCAGCGGAAAGGAACAGATATAAAACGATTTTTATATAATACCACACCCTGCCTTTTTCAAAATCGTTTTCAATATCGGCTTTCGTGATTTTTTCGGGCAATTCCGAAGAATGAATTTCTTTATTTTCCATAGCCTACGCTCAAAGCGCCTCCACGCAAACGGTGATCTTCGTCGTGATATTTTCCATAAAACGGATCTCCGCCGTAAGACAACCGACCGTTTTCACCGCGTCCATTTTAATTTTCTTTTTATCGATATCGTAGCCCATTTCAAAAAGCGCCTGCGCCACGTGTTGCGCCGTCACGCTCCCGAATACCTTCCCGTTTTCGCCGACCTTGATTTTAACGGTAACTTTCTTGTCTTTCAATTCGTTTGCAAGCGCCTGCGTCGCCTTAACTTCTTCCGCTTTATGATACGCCGCGGCGACCTTTTTCTGCGTGATCTCGTTCACGCCGCTCGCCGTCGCAAGCTCGGCAAGACCTTTCTTGACGAGAAAGTTTTTCCCGTAGCCGTCGGAAACCTCGACGATATCGCCCTTTTTGCCCGTTCCCTTCACGTCCGCTTTTAAAATAACCTTCATAAATTTTCTCCTTTTAGGGGGATTTTATTCCGCCCCGCTTCCTTTTAACTACATTTTATCGCAAAAAAACGAAAATGTCAATAATCTACGCATAAAATAACGGCAAAACGAGCATACTTTTTAATATCTTAAAGGAGGATTTTTTATGAATTACGAAAACAAAGAAGTCAACACTTGCATCGGTTGCGGCGTTACCGAATGTAAATACAACCGTTCGGGCGATTATTGTACGCTTTCCAAAATCCACGTAGGCAACACCTGCGACTGCGATTCGGAAAAATGCACCTGCTGCGATAGCTTCGAAAGAAAGTAATCAAAAAAGCTTTTTAAGAGAGAAAAGCCCGTCTGCTGAGCGCAGGCGGGTTTTCCTTCTTTCGTTATAAAATCCCCCGCTTTTTCAGCGAGGGATTTTATAACGATTATTCGTTTTCTTTTGTTTCAGCCGTTTCTTCCGCGGGAGCTTCCACGGGCGCTTCTTCTACGGCAGGAGCTTCCTCAACGGGAGCTTCGTCTACCGCGATCTCCGCAGCTTCTTCTTTCTTGGCTTTCTTAGCCATTTTCGCGTCTCTTCTCATCTGCGCTTTCATTTCTTTCGTCACGATACGAGCCGCGTCGATCTGCGCGCGCATTTCCTGAGGTGTGGGAGGCACGAACGCCGAACCTTCCGCGTTTTCTTCGATCACTTCGTAGCCCGCGTCGCGGTCGAGCATCGTCGCTTCCGTTTCGCCGTCGAATAAATGAAGGTGATTTGCGTCGAACGCAAGCTCCACGACGCTCTTGATCTCAACGACCGCACGGCTGGAAATCTTCGCGATCATCTGCGTGGAGTTGTCGATAACCGAGCTTTCCTTTCCTTCGTAGTCGAGCTCGCAGTAGATCTGCGTTTCCGCACCGAGCTTTTCGATAACTTCGATACGCGCCTTGAGCACGGTGTCGGGAGAGTTCGCAATGAACATCTGATCCTGATGGATATCTTCGGGACGAACGCCGAGCGTTACGGGCTTACCCGTATCGAGGTATTCGTTCAAGTTCTTAATTCTGCTCTCTACGCTCTTGGGAAGGAGAATGCTGTTGCCGCCGACGAAGTTCACGTATACCTTACCCTTCTTGGAAACGAGAGTAGATTCTCTAAAAAAGTTCATTTGAGGCGTACCGATAAAGCCTGCAACGAAGAGGTTTACGGGATAGTCGTAGAGATTCTGAGGGGTATCAACCTGTTGCATAAAGCCGTCTTTCATAACGACGATTCTCGTACCCATCGTCATAGCTTCGACTTGGTCGTGGGTAACGTAAATGAAGGTCGTCGCAAGACGGGTGTGAAGCTTGGAGATTTCCGTTCTCATCGAAGCGCGGAGCTTGGCGTCCAAATTCGACAAAGGCTCGTCGAGAAGGAACACTTTGGGCTCACGAACGATCGTACGACCGAGCGCAACACGTTGACGCTGACCGCCGGACAACGCCTTGGGTTTTCTGGAAAGGTAGTCGGTGATACCGAGGATCGCCGCCGCCGCCTTTACTTTCTCATCAATAATCTGCCTGGGTACTTTTCTAAGCTTCAAGCCGAACGCCATATTGTCGTAAACGGACATATGAGGATAAAGCGCGTAGTTCTGGAATACCATCGCGATATCTCTGTCCTTGGGAACGACGTCGTTCACGAGCTTGCCGTCGATATAAAGCTCACCCGAAGAGATTTCTTCCAAACCTGCGATCATACGAAGCGTCGTAGATTTACCGCAGCCGGAAGGTCCTACGAGTACGATAAATTCCTTATCTCTGATATCGAGACAGAAATTGAATACTGCTTGTACGCCCGAAGGGTATACTTTGTTAATGCCTTTCAGTAAAAGTCCTGACATAATATTTTTCCTCCAAAATGGATTATAATTTCAACTAATAACATTTTACTATATTTTTCGATTTTTTACAATAGACAAATCGTCCAAAGTTCTCGTTTTCTATTGTATACTTTGCACAACCCTCGCCGTTTTTAGGAGATTTTGTCGTTTTTCTCACGCGCGCGGGCGCGATATCAATATTTGCGTATGATATCCAATTTTCGCCAAGAACCGCTCAATCCGCTTTGCCGATACACCTTTTTCATCGCGGCGGGCGGAAGCGCCTTCGAAAGCACGTCCACTTCCGCGCGGACTCGCCTTAAACACTCCGCGAATTCCCCGCTCGGCAACAAATGCTTTAACACGATCAAAAACGCCATAAAATCGCATCTGCCGTATTCGGGCGTTCCGTCCGCTTTTTTAGGGATCTGCAAGCGGGTGAACACGGGCAGCTTTTCGGTCAGGCGAACGGCGGGAAGCGTGGCGCAAAACACCCGTTCGCCGTGCGCGGCAACGTTTCGGAAACAAACGGCAACCTCCGTCATATTGCAAAGCACGCTCTGCGAAAGATTGTATTCGGCGGCGATCGTCGCGCGGTCCTCCCGTTTTAAGATCTTTAAAAATTTGGAAGTATTCCCGAACGACAACGAGCGTATGAGCGCCCAGAGCGGCACGTGTCCGTACGTTTTGGCGTTATGCGCCACGTAGTCCTTATATCCGCCCGTGCCTTTTTTCACCGCGTCGCGCAAGGCTTCGCGGCAGGTGGCGATCAGCCACCGCACGTTCCCCTTTTCGCTCGGCTCGTCGGTGAAATTCTCCTCGGCGAGATAATCCCGCTCCTTCACGCCGTAGCGGCGGGAAAATTCGTCGGAAATAAGCGCTTTAAGCGTGCATTCCACGCTCTGCGCGTACTCGTAGACGATCCCGCGCAGGTGCTTATCGAAATCGTAGAGCGCTTCGAGCTGTTCGAAGGTGGTATTCGGATAATAGCGACGGTTTTCGTCGCGAAAAAGTCGGTTATAGCCGACGGCGAAATTATAATAGCCTTCCCACCTAAGGCGGTATTTCGCGCGCTTTTCGTCCGTGATGATCAGCCCGTCGTTTTTAAGCTTTTGAATTTGTTCGTCGCGGGAAAGATAAATCTTTTCCGTCGGTTTTTGGGGTTTTCGTTGAAAATTTTGTTTTCTCTTCATTTTACACCTTAAAAACACAGGGAGTCCATAAATGAACTCCCTTCCGTTCCCGAAAAGAGCTTTCCGAGAATCCTCGTTTTTATTATAACGGATTTTTTCCGTCCTGTCAATACTATACGATAAATTTTTTCCGATTATTCGCAAATTTTAAAAGCCGCGTAATATTCCGCTTTTTTCTGCGCGCGGACTTTGCCTTGCAGGTAGTCGATAAGCCCCTCGATAAACGCCGTTTCTTCCGCTTTTTTGACGGCGAGCGTAAAGGTTACTTTTTCGCCGTAATCGGTCGAGAGAAGGGAGCAGGGTTTTAACGAAAGGTATTTTTGCACCCCGTCCACGCCCGTATATTCCACTTCGACCAAGATTTCCGAACACATTTCCAAGGAGCGGATATCCGCGCCCGAAAGATTCTCCGCCGCGCTTGAAGAATACGCCCTTACCAAACCGCCCGCGCCGAGCTTCACCCCGCCGAAATACCGCACGACCGCCACCGCCGTTTCGAAAAGCTTTTTATTTTTCAATACTTCCAAAATAGGCACGCCCGCCGTGCCTTGGGGTTCGCCGTCGTCGGAAAAGCGTTGCAAATTCCCGAGCTTATCGGCGATAAACGCGTAGCAACAATGAGTGGCGAGGGTATGCGCCGAACGGATTTTCGCAATAAACGCCCGCGCTTCCTCTTCCCCTTCCACGTGCGCGGAATAGGTTAAAAATCTCGATTTTTCGATTATTTTTTCGCTGGCGTGTTCGCCGTAGACCGTAAGCACGGATTTTTCCATATCTATTATTTTACGATTACTTTCAAATGTACTTTTTTGCCTTTATGAAGCACGAACTCATTCGCCGTCAAAGGAGCGTTCACGTCGGTGATCTTGGTATCGTCCACCGAAACGCCGCCTTGCTCGATCAATCTTCTCGCTTCGCCCTTGGATTTCGCGATCCCCGTTAAAACGAGCGCGTCCACCACCGTTTCCGCCGCCGCGATCTCCTTGGTCAAAAGCTCCGCGTCGCCGCCGCCGAACGCCGCTTTCGCTTGGCTTTCCGCAAGGCGCGCCTTTTCTTCGCCGTGCACCTCTTTCGTAAGCTCGAACGCCAGCACCTCTTTCGCCTTATTGATTCGCTCGTCCTTATGCGCGCAAAGCTCCTTGATGGTTTCGACGGGCAAGAAGGTGAGCAGATTCATACACTTTTCCACGTCGTCGTCGTTGACGTTGCGCCAGTACTGATAAAATTCGTAGGGCGTAGTCTTATTCTCGTCGAGCCAAACCGCGCCTTTTGCCGTTTTGCCCATCTTCTTTCCTTCGGAAGTCGTGAGCAAAGTAAAGGTCATAGCATACGCAGGTTTTTGTTCCTTGATACGGATCAGGTTCGCCCCCGCGAGGATATTGCTCCATTGATCGTCGCCGCCGAGCTCCAACGAACAGCCGTATTTTTGATGCAACACCAAAAAGTCGTACGCCTGCATCAGCATATAATTAAATTCAAGGAAAGAAAGACCGCGCTCCAAACGCTGTTTAAAACATTCCGCCGAGAGCATTCTGTTCACGGAGAAATGCGCGCCGATATCCCGCAGGAAATCCACGTAGTTCAAATTCAACAGCCAATCGCCGTTATCCACGATAATCGCCGCGTTCTCGCCCTCGAACGAGATAAATTTCGACATTTGCTTTTTAAAGCATTCCACGTTATGGCGAATGGTTTCCTTCGTCATCATACTGCGCATATCCGTTCTGCCCGAGGGATCGCCGATCATTGCCGTGCCGCCGCCGATCAAAATAATAGGCTTATGCCCCGCCTGTTGCATATGATGCATCGCGATCAGCTGCATAAAATGCCCTACGTGCAACGAATCTGCCGTGGGGTCGAACCCGATATAAAACGGCACGCTCTCCTTGCCGAGCTTTTCATACAGCTCCTCTTCGAACACCGTCTGCTTGACAAACCCTCTCTCGCGCAAGGTATCCATTACGTTTTTAGCCATTGTTCTCACTCCTTAAAACCGCTTTTCTTAATCGTTATAATGGTATTATTGTATTCTTTTTTTGCGCGTTTGTCAAGCGTTTGCGGGCTGTTTTTCCCCGAAACAATCAAATACGCGCGAAGGCGCAATCAACGCGGATTTCAAAACGCAAAACGCCTCTTCGCGGGTGCGGGTTTTTAACCCGAACGCGAGCTCCTCGTTGAGCTTAGCGATCTGCTCGTCGTATCTCCTCTTTTGGATTTTTTCCACCGCGTAGTCGAATTTCGTCATTTTTTTCACCTCTTTCGGTTTTTTTCGACCTCAGTATAGCATATATAACTTGACAATATCTGTCATATATGTTAAAATATTTTAAAAAAGTGAAAAAAATTTTTTACGAGGTAAACTATTATGAAATTCGCAATTTTAATCGACGTTTTATTCGAGCTTTTGGCAAAGCGCACGATCACGGCGGGCTATATCGCCGAAAAGCACGGCGTTTCCATAAGGACGGTTTATCGCTATATCGACCTTTTGTCCTCGAATATCCCCGTGTACGTTCGCAGGGGCAGAAACGGCGGGATCTGCATATCCGATAGCTATAAGCTCCCCAAAGGGTTTATGACGGAGGAGGAATACGGCGCGGCGATCGAGGCGTTGAGCGCAATGTATTCCCAGCTCCCCGAGGAGCGGTTTTTAGCCGCCAAACGCAAGCTCTCCGCGCAGGTCAAAACGGAAATGCGCGACCTCACGCTTTCGGGCGAGCTCGGCTCTATTCTTATCGACAGCGGGTCTTGGGGGGATACGCGAAAGTTTTCGGATAAAATCCGCTTATTCGAAGAATGTATCCGCGAAAAATTCGTGCTGGAAATACGTTATCAATCTCGGATAGGCGAAAAATCCGAACGAAAAATCGAACCGCACGTTTTAGTCTTTAAACAAGGCGTGTGGTACGTATACGCTTTTTGCAGAAAACAACGCGCGTTCCGCCTCTTTCGTTTAGGGCGTATCGTAAGCGCCTTCCAAACGGAAGAAAAATTCATTCGCCGCCCCTTTAAGCGGGAAGATATTCCTTTAAATTACTGGACGAGCGAAACGGACTCTCTCGACGTGGTATTCGAAATTTCCGAAGCCGCGTTTGCCGACGCGCAGGACTGGCTGGGCGTAGAAACGCTTTCGCAAAAAAACGGAAAATGGTATGCCGAAGCCACCCTGCCAAACGACGAAGCGTTAGTCCGCAAGATTATCGGCTTAGGCGCGGGGGTGAAAGTGTTATCCCCCGCCGAGCTTTGCGAGCGAGTGAAGCAAAGCGCGCGCGCTATCGCAGCGCTTTATTAAATGCAGAATGCTCAATGCAAAATGCATAATGATTGTATAAATTTTACCGCCACTCTGCATTCCGCACTCTGCACTCCTCATTATTCCCTACCGCCATTCCGCACTCTGCACTCTGCATTCTGCATTGAAAAAAGGAAGCCCGCAGGCTTCCTTTTTTCACAACTCCACTTCCCCGTCCGTGCAAACCACCTTCGTCGCAGGAACGTCGTCATTCCATCTTCTACCTTTGCTAATCTTATTCCATTCTTCAACCGTACCGTTAAAGGTAATACTCGTTAAACTATCGCAATAGCCGAACGCATAATCACCAATGCTCGTCACGCTGTTCGGAATTTCGACACTCGTTAAATTACTGCGATTCAGGAACGCATAAGAGCCAATAAATCTACAATTCTCGTCAATCGTCGCGCTTGTTATATCTTTTGAATTTACCCCCGCCAAATATAAATATGGATTGCTTGGATTCCCCAGATATTTTAATCCGTCCTTTTCGTTATACGTTAAACTATCGCAATCATAGAACGCCAAACTCCCAATGCTCGTCACGCCGTTCGGAATTTCGATACTCGTTAAACTATCGCAATTATAGAACGCATCCTCCCCAATGCTTGTCACGCTGTTCGGAATAGTGATGCTCGTTAAACTACCGCACTCCCAGAACGCATCCTCCCCAATACTCGTCACACTGTTTGGAATCGTCACACTCGTTAAACTATAGCAATCCTTGAACGCATCTTCCCCAATGCTCGTCACACCGTTCGGAATTTCGATACTCGTTAAACTGCCGCAATAACTGAACGCCCTTTCCCCAATACTCGTCACGCTGCTTGGAATAGTGATACTCGTTAAACTACTGCAATTCAAGAACGCACAACCCCCAATGCTCGTCACCGAGTCGGGAATGGTTAATTTTTGCGTTTTTGCGTAGCCACTCTCGCCGCTTCCCCAAAAAAGTAATCCAAGACTTTCGTCACTTTTTTGCCTTTATAAGTAGAAGGGATTGTCAGCTCCGTTAAATAGCCAGCGTTGCCTGCTTTCACGCCGTACGTTCCGTCGTCCATTAAGTAGAAATCGAATTCTTCGGCGTTTTCAATCGTCACTTCGCCCGCCATCTTCCCGAGATTTGTTTCCGTGCCGTCGGTCAGCACGATCACAAGCTCGCCGAGTTGATTGAGCTTAATTTCTTTAATGCCAACGCCCTGCGCACCCGTTTCGCCTTTGTCTCCTTTTTCGCCCTGTGCGCCTTGCGCGCCTTTCACGGTTTCCAAAAACTCTTCCAGCGAGCCTTCATAGCCCAAATCCTGCGCCTTTGCATACACCGTTTCCACCGTCCAAACGGTTTCTCCGCCACTTGCGGGCTTTTTACTTTCTTCTCCGCAAGCAGAAAGCCCGACCGCCGCGCAACCGACCGTTAAGCAAGCCAATAAACCTATTAAAACTTTTTTCGTCTTTTTCATTATGTATTATACCTCCTTGTAAATGAAAAAAGTGCCGACTTGCCAAACGCAAGACGACACCTGCAAAATGCCTTCTTCGCTTAGCTGCGACACTAACTTTAAAAATAACTCACACAAGGAAAGATTTTTATAAGGCGAATAAGGTACACTCTGCCACAGAGTATACTTCCCTTGCGTTTATAAAGTTAGGTCGCAAGGATATTCTACCATATCTTAAATTGATTGTCAACGATTTTTAAACAAAAACGTATTTCTCAAAAAATACGATTGCACGAGGGTTTCCGTAAAATTTCCAACGTTTCGGCATAACCCGCACCGCTCGCGGCTATAATATTATACGAAGAAAAATCGCGACGGGAGGGAGTATGAAAAAAATTGCGTTTACGGGCGGGGGGAGCGCGGGGCACGTCGTGCCCAATTTATCGTTGATCAGCGAAATTCTCGCAAGCGGGGAAGCGGACGTTTGCTATTTCGGCTCGGACGGGATTGAGAAGTCGCTGGTCGAGCGGCTTAGAATCCCCTATTACCAAACGGAATGCCCCAAGCTCGTGCGCGGGAAGTCTTTTTCCGCGCTCAGAAAAAACCTCAAAATTCCCTGTCTTTTAAAAAAAGCCGTTCGGCACGCGGAAATCGGCTTGCGGACTTTCGCGCCCGACGTCGTGTTCTCCAAAGGCGGCTACGTTTCCCTGCCCGTCGTGCTCGCGGCGCGGCGATTGAAAATCCCTTGCCTTACGCACGAAAGCGATTTTTCGCCCGGGCTTGCGAATAAGCTGATCGCGAAAAAATGCGAGCGCGTGCTCACGTCCTTTCCCGAAACGGCGAATAAGTTCAAAAACGGAAAATATACGGGCGCGCCCGTGCGACGGGAGCTGTTTGGGTATTCGAAAATAGAATCCGCGCGGAAATTTTCCGCGCCGACCGATAAAAAAACGCTGCTCGTTTTTGGCGGCGGGAGCGGGAGCGCGGCGATCAACGACGCCCTGCGCGAAAGCCTGCCTACCCTTTGTAAAAAATATTTCGTTTTGCATATCTGCGGCAAGGGAAATTTGATAGAAAGCAACCTCAAAAACTACCGCCAAGAAGAGTTCGTCGCGGATATGGGTGCGGCGTACGCGCTTTCCGATATGGTGATCGCGCGCGCGGGCGCAGGCACGGTCTTTGAAATTTTAGCGCTCAAAAAGCCCGCGCTGTTGATTCCCTTAGAGGGGCAAACGCGGGGCGATCAAAAGGAAAACGCGCGGTATTTCGAAAAGAAAGGGCTTTGCCGCGTGTTGAAGCAATCCGAGCTATATCGCTTGGAAGCGGCGATCGACGAATGTTTTTTAGACGAAGGCTTAAAGGAACGGCTCGCCGTTTCCGATTTCGTTTGCGGGAACTCGAATATCCTGCACGAGCTCCGTAAATTTTTGTAAATTTTTATAAATAATGAAAGTGCGTTATTACGACCAAAACGGCAATATCCGCATAAAAAAATCCCGCCGAAAAATGAGCGGAAAAAAGAAGTTTTTTCTGATTCTTTCTATCGTACTCGTGATCGCGATCGGGATTTTTATCTATTTTCAACGCAACGTCACGCGCGTGCTCATTTCGATTAGCGAAGCGACGATGCGCGCTTCCACCACGATTGCCGTTAACGACGCCGTGTATTACACGCTCAGCGACGAAATGCGCTACGAGGACCTCGTCGCCGTCGAGCGCGACGAGCAGGGCAACATCACGGCGGTTTCCGCAAACGTACTCAAAATCAACAAAATCGCGCGGGACACCGCGTCGATCTCGCAATCCAATTTGAAAAATTTAAGCTTAAACGGTATTCCCGTTCCCTTGGGCGCGCTCACGGGCATTGAAGCGTTCGCGGGGTTAGGGCCGCGAATCCATTTTCGTATCATTCCCGTCAGCTCGGTTTCCTGCGATTTCTCCTCGGCGTTCGAAAGCGTAGGCATCAACCAAACCAAGCACACCATATACTTAAACGTGATTGCCGACATCAGTATCGTTATGCCCTCGCGCACGGAGCGGTTTTCGGTGCTGACGGAAATAATGGTCGGCGAGTTCGTTATCGTCGGCGAGATTCCCGAAACCTTTCTGCAAACGGATATCTTCGGCGACAAAGCCCAGCTTTCGCCTTAAAGGAAAAAACTCCGCTTCCCGCGGAGTTTTTAATCGTCTGTGAGCCCTAAAATTACCTTTCTCCACTCCATTAACAACGACGAATAAAATTTGACACGATTCGTGTCTTTCGCCCAAAAACGCAAAAAAATATACTATAATATAAATGGAACTTATCAAAAAGGAGAAATTTATGGAAAACAAAGAACTTTTTAAAGATATTCCTAACTTGGAAAAGTTTTTTAAAAATTTAGAACAAAAAATTAGGTCGTTTCATCGCTATCGTTGGAACGAATATACAACACGGGAAAATCTAACACAAAAACGCGACGAATTACTAAAAATCGCAAATAATCTCAGCGAATTGGATTTGTATATTTTATTTTATATTTCCCATTTGAAGAATTTGAAAAAATACAGCGCTTTTAAACTATTGCAAAAAGTATACCGAACCCAATGCGCTTTATGCAATACGTTGCCAAAAACAGACGATCTTTTTGATCCCGTTTTAATAGGACAAGTCCAAGAACAGCGCCCCCGTAGCGTAAAATAATAACTTAAAGCTCCGCTTCCCGCGGAGTTTTTTTCTTTAATTCTTCTTACTTTTCGCCTTGAAGATCATAGCCATTATAAACGAGAAGATCACCGCCGCGCTCACCCCTGCGCTCGCCGCGCTTAAAGCGCCCGTGAACGCGCCGAATAAGCCTTTTTGCGCGCCGCGTATCGCCCCGTTCGCCAGCAAATATCCAAAGCCCGAGATCGGCACGGTCGCCCCCGCGCCCGCGAAATCCACGAGGTATTGATACAGCCCCAAGCCCTGCAACACCACCCCCGCAAGCATAAAAATTACGAGTATTTTTCCCGCCGTGAGGTCGGTGAAATTGATCACGATCTGCGCGATCATACAAATCAGCCCGCCGACCGCAAACGCCTTTGCAAACGCATATAAAATATCCCAGTATTGCGAAAACATATCTTTTCCCCCTCAAACGTTTTCGATTGCCACCGCGTGGCAAATGCAAGGGATCGATTCCCCTTGCCCGCTCGAAACGGTGGAAAGGAGCGCGCCCGTCGCGCACAGCAACACGCGGTTTAATTCGCGGTTTTTCAGTTTGTCGTAAATATACGAATTGAACACGACCGCCGAGCACCCCGCGCCACTGCCGCCTTGGAACTCGTCCTCGATCACTTTATAAATAATCTCTCCGCAGTCCACGTGGTTGCTCTGCATATCTACGCCTTTTTCCCAAGTGAGGTCTTTTACGATACGGCTTCCGAGCGCCCCTAAATCGCCCGTTAAAATCAGGTCGTAGTCGGTGGGCTTTCTGCCCGTATCCCGAAGGTGGGTCAAAATCGTATCGCAAGCGGCGGGCGCCATCGCCGCGCCCATATTGTTCACGTCCGTAATCCCGAAATCCACGACCTTTCCGAAGGTCGCCGAAGTGATCGCAATCGAACTACCCTGATCGGAAATAAACGCCCCGCCCGCGCCCGTTACCGTCCATTGTGATTGCGGAGGGCGGGTGTTGCCGAGCTCTAAGGGATAGCGATATTGCCGTTCCGCGGACGAGAAATGACTCCCCGTCGCCGCGACGATCCTTTTTGCGTACCCGCCGTCGATAAAGGTCGCGGCGAGCGCATAAGCTTCTGCCAGCGTGGAACACGCGCCGTATACCCCGATAAACGGGAAATCGAAATCCCGCGCGGTGAACGACGCGGAAATGATCTGATTGAGAAGATCGCCCGAAATGAACGTATCCATTTCCTTTTCGGTCGCCCCGCCTTTTTTGATCGCCTGACGGGCGGCAAAGGTCAGCATTTTACATTCCGCTTTTTCGTAGGTAGATTCCCCGAACGTGTCGTCGTCGAGCGTTTTATCCACGTATTTCCCGACGATTCCCGCGCACTCCTTAGGGCCTGCGATCGTGCCCGTCGCGACGATCCTCGGCTGATTTTTGAAAAATATCGTCTGCATATACGAGCAGTATGCTTCAAATCGAAAAAATTATGCGAAAGCGCCCGTAAGCACGAAGCTTTTCGGGCGCTTTTTCGGCGTTTTGCATTTTTTATTTTTATTTAAATATTTCGTCTATTTCAATCATTTTTTTGTAGATTTTTTTTGCCATCAGATAGAAACCTAAATCGTTTGGATGGCAACCGTCTACCATACAATTTACCTTGTCTTTATTAAAAAAAGTTTTTCCCGAAAGAAAATAAACGTTTTCATCTCCGTTTGCCCGCGCTTTACGATACGTTTCCCGCACGACCTTTGCTCGTTCACGATCGGTTTTTTTGCCGTAATAATCAGGACGATTCATAAACAAAATCGGCACGTTTGGTTGCTTTTTGCGATAGCATTCGTAAAAAGCGTAATGCGTTTGTTGAAGATACTCGGGCGAGGGCGCGTTATGATCGTAATCGCAAACGAATAAGCTGCAATCAAATTCGCCCAAAAAGTCCGCCATCGTCCTTTCACCTTTTGCGTTCCCTGAAAAACCGAAGTTCAAAAAATCGATATTATTCCACTTCGCTATCAAGCCTTGATATGCGTTATCGGGACGGCTCGCGCAACCGCCTTGCGTAATAGACGAACCGTAATAAATAATTTTCTTTACGCTCCGATACTCTTTGCCTTTTGCGACCGAAGCGCTTTCGTCAAGTCCTATCGTGAGCGAGTTGATCGGATTATATAACGGGAAATGCAATATGTAATTCCTCATTCCCCGTGGCAAATGACAAGAGAGCGTAAATCCTTTTTTGTCTTTTGGTGTGGGCGGAAAAATTTGAACGAGCTCCACGTCGTCCTCTTTTTCTTCCAACAAGGCAAACCCGCCTTGTCCTTCGATCGCCATATGCGGCTTTATTCCTAAATAGTCGTAACTCGCTTGCAGAACAAATACGTCAGAGTCGGTAGAAAAGCGCAATCTGCCACCCGCGGTATGTTCGCTCAACGTTCGCACGCCCGCGTTGACCTTTTTAGCAATTTCCCTATCTAAACGAACGAATTTTTCGCGTTTTTTATCGTAATATACGCCGTACAAAGCAAAATTCTCGTTTGGAATGGAATAATATCGCACGCCGTTTTCCGTGAAAGGTTCACGGTTTATAACGAAATTCGGATCGACTTCTTTTATTTTCATAGATCCTCCTTATTCTCTTTTTCGTTTTGATAGGTTTATTATACTCCTTATTTTAAGGAAAGTCAAACGCGCGACGCGGTACAAAATAAATTTTTATAAAAACAAATAAAGGATTCCCACGATCGTGCCCGCCAAAACGCCGTAAACGATAATCGGCCCTGCCACGATAAACATTTTCGCCGCCATACCGTAAACCAGCCCTTCCGTTTTAAACTCCATCGCGGGCGAGCAAACGCTGTTGGCAAAGCCCGTGATCGGCACGATCGAGCCCGCGCCCGCGTTTCGACCGATCCTGTCGTAAACCCCGAGCCCCGTTAAAAGACAGCCCAAAAAAATCAAGATCACGCTGACCGTGCCCGAAAGCTCGTCGCCGTATAAGCCCGCCGCTTCTAAAATATAGCGCAAAAACTGCCCGATCGTGCACACGAACCCGCCGACGAGAAAGGCGCGCAAGCAGTTTTTCGTGTGGTGCGTGGGCGGGTCGAAGGAATTTACGTAAGCGATATAATTCGCGTTATAATTTTCTCTGTTTTTACCCGTCATCTCAACCCTGCCCCCTTCTTTTTTGCATTTGACCGTTTCCGTTTACGCCGTTTGCTGTGGGAAAACAGCTCTCCCGCTCGTCGCGCGTTTTCATTTGGTTTTGTTCGATCGTTCTTTTCATAGTTATATAATGCGGAAAACCGAGAATTTTTATACAAAAAAATACGCCCTGCCAAAAAGCAGAGCGCAGTTTTAAGTAGTTTTTAAGAATAGAATTCCGATTTCGCGTCGCGGGCAAACAGCTTTGCGAGCATTTTTTCGCAAGCCGTTTTGCAATCCTCGCCTTCCGATTCGTAGCAAAGAGCGTACACGGCGTTGGTAAGCGGCAGATCCACGCCGTACTTTTCGCCCAGCTTTTTCATCGCCGCCGCCGTCGGCACGCCCTCGGCAAGTTTTGCAAATTTCTCGCCCTTTACGAGCAGCTCGCCGTAGCCGCGGTTATGCGAATAAGGGCTGAACAGCGTGGCTTCGTAGTCGCCTAAATGCGCGAGTCCGTAAGCGGAAAGCTCGTTGCCGCCCATCGCCTTTATGAGCCGCGCAACCTCTCTCGCCCCGCGCGACATCAACGCGCCTTTTAAAGAAACGTAGCCCAAGCCGTCGCAAATCCCCGCGAGGATTCCCATCACGTTTTTCGCCGCCGCGCCAAGCTCCGTGCCGATTAAATCCTGCCCGTAATAGAAGCGGATCAAATCGCTCCCGAAGCTGTCCACGAGCTTCTTTTTGAGTTCGGGATTCGCCGAATCGATTACCATACAGTTAGGGATTCCCTGCGTGAACGCCTGTATGTGCCCCGGCCCGACCCAAACGGCAATTTTATCTTGGGAAACGCCGCTTTGCACGAGCACTTCGGAAAGCCGCGAGCCCGTGTCCACTTCGATCCCTTTCATACAAAGCACGAAATTTTTATTAGATACGTCGTATTCGAGGATTCGTTTCATAAATCCGCGCAAGCCCTGCGAGGAAATGGAAATGACGATCACCTCCGCGCGTTCGACCGCTTCTTTTAAATCGCAAGTGAGCGTGATCCGCTCGTCGAGGGTTACGTATTCGTTTTTCCCCGTTTCTTTCAAAACCTTATAGGAATAATCGTCCTCGGGCCCCCACGAATACACCTCGTGCCCGTGATTGCAAAGATACCACGCGATAAACGACCCCCAACGACCGCAGCCTAAAACTGAAATTTTCATACTATTCTCCTTTGATGAAAGCAAAGCTTTCTTAAATCCTTTACATTTTATTGCGTTCCACGAACGCGCGCGTAAGCGTTACGTCGTCGGTATACTCGATTTCCGACCCGATAGGAATACCGTGCGCCAAACGAGTTACTTTTACCCCTAAAGGTTTTATCAATTTCGCCAAATACATTGCCGTTGCATCCCCCGAAACGTCGGGATTTGTCGCAACGATAACCTCTTTCGCCTCCCCTGTCTGCAAGCGGGCAAGCAATTCGCGGATGCGAATGTCGTTTGGTCCAACCCCTGCAAGCGGATCGATAACGCCGTGTAAAACGTGATACACTCCCTTAAATTCGTGCAGTTTTTCAATCGCTGCAACGTCCTTAGGCTCTTTTACCACGCAAATCACGCTTTTCTCCCGCATGCGGCAGATGCCGCAGGTATCCTCTTCCGTGAAATTTCCACAGATTTTACAATACCGCACTTTGCGTTTTACACCGAGTATAGCGTCCGCAAAGGCGCGCGCGTCTGCCTCCGACATATCGATAATTTTATACGCGTATCGTTGCGCGGTTTTCTTTCCTACGCCGGGAAGCTTAGAAAACTCGTTTACCAGCTTCCCTATCGGCTCGATAAAGATGTCCATAAGCTTAGATCATTCCTCCAAGCGCGCCCATATTACCGTAT
>JAZRHC010000002.1:0-53699 GCA_045644545.1 Candidatus Scatosoma sp. | reverse complement strand
TATGATTAAACTGATTGCAACCGATTTAGACGGCACGTTATACGACCCTAAGGGCGAAGCGCCGCAAGATATCTTCCCGATCGCCCGCAAGCTCTTCGAGCGGGGCGTTCTTTTCGTACCTGCCAGCGGCAGACAATACGCAAATCTCGAAAAAACCTTCGAGCCGATCAAGGACCAAGCGGCGTTTATCGCCGAAAACGGCGCGCTCGTGCGGTATCGCGGGAAAACGGTTTCCCTCACTCCGCTCGCGCCCGAAAAGGTCGCGTTATTTTTAAGCGTTATTCGGGAAACGGAAGGGTTATACCCCATTCTTTGCGGGGAAAATTGCGCGTATATCGAAGATACCGTCGAGCCGTTTTTTTCGCGGACGACGACTCCCTATTCGAGCTATAAACTGGTGGATAACCTCGACTGCGTGGTGGGAAAAGTTCCCTGTTGCAAGATCTCGGTGTTCAGCGGAGAAAAGGCGGAGCGGACGAGCTATAAAGCGCTTTCGCCGATCGCGGAGGGCGTAAAGCTCACCCTTTCGGGCGGGCATTGGTGCGATATTTCCGATTTAAAAGCCAACAAGGGCGAGGCGATCAAAACCCTGCAAAAGCTGTTTTCTATCAAGCGGGAGGAATGCCTTGCGTTCGGCGATCATATGAACGACGTGGAAATGCTCCGCGCTTGCGCGCATACCGCCGCGCCGAAAAACGCGTATCCGCCCGTCAAGGCGCAAGTGGAAAAAATTATCCCCTCGAACGCGGAGGGCGGCGTGGTGAAAGCGCTCGCCGCGATGCTGGAAAAGCCCGCGCACGGGGGCAAAGGAGTGGCGTTATGGACGAAAAATTTATCATAGCTTCGGATATTCACGGCTCGGCGTTTTGGTGCGAAAAGCTTTTGGCGTTCGCGGAAAAGATTGAGCCGACCAAGCTGGTGCTTTTGGGCGATCTTCTTTATCACGGGCCGCGCAATCCCCTGCCCGTCGGGCACGACGCGAAAACGGTTTTCGAGCTTCTCAACGCTTGGAAAGACAAAATTTTAGCCGTGCGCGGCAACTGCGACGCAGAGGTCGATCAAATGGTGCTCGAATTCCCCGCGCTTGCGGACTACGCCCTTTTGAACGCGGGCGGAAAAACGCTGTATTTAACGCACGGGCATTTGGCGGGCGAAAACAATCCCCCGCCCCTTTCCAAAGCCGAAATTTTGTTGAACGGGCATACGCACTACCCCGTGCACAGGACTCTCGAAAACGGGATCTTATACGCGAATTGCGGGTCGGTGGCGTTGCCGAAAGCGGGCACGCCTCATTCTTGTATTCTGTTCGAAAACGGCGAATTTTTGTGGATCGATCTTGAAACGCAAGAGGTTTTCGATCGCGTAACTTTATAAAATTATCCCCCGCCCCCCTATCTTTTTCGGGTCGGGGCGTTTTTTCTGCGTTTTTCCCCGCTCGTATGCGGTTGACCGCATACGGGGCTTGCGAGATATGCGGGCAAGCGCATATCTTACGATCCGACGGCGATCGACTCTCGAAATTCGTCGAATGGAAAGCTGTGCAAACGAGGCGTATATTTATGAAAGAAAACTTCGACAAAAAATTGCAAGAAATTCTAAAAACGGCGCAAACGGGTACGACCCTGTTATTGCATAGCTGCTGCGCGCCCTGTTCGTCGGCGTGCCTCGAACGGCTGAAAGACACGTTTAAAATTACCGTGCTGTATTACAACCCGAATATCGACGAGGACGAGGAGTACGAAAAACGGAAAGCCGAGCAAATTCGGTTCTTGAAAGAAACGGGCTGGGCGGATTTTTTGGACTGCGATCACGAAGCGGAAAAGTTTCACGAAATTTGCAAAGGCTTGGAAAACGAGCCCGAACGCGGAAAACGGTGCTATCGTTGCTACGAGCTTCGTTTAAAGAAAACCGCCGACGAGGCAAAGGCGGGCGGGTTCGAATATTTCGGCACTACCCTTTCGTTAAGCCCCTATAAAAACGCCGAATGGCTGAACGAGATCGGAGAAAAAGAAGGGGGCAGGGTCGAGGTGAAGTACCTTTTTTCCGATTTTAAAAAGCAGGGCGGGTATTATCGGTCGCTGGAACTTTCGGGGGAATACGGGTTATACCGTCAGGATTTTTGCGGCTGCGTTTTTTCTAAGGCGGAAACGGAGAGAAAACGGCTCGCGCGCGACGAAAAAGAGAAATTATAAAGCTTTTCAAAAGTAAATTTTCACACGGCGAAAAATTATTCGCCGTGTTTTTTCAAGTTTACGCTTGATTTTATCAAGTTTTTAGCAATAATTTTATATTTTTATAAAGCAATAAGCGATTTTTGGGCATTTTTTCGATAAACCGCGAAAAAACGGTCGGTTTTTATTGACATTTTAGAAAAAATCGCCTATAATCGTATCATAAAAAGCATAAAAACCAAAGAAAAGGAAGTAAAAAGTATGAACGTACCCGAAATTTTCGGCGAAAACGTCTTTAACGACGTGGTGATGCGGAGCACCTTGCCCCGCGAAGTTTATAAATCTTTGCGCAACACTATCGACGCGGGCGAAACTATCGATATGACGATCGCAGACACGGTGGCAAACGCGATGAAGGACTGGGCTCTTTCCAAAGGCGCAACGCACTACACGCATTGGTTTCAGCCGCTCACGAACTTAACGGCGGAAAAGCACGACGGCTTTATCGAGCCCGTCGGCGGCGATTCCGTGATTATGCAGCTGACGGGAAAATCCTTGATTGTCGGCGAGCCCGACGCGTCCTCTTTCCCTTCGGGCGGATCGAGAGCGACCTGCGCGGCGCGAGGGTACACGGCTTGGGACCCCACCTCCCCCGCCTTCGTGAAGGACGGAACGCTGTATATCCCGACCATTTTCGTTTCCTACACGGGCGAAACGCTGGATAAAAAATCCCCGCTTTTAAAGTCGATGACGGCGATCGACAAGGCGGCGAAACGGCTTTTGAAGCTGTTCGGGATCGAAGCGCTCAAAGTGAACACCACCGTAGGTCCTGAGCAGGAATATTTCCTCGTAGACGAGGAAGCGTATAAAAAGCGGGAGGATCTCGTTTTGACGGGCAGAACGCTGTTCGGCAACCCCGCGCCCAAGGGGCAGGAGCTCGACGATCATTATTTCGGCGCGCTCAAACAGAGAGTTTCCGATTTTATGAAGGATCTCGACGAAACGCTTTGGCGGTACGGAATCTTATCCAAATCCAAGCACAACGAAGCCGCGCCCGCACAGCACGAGCTCGCGCCTATCTTCACGAATATGAACCTTGCGGTGGACTCCAACCAACTGACGATGGAGCTGATGAAAAAGGTCGCGCAAAAGCATAAGCTCGCTTGCCTGTTGCACGAAAAGCCCTTCGTGGGAATCAACGGGAGCGGTAAGCACAACAACTGGTCTCTTTCCACCACCAAGCTCAACCTGCTCGACCCCGGCGACCGCCCCGAGCAAAACGCGATGTTTATGCTCATTCTCGCGTGCATTATTAAGGCGGTGGACAAATATCAAGGCGTGCTTCGCGCGTGCGTAGCGTCCGCTTCCAACGACCACCGTTTGGGCGGGGGCGAAGCGCCGCCCGCGATTCTTTCGGTGTATCTCGGCGACGAGCTGGGAGAGATCGTCGATTCTATCGTGCTCGGGAAAAACTACACCCCGCACAAATCGGCGAGAGGGTCGATCGGCGTGCCCGAATCCCCTATCTTCCCGATCGATTCGACGGACAGAAACCGCACCTCTCCCTTCGCGTTCACGGGGAATAAATTCGAATTCCGTATGCTCGGCTCGTCCGCTTCGGTCGCCGACCCGAATATCGTTTTGAACACGATCGTTGCGGAAGCCTTCCAAGAAGCGGCGGAAAAGCTCGAAAAAGCGGAAAGCTTCGAAACCGCGCTCAAAGCGTACACCGAAAAGCTTTTGAAAAAGCACCACCGCATTATCTTTAATTATAACGGCTACGGCCCCGAATGGGAAGCGGAAGCGGCACGCAGGGGGTTATTAAACTTAAAAACGACCGCCGACGCCGTTGCGGAGCTGTTCAAAAAAGAAAACGTGGACGTGTTCGTGCGCCAAGGCGTATACACGAAAAACGAAGCGATCGCGCGCGCGAAGATACAGCTTGAAAACTACGTGAAAAATATCCGCGTGGAAGCGTTGACTTGTATCGATATGGCGACCAAGCAAATTTATCCCGCCGTATCCTCCTACGCGGCGAAGCTGTGCGCAAATCTCGTGGCGAAAAAAACGCTCTTTTCTTCCCTGCCGTACGCGGAGGAAGAAGCGATCGTCAAAACCCTGGTAGGGGCAAACGAGAATATGATGGCGGCGGTAAGAAAGCTGGAAAGCGACCTTTTGGATATGCCGAAGGACGAGCTGGAAGCCGCCAAGCGCACCGCGTACGTGATCGTGCCCGATATGGAAAAGGTGCGGAAATACGCCGACGAAGCGGAAAAGCTTTGCGCAAAGGAATACTGGCCCTTCCCCACCTACTACGATCTTTTATTCAGCGTGAAATAATTCGAAAAATGCATAAACTTCATTCGAAAATTTCATAGACAAATTTTTCCTTCTTCTATTGACTTTTACTTATGGGCGTGCTATAATACAGCAAAACTAAAAAGCGTCCCCTAAGCTACGCTCGGCAAACCGCCGCGCAAAGTCGAAAATAAGGAGGAATTTTTTATGTCTAAACGCAACGAACCCCTCGCGAACGAGCCGCCGCCACGGCGACAACACCCGCATCGTAAGGCGCACGAGCGCAACAAGATCCCCGAGCTTGAATGGCTGTTCGGGTACGGCGAAGAAAAGCTTAAAAAAAAGGACGGCTTTCTTTTAAAGCTTTTAAAAAGAGACTGGCTCAGAGTGCTATATTCCACGCTGATCTATCTTTTGCAACACTCGCCCGCGTGGCTTATGCCGCTGATCACGAGCGACGTGATCGACCTCGTGACCTACCGCCCCGACGGATATATCGCGCGGATCGTCGCAGACGGAATCGTGCTCGCGGTCGTGATCTGTCAAAACGTTTTCACGACGGCGTGGCGTTCCTCGATCGTCAACCGCCTGATCCGCTCGACGACGGCGGAAGTCAAAAGCGGGGTCGTGAGAAAGCTTCAACGGCTTTCGATCACCTATCACAAAGAAATCGAGGAGGGCAGAATCCAGTCTAAATTCCTGCGCGATATCGACAGCGTGGAAGGGTATTATCGGAACTATCTGGCAACCTTTATCCCCGCCCTCGTCGGCGCGGTCGTCTCCGCGATCATCGCGCTGCTTAAAAGCCCCGTCGTGTCCTTGTTCTTCGTGGCGATTATTCCCCTTAATATCCTTTTGAGAAAAGCCTTTCAAAATCGGATTCGCAGGGATAATTTTTTATACCGCGCCGAAAACGAAAAGCTTTCGAGCAAGCTCACCACGACCCTGCAAATGATAACGCTCACCAAGGCGCACGGGCTCGTGGAAACGGAGGAACAGCAAGTCAACGAGTATATCGATTCTGTGACGAAAGCGGGCTTGCGACTGGATAAAACGCACGCGTGGTTCGGCTCTATGATGTGGGTCGTAACCCACTTAATGTCGGCGATTTGTCTGTTTTTCTGCGCATTCCTCGCCGTCAAAAACTACGTAACCGCGGGCGAAGTGGTGCTCTTTCAATCCCTTTTCTCCTCTATCAGCGGATCAATTTTAACGCTGATCAACGTATACCCCGCTCTGATGACGGGCAAGGAAGCCGTACGCTCCCTTTCCGAGATCGTCTGCGCCGAAGATATCGAGCGGGACGGCGGGAAAACGCCCTTGCGCCAGCTGGAAGGAAAAGTAGATTTCGAGCGGGTTTGCTACCGTTATCCAAACGAAGAAAAATGCGTCGTGAAGGACTTCGAGCTACACGTGAAACGAGGAGAGCGTATCGCGATCGTAGGCGCGTCGGGGTCGGGAAAAAGCACCGTTATGAACCTCATTATCGGGCTCTTAACGCCGACCGAAGGGCGTATTCTGATAGACGACAAGCCCCTCGACGAAATACCGATGCAGTCTTACAGGCGGTTTTTGTCCGTCGTACCGCAAAACAGTATTCTTTTTTCGGGCACGATTCGGGAAAATATCACCTACGGACTGGATGCGTACAGCGAAACCGATCTTTTAAACGCCGTCGAACAGGCGGACGTCACCGAATTTCTGCCTTCTTTGCCCCACGGCCTCGATTCGCAGGTCGGCGAACACGGGGATAAGCTTTCGGGCGGGCAGAAGCAACGAATCAGTATCGCGCGGGCGCTCATTCGAAACCCCCGTATCCTCATTTTAGACGAAGCGACGAGCGCGCTCGACAACGTGGCGGAATTCCACGTGCAAAAGGCTATCGACAAGCTCGTGAAGGAACGCACTACTTTTATCGTGGCGCACAGATTATCCACCATTCGCAACGCCGATAGAATCGTCGTGATGGAAGAAGGCAGAATGGTCGAGGTGGGAACGTACGAGGAGCTGACGGCGCTCGGCGGCAAGTTCAGCGAGCTGGAACGGCTCAGCCGTATTCGCGAAAACGAAACCCAAGAAGCCGTTTAAAAATACGTGAAATATTCCTTTCGGGAAAAATTTTCGAGGTTTTACCCCTCGATTCGGTTTGATTTTCGGCGGATTTCGTGTATAATCATAGTAGAAATAAAATTTTTTTACGAGGGAAGTATGCTTGATTATACCAAAACTGCGTTAAAACAGGCAATCGACGATTTCAAAAAAGCCTTTTTCCTATTAAAGGTGGCAACGCAGACCGTTTATATCGCGTATCTGATCTACGCGCTTATTTCAATGCGTGGGCTTTGGGTCGTCAACGGAATTCTGCTCGCGCTGTCGCTCGGGTATTTTTTCTTTTTCCTGTTCGCGACGGCTTGTGGAAAATCCCCCGACGGCAAAAAAATGACCAAACGGGTGACGGCTATTTATACTTGGAGCAAACGGCTTATTCAGCTTTTCAACCTCGGCGTTGCCGTCTACGGGCTTTGCTACACGGCAAAAAACGTAAGCGTATTTTCGGTTATTTTTTCCGCGATAATGATTGCGCTTTGGGTTTTCAACCTTATCTTTTCCGTCGTGCAGAAATTCGTCGGCGGGAGAATCGGACTCGTGATCGCGGGGTTGGAAGCCGATATCGAGAACGTGACGAAGCCCGTGCGCACGGTCGGGAATTTCTTTAAGAAAATGACGGGTCAGGAAATCGAGCCCGAAAAGGAAAAATCCAAAGCGCGAGTATACCTCGAAAAAAAGGTTAACGAACAGCGGGAGCGCAAAAAGCAGGAAAAGGTCGATAAGAAAGCGGCTTTGAAAGAGGCGAAAAAACGCAAAAAATCCAATAAAAAAGAGCTCGAAAACGGCGAATCCCCCACCACGGGGGAGAAAGAATGAGTTTTTCCGCGTTGCAAAAATGCCGAATTTTCAGCGGGAACGCGTTGAAGCTTCTCGCCGCCGTTTTGATGTTAATCGACCATATCGGCGCGATTTTCTACCCTACTTCGCATTTTATTCTGCGAAAGATCGGGCGACTATCCTTTCCCATTTTCGCGTTTTTTATCGCGGAGGGCTGTCGGTACACCAAAAACAAAGCGAAGCATTTTTCTATTCTCGCGGGGCTTGCGATCGTTTGCGAGCTCGTCGTGCGAGTCGCCGTGCCGAGCAATAAAATTGCGTCCGTGCTCGTCACCTTCTCTTTTTCCGTACTTTTAATCTACGCCCTGCAAGCGTTTAAAAAAGCTCTGTTCGAAAACGAAAAGGCTTGGAAAATCGCCCTGTTCGGCGCGACGTTTCTCGGCGGGATCGCGCTTTGCTTTCTTCTTTGCTCTTATACGGAGCTCGATTACGGCTTCTGGGGCGTACTCACGCCCGTATTTGTGAGCCTTTTGGACGTTCGCTCCATACCTGCCCCCGCCTTTTTGCAAAAAGCCGATTGTTTGCCCGCACGCGTGTTGTGTATTATCCCTTGCCTTTTTATGCTTGTGCAAGTCTCGTATTTCCCCGCGCTTCAATGGTACGCGTTTTTGGCGATTCCCCTTTTGCTGTTATATAACGGGCAAAAAGGCAAATGGAAAATGAAATATTTCTTTTACATTTTCTATCCCGCGCATCTGGCTCTACTCTACGGAATTTTTTATTTCTTCTTTCAATAACGAACACATAGGAACAGCCCCGAGCAAAGCTTCGCTCGGGGCTCGTTTATAGCTCTTTCTCATCTTAAAACGCCCTGCACGGAAAAAAGCGAGCCTAATCGGTTCGCTTTTTCCGCAATGAGAATAGAGTTATTAAAAAATCGATAATCGTGTGAGCAAATTTAGTTTTCTTCCGTAGGAGTTTCCGAATGACAGCCACAGCAACAGGTTTTTTCCTCTTTCTGCGGTTCTTCTTCGGTTTTGTGTCCGCAACCGCTGCACCCCGAACAGTCCCCGCAGGAACAGCCCGTTTCGCCGCGCTTACGCTTCAAATAGACGCTGATCACGACTCCGACGACGAGCGCCGCCGCGCCGACTCCGATAAGGATATTGATTATCATTCCGTTTTCTCCCAGAAAAATTTTTTAAGCTTTTTTGGTTTTCTTTTTATTCCAAAGCACGATCGCCGCGATCACAGCCGCCGCCACCGCCGCGAAGATGAACGCCGTCCACCACCACGAAAGCACCACGTAGGTAATCGCCGTTGCGATATACGAAGCGACGATCCAGAACAAAAGCGTCCACTTGAATTTGCCTTTGTTGATTTCGCCTTTCGCCGCCGCTACCGCCGCGAAACAGGGAATCGTCGTCATATTAAAGATAATGAACGCCACGAGCCCTTGCCACGTGATCCCCGTTCCGAGCACCATCACCATAACGTCGGTTGCGCCTTCCGCCGCAAGCTCGGGAGCAACGACGCCTACGAATACCGCCGCGAGCGTTGCAAAAGTCGCGATTACTTCCTCTTTCGCAATCAAGCCCGTGATCGCCGCCACCACGAACACCCAACCGAAGGAGTTGAGCTGACTGCCGAAGCCGAGCGGAGTGAAGAGCGGCTGCAAGAATTGACCGATAGAAGCGAGAATGGAATTTTCGACGTCTACCATCTTCCAATTCCAACCGAAGCTCGACAAGAACCATACGAGAATGGTCGAAGCGAGAATGATCGTAAATACTTTCTTGATATAGTGCTTGGTTTTATCCCAAAGGTGGATCATAAGTCCTTTTCCGCTGGGTTTATGATAAGCGGGAAGCTCCATAATGAAGGGCGCGACTTCACCGCGTTGGGTCGTCGAGCGCATCAATAAAATACTGATGATCGCCAACGCCATTCCCACGACGTACATTGAAAAGCTGATAATACTGCCGTCGCCAAGCCCCGTCATATGCGCGACCGCACCCGCAACCCCCACGAGAATGGGAAGCTTTGCGCCGCACGAGAAGAAGGGAATGGTACGAATGGTAAGCGTGCGCTCTCTTTCGTCGGCAAGCGTGCGCGTGTTGACCATAGCGGGAATAGAGCACCCGAAGCCCATAATCATAGGGATAAACGCTCTGCCCGACACGCCGAAACGGCGGAAAATCCTATCGAGAATGAACGCCACGCGCGCCATATAGCCCGAATCTTCCAAAATGGAAAGAAGCAAAAGCAGCATAATGATTTGCGGCACGAAGCTCAAAACGCCGCCGAGTCCGCCCAAAATACCGTCCTCTACGAGTCCGATCGCCCAGTCTGCCGCGCCGAGCGCTTCCACGCCCGCCACGATCCAGCCGAATACCGTCGAGGTCAAAAGCTCCATCAGGTTAAATAGTATCACCCCGGGGGAGAATACCGCGCCGTCGTATACGCAAGCCAACAGCGAAACGCCGAAGTTATCCGCAAGCCCCAGCTCCTCGATCGTAGGCAAAGAGAAAATACTGCCGATCCACAAGAAATCCTCGGAGAAGGTCAAATGGAACACCGCGAACAAGATCACGAGGAAAATCGGAATCCCCGCCCATTTGTTGGTGAGCACTCTATCCGCTTTATCCGATTTGGAAAGTTTCAAGCCCTTTGCCTTTTTGGTGAGCAAGGACGAATAATTTTTGGATATGTATTTATATCTCGCGTCCGCGACGAGGGCTTCGAAGTCCGCGCCGAACAGCTCGTCTTCGAAGGTTTCCTTGAATTCCTCGACCATTTTCAAGGTCTTGGGGTGCATTTTTACTTCGATCTCGTCACATTCCACGAGCTTAATCGCGTGGAACAAGGGATTTTCCACCCCCGCTCCCGCAAGCGCGATACGAACGTCGCGAATCAAATGCCAAAGATTACATTCTTCCAGCACCGTTTTGCCCTTACGCCCGTCGACGCAAACCGCCAGCGCGCGGTTCATAAGCTCGTCGAGCCCTTCGCGCTTCAACGCGGAGATCTTCACGACGGGCACGCCCAAACGTTTTTCAAGCTCCTTTTCGTCGATCTTGTCGCCCTGCTTATTCACGAGGTCGATCATATTCAGCGCGATCACGACGGGCACGTCGATTTCCAAAAGCTGCGTGGTTAAGTACAGATTTCTTTCAAGGTTGGTCGCGTCTACGATATTGATGACGCAATCGGGCTTTTCGTCGAGCACGTAGTTGCGGGAAATGACTTCCTCGGGCGTGTACGGCGAAAGGGAATAAATCCCCGGAAGATCGACGATGGAAATAGGCTCGGCGCATTTTTTATACGTGCCCTCGCGCTTATCCACCGTTACGCCGGGCCAGTTGCCGACGTGGGCGGTAGAGCCCGTCAAGCAGTTAAACAGCGTGGTTTTCCCGCAGTTGGGATTCCCCGCTAAGGCAAATCTTTTCATTCCTTCACCTCCATAGTCACGCAAGCGGCTTCCGCCTTTCGAAGGGTGAGCTCGTAGCCGCGGATCGTGAGTTCGAGCGGATCGCCAAGAGGCGCTTTTTTGCGCAAAAACACGTCTGCCCCGGGCGTTACGCCCATATCGAACAGTCTGCGACGAATCGCGCCTTCGCCCGCAACCTTCACGATCGTGCCGCTTTCGCCGACGCTAAGCTCCGATAAAAGTTTGTTCATAGTTTTCTCCTTTTCTATTTTTCTCTGTTTGAGAAATTTATTTGACTTAAATTATGTATCCTTACGCAACGAAAAGCCCCGCCGCCATTTGCTGATCGAGCGCGATCCGCCCTTCCTTGACCTTTAAGATCACCGACCCGCCTTGCGAGGCGACCAGCGTGATCTTCTGCCCTACGGCAAGCCCCAGATTTTCAAGGTGTCGCTTTACCTTTTCGTTCGCCGAAACCCGTTTGATTTCTACTTCTTCGCCCACAGGCGCCATTCTTACAGGCATCTTTTTATAACCTCCGTACCGATTTTTTAATTTTCTCTACTCTATTTTACTCAATTTTCTTAACCTTGGTTAACTTTTAAAACAAAAAAATAAACCCTGATTAAATTTTGCAAGGTTATTATACCACCATTTTATGACCTTGTCAACAAAAAATAAACCATAGTTAAGAAATTTTTTAATAAATTTTACAAAAATTTGGATTTACTGCCTAAAAAATACAAAATGCGCGCTCTTGAAAGAAAATAAGCGGAGAAATTCTCCGCTTGCTTTTCCGTTATTTCGTCATTATTTGGTCATTTTTTCCTGCTTCACCTTTTTGTCGATCACGTGACGGGAAGCAAGCTCTTTGTGGATATCTTCGAGGGATATCCCCATTTGAATCATTAAAACGAGGGTGTGATAGGCAAGGTCGGCGATCTCGTACACGGTTTCCTTTTTGTCGTCCGCTTTCGCGGCGATAATCACTTCCGTGCTCTCCTCGCCCACCTTTTTCAAGATCTTGTCGATCCCCTTTTCGAAAAGATAGGTCGTGTACGAGCCCTCTTTCTTTTCCTTTTTTCTGCCCTCGATCAGCTCGACGAGCCCCGCAAGCGAAAATTCTTGCCGTTCCTCGCTCTCGTATACGGCATTGAAAAAACAGCTCTCCTCGCCCGTGTGGCAGGCGGGTCCGTCCTTTTCCACCGTCACCACCAGCGCGTCTTTATCGCAATCCGCCGTGATGGAAACGATATGCTGATAGTTCCCGCTCGTTTCGCCTTTCAGCCAAAGCTCGTTCCTCGATCTGCTCCAAAAACAGGTAAGCCCCTTTTCCATCGAAAGCGCAAGGCTTTCCTTATTCATATACGCGAGCGTGAGCACTTTCTTGCTCACCGCGTCTACAACGATCGCGGGGATAAGCCCCTTTTCGTCAAATTTCAATTCTTCAATCTTCAACATAGTATCACCTCTTTTTTATACTCTCACGTTTATCCCGTTTTCCGCGAGCAATTTTTTCAGCTCGCCGATCTTCACTTCCCCGAAATGGAAAATGGAAGCCGCCAGCCCTGCGTCCACCTTGGGAAGCGTTTTGAAAAGCTCTATAAAATGCGCCGCGCTCCCCGCGCCGCCCGAAGCGATCACCGGCACGGAAACGATCTCGCACACCGCTTGGAGCATAGCCAAATCGAAGCCGCCCTTCACGCCGTCGGTGTCGATCGAGTTCAACACGATCTCGCCCGCGCCGTTGTCCACGCCCCGCTTGATCCATTCGAGCGCGTCCATTCCCGTATCCTCTCTGCCGCCTTTGGCAAACACGCGGAACTGCCCGTTTACCCGTTTGCAATCCACCGAAAGCACCACGCATTGATCGCCGTACCGCTTTGCCGCCTCGTATATGAGCGAAGGGGTTTTGATCGCGCCCGAGTTCACGCTCACTTTATCCGCGCCGCATTTTAACACGCGGTCGAAATCGTTTAGCGTATTGATCCCGCCGCCGACGGTGAGCGGGATAAAGATCGTGCTCGCGACCTCCCGCAAAATATCCGTGAACAGCGCGCGCCCTTCCGCGGAAGCGGTAATATCGTAAAAAACCAGCTCGTCCGCGCCGTTATCCGAATAATATTTCCCGAGCTCGACGGGCGAGGACACGTCCGCAAGACCTTGGAAATTAACGCCCTTGACCACCCTGCCGTTCTTCACGTCCAAGCAGGGGATAATTCTTTTCGTAATCATTTCGCCACCTCGATCGCTTCTTTTAGGGAAATCGCTTTCGTATAATACGCCTTGCCGACGATCGCGCCGTAAAGACGGAGCGCGGCGAGCTTTTTCACGTCCTCGATCGAGGACACGCCCCCCGAAGCGATCACGTTGATTTTAAGCTCTTCGCTGAGCTTTTGATACAGTCCGTGGTTCGCGCCCTGCATCGCGCCGTCTTTGGAAATATCCGTACAAATGATCGTTTTCACGCCCTTTTCTTCGAGCTCCGCGCAAAAGGCGAACGCTTCTTTATCCGATTTTTCCGTCCAGCCCTTGATCGCGACCTTTCCGTCCTTGATATCCACGCCGACGGCGATCCTTTCGCCGTAGCTTCGAAGGGCTTCCGTCAAAAACGCTTGGTCGGTGACCGCCGCCGTGCCGAGGATCACCCGCGCCACGCCCGCGGAAAGATATTTTTCAATCGTAGCAAGATTTCGTATCCCGCCGCCGACCTCCACTTCCATTCCGCCTACGCCGACGAGCTTTTTCACCGTTTGGAGATTCGGCGTGTCGCCGCTTTTCGCGCCCTCTAAGTCTACGAGGTGCATACAGGTTGCGCCCTGCGCTTGAAAGTCCAGCGCGATCTCGATCGGGTTTTCGCTATACACCGTCATTTGGTTGTAATCGCCCTTGAAAAGGCGCACCGCTTTGCCTTCGAATAAGTCTATTGCGGGAAATATTCTCATACCTGCCCCCCGATCTTCGCAAACGCGCGCAAAATTTTCAAGCCCGCTTCCCCGCTCTTTTCGGGGTGAAACTGACAGCCGTATACGTTGTCCTTTGCGACCGCCGCGGTCAGCTCCGCGCCGTATTCCGCCGTCGCGATCACGCTATCCTCGCAATTCGCGCCGTAGAAGGAATGAACGAAATACACGCAATCGCCCTCGTTTAAATATTTAAACAATTCGCTCTTTTTTTTGCCGAAATTTAAGCCGTTCCAGCCGATGTGAGGGATTTTATAGCCCGAAGGGATAACGTCCGAAACCGGGCGTATTTCGCCCTTAATCAGCCCTAATCCTTTATGCTCTCCGTATTCGAAGCTCTTTTCGAACAAAAGCTGCATTCCAAGGCAGATCCCGAGCACGGGCACTCCCTTTTTCGCCTGCTCGATCACCACTTCCGCAAGCCCCGAGGAAAAGAGCTTTTCCGCGGCGTCGCCGAACGCGCCGACCCCCGGCAGAACGATTCTCTCCGCGCGCTTGATCGTTTGCGCGTCGCCCGTTGCGATTGCTTCCGCGCCGATAGCTTTGAACGAGCTTTGCAAAGAAAACAAATTCCCCACGCCGTAGTCTACGATCGCGATCATCAAAGCACTCCTTTGGTGGACGGGATATCCCCTGCGAATTTTTCGTCGATACTAACCGCCTTGCGCATACTCCGCGCCACCGATTTGAACGTGGCTTCGATAACGTGATGCGCGTTCGAGCCCGAAAGCTGACGGATATGCAGATTGCACCCTAAATTGTTCGCAAACGCGAACCAGAATTCGTCTACGAGCTCGGTGTCGAAGCTTCCGACCTTATCCGCCTTAATATCCAGCTCGCATACGAGATAGCTCCTGCCCGAAATATCCACCGCCGAAAGCACCAGCGCTTCGTCCATCGGAAGAATCGTATCGCCGTAACGGCAAATGCCTCTTTTATCGCCGAGCGCTTCTTTGAACGCCTGCCCTAAGCAAATCGCGATATCCTCCGTGGTGTGGTGGAAATCCACGTCCTTATCCCCGTTGCAACGCACCGTAAGATCGAATTTTCCGTGCTTTGCAAACAGCGTGAGCATATGATCGAGGAAAGCGGAACCGCTGTCGATCGCCGATTCCCCCTTGCCGTCTACCGCGAGCGAAAGCTCGATTTGCGTTTCCTTGGTGTTCCTTTCGATTTTTGCCGTTCTCATTTTCGTTCCTCCAAAATAGTTTTTATCGTACTCATTAAAATTTCCATCTGTTTTCTGCTCCCAACCGTGATGCGGTTATATTCCTTGATCGGTTCGGAAGAAAAATGCCGCACGAGCACGCCGCGCGCTTTGAGCTCTTGATACAGCTCCTCCCCGCCGAGTTTTTCGTGCTTTGCAAATAAAAAGTTGGTTTTCGAGTCGGTCAGCGCAAAGCCGAGCTTCGTAAGCTCCGCCGCCGTCCACGCCCTGTTTTCCACGATCTTTCGGCAGTTTTCCTTGAAATATTCCTCGTCCGAAAGCGCGCCTATCCCCGCCGCCATCGTCATTTTATTCACGTTATAGGGGTTGGTGGAATAGCGCACGCGTGTTAAATCCTCGATCAGCGCGGGAGAGCCCACGCCAAAGCCCAGCCTCGCGCCCGCCATCGAGCGAGATTTGGAAAAGGTCTGCACCACGAGCAGATTCTCGTATTTTTCCGTCAGCGGAATACAGCTCTCCCCGCCGAAATCCACGTACGCCTCGTCCACGACCACCACCCGCGAAGGGTTCGCCGCGACGAGTTTTTCGATCTCCGCACGCGGCAGCGCAAGCCCCGTCGGCGCGTTGGGGTTGGCGATAAACACCGTCCCGTCCGCGGTCATATACTCGTCCACGCAAAGCGAAAAATCCTCTTTTAAGGGGATTTCCCGATAAGGCACGCCGTTTAGATCGGCAAACACCTTATAAAACCCGTAAGTGATATCGGCGAACACCGCAGGGGTGCGCTCGTCGCAATACGCCATAAACGCGAAGTTCAACACCTCGTCCGAGCCGTTCGTCAAGATCACCCGATCGGGCGTAACGCCGCATTTTTCCGCGAGCAAGCCCGCAAGCTCCTTACATTCGGGGTCGGGATACAGCATCAGCTTTTCCGCCTCCGCTTTCGCCCGCTCGATCGCTTGCACCGACGGCGGGAAAGGCGATTCGTTAGTGTTCAGCTTGATATACTCCCGCTCTTTGGGCTGTTCCCCGGGGGTATACGGTTTGAGTTTTTGATATTTTTCCGTTAAAAACTTACTCATTTTCGTCCTCGAATCTCACCACGGCGCTTTTCGCGTGGGCGGTCAAGCCCTCTTTTTTCGCGAAATACTCCACGTCCTTACAAACGCTTTTCAGCGCGTTTTTATCGTAATAAATGTACTGCGTTTTCTTGATGAAATCGTCCACGGAAAGCGGGCTTGAAAACCGCGCCGTACCGCTCGTGGGCAGGGTGTGGTTCGTGCCCGCGAAATAATCGCCGAGCGCTTCGGGGCAATACCGCCCCAAGAACACCGAACCCGCGTGTTTGATTTTTTCCAGATAGGCAAAAGGCTCGTCCAAGCAAAGCTCCAAATGCTCGGGCGCGATCGCGTTGGCGACCTCGACCGCTTCGCTTAAATCGTCCGTCACGATAATTTTCCCGTTGGTATCGATGGAAACCCGAGCGATTTCCGCGCGCTCCAAAAGCGGGATCTGCTTTTCGATTTCCTCGGCTACCGCCTCCGCGAACGCAAGGGAATCGGTAACGAGCACCGCGCTTGCCATTTTGTCGTGCTCGGCTTGCGATAAAAGGTCCGCCGCGATATCCTTGGCGCGGTTTTTCTCGTCGGCGATCACCATAATTTCGCTCGGCCCTGCGATCATATCGATAGAAACCTCGCCGAACACCTGCTTTTTCGCCTCCGCGACGAACGCGTTGCCAGGACCTACGATCTTGTCCACCTTAGGAACGCTTTCCGTGCCGTACGCGAGCGCCGCGATCGCCTGCGCCCCGCCGACCTTATAAATTTCGTCCACGCCCGCGATATACGCCGCCGCCAAAATCACGGGGTTTACTTTTCCTTTCCTATCGGGCGGAGTGACCATCACCACCCTCGAAACGCCCGCGATCTTTGCGGGAATGGCGTCCATTAGCACGGTGGAAGGGTACGCCGCCGTGCCGCCGGGAACGTATAAGCCCGCCCGTTCGACGGGAATGACTTTTTGCCCCACGACCACGCCGTTGTTCTCTTTCACTTCGAAGCCTTCGCGCTTTTGCTTTTCGTGGAAAGAGCGGATATTTGCCGCCGCCTTTTCGAGCACTTCTAAAAATTCGCTTTCGACGGCGTTCACCGCCTCGTCGATTTCCGCTTTCGAAACTTTAAGAGAAGAAAGCCTGACCTTATCGAACTGCTCCGTGAGCGCGAAAAGCGCTTGATCGCCCTCTTTTTTCACCCGTTCGAGAATCCCCGAAACGATCGAGGAAACGTCTACCTTTTCTTCCACCGCCGAAAAAATTTCCTTGCGTTCGCCCGCTAAATCCTTGATAATCTTGATCATACGTTATTCTCCGTCAGCTTTGAAAGCTCCTCGCGCACCTTTTCGATACGCTCGCTTTTGAACTTAAAATTCGCCTTATTCGCAATCAATCTTGCGCTGATCGGCTGGAATTTTTCGACTACTTCGAGCTTATTCGCCCTGAGCGTTGCACCCGTTTCCACGATATCCACGATCACGTCGGAAAGCCCCAAAATAGGCGCGAGTTCAATCGAGCCGTTCAAATGCACGATATCGATATCCCTGCCGAGCGAGGAATAATACCGCTTGGCGATATTCGAAAATTTCGTCGCGACCGTGAGCGTTCTGTTGCGATCGTCCTTAAATCCCTCTTTCGCCGCCACCGCCATATCGCATTTGCCGATTTTCAAATCCAAAAGCTCGTACACGTCGGGCTCGTATTCGAGCAAAATATCCTTGCCCGCGACCCCGATATCCGCCGCGCCGCGCTCGACGTAGATCGCCACGTCCGACGGCTTCACCCAAAAATATCTCACCCCCGTTTCGGGGTTTTCAAACACGAGTTTGCGGTTGTTTTCTTTGATGGAAGGACAGCCGAAGCCCGATTTTTCAAACATTTCGTAAACTTTTTCGCCTAATCTGCCTTTTGGCAGGGCGATATTTAAAAAGGTTTCCATACATTTTATCTCCCGAAAAAACGCTCTAACCCGTCGAGGTATACCGCAAAGCCGATCGCGCGCGCGCCCTTTTTCATTTTCTTCATCAAGCCGTCGTATTGCCCGCCCGAAAGCATACTCGTCGAAACGCCCTCGACGAAGCCTTTGAACGCCACGCCGTTATAATATTTTCCGTTATTCACGACGGAAAAATCCACGCACAGCTTTTCGCCCGCGCCGACCTTTTTAAGCGAGGAAAGAATATTTTCCAGCTCCAAAACCGCGCTTGCCACTTCCGCGCTTACGCTTTTAAGCCCCTGCAACGCGCCCAACGCCTTTTCAGGCGCGCCGTACACGCGCACGAGCGTTTCCAAAATCGCCGTTTTTTCTTCGCTCAGCCCTTCTTTGATCGCAACGGCGCGCACGCCCTGCGCGTTCTTTTCGCCAAGATAGGTTAAAAATTCCTTTTGCCCTTCTTCGCTCACGCCGTACGCCTTTAAAACGCCGAGCGGGATATCGAGGTGGGAAATTTCCAGCACGAAGCGTTCGGAAATTTTTTCCAAGCTCTTTGCCGCGAGGAACAATACCTCCGCGACCGCGTTTTCGTCCACCTCGCCCAAAAGTTCAAGCCCGACTTGCATAATCTCCTTAAAAGAGCGCGTACCCTTGGAAGCACGATATACGTTTTCGTTATAGAAAAGCTTTTGCGTGCGTTTTTCGAATTCCTTGCCGTTTTTGATAATGGAAAGGGTGACGTCGGGTTTGAGCGCCATCAATCTGCCGTCGGTATCGGTGAAGGTGATGAGGTTATCCGAGATCAAAAAATCCTTGTTCTGCGCGTACAGCGCGTATTCCTCGAACTTGCTCATTTTATACATTTCGTAGCCGTATTCCAAATACAGCTCGCGAAGCGAGAGCATTATTTTTTCTTCCGCGGTGAGAAGCCTTTGAAAATCCATATTACCCGTTCTCCTTTTCGCTTAATACGAGCGAATAGCCCCCTCTGCCGTAGACGAGGCATTTATTTACGCGGCTGATCGTGGCGGTGCTTGCGCCCGTTTTTTCGGAAATCTCTCGATAATTTTTCCCCTCTTTTAAAAGCTTGGCGACTTCCAGCCTCTGCGACATATCTTCCAGCTCTTTAATCGTGCAGATATCCTCGAAAAACTTTTCGCACTCTTCCTTATCTTTTAATTGCAGGACGGCTTCGAAAATTCCCCCGAACCGCGAATAAGAAAATTTTTCCATTTCTTTCCCTCGTAAGTTTATTTGTTTTATCATTTTAGCACGATAAAGCATTAAAGTCAACTGATTTGATAGGCAAAACGGAGATTTTTCTGTTTTTTGTAAGGGTTTTTAGCAAAAATTTGGTAAATTTTGGTATTTTTTATTGAAATCCCTCGAAATATTTGTTATACTATATTAGAAGCAATGATTTTACGCAAGGCAGCGAAATGTCTTATTTTGGGAAAAAAGTCAATCATTATATAAAAGCGATCAAGGCGGGCGACGACGAAGCGTTTACCGCGCTTTATCGCTTGACCGTTCCTTATCTGAAAAACGTTGCCAAATGTCATTTGAAGCGCAAAGCGGACGTAGACGACGTTGTGCAAGAAACTTTTTGCCGCGTTTATCGGTATATCAAGACTTCCAAACCCGAAAAGGACGGCTATAATTGGCTGTATCGAATCACGCAACGGGTGGCTTACGATTTCAATCAAAAGAACAAAACCCTTTCGCTTGAAGATTTTACGTATAGCTTGCCCGACGAAAAAGCCTACCACGCCACCGAAGATTGGATTGATAAATGCGACCTTTGCAACGCCGCGAAAACGCTGGAAACAAAGAATAAGCTTATCTTGCATTTATATTATTACGAAGATCTTACCTACGAGCAAATTGCCGAAAAATTGAATATGGGAAAGACGACCGTTCAAAACCGATTGAAGAAATCGCAAGCGGAAATCGGCGAAAATTTAATAAATAATAAATAAATTTTTCAAAAACCCGAACAAACGGCTGAAAAAACAAGTATATATAGTACCAAAAACACTCAAAGGAGATTTTTACAAATGAGAAAAAAAGTACTTGTTTCTTTGGCGGCTTCCGCCATCCTCGGCGTTGCGGGCGTTTGCGCCCCTGCCTCTGCCGTTTCCGCTTCGGCGGACGGCGAAAAGCGGTATTACGATTATACCGTTTCAGCGGCTCGTTCGGCTACCACCGAATACGTATATTATACGGACAGAGTAGCCAATGAGATAACAACTGCTTACGGCGTTCCTTATTATTTCGTGACGGGTTCGACGATGACCAACGCTTGCGGCGCGGTCGCGGGGACGACGGTGGTCGGATTCTACGATCGGTACTACGAAAATTTGATTGCAGACTACACCCCCTATTATGCAAGTTCTCTAAAATATAGAATACAAGATACAACTTATATCCCCGCGGTTATGCAGGAAATGTATACCTTAATGCGGACGAACGTGGACGACGTAGGCGTGAGCGAAAGCGATTGCAAAAACGGCTTGCAAACGTATTTCTCCAACAAAGGCTTGACCCTTTCGTATAGCTCGGTAAAAAGCGGATCTTCGTTTAGTTACAGCTTATATAAACAAGCCATTCAAGCCAACAAGCCCGTGCTTTTATTCTGTACGGATTTAAATCGTACTTCAATTACATATAATACAACCGAAGATCTTTTAACTACAACCTCTACTACGGGAAGTCATATTATCGTAGGCTACGGGTATTATACCATAGAATATTATAACAACGGAACACTTTTCAGAACGGACGACTATATCCTCGCCTCGAACGGTCAATCTATCGTTAAAGACATCTGCGTAAGTCTTAGCGATACCGATTGGTTCGACAGCGGGTACGCCGTTTCCGTCTCTTAAAAGAAAAGAAAGGAGAAACAATGCCGAAGAAAGACAAAATACGCGAATGGATCGCCGATCAATATAGCGAACAGGACGAGCTTTTGCTTGCAAAAATCAAAAACGAGCTTGGGATAGAAGACGCTCCCGTGCAAAAGTCCAAGCGCAAACGGTTTTCCACGCGTAAGCTCGTGGCGATCTGCTCTTCCGTCGCCGCGGCGGTAATAATCACCCTTTCTTTGGCGTTGTATTTCACGGTCTTTCAGCCCAACCCTACGCCCCCTAACAAAAGTCGTTATTGTACACAAGAAGATTATACCCCTAAAGAAACCACGCTCACTTTAAAAGAATACAGCACACGAGATAAAATAAATCTTCTGTATTTTGATTGGTATGATGCAGCGGACGAAATGTTTCATTATGAATATGTTTTAAATGATACTACCGAAACAATTGCTTTTCAAGAACAAATTGTAAATAGTGAAACAGGTTACTTTATAGATTTTACTGTTACCGATAATTATACTGAAATAGAGGAACTTAGAAATTATACGGATAACTGTAATTTAAAACAAAAAATTAAAAGCACAACTGTTTTTTGGGCATATGATAATACAGACGGGCAAATGTATTGGGAATACGAGGGGTATAAATATTATTTGACGATTAGCGGGCCGAATACTTCGGACGAAGCGTTTGCGTTGGTGGCGGAATTATTCGAATAATCGGCGGGGCTTCCCCGTAAAATAAAAAAAGTTGGAAAAATTTCCAACTTTTTTTATTTTTTTCCGAACTTTGCGGCTATTTAAGCAGTATATATCATAAGGGTAATGGAAAACGCTCCTCAATTGAATACGTTAAGCCGTATTTTTCTGCAAGCTCCCAGCATTGCAGCATTTCCAAACATTCTACGTAAGCCGTCTTTTCGCCTGCGACGAAATCGGCGTTTGCGCTCGCGGTGGGCGTGGACAGCTCAACGAGGTATTCGCTGAGCAACTGGATCATATAAGCAAGCGTTTCTTCTGAGGTAAGTTTTTTCATACGTTCTCTCCTTTCTTTAATTTATTTTATTATATCATATTTCGAAAGGAGAAAATATCCAAAATTCGGTTTTTTTGAGGTTCTTTTATGAGTTATAGTGTTTTTGTGAAAATACCGAAGATTAAAACTTGTGAACAAATTATTGCCAACAAACTGCACGACCCTAGCGAGAAAAACGAACGCGTTCGGGAATGCTTTGCCGCCGTATTCGCGCACTACGCCGACGAGGATTATCTCAACGTATACAGCCACCATCGAGAATTGCTGTCGCTCATTTATACGAAGCGCATTTATAGGGATAAATCGGTGCTTTGGCTTTCTTCGAACGTAAATATCGATTATAAACGATTGTTGCAAATGCGAAAAGCCTACGTTTTATTATTCGTGAAAAAATATTTTAATATTTCTTCTGCGGCGAGCGATCAGCTGTTATTGCTTTGCAAACAAATTTAAGCGCGCCCAACAAACCCGAAGATACGCTTTTTGCGCATCTAAGGTTTCTACTTCCCCCAAAAAAGCCTCTTTTGCGAAACTAGCAAAAGAGGCTTTTTCCTTTGTTTTTCAATTGTTTTTCCGCGAGTGGAGAAAGCGTTCGCGGGGGTTACTGCGTGACGATTACTTGCGCGTAACGAAGGACTTTATCGCCTTTTTTATAGCCCTTGACGAACACCTGCTTAACGATCCCGCTTTCCTCGCCGTCCGCCGCGGGTTGCGCCATAATCGCTTCCGCAACGTCTGCGTTGAAAGGCTGACCGAGCGGGTTGATTTCTTCCACGCCTTCGCCTTCGAGGACTTTTTTGAAGGATTTTAAAACCATATCCAAGCCTTGCTTAACGTTCTCGTCCGTGCACGCGGAAAGCGCGCGCTCTAAATTATCCCCGATCGAAAACAGCGAGGAAACGACGTCGTTCCGTCCTTCCGCGTAGCGTTGCGCCGCTTGGTTTTGCGTGCGGCGGCGATAGTTTTCGTATTCGGCGGTGACGGAATACCATTTGCGTTTTAAATCCTCCGCTTCCGCTTGCGCGCGGTCGAGCTCGGCTTTAAGCCGTTCTTCCGTCGACGGTTTTTTCTCTTTCTTGGGCTTTTTCGCGCCCTTGTCCTCGGAGGTCGTTTCCGAGGCTTTTTCCGCTTGCGCGGGCGTTTCTACGGTTTCGTTTAAAAGCTCTTCCGTCATTTTTTCCGTATCTTGCATAACTTTTTCCTTCCTGAAAAATTTTGTTTTCTTTTATATATACAGCTTTTTTAACTCTTTTAAACGCCTGCGGTTAAAATTCGAGGTGCGCGAAGTTTTGCCGTGAAGAACGGCGATAAAAGATAGCTTTTCTCCCGATCACCGCCACGGGGATTGCGTCTAAAAGATCGGCTACGTTTTCCGCGAGGTTGAGCGCGTCGTCCTCGGAGTTTTGCAGGATATTCACCTTGATCAGCTCCCGCGCTTCGAGGGCGTCGGAAAGCGTTTTTAAAAGATTGTCCGTGATCCCGCCCTTTCCGATCTGCGCGATAGGTTGCATCGTGGAAGCGAGCGATTTTAATTTGCTTCTTTGTTTACTCGTGATATTTTCTCTCGTTATCATTACGATACCTCTTTTTTGTTAGGATTCTTCGTTTTAAAGGACGAAATCGAACTCGACGTCGCCGATCGACACGGTGTCGCCTTCTTTACAGCCCATTTTCGAAAGCTCTTTGATCACGCCGCGGTTTCTTAAAACCTTTTGGAAATACTGCATTGAATCGGGATTGTTCAACACTACGTTTCGGCACAAAAGATCGATCAAGCCGCCGACCACCACGTACACGCCGTCCTCGTCTTTGAAAATCTCGAAATTCAAATCGTCGTTCGCGCCATAGACGGATTCCTCGTCGGGGCGTTCGGGTTCGACGGGCGGAAGCGTTTCGAGTACCGCTAAGATCCCTTCCAAAAGCTCCTTCGTGCCTTCGCCCGAAACCGCCGTGAGCGGGAAGATTTTATATTTTCTGCCGTACTTTTTCTTGAACGCTTTGAGGTTTTCCTCCGCGCCGAAAATATCGCATTTATTGCACACGACCACCTGCGGAACTTTGGCGAGCACCTCGCTGTATTCTTTGAGCTCGGCGTTGATCTTTTGAAAGTCCTCTATAGGGTCGCGACCCTCGCAGCCCGAAATATCCACCACGTGGCAGAGCATTCTCGTGCGCTCGATATGGCGAAGGAAATCGTGCCCTAAGCCCGCGCCCTGCGCCGCGCCTTCAATCAGCCCCGGGATATCCGCCGCCACGAAGGATTTTTCGTAGTACCGCACCACGCCTAAATTAGGCGAAAGGGTGGTGAAATGGTAGTTCGCGATCTTGGGTCGCGCCGCGGAAATTTTCGAAAGCAGGGTGCTTTTTCCCACGTTCGGGAAGCCCACTAGCCCCACGTCCGCGATTACTTTCAACTCCAAGATCACCGAATGTTGCTTGACCTTTTCGCCTTTTTGCGCGAAGTTGGGCGCGTGACGGCGCGCCGTCGTAAAGCGCACGTTGCCTTTCCCGCCGTTGCCGCCGCGGGCTACGAGGATCTCCTCGCCGTCCTCGAACACGTCGCAAACCAGCTTGCCCGTTTCCTCGTCGCGCACGAGCGTGCCCAAGGGAACTTTAATATATAAATTTTTGCCGCTTTTGCCAAAGCACCGATTCGTGCCCCCGACCTCGCCGTTTTCCGCGAAATATTTCGACTGGAAGCGGAAGGCGAACAAATCGTTCATATCCTTATCGCCGACGAAATACACGTCGCCGCCCTTGCCGCCGTCGCCGCCGTCGGGCCCGCACGCGGGCTTGCCTTTGAAGGCTTTGAAGGAGTTCATTCCGTCCCCCCCGTCCCCGGCTTTTATGAGTATTCTGACTTTATCCGTAAATTCACCGACTGCCATATCCGACCTCTCTTTTTATATCTTTTCCCCTCAGCAATAATTTTTTGCGTTTTTTCATCGCTTCGTGCAATTCGTTTTCCCCCGCGTTACGCTCTAAAAACACTAAGTACACCGAGTACGAAAGCCCCGGACCGATATTGAAGAAATGACAATCCAGCAGGCTCAAAATCGCCAACGAAAATAAGGAAAGCCCGATAAATACCGCTTCGACATCCCGCCTTTTGAACACCGATTTTATCGTTTGAAAGCGGTGGATAAAATACGCGACGAGCCCCGTTAAACCGCAGGAAGCCAAAAGCTGCACGTAGGTGTTGTGCCAGCGTTTGGGCAAAAAGGTCATTTGCTCGGCGATCTCGCCCCATTTAAACGCCGTGCAAGCGAAAAAGCCGTTGCCGAATAAAGGCTTGTCCAAAAATTGCTCCACGCCTTCTACGTAGTCGGGAATACGCCCCGCGTCGTCGAAATCAATGGTGGCAAGCTCGCTGAAAAGCGTCGCGAGCCCGTTCCAATCGAAAACCAAAAACCCGATTACGATCGCGGCGTATACCCCGAACAGAAGAAAGGTTTCTTTCCACTTATAAGGTCTTGTAATTAAAAGGCAAAGCGCGCTCAACCCGTACACGACGAGCCCCATCAGCATACCGTTGCGGCTGTTGGAAAAAATCACTGCGATATACAGCGCCGTCGCGAGCAGGTTATACAAATACCCGCGCTTTCGAACGGCGGCAAGATAGAAGGCGGAGGGTATGCCCATCACGATCATACACGCCATATTATTATACACGCCCCAGCCCGTGTAGATATCCATCCTATGAATTTTTCCGTTTATGCCGATCACGCCGTTGGCAAGATAAACCGCGAGCACTTCGAGCGAAACGGTGATGGCAAGGAACACCCCGCACCACGCGAAATATTCCTTGGGAACGTTTTTAAAATCCACCGTCGCCGCGAGGATATAATACACGACGAACAGAGAAATAAACACCAACGCGCCGTAGCGGATATTTAAAATAAAATGCTCCGTGTAGTACGCCGAGCCCAAACCGCCGAACAGAAAAGTCGCGCCCAAAAACAACAGCGCGGGGGCAAACGCGCGTTTTTTGGCGAAGAATTTTTTGATTCCGCCACGAAGGCAAATCCGAAGGAGCGCGAGCGTGAAGAACGCGATCAGATACGAGATAATCAGCCATAATCCGTGCGCGGGATAAAAGATCGATTCGGGATTGTTCGCGGGGTTATTGTGCACCGAAGGCGACACGTACATCAGCATTACCGCGGGCGCAAGAGGCAACAAATCCCGACCGAACAGCACGAAATAGACCGCGAAAAGGAACACGGCGGTATAGATAAAAAGCTCTGCGCCGAACACGTTCGAGCAAAGCGTTAAAAACGCGAGCACGGCGATACAGTATTTGGAATTCATAAACGCGTTCAACGCCTGAAACGCGGGCTTTTGCGCGCATTTTCTGAAAATCATTCCCTCTTCCACGCCTTGTTCTCCTCTTTTTTCACAGTTATCGTCTGTTGCTACCTTTCACGCCTACGCGCGTTTAACGCACGATACTTCTCAATTATAACACAAGCGGGCTTTCGCTGTCAAGCAAAACCCCGCTTTTTCCCGCGCTTAATGCGTCCGCTTTCGTCTTTTTTTATCATTTTTTACATTCTTTTGTTGATAACTTTCGCCGAGTTATCCACATTATCCACAGAAAAAACGGCGATACCAAGTATTTATCCACCTTGCTTCAAGGGGGCAGGTACGAGCCGAAAACACCGCACCAGGTACGCGTTGAATTTTTCTTTCGACTTTTTTCGGTTTTTTTCGACTTTTTCGTAGTTTTCAGGTTTTCCACGAAAAATGTGAATAATTCACAACCTCGCGCGAAATTTTTCCACGGCTTTATAAAAAACGCGTAAGCTCGGCAAGAGTTTTGATCTTATAAGTAGGGATCGCGCCCGTTTTGTTTTTCTGTGCGCGGGTGTTAACCCAGCAAGTATCCATTCCCGCTTTCATCCCCCCGAGGATATCCGAGGCAAGGGAATCCCCGACCATTAAGCATTCACTTGGAGCAACGTCGATCGCGCCGAGTAGCTTTTCAAAAAACGCCGCCGTCGGCTTAATCGCGCCCAAGCGTTCGGAAATAAAAATTTCTTCGCAATAGCGTTTTAACCCTGCAAGCCGTCCGAGCTGTATCCGTTCCAAGCCGTTGGTGGCGATACACACCTTATACGCCCCGCCCGTTTTTCTTGAAAGAGCTGCAAGCGTTTCTTCGGCAAAGGGTAACTTGTTCCCGCCCGCACAAAGCTCTTCCAAAAACAGCTCGCCCGCCCGCTGAGGAGAAACGCCGCACGGATATTTTTCGAAAAAGTCCTCGAAGATTCTCGTCACGTGGCTTTTATAAAGGGCGTGATATTCCCGTTGTATGCGTTCGCTTTCCACCTCGTAAAGCCCCGCCTCCGTCCAAGCGCGCTCGGAAAGGAAATGACACCATTCGAGCGCCTCGCCCTTCACTGCGAGCCCGAACGACGAAAACAACCTTTGAAAAGCGGAAATTTCGTCGGCTTTATAGTCGAGCAGGGTATGGTCGGCGTCGAACACGATCGCTTGATACTTTTTCATCTCTTACCAGTCCTGTTTTTTGAGCGACTTATCCTTCACGTCGTCGTAATACGCGAAATACCGCCGCTTGAATTCCTCTTTGGTGAGGGGCAGAGGCTCGTCGCCGTTTTTCATACGCTCGATAAGCTCTTGCAGTTCGTCGGGGGAATAATCGGAAATATCCGTTTCGTCGCCGTAACGCTCTAAAAATTTCAATAGATCGAGTCTTGACATTTTTCCCTCCTATATCTCCACTTGAATATGTTCGCCGCGGCAAGGCACGGTCAAATAGGTAAATCCGATCTCTTTCAAAAGCGCGATCGCCTCTTCCCGCTTGTCCATCACGCGCGAAACGAAATGAGCGTCCGACCCGAACGAAACCTTTCTGCCGCCCAACGCAAAATATCTTTCCAAAATCTCCCGCGAGGGCAGAAACGGGCTCACGCCGCCCTTATTCGAGCTGTTGATTTCCAAGATCTTTCCAAGCTCGACAATGCGTTTTACTATCCCGTCTATCTCGCTTTGGAATTCGGCAAGAGTCGCCGCGCGATCCTCGTACGGCGCGTAGCGCGTGCAATAGCCGATATGCCCTACGATATCGTAGGGATAAGGCGCTTCCAAGCTCGCGCGCACGCGCTCGAAATACTCCCGATACGCTTGCTCTTTACTTTTTAAAAGCCTTTCGCCGTCCTTTTCTTGATAAAAGGGGATTTTGCCGTAATAATCGTTGCCTTGGAAGGTGTGTACGCTGTTGATAATAAAATCGGGGCGGTACTTTTCGTAGAATTCGCAATATTTTTCCGCGATCGACGGCTCGTTCGAAAACCCGAACTCCACGCCGATAAGAAGATTCATCGCGCCCGCGTAATCCTCTTGCAAATGCCGCGCCTCGTGAAAATATCCGTCGGCGTTTATCATTTCGTACGCGCCCCGTTCGATCAAATCGTAGTCGAGGTGCTCGGAAACGCCGTAAAACGCCGCGCCCTTTTGATAAGCCGCGGCGCACATTTTATCCAGCTCGTCCTTTCCGTCGAAGGAAAAACGGCTGTGCGTATGCAAATCCGTCAAAAATTTTTTCATAGTACGGATATTATACCATAACGAACGAAAAAAAAGCAAGCGGGGAGGGGGAAAGCGACCGAAAATTTTTTCCTTTTTAGGTATTTTTAAGAAAAAACCGCCCGTTTTGAGCAAATTTTTGCCAACCCTTGCCTTTGTTCCCAACGGTAGGCAGATGCGCCAAGTCCTGTAAGCAAAAAACGGTTGCTTTTTTTAAGGCGATTCCTCTATACTTTTGCCGTACGGTGAGCGCGACCTTGCGCCGACCGAAAAAATCAAGTGAGGAAAATTATTTTATGAAAAATATCCCTAAAAAAATTCTTTCGTTGCTTCTCGCCTTTTCGTTCGGCGCGAGCTTATACGCTTGCGGAGCGAACGGAGGGAACTTAGCGACCGACGCGCCGACTACACCCGATTCCCCCGAGGCTTCCGCGCCCGTCGATCCCGATAACGGATCAAACGGCTCGAACGGCGAATCCTCGACGGAAACCCCGCCCGTGCAGGCGACGAAAAAAACGCAGGACTACATACGCTGCACCACGAGCAGCGTAAATATCCGTTCGGGGGCGGGCACGGACTACGCCGTGCTCGGCTCGGCAGGCAAGGGCGAAATCTACGCCGTCGTGGGAAAAACGGGCAACTGGTACAAGACGGCGTATAAAAATAAAACGGCGTATATCTACGCCGAATACGCCGCGGTATTTTCCCTGCAAAAAAACTCGAACGAAACGATTGAAAACGTGATCGAAGAGGGCTACGCCCTGCTCGGAACGCCGTACGTTTACGGCGCAGTGCGTTTGCACGACGGGAAAGGCAAGCTTTTGCAAGGCTTTACGGCGCAGAAATTCGACTGCTCTTCGCTCGTGCAATACGTGTTTTATCACGGCGCGGGCAAGCTTTTGAACACCACGACGAGAACGCAGGTCACGCAAGGACAATACGTGCACCCGAACGATTTACAGCGCGGGGACTGCATTTATTTCACCAACGCCGAGCGTTATTATAAAACGGGCGTGGAGCGCGTAGGGCACGTTGCGATCTATCTCGGCAACAACTATATCCTGCACACCGCTTCCGATTACGCGCGCATTGAAACGATTTCTTCCCAGCGTTGGAGCTATTATATCGAAGCGCGCCGTTTCGTTTAAAACGGCGTTGAACGCAACCCTGCCCCGCCCAAATTCAATTTAAGGCGTTTCGGGCGTAGCGGCGGCAACGCAAAAAAGCACTTGCGCCGCGCCTGCGGAGAAAAGGATCTTCGCGCACTCGTCGCCCGTCGCGCCCGTGGTCATAATATCGTCTACGAGCAGCACGTTTTTGCCTCGGCAAGCGACGCGTTTATGCACGCGATACGCGCCAGCGACGTTTTCTTTTCGGCTTTTCGCTTCGAGATTCTTTTGCGCGCCTGTTTCCCGTATTTTTTGTAGGATATCGGGGTCGATCTGTAACTTTACGCCCGCTTTTTCAAGAGTTTCTACGATTGCCTCCGCGAGCGTTTGGGCTTGGTTATACCCTCTTTTTCGAAGCGCTGACGGCGTGAGCGGTACGGGCACGACCAGCCATTCGTTTTGCGTTAAAAGCTCGCGGCGATCGCAAAGCAGCCTTTCCGCGATTTTTTCGCCCAGATAGAAAGCCAGCCGTTTTCTGCCCTCTTTGAGCGCGTTGACGAGGTTTGCGACTTCTCCGTCGTAGACGAACGCGGAAACGCCGAGGGTGAACGAAGGCGGCGCGGCTTTACAGGTCAGGCAAACCCCTTCGGCGACCGTTTCTCTGCCGCATTTGGGGCAGACCCGCTCGCCGTTAAATTGCATTTCGGCTTCGCAAAAATCGCAGAGGCGGAAAGTCGGATAGGCGAACACCTCCCGCCCGCACCAGTCGCAGGTATACCCACGGCGGGAATCCGCGCGGCGAAGCCACTCGATAAATTTGCCCACTCTTACACCTCCTTATCGGAAACGGCGGCTTGCGCTTTGCAAACCGCCGTTTTTCGTTTGTTTTATGCGTTTTGTTTTTCGGCGTTCTCCGCGTCCTTCTCCGCGTCCTTCTTGCGCTGGTATTTCACGAGCAGGTACGAACCGATCGCGCCGACGGCAAGTAGCGCCACGCCCAAAAGAAGATCCCACCAAACGACCCCGTTTTTCGCCCAAGCGGCGTACACCGCGACGATATCGCCGTTACAGAACATTGAAAGAATAGAGCCGAGCGACAGCCCCACGATCAGCGTATACGCCGTCTGCCGCGCCTTGCCGAAGATATAGGTGAGGAATTTCGAGAAGGTGAGAATGGACAGCACGAACCCGACGGCAAGCCCGCCGTAAACCGTTAAAATCATCGGATTTTCCTGAAAATAGGAAAGCGAAACGCCGTCCACGAGCGAGGAGAACCAGCCCACCGCCATTAAAATCGCGCTTGCGGAAAGCCCGGGGGCGATCTGCGTGACGCCTAAAAGGTAGCCTATAAAAAGGCTGGCGGGAAGATGCCACCAAGCGATTTGGTCGAACTTATTCCCAACCGCGGCTTCCTCCGCGGAAAAGACCGCCGAAAAGATTCCAACGGCAATCGGCACGAGCAAGCCCACCGCAAACAGCGCTACCCGTTTTTTGGTGCGAGCCGCGCCCTTGATCTCGTCGGTCACGGCGGGGAATGCGCCCGCCATCAGTCCCGCGAATAATCCGACGATGGCAAACGGCAACAAATCGAGCAACTTTTGCACCGCGAGAAAGCCCACGACCAAGCCCACGATCATTCCGAGCCCGATCGGGAGCAAAAAGGCAAAGCATTGTTTGAACTTTTTAAAAAGATTGCCGAGCGCGTATAAAAATTGATCGTACAGCTTGAAAATAATGGCGACCGTCGAGCCGCTGATCCCCGGCACGATCACCGCGAGCCCGATAATAACGCCGAGCAAACCGCTTTTGCACCAAGTTTTTTTATTGTATTTTATCAGGGCAATTTCCAGATTTTTCTCTCCCATACTCTCTCCTTTTATTGCGTTTTTTTACGATCAGCCAAATTATCCAAAAGACGAAAAAGGCAAACAGGCAACCCGTCCAGCCGCCCGCGATATCCACGAGGATATCCGAGCCCTCCGCGGCTCTGCCCGCCGTTCTTCCTTGCAAGTATTCGTCCACCATCGGGAAATAGAAAGCGATACAAAAGGGCACGATCGCCCCGACCTTTTCGGTATCCCAAGCGAGATAGCACCAAACGGAAAGCGCGCCGAGCAGGCAATATTCCAAAAAATGCGCCGCCGTGCGCACGTAGGAATGAAGGGTTTCGAGCGCTTCGCCCGTCGCGGAAGCGACCCAAGAATCGGGGGCGAAAAAGCCCGCCACCGCTTGCACCGCCGCCGTTACGCCGCTACTTTGCGCGCTCGATTGTTCCGCGTTCGACGTGCCGTTATAGATGATAAACGCCACCGTCAAAAGCCAAAAGAGGGTGGATAAAACGCGCAGTACGGTTCGACCCGCCCGCGTGGGCTTCTTCTCTTTTGCAACGCTCCGTTTTTTCATAGTTCCATTATACATAAAAAAGGGCGTTCGGTCAATTCTTTTCGTGAAAAAATTTATTCTTTTCCCGCTTTCGACCAAAGTTTTCAAAAAACGACGAAAAAACGCGGCTTTCCCGCTTTACGCGTAAGTATTATAGAATATGCAGACTCAGAAACGGAGAGTAAAACAATGAACTACGTGAAAAAAATGTGTATTTTACGCCAAATCAAGCAAGGGTTTTCAGGCGACGGCAAAGCCCTGACGGGGCTGATAAAGCTCGAACAATACGGCAAAAATCTCGCGATCGAGGTGTCCGTGATCAATTTTGCGCCCCTTTCGTCGGGGGAATATTACTGCCTGATCGCAGACGAAAAGGGCAGAACGGAAATGCTCCCTTTGCGCGGGAAAAGTCTTTTTAATATCATCACGGCTTTGGATATCTCGCGCGGGTTTTGCGGCGTGATCTGTTTCGTGAAAAACGGCATTTATCCTATCGCCTACGGCGCGAACGGGGATAAGGTCTACGACTGGCGCGCGCTCGTTGCAGACGCGCTAGGAGAAGATACGGGGCGCGAGATCCCCTTTGCGGCAACCGCCGCTACGGAAAAGAACGAACGGCAAGAAAAACCCGTTAAACTCAACCCTGCCCCCGTCGAACCCGCTCCCGCCCCTGCGGAAACGAACGCGGAAAACTCCCGCCGAGGGGCTTACGACGACGAGGAAGTGGCAAAAGTAAACTATTATCAAAGCGAGGAAGAAAATGAACGGAATGCGCTTGAAAAAGATCTCGACGATGATGAAGCTGAAAGCGGAGATCAAAAGCAAGAAAAAACGACAGAAGCAGACCTTGAAGAGAATGGAAATGCTTCTCGCGTACTCCATCCGTTTGCGCAAGACCCCGACGGATACTATCTCTCCGTCAAAGCCGAGCTCGACGAGCTGTTTGCCCGCTATGAAAAAGACGAACGCTTAAAGGACGTTTTCGAATGCAGCGAATGGGTGCGGATCACCGACGGAGAAAAAGCCGAACAGCTCGTAGGCGTGATCTACGAGGACTGGAAAGCCAAATATCTTTGCTACGCGCTCCCCACGCAAGACGGCTCGAATCCCCCCGAAGAGATCGCGGAAATCTGCGTGTTCGTGCCCGCCACCCCTTTTGATACGAGCGCGGGATTTTTCGTCATCTTTCAAAGCGCCGCCACGGGCGAGTGCATAAAGCCCGAAAAATTGTGAATTGTGCTCGGCGCGGGGCGAACTGCTAAGTTATATTCTAAACCCGTAGAAAAGCAACGCCGCCCCCGAAGCTTCGGGGGCGGTCTGCCTTCTTTTTTGATAGCTTATTCGAACTGATTTGCTAAAATGTCCGCCGTGAGCCGCGCGAGGTTCAAAGTCGCGGAGTCCAGTTTCGCCCCCTCGCTCTTATCGAGCACGGCAACTGCGCCAAGGCAGTCCCCTCCCGAAACGATAGGCACGATCACCTGCGCGGTGACCCCTTCTTCCTTGCTCGAAGTGATAGGAAGCACGTCGCCGCCTTCGGAAGCGTTCGCCACGTAGCTTCTTCTGTCTTTTAAAATTTTCTCCATTTCCTCGGAAAGGGTTTTCCCGTCGAGCTCCTTTTTTCCTTCGCCGTAGGCGAACAACACGCCGTCGGTGTCGCAAATAAGCGAAAGTTTGCCGCTCAAATCGTTTAGGGATCGGGCGGTCGCTTCGCTGAAACGCTCTAAGGTCGCGATAGGCGAATATTTTTTGAGCATAAGCTCGTCGCGGTCGGTGAAAATTTCAAGGGGATCGCCTTCTTTAATGCGTAAGGTGCGGCGGATCTCTTTGGGGATAACGACTCTGCCGAGTTCGTCGATTCTTCTGACAATTCCGGTTGCTTTCATAAAAATTCCTCCATTTACAGTTATTGTGTGACTACGCAAAGGAAAATATACGCCTGAAAAGGAGGAAAAAACCGCTTCGGGAAAAAAGCGGGAAATTTTTTTGAAAAATTTAAAAAAGCGGGATAAAATGAGTTGACAAATAGGGCGGGTTAGGATATAATAGTTTTCGTTAATGCGGTCGTGGCGGAACTGGCAGACGCGCAAGACTAAGGATCTTGTGGGTAACTCCATGCAGGTTCAATTCCTGTCGACCGCACCAAATAAAAATAAAACGAACCTTGATGAGAAGTCAAAGTTCGTTTTATTTTTTACAAGAGATTGTTTCGACTTAATCGTTCAATTAAAAAGGGAAATAGAAAAATCGGAGGCACACTCAATACTTAAACGACTTTCTATCCCCTATGACGTGTTAATAAATTTTTTAAAGAATTGAAAGATTTGTTTGACTTTTTCCTTTTCTTTGTTTTATAATAAATGCGAGGTGCGTTATGTCTGAATTATTTCATTTAGCTGTTTTTCAATCGGATAACTACGGAGCTCACGACGAAAAACGTATTATGTTGCCCCACAAACACCCAACCGTTGAGCTTTCTTATATTGTTAACGGTGAATTAACGTTGGAATATACATCGGCAAAAACCGGAGAGATTATTCAAGAAACGATTTATCCCCATCAGTTTTTCATTATTCATCCCGAATGTACGCATTGTACGCAAATTCCGCATACGCTCAATTCCATTGGATTGGAGCTACTCCCCGTTTCAAATAGCTTTGAAGCCACGTTGAATAACTCGGAATTTTTCCAATCCCTGCCTTTCGCTAAAAAACTTTTGCAATCTTTTCAAGACGTTCTTATCTTTAACGACACGTATAACCTTCGTTACATATTAAACGGTTTCCAAAAATTTATAAACGAAGAGCAGGACGAGTTTACCCCCTATGCTTTTAATATTCAATTAAGAATGCTTTTAATTGAAATTTTAAGATGCTCACAATCGGCGCCGAAAGCGTCACAATACAGTCCTTACGTAAAAAAAGCGATTACTTATATTGAAGCCAACTACAAAAATGCTATTACCGTAAAAGATATAGCTTCTTACGTCGGCGTTTCCGTTTGCTATCTTCAACAACTGTTTAGGAATACTTTACAATGCGGTATCAACGATTATCTCAATAATAAACGCATAAGACAATCTAAACATTTAATTGCATCCTCTAATTACTCTTTTTCCACCATTGCCTATACCGTTGGATACCGCTGCATCCAAACGTTTATTTCAAATTTCCACAAATTCGTCAAAATGTCGCCATCAGAATTCAAGGCGACTACAATTAAAAAACAACAACATTACAATATTTTTGACGGCGATCAATATACCGTGCCGCCCCTACTTCGACAAAACGACTAACCGTTTTCTCTCATTATAAAGCGTTGTGAAAATATTCCTTCAACGTCTTTTATACGGCAATTTGGCTTCTATAAGCGCATAAAAATACGCTTATAGAAGCTTTTTACTCCTTTAAAAACAAAAATCTTTACTTCTTAGGGCAATATTATACCCGAAAAGTAAAGATTTTATCTAAATAAATTTTTGCAAGGTTTTCAAAGCGATTTTTTTTTACGCACTTTCGCAAGCTGATCTGCCAACCGCTTCTTTAAGATACTTTATTAGTTACCATTATATCCCCAAACGACCGTTGCCTTTCCGTCCGTCCAATCCTGATGCCAACCGCTCGGCTTTTGCTCTTGTTTGCAATTAATCGTTAAGCTCATACACCCGCTAAACGCCTTCTTCTCAACCGTTGTTAAGCTAAGAGGAAGAGTGACCTGCGTTAATTTAGTGCACCCGCTAAACGCTTCCTCGGCAATCGTTTCTATGGTGGAGGACAAATTTATTTGCGTTAATTCCGTGCAATCGCGGAAAGCATTCTTGCCGATTTTCTTAACACCGTCCCCCCCGCGAACGACCTTTAACCCGGCGCAGATCTCAAACGCCCACTCGCCGATTTCCGTCACGGTGTCGGGAATGGTCACTTCCGTAATATTGTGAATGTTCCAAAACGCATATCCGCCTATGCTCGTTATCACTTCGCCGTCGATTTCGCTAGGAATTTCCACTTTGGAGATTTTTCCCTTTACCGCCGTTTTAACCCCCGTAATTTCTCCGCCTTGAACTTTAAAGATATCCCGCGCTTCGAGCTCTTCTTCGCCCTCTTCTCCGCCCGGCTGTTCCGTATTTCCATTGTCCGACGGAGTTTCCTTAGCGGCGCAACCGAACAGCCCCACCATTGAAACGCTCACCATTAAACAAGCTAACAACCCTACTAAAATTCTCTTTAATTTTTTCATTTTTCTCTCTCCTGTAATTTATACTACTGAATGATATTATATCATTGAACAATCTAAAAAGTCAAGTGATTTTCAGTAGATTTCATAACCGTGTATAATTTATAAATAGAAGGTAGGAAAAATCCTACCTTTTATTCTTCTCCTCAATAAAATTATACCACGAAAAAAATTTTTTAGAAATTTTCATATTTTCTCTTGACATTTTCATATTCACAAGAAAAAAATTTGACTGAGCAACAACTTTTCAAGCGGAATATAAAATTATCCGAGCGTTTTCGCGAGCGTTTCCAGCCAGCCCGAAAGATAGGAATCGCAGGAAGCGAAAATGCGTTCGATAAGCTGCGAATCTTCCGAAAACAGCCCGCCTCGCAAAGCGACGAGATCGTAGTAATTCAAAAGATACAACGTCGCGCCGATCAGCGCGCAAACGACGAGCGCGAGCGCGATATACACGATCACCGCAAGAATCCCGTCGATCACGCCGAGCGCGCCCGCCTCCGCGGAAACGTCGGCAAGTCGGTCGAAAATCCACACGAAAAGCCAAATCAAAAGCAAGAAGATCACGAGAAGGATAACGCCCGTGATAATCTGCCCGATCACGAGGCAAACCTTTGCGCCGAGCGCGCCGAGAAATCCTTCCATCAGTCCGCCGAAAAACGCGCTCACCTTTCCGACCACGCCCAAAACGCCGCCGCCCGTTGCCGAAGCGGAGAAAGGCAGATAAAAGGCAAGCCCCACCGCCGCCACGCGGCCGAGGGTTGCGAGAATACTGCGCAAGCCGCCGAATAAGCCCACTCTCCAACCGCGACGGATATAGAGCGCGATAATCCCGATCAAGAGGAAATCCACGCCGTACGCCTTTAAGAACGCATAGAGAGAATCCACCCAAGCGAGCGCGTAGAAATCCTTCAACGCGCCGCCGTAAAGCGGAGTCATACCCAAAATCAACAGCGCGAGCCCCACGAGCGTTGCCGTTACCACCGCCGCGTTCACCGCGGAAATCAGCCCGCCGAGAATACGGCTGAACGCGCACGGTTTGCTCTTATCCACGATCTCTTCGCGGGGGTAGTCGTCCTCGTAATCGTCGTCGTACTCCTCGCCGAGCGGAGAAAGCTCGCGACGGTTATTTCCGTAGGTATTTTGATAATAATTATTTTCCGCGACCCGTTTCGGGCGTGCGATGGCACGCAAGATCCCGAACACGATCAACAGCGCGAGCGTAACGCCTACCGCGATCAACGCGGAAGAAATCAACGCTTGCGTTTGAGAGGGCGTATTCGAGAACGCGCCGAGCGAACCGACGGAAAGCTTCTCCGCCAACAGATTATTTAAAAGCACGAACAAGGCGCAAATGCCAGCCCAAACGAACGCGCCCCAACTGATACGGCGCACGCCTTTCACCGCGCCCACGATAAACCCGATCAGCGCAATCACGCCGATCACGCCGATCGCGATCCAATGCAGGTAGGGCAAGATCGCCTGTATCGCCAATATCGAATTCAAACCCATAAGTTTCTCTCCTTTTCGTATTCCCTCCCGCCGTTTTCGCACGAAGTCGGAGGGTATATTCTTCGAGCGGTCGTCTTTGGTAAATCCGTAAATTATTTATTGAAATTATCTTTGAGCGAAACGATTTCGGAAAGCACCAGCCCGCCCTTTTCGTCCACGCATTTTTTATAGTAGCCCACGCGCATAAGCTGGAATTGCTTGCCGTCCGCGCTCTCTAAAAGATAGGGCTCGGCTTTGCCGTGGAAAATATGCTCGCTGTCGAGATTCATTCTCTCGCCGAAATCCTGCCCCGCATATTCCGCGTCCTTTAAAAGATACCCGTAGCGGCGTATTTCCGCGTCAACGCCCGTCGCGCCGTCCACCCATTGTATCGTGCCCTTCACCTTGATTCCGCTCGTGTCGTTCGACGAACGGCTATTCGGCACGTAGGAGCATTTCAGCTCGGCAACCTCGCCGTTTTCGCCCAACACCACCTCGTCGCAATGAACGATATACGCGCCCTTTAAGCGCACGTAGCCGTCCGCTTTCAAACGCTGATACTTCGGGGGCGGGTCGAGGGAGAAGTCGGCTCTGTCGATATACACGACGGAAGAGAACTTCACCTTTCTCGTTCCAAGCTCGGGCTTTAAGGGGTGAATCGCCGTTTCCAGCTCTTCCGTGCCCTCGTAGTTGGTGATCGTCACTTTCAGCGGCTCTAACACCGCCATCGCGCGTTCGGCGTTCTCGTTCAAATTCTCTCGAATACACGCTTCCAAATAGGAAAGCTGACACTCCGAATTCGCCTTCACGATCCCGATCTTCGTGCAGAAATCCAAAAGCGCTTCGGGGGGTACGCCGCGGTTTCTCAGCCCCGCGACCGTCGGCATACGGGGATCGTCCCAGCCGTGCACGTGCCCTTCCTCGACGAGCTTTTTCAAATACCGCTTAGACATTACCGTGTTGGTAACGGCAAGCCGCGCAAACTCGATTTGGCGGGGCTTCGGCGCAAAGCCGAGGTTAATCCCAACCCAGTCGTAAAGCGGTCTGTGATCCTCGAATTCAAGCGTGCAAAGGGAATGCGTGACCCCCTGCAAATAGTCGCAGATAGGATGCGCGTAGTCGTACATAGGATAAATGCACCACTTATCCCCCGTGCGGTGATGCGTGCAACGCAAAATGCGGTAGATCACGGGGTCGCGCAGGTTCATATTCGGCGAAGCCATATCGATCTTCGCGCGAAGGCATTTACTGCCGTCGGGGTATTTTCCCGCCTTCATTTCTCTAAAAAGCGCGAGGTTTTCCTCTACGCTGCGGTTTCTGTACGGGCTTTCCGTGCCCGCTTCGGTGAGCGTGCCGCGCGTTTTGCTGATCTCCTCGGGCGTTAAATCGCACACGAACGCCTTGCCGTCCTCGATCAGCTTTTCCGCGTATTCGTAGATAATATCGAAAAAGTCGGAAGCGAAAACTTCCTTCGCCCAGTCGTAGCCCACCCAAGAAATGTCGTCCTTGATCGCGTTGACGAACTCGGTTTTTTCCTTGGAAGGGTTGGTGTCGTCGAAAAAGAGGTTACACTTCCCCTCGTATTTTTTCGCCGTGCCGAAGTTGACGAGCATACTCTTGATATGCCCGATATGCAAATACCCGTTGGGTTCGGGGGGGAAACGGGTTTGGACGGCGGAAATTTTTCCCGCGTCGATATCCTCGTTAATGATCTGTTCAATAAAATTAGTCGCTTCGATTTTGTTCATATTTTATCTCTATAAGTTAATTAGTCGTTCTTATTAGGACAAGCCTACGATCGTGCCGTCGGAAAGAAGGTCGATCTTTTCCGCCGCGGGGTGCGCGCCGAGCCCCGGCATCAGCATTATCTTGCCCGCGATCGCCACGATAAAGCCCGCGCCGCCTTTTAACACGATATCGCGCACGGCGATTTTAAAGCCCGAGGGTCTGCCCAAAAGCTCCGCGTTGTCGGAAAGCGAATATTGCGTTTTTGCGATAATGACGGGAAGATTCCCGCAGCCTTTCGCTTCGATTACGGCGATCTTGGCTTTCGCTTCGTCGGAAAGCTCCACGCCGTCCGCGCCGTAAATGCGCTTCGCGATCTTTTCGATTTTTTCTTCCACGCGTTCGTCAAGCTCGTACGCGTATTCCATTTTCGAGGGAAGCTCGCAAGCTTTCACGACCTCTTCGGCAAGCTCCTTGCCGCCCTCTCCGCCTTTTAAGAACACGTCGGTGAACACCGCGACCGACCCGACCTTTTTCACCGCCTCGATCACGAAATCCGTTTCCGCTTTCGTGTCGGTGAAGAATCTGTTCATCGCAACCACGACGGGCTTTTTGTAGACGTTTTTGATATTTTCGATATGCTTCAAGAGGTTGGGAATCCCCTTTTCGAGCGCGTCGAGGTTCTCCTCCGCAAGCGTTTCTTTCGCCGCGCCGCCGTGGAGTTTGAGCGCTTTCACCGTCGCCACGATCACAACGCAATTCGGCTCAATGCCCGCCGCGCGGCATTTGGTGTCGAGGAATTTCTCCGCGCCGAGGTCAGCCCCGAAGCCCGCTTCGGTGATCGCGTAGTCGGCAAGGCTCATAGCGGCGTACGTCGCCTGCACGCTATTGCAACCGTGCGCGATATTCGCAAACGGCCCGCCGTGAATAATCGCGGGGGTGTGTTCGAGGGTCTGCACGAGGTTGGGTTTCATAGCGTCCTTTAAAAGCACCGCCATCGACCCCACCGCGCCGGGGATATCCTTTGCGCGAACGTAGTCGCCGTCCTTATTTAAGCCCACGATAATATTTCCGAGTCGCTTTTTAAGGTCGTCGATATCCGTCGCAAGGCAGAGCACCGCCATCACCTCGCTCGCGGCGGTGATATCGAAATGGTCCTCGCGTTCCACGCCGCGCCCCTTGCCGCCGACCGTCACGTTGATCAGCTGGCGTTCGTTCATATCCATACAGCGATGGAAATAGATATTGTCGGTATCGATATTGAGGGCGTTGCCACGGAAGATATGATTATCCATCAACGCGCACAAAAGATTGTTCGCCGCGGTGATCGCGTGAAGATCGCCCGTAAAATGCAAATTGATCTCGGACATAGGCACGACCTGCGCGTACCCGCCGCCCGCCGCGCCGCCTTTGATCCCGAACACGGGCCCTAACGAAGGCTCGCGGAGCGCAAGGCAGGCTTTTTTGCCGATCTTAGACAGCCCGTCGGCAAGCCCGATCGAAACGGTCGTTTTGCCCTCGCCCGACGAAGTGGGATTGATCGCGGTAACGAGCACGAGCTTACCCTTTCTTTCCGCGTTTTTCGGCAAAGAAATTTTAGCCTTATATTTCCCGTAAAGTTCGAGTTCGTTCTCGGTGAGCCCGAGCTTTTGCGCGACTTCTCTTATATCGCAAAGCGTTGCGCTTTCAGCAATTTCAATATCCGACAGCATAGAATACCTCTTAAGTAAATAGTTATACACACTTATTATACCACATATTTAAAGAAATGGAAATAAGAATCCCGCAATTTTTTCGAAAATTTTAAAAAATTTTTTTGTCTTTTTTTGGATTTTCGGGAAACTACCCCTATTAGGAAGTCAAGGAACTCAGTTCCTTGTGGGGCGCAGGGGCAACGCCCCGCATTTTCGGACTCCCAAAAGCAACCGATAGGTTGCGCCCTTCCCGCGCAAGCGGGCATACGCAATCAAAGATTGCGGTCAAGGAATTGCAAGGCTTTTTACTTCTACCTTTCGTAAACAAAAAACCACAGGGAAACTGACAAACTCTCCTTTTCTTTTTTGAATCGTGGTATACTCGAAAAAAAGGAGAAAATTATGAATACCATAGTAAATTTCAGTAAAAATCTAAAACTTTTAATGCGCGAAAAAGGCTGGACGACGGGCAAACTCGCTAAATCGTCGGGAGTGGGAGAAAGCACGATCAGAAACATTTTAAAAGAAAAAAATCAAACGGTGAGGCTAAAAACCGCATATCGTTTATGCGTGGCTTTAAAAACGACTATGACGGCGATGTGTGCGCCGCCTTCGTCGTTCTAAGGCTGTTTTTCTGCTCGTCCTTGGGATTGCTTCGTCGTTTTACTCCTCGCAATGACGCGACACCCCAACCAAAAACAAAAATTTTTCAAAACTCCCCCGCAAGCGTTTGACGAAAACTCCTAAAAATTGTATAATAATAAGGATAAAGAATTTTTAACGTATTTTAAGGAGAACTACAATGGCAGAAAAAAGAGCGGTCACGATGGAAAAACTCGTTTCCCTTTGCAAAAACAGAGGTTTCATTTTCCCCGGAAGTGAAATCTACGGCGGGCTCGCAAACACTTGGGACTATGGTCCTTTGGGCGTGGAGCTGAAAAACAACGTAAAAAAAGCTTGGTGGAAAAAATTCGTACAGGAAAATCCCCTCAACACGGGCGTGGACTGCGCGATTTTAATGAACACCCGCACGTGGAAGGCTTCGGGCCACCTCGGCGGCTTCTCCGACCCTCTTATGGACTGTAAGTCGTGCAAGGCGCGCCACCGCGCGGACAACCTCGTGGAAGCGTACGTTGCCAAAAAGGGCTTGGACGTGAAGGTCGAGGCGATGGATAACGACGGCTTGGAAGCGTTCATCACCGAACACAAGATCGTTTGCCCCGTTTGCGGCAACTCCGATTTCACCTCTATCCGTAAATTTAACTTGATGTTTAAGACCTTCCAAGGGGTTACCGAGGATTCCGCGAACACCGTGTATCTTCGCCCCGAAACGGCGCAGGGTATTTTCGTAAACTTCGAAAACGTACAGCGTTCCACGCGTATGCGCGTGCCCTTTGGGATCGCTCAGATCGGTAAATCCTTCCGCAACGAGATCACGCCCGGCAACTTCACCTTCCGCACCCGCGAATTCGAGCAGATGGAGCTGGAATTTTTCTGTAAGCCCGGCACCGACCTTGAATGGTTCGCGTACTGGAAGGATTTCTGCCGCGACTGGCTGTTGTCGCTTGGAATGAAGGCGGAAAATTTGCACCTTCGCGACCACTCGCCCGAAGAACTTTGCTTCTACTCGAAGGCGACGACCGACTTCGAATATAACTTCGCGTTCGGCTGGGGCGAGCTTTGGGGCGTTGCCGACAGAACGGACTACGACCTTTCTCAGCACGCGAAAGAATGCGGTAAGCCTATCACGTACCTCGATCCCGTCACCAACGAACGCTACGTGCCTTACGTGGTCGAACCGTCCTTGGGTGCGGATCGCGTAGTGCTCGCCTTCCTCACGGACGCGTACGACGAAGAAGTGGTAGACGCGGAAAAGAAGGATATCCGCACCGTGCTCCGTCTGCATCCCGCGCTTGCGCCTTATAAGTGCGCCGTGCTTCCCTTGCAGAAAAATCTTTCCGACACAGCCGACGAGGTGTATGCGAAAATGATCAAAAAATTCCCCGCGACCTACGACGTTACGGGCTCGATTGGCAAACGCTATCGCCGTCAGGACGAAATCGGCACGCCCTTCTGCGTGACCGTCGATTTCGACACTCTCGAAAACGGCACGGTGACCGTTCGCGACCGCGACACGATGGAACAGATCCGCGTTTCCGTGGACGAAGCGATCAAGTATATCGAAGAAAAACTTGAATTTTAATCGAAACTAAATCGAAAAGGTCTGCCAAAACGGCAGACCTTTTTTCGTTTCGTTACGTAAGCTTACGAATTCCAGACCTTTGCGACGATCTCGTTCGCGACGAGCGCGGAGAGCTTTTTATCGCCGATATCCAGCCACAGCTCGCTTTGCCCGTCGAGGCGGAGCTTAACGCCGAATTCCTTGCGTTTGAGCTTGACGGACAGCACGAAGCAAACGAACGCCCACACGGCAAGCAACACGCCCGCGAGATAATAAGGAATTTCCGCGGTATCCACGCCGTAGAAAATCGCCACGCCGCCGCACAATAAGCTCAAAAAACAGAAAATGCAAAAGAACGTGCAGCCGCCCGTCGTGCGGGTCTGCACCGTCTTTTCCACCTGCGCGATTGTGGGATACGCGATTTCGTCGGTTTTTTCCGCGCGCTGCCACACGAGCCTTCTATCGGTCATAAACAGCGTTTCTTCTTCGCCGAGCCCCGTTTTATAGCGGAAGGCTTTTTCCATTCTTTCTCCCAAAGCTACTTGCATATAAACCCTCTTCGTCTTTCTTCTTTCGTTTTTCTTTATTATACACCCTTTCGGCGGGGTTCGTCAACTTTTTTTGAGGATTTTCCCGTTTGCTAAAAAAATTTTTAAAAAAATTTAAAAAATTTTCCTCAAAACCCTTGACAAATTAAAATTTTGTGCTATAATAGAAGTACAAATAGAAAGGAACTAACAAAAAATGTAAGAACCTTTCAAAAATTAGGAGCACACCAATGCACAAATAAAAGTCGGGCCGACGACATTCGGCAGGGTCGCCGCAGGGACGCGGCAAAAAGAAAATAACGTTAAAGGAGGTACGAAAAGGGATGATTCCTTACAGTTCGGTTTACGGGTACTTTAACAAAGAAGTGAAAGAGAGGTAGACTCCAATGAACGATTTAAAGGAAGGATCGAGAAAATAAGAACAACCCGCCAAGGCGTTAGGCGACGAGTCGCCGCGGACAATGAGTTCAAAACAGGCGGTAAATTTTAACGGACGATCCTTACAATTGAATACGAGCGAACTTCCCCTACGGTTAATTCCGCAGGGGATTTTTTTCGCGCGCGACGATCAAGCGTTGACTTTTTTCCAAAAAAGGGCTATACTATCTTTGCGAGGAAAAAATTATGCTGTTTAATTATCACACGCACACTTCAAGGTGCAATCACGCGAGCGGCGCGGACAAAGAATACGTGGAAGCCGCGATCAAAAGAGGGATTAAAACGCTCGGGTTTTCCGATCACGCGCCCTATCTGTTCCCTTTCACGGACTATTATTCGCATTTCCGTATGTCGCTCGACCAAGGCTACGAATACGTGGAGTCGGTGCGCGCGCTTCAAAAGGAATACGCAAAGGATATCCGCATTTTATGCGGATTCGAGCTGGAATATTATCCCCTTTATCACGCGCAGGAAATGCAATTTTTAAAGCAGTTTTTCCCCGATTATTTAATCTTGGGGCAACATTTCGTAGGCAACGAGCCGAACGGGGAAACGGTGCGCAGAAATCAAGAAAAGTACGTTTCGCAAGTGCTCGAAGGCTTGAAAACGGGAGATTTTCTGTATCTTGCCCACCCCGATATATCGGGCTTCGAGGGCGACGAGCAAGCGATTTTAGAAAGCTACCGCCGACTTTGCGAAGGCGCGAAAGAGTTGGGTGTTCCCGTTGAGATCAATCTTTTGGGCTTGCGCGACGAGCGGTGGTATCCCGACGAGCGGTTTTGGAAGATCGCGGGCGAAGTCGGGAATGAAATCGTTCTCGGCGCAGACGCGCACGCGCCCGAACATTTTCTGCACTACGAGGACGAGAAAAAAGCCCTCGAACTCGCAGAGCGTTTGGGCTTGAAGCTGATCAACGAAGAAATTTTATAAACGAAGAACCCGTCGCAGATCGCGGCGGGTTCGCTTTGCCTTTTTCTATTATTCTAATCCTACGCCGAGCTTGCGGAGAAGCTTTTTATCGCGCACTACCGCGCCGCCGCCTAAGATCGTTGCAAATTGCGGTTCGTCGCACACGCGGATACGCATATCCAACTTTCGCGCGATATATTCCGCCACGAACGGGATTTTTAACACCCCGCCCGACAAATAAATGCCGTTTTGATTGACCGTCGCCGCCACTTCCGCGGGCAACTTTTTCAACACGAGCGAAGCGTATTCCAAAATTTTATCGATATAAACCCGAATACATTCGGAAATATCCGAAGCCTGCACCCCGACCGAAGCGGGATGATACGCCGCCACCGAGCTGCCCTCCGCGACCGTCGCGCCCCGCGCGTTCGGCGAAAGCGAGCCGATCTCGTTTTTGATGCGTTCCGCGGTGAGCGTACCGATATGAAGTCCTTTGGTGCGCGCGATCTTGGAAATGACGTTCGCGTCCATATTATTCCCGCCGAGGTTCATCGAAAGCCCCGCGATAATCCCGTCGAAGGATACCACCGCGATATTCGTCACCCCGCCGCCGATATTGATGGAAAAAACGGGGTTGGAATCGCTTAAAACGGCGTCGCCGCCGAGCGCGGCAAGGTAGGGCGTTTCGATAAAGCACGCGCGTTTTAACCCACATTCCGCGGCGAGCGCGCGATAATCCGAAAGAAGCTCCTCCGAAGCCCCGCACGGCACGTTGAACACGACCTCCGAGCGTTTAAGCGAAATCGCGGAAACGCCGATACGGTTCAAAAACTCTTTGAGCATCACCGCGGCAAGCCGACCGTCCACGATCTCGCCTTCGTAGACGGGAAATACGATACTCGTATATTCCGCCGTTTTGCCGATCAGCTTTTTCGCCGCCTTTCCGATCGCCTTCACTTCGCGCTCCTCGCCCGATACGGCAACGCACGAAGGCTCTACGAGCACGATACCGTTGCCCGTGTCCGCGCGGTAAATTTTCGTCATAGACGAGCCTAAATCAATCGCAAGTTTGATCATACCCCTCACTCCCGCCGTTTTTTACGGCGCATTTTACAGTCCTTTTTTCTCTATCCTTTGAATACGTTTTCTACAATGCTCCACCGGCAAGCCAACCACGTTCGAATAGCTCCCTTTGAGCTTTTTGACGAGTCCGCCGTCTTGCACGCCGTACGCGCCCGCCTTATCCATCGGCGAGCCGCCCGCGATATAGCTTTCGATCCATTCCTCGGAAAGCTTTTCAAAATACACCGCGGTCTTTACGGCGGAAACCAGCGTTTTCGTCACGCCCTTTTTCGTGCGGGCAAAACAAACCCCCGTCCACACGAAATGCTTATTCCCCGAAAGGTTTTCAAGCATACGCTTTGCCTCCGCTTCGTCGGCGGGTTTTCCTAAGATTTTATCGCCGAGCGCCACCACCGTGTCCGAGCCGAGCACGATTTTTCCTTCGTTTTCGGGCAACGCGGAAACCTCCCGCGCCTTGCGTTCGGCAAGCGTTTGAACGAGCTTTTTCGGCGAAGGGTCGCCCGAAACGCTCTCGTCCGCCTTCGAGGGCACGATTTTAAATTCGGGCACGATCTCTTTTAAAAGCTCTTTTCTTCTCGGGGACGCGCTCGCGAGAATATATTCGTAGTTCATCTTGTTTCCTCAACAACGGAAAAACCGCTTTCACTCCCCGATTCAGAGGGAAAGCGGCTCTTTTTTTGAATTTTACAGAATTTCGAGGTTTTTGCGGAAGGCTTTTTTGAACTCGCCGTTCGCCTTTTCCGCCGCGCGGATTTCAAGCGCCGCGTCGCCCGTCACTTCCGTTTTCATAATCACGGAATCGCCCAAAACGTCGCAGTTTACCCCCGTTACGAGCCCGCCTGCGCTTCTGTCCAAGCACTCCGCTATCCGAAGCAAAACGCCGAGCTTTTTCACCGCGTCGAGATCCTCTTCAAGGACGATATCCTTATATCGCGTCCAGTCGAGCATATTGATATCCTCGCGGTTATGACAGCCCGCGACGAACGCCGCCAAAACGATCTCGCGATGGGTCGCGCCGCAAATGGACGAGTTCAACGTCATATACCAGCTGTGCCTTGCGTGATTATAGTATTTCACGCGCATACCGCAATCGTGCATAAACGCCGCGATCTTCAAGATTTTTAAGTATTGACGGGAGAACTTATGCAACACGCGAAGCTGCTTGAAAAGCTGCACGGAAAGCTGCACCACGTGCTCCACGTGCGCAAGATCGCAGCCGTAGTATTTCACGAGGGTGTTGAGGCTGTAACCCAAAACGTCGGAAATAGGCTTTTCGAGGGTGATGGGCATCGCCTGATTGATCATAATGCCTTCGCGCAATCCGTTGCCGCCGAGAACGAATTTGTTGACGTTCATATAATCGACGAACGACTTGATAATCGCCATCGCCGCGGGCATAATGTCCGCGCGGGAAGGAGAAAGCCCTTTGATCTTCTTGCGTTTTTCCACGTCGAGCGCGCGCACCATATTATAAACGCCCGCAAAATCCTCCACCGCTACGTTATAGTTATGCACGGTGTCGAGGGGGTATTTTTTCACGAGCTTGACGATCTTAAAGAGGTTTCTGAACGAACCGCCCACGCCGATCATTTGCGCTTCGGGGTCTACCTCTTTGAGCCAAGGCAATTTTTTGAGCTGTTCGGTGAAGAATTCTTCCACGTGCGCCGCCGCTTCCTCGGGCGAGGGAGCGTTTGCAAACAACTCGGTGAGCGTAACCGCGCCGAAGGGCAAGGACGCGTAGTGCAAAAGATTTCTTCTGTTATAGTAAACGATCTTGGTGCTTCCGCCGCCGATTTCGAGGATAAGCCCCTTGGGAATATCCATCGAGTTAATCACCCCGCGATAAACTAAAATGGCTTCTTCCTCTTCCGAAAGCACGCGAATTTTCAAGTTACAGGTCGCCTGTATTTCGTCGAGGAAAGAACGCTGGTTCTTTGCGCGGCGCACCGCCGCCGTCGCCACCGCGATAATCCGCTCCACGCCGCGCGCGTCGCAAAGCCTTTTGAACATTTTGAGCGTCTTGATGGTTTCCGCCACTCTTTGGGGTTTTAAAAACCCGTCTCTTTCCATATCCTGACCGAGACGAACGCTCTCTTTGAGCTCGTCCACGACCATATAATGCCCGTCCGTAAACAGTTCCGCGATAACGAGCCTTGCCGAATTCGAACCTAAATCAATAATGCCGATTTTTTCCACTTTAACCTTCCTTTTCCTTCTTTGGCGAGTTTCTCTCCGCCGTGAATCTATATAAACTTTTATTTTTAACGAATTTTTTGCGAGCTGAAAAAAATAAAGAACGCTCTATTATACCGTTAAGTTTTCCCATAGTTTACCATATAAAAACGCATTTGTAAATACCCTTTTTAAAAATTTTTGCCCGTTTTTGTAAATTTCTTCATTTTCGACATTTTAACCGTACTTTTTTTGTATATTTTTATCCCGTTTTTTATATAAATATAAGTTTAGCGGTTAAAAAACAAAACGGGGGAGCGTTAGTCCCCCTATGCCGTTTGCGTATCCAAAATTTTTATTCTTTTCTTTTTCTTGCGTTTTTACAAGCCCGTCAATCCTTTTGCGCGGAAAAAGACTGATAAACCGTCAAAAAAGACAGCGCGATCAAAAACCCGCCGAAAAGCTTTCCGAGCGTTTTCGAGGGCAACGCCGCCGCGAAAAACGTTCCCGCCGCGCCGACGAGGAAGGCGGGGAGAATAATCCAAAGAAGCCCTTCCGTTTTAAGAAATCCGTTTTGGGCGTGGATACGCAGCGCAGGCGCGCTCATCGGCAGAAAGGAAAACAGATTCGCCGACTGCGCGATCTTCTGCCCCACGCCCCCGACGAGGGTTAAAAGGGGAATAGTGACCGTGCCGCCGCCCATACCCATTCCCGCGGGCACGCCGCCTAAAAAGCCGAGTAGAAGATAGAGATAAAAGGACATTGAAAGCTCCTTATAGTGAAGTGAAGTTTTTCACTTCGTGAAAAGTGAAGTTTGATAAATCAAGTGAATTTTTCACCCAAAGGGTGAAAGTGAAGTTTGCGCCTACGGCGCAAGTAGTGGTAAAATTTCTACTGCAACTGCGGAGCTAATTCACTTTTGCGAAAGCAAAAATTTCACTTGCCGTCAGGCAAAATTAACTTTTTACAGAGTAAAAAAAATTCACTTCGTGAAAAGTCTACTTTTCACGAAAAAATCAGCCATAGCCCCGCAAAAAGCTGCAACGCCGCGAAGATCGGATTAACGAATTTGACGGGTATTTTCCCCAAAAGCCGCGCGCCTAAAAATCCGCCCGCGCTCACCCCGATCGCCGTCGGAATGAGAACGGAAAAATCGTACATTCCCTTAAAAAGATACAAGAAAAACGAAAACGCCGACACGGGCAAAATCACTAAAATCGCCGTGGCGTGCGCTTGCTTTTCGGAAAGTCCCGTCTTTTCCAAAAGGGGCACGGCGAGCATTCCCCCGCCCCCGCCGAATAAGCTGTTCGCCGCGCCCACAAGCGTTCCGCAAAAAATCCGCCGCGCGTTGATTTTCGCCGTCTGCGTCATATTTTTCTCCTTTCCCGCGCGCCGAAATCGAAAAAACCGAGCGCGTATATCCGTATTTTGCGTAATTTTTTTTATTTTATAAAAATTTTTCGTCTAATTCTCACCATAAACGCTTGATTCTAAATCGATTTTATATTAAAATAGTAAGGTACAGGTATTCTCGAAATTCGAAGCCTCGAAAAAAAGAATACGCGCCCCTAAGCGGGGAAACGATACGAACAACAAACCAAAGGTGGTTATATGGCAGAAAGTTTCAAAAAAAGCAAGCATAAAAAGCTTCTTGCGCTGTGTTTAAGCTTGATGATGGTCTCCTCCGCAATCGCGACGCTCGCGGCTTGCGGCGATTCCTCGTCCTCTTCCTCTTCCGATTCGGAAACGGATACGGAAAGCACGGAAACGGTCGATAAAGACCCGGGGATCTCCCCTATTCTCAACGCGAGTTTTCAGTACAACAGCAGAAAGGACACGAACCTGATTCTCACTTCCCCGTCCGGCTGGGCAAAAACGGCGAGCGGACAAACCTCGAAGGCGGCGAGCGGTATTATCGACGTTTCCGACGAGAAGTGGAATAATCTCACCAAGTCCGCGATCGACTTAGACCCCGCTTCGCTCACCGAAGCGCAAGCGAAAGAAAAATGGTCGAAGATGTCCGCGTACGACAAGCTCAAATTCGCAGAAGCGTACGAGGACGAAACGGACGAGGATTACGAGGATCTCGATTTCTACGACGAAGATACCGACGCGTTCAATATCGACGCGGACGATATCCCCGAATTCTCGGAAGCAAACTACAACCCCGGCACGCACGACGCCGTGGGCGCGGATGGCTACGACCCCTATCTTTTGATGATCCACAACCAGTACACGGACAACCGCGGTACGGCGCAAAAATACACCTCGTCCTCGACGGTAACCTTAGAGCCGAACGCTTCCGCCAAGCTTTCCGTTTGGGTGAAAACGATGGATTTAGAGGTTTGGGGCACGAGCGAGGCGCAACGCGCAGTGGACGCGGGCGCGTATATCGGAATTACGCACACCGTCGGCGGCAAAACGCTCGATCAAATGCAGGTGAAAAATATCAACACCGCGGGCGTTACGGAAAATAACGGTTGGGTGCAATACACCTTCTGGCTGGAAGGCTCGACGGTGGCGGAAAGCACCTTCACCCTCGTGCTCGGGCTCGGGCAAGGCACGGTCACCACGGATATCTTCGAGAACGTGAACGGCTACGCCTTCTTCGACGACGTGGAATGTGAAATTTACACCAACAACAACGAAATGCCCTCGATCGCGGCGGACAACTGGACGTATTTCGACGACGACGCGGATTCCAAGCTTTTCGAAGTGCACGCAAAGGGCGCGCACGCAGGGCAAACGGCGTTCGGCGTTTCGATGAACAGCGAAACCAACAACGACTGGACGGGCGCACCGTTTGAAACCGTCGATTTCGCGTTCGGCGTGACGGAAGAAAACGGCTACGTTTCGGCAGACCCGAAAGAAGGGCAAACCCTCTACGGTCAGCTCGACTTCGATACGACGAGCGATATTGCGAACGCATTTAACGGCTTTGCGGCAATCGAAACCGCTACGCTTAAAGAAGGCGCGAACGAGGTATATCGCGATTCCGTTTATAAAAATTATTTCAAGGACAAGACCCTTTTCGCTTCCGAAAAGACGGTGCTTTTAATGAGCGCGGACGGCGCGGCGTACACGGCGAAGCTGCCCGAACAGTTTTTCTCGCTCGGATCGGGCGAGAAGATGGCGATTTCCTTCTTCGTGAAAACTTCGGATATGGAAGGCTTCACGGGCGCGGGCGCGATCCTTATTGATTCCGACGGCAACGAAACGGCGATCTCCTCGATCGACACGACGACGATCACCGCGGTGGATATCGGCGACGAAAAGGATATCTACGACGGTTGGCAAAGATGCGTGTTCTACGTGGAAAACGCTTCGGAAACGAAAACGCAGTATTTCACGATCAAGTTCACCTTCGGCTCGACGACGGTTGACGGCACGAGCAAGTCCGATTATCACCCCGGCTTTGCGGCGTTTACCTCTTTCCGCGCGATTTCCCTCACCGACGAGGAATACGAATGTGCGAGCGCGGACACGTATGAAAAGACGGTAACGCTTGCGGCGGACGAGGAAGAAGAAGCGGGCGACGCGGGCTTCGACGAAGCGGCGTATATCCCCACGAACGAGATTGAAACGGATATCGCGAACGCGAAAAACTATCTCGGCGTAGTCGGCGGGAGCGCGTACGTTCTCAAAAACGGCACGGATACGAGCGTGAATTCGAGCGAGTACGCGGGACTTATCAATAAAGAATACGCGGCAAACTATCTCGCGGAAGCGCAAACGGCGGGCGAGAACTACTGGCTGAATAAAATGGGGCTCACGACGGAAGAACAGGTCCTCGCGCTCTTTGGAAAAACCGAGGGCTTGGAGATCGCCGCAACCCAACCCCTTTTGATCTATAACTCGGAAGCGAGCAAATCCTACGGCTTTATCGGCAGCAGCACCCAAACCTTCACGGCGAACGAGCCTACGGCAGTATCCCTGCGCGTGAAGGTAAGCGAAGGCGCGGTGGCAACCGTTTACCTCGTGGATATGGAAAATACCGATTCCAAATCGGTGATGACGGTTGAAAGACGGGCTTCCTTCTGGTACGACGACGAAGGCAACGTTTGCGTGGAAGATCCTTCCGAGAACAAGAAAAAATCGAATATCGCGTTCAAGCTGCAAGCGAACGGACTGTATAAAGTCAACGCAGACTGGTCGGGCGCAGAGGAGCTGATCGCGGCGAACGGCAAGAACGCGTACTATGCGAACCTTTCGGCGTATACCGAACAGGACGACGAGCAGAACCTGCTCGTTTCAGACGGCGGCGTTTCCTACGATTATAACGAAAAATGGCTGAACGACGGCAACGACGGCGTTGCGTTCTATTTCAACGATAAAGACGGCGCGTATTATGCGACGAGTAAGCTGAAAGCGGGCGACAAGGTAACGCAGCTTCCCCTTTCTATCGCGCGCTATCAGGCAAACGAAGCGAAAGAGCTTAAAGTTGAGATCGTCGGCACGGCGGAAAACGCGGATAAGTGGCAAACCGTTACCTTCTTCGTGCAAGCGGGCGCGGACGCGAAGAGCTACCGCCTCGAAGTGTGGAGCGGCAACCGCGAAGGCAAGGCGGACGATCGAATCAAAGCGAATTCCTACGTTCTGTTCGACTCCAACGACCCCGGCACGTTTGAAGACTTCGACGATCTTTTAGCCGATAGAGAAGGCGCGGCAAACGAAATGTTCAAGGACGGCTACTCCTTCTACGACGCGCCGAACTTCCTTCGCTACGACGAAACGCAGGACGAGAACGGCGTGGGGAATTCCTATAAAAACTACCTTACCTCTGCTTATAACGAGGAAGGCGTTGCGTACTTGAACTACGCGGCGGACGGCGAATACGAAGTCTACGTGAACTACGCGCTTTCGAACACGACGATCTCTGCCGACGCGGACGCGGAAGAAGATACGACGACCGAAGAGGAAACGGCAACCGAATCCGGAACGAATACCTTCCTTCTTATTAGCTCGCTTGCGGTTGCGGCGGTACTGCTTTTGGCGGTTGTGAGCTTGATCGTGCGGAAAGTCATTTTGAAAAAGCACGGCAGGAGAGTACGCGTAAAGCGTGAAAAGAAAGCTTCGCCCCGCAAGGAAAAGGCGAAAAAAGTCAAGAAAACGGAAGAACCCAAAGACGAAAATTCTCCGTATAACGACTAATTAAAAAGCATTGAAAAACAGCGAGGAAATCCCCTCGCTGTTTTTTCGTTTTGAGATTCTTCACTTCGTTCAGAATGACCGTTCGTCGTCATTCTGAGCGAAGGAAAGTGGTATAAAATAATTGGACAAAAAGTCAAATGACAAGTATAATAGAAATACGGAGGAGACTTTTATGCCCAAAGGACAATGTAAACACTATACAAAAGAATTCAAACTCAGCGCAGTTTA
>JAZRHC010000001.1:0-6073 GCA_045644545.1 Candidatus Scatosoma sp. | reverse complement strand
TACAGAAAATTTTTTAAACGAGGGTTTGATATCGTTTTTAGCTTTTTAGGAATCGTGGTGCTTTCCGTTCCGATGCTGGTGATTATGCTCGTGATCAAATGCGACAGCGAAGGTCCCGTAATTTTCAAAACGGAAAGAGTGGGTAAAAACGGTAAGCCTTTTAAATTTTATAAATTCAGAAGTATGCGCACGGACGCGCCGAAGGATCTTGCGCCGCGTTTAATGAAAGGCGACGAATATATCACCAACGCAGGGAAGTTTTTGCGCAAAACGAGTCTTGACGAATTGCCGCAGCTCTTTTGTATTTTAAAAGGCGATATGTCGATTATAGGTCCTCGCCCCGCAGGGCTTTCCGAAACCGATTTAGTTGAAGAAAGAGAGCGAACGGGCGCAAACGCCGTTTTGCCGGGGCTTACCGGCTTGGCGCAAGTGAACGGTCGCGACATATTAGCGAGCGATATTAAAAAGAAAGCCGAATTAGACGGCGAATACGCGAAAAAGATCACCTTCGGAAAAGATTTCAAGATCTTTTTCAAAACGATAGCGGTCGTGTTGAAGGGTTCGGATATCGTCGAAGGGGACGCCGTTATGAAGCAAGTGGAAGCGGAGCAAGACCAAGCGCAGGAAGTTGCCGCCGCACAAGATAAGGGAAAAGAGGCGACGACGGAAACAGCGCAAACAGGGGAAGAATAAAAAAATAAGGGGAAGAATGATGGGGAAAGGAAAATTAAAAACGTTAATCGCGATTTTACTGCCGCTCACAGATATACTATTCGTCTATGCGTCGGCAGTTTTTTCGATGTTCGTAACGACGGGGGCGTTTAAATTTTCTCTGCCGTTGGATTTATGGATCAAAGCGAATATCCTTTTGGCGATCGTCGTGTTTTCGCTCGTGGGGCTGTATTCAATGATCTTTGCTTCCGTAAATATTATCGACGGAATTCGCGTGGGGCTGGCTTCGGGGATTATCGGCTTTATCAACTTGATTTTTGCGGGCGCGTACGGCTACCGCCACGAGATCGGCGCAGGGTGCGTGATCGTCTACACGGTTTTGCTTTTTTGTTTCGTCGGCACTTCCCGCTTTTCCAAGCGTATCGTCCGCGCTACGCGGCGTTGGCTGAGAAAACGCAAATATAACCGTAAAAACGTTATGGTCGTGGGCGGCGGCGAGGCTGGCACGGCGCTGATCAAGGAAATGGTGAATTCCGAAAAAGTCGGCTATCTGCCCGTGTGTATTTTAGACGATAATTTGAGCCTTACGGGGCGTAAAATCTACGGAGTCAAGGTCGTCGGAACGACGAAGGACGTGCAGGAAGCCGTGCACGATTACGACGTGGAACAAATTTTTATCGCGATGCCGTCCGTCGGGAAAAAGACGGTGAGCGACATTATCCACCGTTGTCAGGCGACGGGCGTGCCCGTGAAGGTGTTGCCGGGAATATATCAGCTTGCGAGCGGTCAGGTCAACGTTTCCCAGCTTCGGCAGGTGGATATCGCCGACCTTTTAGGGCGCGATCAAGTGCAGGTCAACCTCGACGAAATTATGGGCTACATAGAACGAAAAACCGTGCTCGTGACGGGTGGCGGCGGGTCGATCGGCAGCGAGCTTTGCCGTCAGATCGCTTCGCATAATCCCGAAAAGCTGATCATTTTCGATATTTACGAAAATAACGCCTACGAGATCGAGCAAGAGCTCAAACGCAAATATAAAAATCTTAACTTGTTGGTATTGATCGGAAGTATTCGCGATCGGGGCAAGGTGCGGGCTCTATTCGAAAAGCATCGTCCCGAAATCGTGTTTAACGCGGCGGCGCACAAGCACGTGCCGTTGATGGAAACGAGCCCGAACGAAGCGGTGAAAAACAACGTGTTCGGCACGCTCAACGTAGCGCGCGCGGCGGACGAGTTCGGCGTGCAAACGTTCGTGCAAATTTCCACGGATAAAGCGGTAAATCCCACGAATATAATGGGCGCGAGCAAGCGCATTTGCGAAATGATCGTGCAGACGATCGGCAAGCATAGCAAAACCACCAACTTCGTCGCCGTTCGTTTCGGCAACGTGCTGGGCTCGAACGGCTCGGTGATTCCGCTTTTTAAAAAGCAGATCGCCGAGGGCGGCCCCGTCACCGTCACGCATAAAGATATTATCCGCTATTTTATGACGATTCCCGAAGCGGTATCCCTCGTGTTGCAAGCGGGCGCGTACGCGAAGGGCGGGCAGATCTTCGTATTGGATATGGGCGAACCCGTAAAAATTTACGATCTCGCGTATAACCTTATCAAGCTTTCGGGCTTAGAGCCGGGCGTGGATATCGAGATCAAATGCACGGGGCTTCGACCGGGCGAAAAGCTGTTTGAGGAACGGCTGATGGAAGAAGAGGGTTTACAAAAAACGGCGAACGGATTGATCAGCGTTGCCAAGCCCATACCGCTCGACGAGGACGCCCTTTGGTCTACGCTCGATCAAATGTACGCGCAGGCGTATAGCGAAACGGACGGTATGAAAGAATCGGTGAAAAAGCTCGTGCCGACGTACACGATCGACAAGCGTGAACAAAGCGCGGCGGAATACTTAAAAACGCAATCCGCACGAGAAACGGCGATTTGAGTAAAAGAGTCGAGGATTATCCCTCGCGGGTGTGGGCAGAGCCCACGAAAAGTATACGAAAAAAAGGAGTAGCCGTCGCTACTCCTTGTATTTTTAAAGAGAAATCCGCCTGTGCCGCATTTCGGCAAAAGGTTAACCCGCTTTCAGCAGGTGGGTGCCCCGTCTTGACGCGTCGAACTTTCCGAATAAACAGACCTTGTCTATCGCCACGAACGGAGGGCTCCCGATTTAATATTGTGGATTACGTTTATACCGAACTCCGTACACCGCAGATTCACTAAAAGTATACAATATATTTTTGCGTTTGTCAAGAGAATAAAAGGCTATCCAAAAAACCTAAAATTTCCTTTTCGAAGCTTAATCCGTATCGCTTATCGTCTACTTCTCTTGCCGAGCGACGAATGGTTTTGGCGGTGAATTCGGAGGCGAGATAGATGGCTTTGGCTTCGTGGACTCCGTTCGCTAAGCACCCCACGAACGCCGCGGCGAACACGTCGCCTGCTCCGCAGAAAAAGCCCTGCACGTTTTCGTGCGTGAACGAAAATATCCCGCGCCCGCGCTTGGTGTAGTACACCGCGACGTCGTTTTCCACCGTAATCCCCGTAACGATCGGGAACGGGCAGATTTCTGCGAGCTTATTTAAAACCTCGCGAACGTTTTCTTTCGTAACGGGGTAGGGATGATCTGCGAGCAGACACGCTTCGGTCACGTTGGGAAGAATATAATCGGCTTGCTTGCAAAGTCCGCGCATTTTCTCCACGTATTCCTCGGAAAAGCCCTGATACAGCTTTCCGTCGTCGCCCATCACGGGATCGACGATAAATTTTCCGCCGTCCGCCAAAAATTCTTTTTTGAGAAGCGACACGAGCTCGATCTGTCGGATGCTCCCCAAATACCCGCTGTAAATAAAATCGAATTTGATCCCGAGCGTTTTCCAATGCTTCAAAATCTCGGGGATATCGTCGGTGAGGTCGCGGAAGGTGTAGCCTTCAAAGCCTCCCGTGTGCGTGGATAAAATCGCCGTCGGCAACACGTCGCAGGTCACTCCGCAAGCGGAAATGATCGGAAGCGCCACGCTAAGAGAGCATTTTCCCACGCAAGAAAGGTCGTTGATCACGAGTACGCGCATAGCATTTTCGTCCTTTGAAAAAAAGTTTTGTAAAACTATTATAAAATTCTTGCTTTTTTTTGTCAAACGAATTAAAATAGTAAGTGAAATTTTAAATAAAAAAGTTGCGCGCAAGAAGTAAGCGCGGCAATCAAAGAGGTTGTTATGGTTATTAACGGTGAAACGAAAAAGAACACGGTGGCTTTTTCCGATTTCGAAAAGTATGAAAATCAAGTGATTACCGTCACGGGTACTATTCACAATATCCGTATGATGTCCGATTTCGCGTTCGTGATTTTGCGCACGGCGCGCGAAACCATTCAATGCGTTTACGCGGAAGCGTTCTCTGATTACCGTATGAGCGAGGACGTGAAAGAGGAGTGCGCGGCGAAGATCACGGGGAAAGTCGTCGCGGGCGAAACCAAGGACGGCAGTAAACGCTACGAATTGCAAATTCACGATATTTGCTTGTTGTCGCATCCTGCGGAAATCCCGCCCGTCGTAATCACGAAAAAACAGGTCAACTGCGACCTTTCCACTAAGCTCGATTATCGCCCCGTTACGCTCCGTAATCCCAAGGAACGCGCGATTTTTAAATTGCAGGAAGGCATACAGCGCGGGTTCAGAGAATTTTTATCGAAAGAAGGCTTCACCGAAATTCATTCCCCGAAAATCAACTTCGCGGGCGCGGAGGGCGGCACGAACGTGTTCAAGCTCGATTATTTCGGCAAGCAAGTGTATCTCGCGCAGTCCCCGCAGCTTTATAAGCAGGCGATGGTGGCGGTCTACGAACGCGTGTTCGAGATCGCGCCCGTATTCAGGGCGGAGCACCACGATACCAGCCGTCATTTAAACGAGTATATTTCAATGGACTTCGAAATGGGCTTTATCGATAGCTTCGAGGATATTATGAATATGGAAGCGGGCGCGCTGAAATATATTATGGAGCTTTTGAGAACGGAGTATAAAAACGAAGTAGAGCTTTTGCGTATCGAAATTCCCGAGATCAAAGAAATTCCCGTTTTGAAGTTTATGGAAGCGAAGGAAATTATTATGAAAACCTTCAAGTACAAGCCTACGGATATGAAGGATTTCGACCCCGAAGAGGAACAGCTTCTTGGTAAATACGCGAAAAAGCAGTTTAATTCCGATTTCATTTTCATCACGCATTATCCTTCGAAAAAACGCCCGTTCTACACGATGGACGACCCCGCGGATCCCGAATATACGCTTTCGTTCGACCTTCTTTTCAGAGGGCTTGAAATCACTTCGGGCGGTCAGCGCGTGCACGATTATCACGAGCAGGTGGAAAAGATGCAAAAGCTCGGAATGAATCCCGAGGAGTTTGCGACCTATCTTATGCTCCATAAATACGGCGCGCCTCCGCACGGCGGCTTGGGGATCGGCTTAGAACGCCTCACGATGCACCTTTTGGGCGCGAAGAACGTTCGCGAAGCCACGATGTTCCCCCGCGATATCAACAGAGTTTCGCCGTAATTTCGTAAACGGGCTGAAATTTGCTTTACAAAATTCGAAAAATAAGATATAATTGTAACAACTGAATGAAAAGCGTTTGAGTAAAGACAACGTTTTTGCGTTTTTCCCGCACAGAGAAATTCCGTTTTGCTGAGAGGAAGAAGGGTCGCGCAAAAAATATCCCTTTACGAGCTGATTTCGCGAACGCGCGCAAGGCGTAAAGTAGCGGAATACGGTTTCGCAAACCGTAGAATAATCGCGACAAATGATAGTTTGTTTTGGTGGTGTATAAAAGCCGTTGTGTTTTTTTCCAAAGCACGACGGCTGTTTTATTCGTGACCTATTACATTATAGTATATATAAGGAATGAAGAAAGAAAATGAAAAAAGCGCTAAATGCTCAAATGATCATAAACGCTGTTTTGACGTTGGTAGTGCTTTTCCACGCCGTTTACGTGTTTGCATTTTTATTAGACGACTTGACCGTAAAAACGCCTAAAAATACTATCAATTTCGGTGGTATATTGATAATGGTTATGTTATACGTGACGGCTGCGGGTGAGTTGGTGTTGGTGCGTTTCTTATGGCGCGTAGCAAGGGGATTTCGCACGGGGATTGAAGAATACTTAAATACGGCTATGACGGAACTGCCTACGCTTGGCGTAGAACGTCCGTTTAGAAATAGATGCTGGCAGTTATGGTTGTTAAAAATAGCCGTCGCGCTTGCGTTGCTTTTTTCGGCGGGAATGGCAACGGAAATGTTCGGGATACTATCCAATATTGTTTGTTGGAGCGCGTTTGCGGTATCGTTGCTTGCCGTCGTTGCAAGTTTCTTGTTTTTGAGAGAAATATATAAATTGTAAAAACCTTATTTGCACAAGG